>CAIVEW010000113.1 GCA_903905065.1 uncultured Bacteroidota bacterium | reverse complement strand
TTATTTTCCTGGTGTACCTGCTCCGCATTGGTTTCATTTTTATGGCGGCAGCTCCATTCACTAACAGGGTTGCGTTATTAGCGCGCATGAACGAAAAAATGAGGCAAAAAAATCTGACCAAGATCGTTATTACCAAGCCGTTACCGCCGACTGTAGATAACGCACTGATCTACACTTGGGGCGCGCCAGTGGAAAGCATTTTCATATCTGCATTAAAAGGCGAAAAACCCCAGCGTACCTTTATTTTTCTCAGTCCGGATGAATTGAAGGATTTCAATACAGCATCTAAAGACACACTGCTTGGCTCCTGGGAGAAGCGTGCCGCAATAAACATAAACAGCCGCTACGCAGCCATGGACACATCCGTCCTCTATAAAGTAATGTCTTATCCCGAACTGATGGAGTAGCGGTGCTATACGGAAAGAAACGGGCTGTCGATGCGCACTGTTATGCCCTTGCTTTCCAGCTTTTCTTTAAGGGCGCGCCAGTTGTGGTCATTCAGCGTTCCCGCGGGAAAAACGGTACTCCGGAAATCTTTGGTAATGACCCTAAGGCTATTGGGCATTTTTCCCTGTGTTTCCACTGTCACTTCTTTGATATCGTCGAGCAGGTACAGCCTTTTTCTCCAGGAAAGATTGTGGTTCTTCACCGCAAGGTAGTGCTCTGAAAGAAGAAAATAATTCATGAGCAACGAATGAAAATAGAACCACCCCAAACAAAACATGCTGAAAAAAATGACGAATTTAGGAACGTTGATATGGTCCAGGTAACCGGGCCGCAACACGATCATTATGATGAAGATCACATAAAGGCTCCACAACATGATACCCCTTAAACTGGTAAACTGGTTGCCTTTATACGCGGCGAACGTCTCAGGTATCTGCTCATTCTTCTTTGCGGCTTCTGGTGTGTATTCAAATGAGTTGCTTTTTTCGATCACCACCTGCTGGATGAAGGCTTTCATTTCACCAAGGTTGGTATAGAAATCATCGAACAGATACTTTGCTTTCCCGTTTTTAAAGAGCAGCATCATACCTTCCATCTGGTAGGAGAAAAGATATTTAAATGGTTGTTTGCCGATGAGCGTTACTTTCTCCAGGTTCTCCCATGTGTAGGCTTCGGTGTCGTTGAAGGTGATTTGGTATTGGTCTGCCTTGGCTATGGGGGCGTTGCGGTAATATTTGTAAAGGGAAAATATGCCCAGCACTATAAAGAAAAGACTGAAGGCGGACATGGTAAAAGCTCCACTCTCCCTTCTTTCAGCCGATCTAAGTCCAACAAAAAGTATCAGCGCCCCCAAAGCGCAGCAAAAAAGCGCAAGAAAAAAGACCAGGAAATAGAATTTCAGCGGGTGTCGCCTTAGCGTAATGGGTTTCATTATGGCGAAAATTACTCAATAATTAGAAACTCTAATGTTAAAGGTTTTATACCATCTTTGATCGTGTCGAAAAATAAAGCCCCATATTGTAAATAATACTCCATAAAATTCTCTACCCGCTCTTGCAAGCTGCCAGAGGGGAAAAGAATATGCTTTACCCGTTCTATGCGGGCGATTTCAACTTCAAGTTTTCTTTTTTCCGCCCGGAGCATTTTTTTCTCCAGTTCGGTTACCTCGCGCTTCATTCTCGTTAAGGCCGCTTCGGTTGCAGGGCCCAGGGTAACGTCCACATTGGCAGCTTTCTGTTTTAGCGCGGCGAGTACATTTTCGATCGCATCTAGCTCATCTTTTGTCTGCCAAACCGTACTGCGGTGGCGTACCATATAGTCGCGCTCCAGGTCGGCTTCCGGCATAAAAATCGCAGGAATGCTTACATCTGCTTGTTTCCGCAGTTTTGCCGCCATTTCGTTTATCCACAACACCGACTGCCGCAAAAATATGACCGGGTAAAAAACATGGTAGTGCTTAAACAGGGAGTTCAGTTGCAGCCAGTAAGCCACCTCCGCACCGCCGCCTATAAAGGCCACATTCGGCAATATTGTTTCCTGGAAGAGCCCACGCAGCATCACATTTGGGCTGAATCGCTCAGGATATTGTTTAAGCTCACTAAGTAACTCTGCTTGCGAAAAACGCTTATCTGTATTCAACACGATCCAGGTATCGCCTTCCCGCACGATCCGCTCGCGAACCTGGTCTGCCAGGTAAAAAAGATTTATTTCGCGGGGATGTGCCTGTATTTTATAGTTCGCGCCCAAGGCGTCAATCTGCTTTGTGATGATCGGGTTGGCCGCCTGGTGCAGCAATTCATCTTCCATCACCGGTATGAAAGCCGCTTTTAGTATTGCATCGTCGGGGTCTATAACCAATAGCCCATAGTTGCCGAATAGCTCATTGACCAAATATTGGGTAGCAGCCCCCACGGTTTTATGCTCCAGGTAGGCTCTCGTGATGATGCCCTGCAGTTCGTCGCAATTGGCACCGGGTGGCCCGAAGCTTTTGAAAAGCCCATTCAACAATGTTTTCAGGCCGGCGGTGTCCATGCGGCCCACAGCGCCTGTTTGCCCTCCGCCGTCCCAAACATATTTCTCGCCGCGGAATTTAAAAGTACCCAGTTCTTCCAGGTCATTGTCTTCGCTGCCCATGTAGTACACAGGAACGAAATTCTTATCAGGGTGCAACGCATTCAGTTCTTCTGCAAGCTTTATCGCATGCAGTATTTTATGCACGAAGTAGAGGTAGCCGGTGAGCAAATTGGGCTGGTGGGCTGTACAGACAGTAAACGTTTTTTCACTGAGTAAAGACTGAATATTCGCTTCTGTCTTCGGGTTTTTGGGCAGCTGCTCATATTGTTTGGTGAGCGAAGCAACCAACGCTTTGCGGTCAACGGGGTATTTAGAACGCTCATCGATGGCTTGCGAAAGTCCACCGGCAGTTGGAGAAAAGTTGTAAAAGGATTTTATACCGGGATCATTGCTGATATAGTCAGTTACAAGCTTGGAAAAGTACCCTGTTTCTTTGTAGGGCACATGCGTAAAAATATTATCCACAGATAATTATTTTGAACAGCGAAGGTACGGGGGTTATCCTGAAATCAAAAAGTAATAACGGTATCGACCGATTGATAAATTTTATCCGGTAACTTTTAAAGACCATAATTATCTGTATTTTTCAAGCCTGATGCAAGAATCGAAAAGTATAAAGAACTGGGTGGAAGATGACCGGCCAAGGGAGAAGATGCTGCAAAAAGGTGCGGCAGCGCTTACCGATGCTGAGTTGCTGGCTATACTCATATCCAGCGGGACCCGGGAGAAATCTGCTCTGGACCTTGCCCGCGAGGTACTCGCCCTTGCGCATAACAATCTGCGGGAGGCAGGCAGACTGAATGTTTCCGAGCTACAAAAGATAAAAGGCATAGGGGAGGCGAGGGCCATCACCATCTGCGCCGCTATGGAACTGGGCCGCAGGCGCCAGCTAAGCGAAGGGCCGGATAGGGCAGCTATCAATAACAGCAAAGATGCTGCACGGTTCTTTATGCCGCTGTTGCAGGACTTGAACCATGAAATGTTCTGCGTGATGTACCTCAACCAGGCCAGCAGACTTATAAAGCATGAATTCTTAAGCAGTGGCGGCATGACGGCTACAGTAGTAGACATCCGGATGATACTGAAAAATTGCCTGCTGTATAATGCTAACCAAATAATTATAGCCCATAATCATCCATCGGGCAGTAAAAAGCCCAGCGATGCCGATAAATCGATGACCCTGAAGCTGCGCGAGGCGGCAGAACTAATGGACATAAAGCTGCGTGACCACATCATCATCGCCGGCAATGACTATCTGAGTATGAGTGATGAAGGGCTTGTTTAATTTGGCAATTCGATAATTTGCGAATTAGTCAATGCTCTACGCGGTAATGAATGGAATAGTAACTTTGGACGATAATTGCCGAATTCTAATTATCAAATTGCGAAATTGAAAAAATGAGAATCGTAACATACAACGTAAACGGCATACGCGCCGCGGTAAAGAAGGGATTCATAGACTGGTTGAAAACCGATCCGGGCGACGTGATCTGCTTGCAGGAAATAAAAGCCAATAAGGAAGATGTACCCGAAGCGGAGATCAAGGCTGCCGGATATGAAGTGTACTCCTATTCTGCTGAAAAGAAAGGGTATAGTGGGGTAGCTATTCTTACCAAAATAAAACCAGACAATGTTTTTTATGGCAATGGCATCATGCAAAGTGATGCGGAAGGCAGGGTCATACGCGCTGACTTTGGTGACGTGACCCTGGTAAATGCTTACTTCCCCAGCGGCACCAGTGGTGATGAACGGCAGGTGTATAAATACCAGTGGCTTGATGAGTTCTTTGACTACATTGGTGAGTTGCGCAAAACGCGCCCGAAGCTCATCATTTGCGGCGATTACAACATCTGCCATAAAGCCATAGATATTCACGACCCTGTGCGCAATAAGAACTATACCGGCTTCCTGCCCGAAGAGCGAGCATGGATGGACAAGCTGTTTGACAACGGATTTGTGGACACCTTCCGTCACTTCAACAAGGAGCCGCACCAATATACGTGGTGGAGCCAGTTTGCCGGGGCAAGGGCCAATAACAAGGGCTGGCGGATAGATTACATTAACGTCACCGAGCCACTCGCCAAAAAGTTAAAACATGCGGAGATCATGCCGCATATAAAGCACTCAGATCATTGCCCGGTGTTTTTGGAGGTGGGGATTTAAGTTTAAAGTCAAAAGTTAAAACCTAAAAGTAGTTAGCGGGATAGAGTTTCATGTATGTTAGCTCCGCTGATGCATACGGTAAATAAAATGCTCTACTAAAAGCGGAAATAGAATGGCTGACAAAACAACTGCAATAACTCTTGCCAGGCAATTTGTTGATGCCTGTATGAAAGATGGGGTTCCTGTTTTTTCAGCATGGCTTTTCGGCTCTTATGCAAAAGGTGTTCAGCACGACGATTCCGATATCGACCTTGCTTTGATCTCCGACGCGTTCACTATCAACTTTATTGAAAACAATCATAAAACCGCATTAATTAACTACCGGTTTCCGGATATCGAGGTGCATCATTTTAATACACAGGTATTTAAAATAGATGATCCTTTTATTAATGAGATCAAGAAACCGGGATCAGGATATTCTGATTATACCGTTTCTGGCATCTCGCTATATGTTTGGCCGTTAAGCAGCCGACCGGCTTTCTTTTTGTTATTTTATATCGCTGCATTCTACCTCATATTCTTCCGGGAGTTTTGACGAAAATTTTTCAAGTATGCTTTTACTGAGCTGTGAAGGAGTATAATTTTGTCGGTAGAGGTATTGCACCATAATCGGGTAGTTGAACTTTTCATTTACGTTAATAAGTGCATTGTCCTTAAAGTTATAGAGATTGAAGAGCCAATAGTTATGGTCTTTATATGTTCGCAATGCTTTTGTTATTATTTTATAAGTTCCATTCATATCCAAATCCCTTTCCGCTATATTAGGGTCTGACATATCCATGTATGAGATTTTTGTAAACTTGTTATTCGGTTTTTGGAAAAGGTAAATAACCCTAACGTTCAGACTTGCCAATCCGCAGCCCATATACGGTACAATTAGTTTGATGTCCTTCAGACTATCGCCTTTAATATTAGCAACCCTCACAGGTTCCGACAAGTTAAGCATAGAAAAAAACATCTTTTCATGTAAGTTTCCAATTAGCTTCTTTCCTTTGAAAAGCTTTATTTGGGAAATGTTGCTTTTTCTATCGTGGGTGGTAATCCGTATCGTTAGATTTTCTCGTTCAAAAAAATTGGGAATCACCATATAGAATGCGACCACATCACGGTCGTTCATCATCGCTTTTTTATCAATTTTCCAGGGACCGTATTCTTTATATTTTATTGGTGGGTATTTTTCGAAAGGATATTGAGCTGAACTATTGAGCGCGATGAATACTATTACAACAGACAACCAGGATTTTACAGGCATTTGTTTGGATAGTTTGTGAAGCAAATGTACTTTAATGATTTTAGCGTGGATTAGGAATGTTTCTCCAATAAATTTGACAAAATATTCCTACCTTAGCCTTTGTGAAGCACAAAGGGGACATATTTCAGAACTCAAATAAGGCTAATCTTGGCTCTTATGTTATGTTCCTTGACATGAATAGTTACTTTGCCAGTTGTGAGCAACAGCGGCACCCAGAGCTGCGGGGCAAGCCTTTAGGGGTGTTGACCTATGATAGTCCTAACGCGGCTGTGATCGCTGCGTCTAAAGAAGCCAAAAAATTTGGAATTAAGAGTGGAATGAGGCTACGGGATTGCCTGATGCTGTGCCCGGATATGCTTACGATAACCACACATCCGGCCTGGTACCGCAAAATACATGTGGATTTTATGGCCATCCTGCGCAGTTACTGCGATGATGTAATACCCAAAAGTATAGACGAGGCAGTGGCTAATTTCAACTCTTACCGGCTCGTGTATGACGATCTGACGGTGGTGGCTAAACAGATAAAAGCGGATATAAGGGCAAAATATGATTACCTGACCTGCTCCATAGGCATAGCGCCCAACTCTTTCCTGGCTAAGGTGGGGACCGGATTGCAGAAAATAGATGGGCTCACAGTAATAACCCCCGAAAACATAGATGGTTACCTGGCAACTATGAAGCTGACGGACCTGCCGGGAATAGCCGCAGCGAATGAGCGCCGGCTGAAACTGATAGGCATTAATGATCCGTTGCAGATGCGGCATTCGTCGCCCGCGCTACTTCGCAAGGCATTTGGTGGAGTGGTGGGCAACTACTGGCACAGCCGGCTCAACTTTGGGGAGGTAGATATGTATAGCAATGCGCAGAACCGCACTATGAGCGCCACCCGCACACTGAGCCGCCAGCAGAGCCAGAACCGGCAGACGCTGGAATCAATGATCATATCGCTCTGCACACGGCTGGAGCAGCGCATGGTGAAGGGCGGCCTATTTTGCAAAGAGGTGACCTTTGCCATCCGCTATGCGGACAATACGGATTGGGATACCACCGTAAAACTTCCTGATCCGATCCAGGATGCGATAGAGCTGCGCAACTATATAAAGGAGCGAATGGGTGTTTACGAGCGCACCCATGGCCTGGAATCGCTGCTGACCAGCAAAGTCATCAACCTAACGGTGGCTATTCAATCGTTTGTGAAGGATACGGTGATGCAATACAGCCTGTTCGACAACCGGATGAAGAAAGACACCGTGCGCAAAGTGATGTACCAGATAAAAGACCGCTTTGAGCAAAAGGATGTAGTGAGAAAAGGCAGCGAAATGTTTAACCCCAATGTGATGAAGGATGCGGTGGGCTTCGGTTCGGTACGGGATCTGGGCCTTAACAAAGAAGGTAATGTGCGCAATACATACCTGCTGGAAGAAGAATTATTGCCCGGCCAACCAAGAAAAATAGTGAAGAAACCAAAAGAAATAGCGGCGCCTGCAGAGCAGGAAGGTGTGGATTATGTAAACGAAGATACCTATACCGACGTTCCCGGCGAACCGCTGACTTACGACTCACGACTTATGACTTACGACTAATTTATGATCAACCAACTGGCAAACGACAGATTTGAAAAGGGCAGGGGAGCACAGTACAATCCTAAGAATAAATTTCTGAAGGGGGAGTATGTGCAGGAACATGTGGAGGGGATAGACGACTGGGAACAGGAGAAGCGCCAGACCGAATATATAATTGACGACAGCAGGACACTGGTGAATACCGTTACCAGTCCGGATGTGGGCATGATGTACTCTGCCAATCCGTACCAGGGCTGTGAGCATGGCTGCATTTACTGCTATGCGCGCAACAGCCATGAATACTGGGGCTACAGCGCCGGGGTGGACTTTGAGAGCCGCATAGTTGTAAAGAAAAATGCACCTGCCCTGCTGCGCAAGTATTTTGACAACAAGAACTGGGTACCGGCAACAATATCCCTGAGTGGCAATACAGACTGCTACCAGCCCATAGAGCGCAAAATGCGCATAACGAGGCAACTGCTGGAAATATGCCTTGACTACCGCAACCCGGTGGGCATACTCACCAAGAATGCGCTGGTGCTGCGGGATATGGACATCATACAGGAACTCACAAAGCTGAACCTGGTGCGGGTGATGACCTCTATCACATCGCTGGATGAAGACCTGCGCAAAGTGATGGAACCAAGAACAGCCTCCTACCGCAGCCGGCTGAAAGTAGTGGAGACGCTCAGCAAGGCAGGCGTACCGACCGGCATTATGAACGCCCCGCTGATACCCGGCCTCAACGATATGCATATGCACGATGTACTGAAAGCAGCTAGTGATGCAGGAGCAAAATGGGCGGGCTACACAGTAGTGCGCCTGAATGGCGCCATCGGCGGCATCTTTAAAGACTGGCTCTGGAAAGCCTTCCCCGACCGAGCCGAAAAAGTGTGGCACCAGATAAGCGAATGCCACGAAGGCCATGTAAACGACAGCCGCTGGGGTAGCCGCATGGTGGGCGATGGTAAGTTTGCCGAGCTGATAAGAAACCAGTTCCACATCTACTGCAAAAAATACCACCTCAACGAAACCGAAAAGGAACTAAATACCAAGGACTTCAGAAGGCCGGTAGTGGGGCAGGGTAGGTTGTTTTAACCCCCGGCCCCTAAAGGGGAGCGCTTTGGGGTTAAGACATTTAGCCTTGGATCCTTTCTGTGCCGGCCAGCAATATTTTTTGAAGATTATTTTATAACCACTACTTTCTCTTTCTTTATTATCCCGCTGTTGTCCTGAATGATAATCATGTAGAGCCCATCTATCCATTCGCTGGTATTTATGGTCATTGTATTTTGTTGTTCTGCTGGCGTACGGAAAACACTTTTGCCACTCATATCGTAAACCGTGATGAATGTATTTGGCGCGAAGGAGCGATCTGATGTTATGTCTATATGGTCTGTTGCGGGGGTGGGGGTGATTGTTATGGAGGGAGTTTGTTTGTTAAGCGTTTTTACCGATAGCATACTACCACAATTCATGATGTTGTCAAAGATAGTACCATTAAAATACGGTGGACAATTGGGGGTGCAACTACCGCATGAGTTGATGGGTGCATGGGCAGCGGGCAGTATGCCGTTTTCATAAAAGCAAACAAGACTTTCGCCATATTCAAAACAACCACCGAAGTAAGTAGGAAAGATGGGGCTGTTTGTACAACCTACTCCCTCTAAAACAGTATAACTGAGCTGAAAGCCCAATAGCTTATTTTGGAAGTTGAAAATTTTATGATAAACCCCGTTTATCAGGGTTGAATCAATGCTGACAACGGTATCGGTGTGTGAACCTCCGCCAAATGTATAGGTGATCGAATCTCCGACATTAAAATTGTAATTGTAGAGGAGGTGTTCCAGTGTGTCGCCCCCGCTTGTAGATAAAGATATATAATACACCATGCCTGCGATGGTATCTTCTCTTATACCGTAGTAATATTGCGCCGCAAATTCGTAGGTACCACAATAGCACATGTCGTGGTATCCGGAGTATTGAGACCCGTTTCCATACAGCTTCCTGTAAGTTATTCCATGTATGATCGTATCGGTACCGTAGCTAAAGTATGTTGAGAAATAACAACCATCCCCATTTACGGAGGTTGTCATCCATTGGTTAGTAGTATCCGTAAATCTTATTTTTTGTGCGTTAGCATTAAGGGTCAAAAAAATGATCAGCGTTGTGAATATAGGTTTCATAAGGGTATGTTTAGTTTTAATGTTGTACAACCATCTTTTCCTTCTTTATTATTCCCGAGTTGTCCTGAATAATGATCATGTACAGCCCATCTATCCTCCATTCGCTGGTATTTATGGTTACCGAGCTTTTCTGCTCCGCCTGCGTGCGGAAAACGGATCTACCGCTCATATCATAAACCGTGACGAAAGTATTTTGCGCGAATGGATGTTCTGATGTTATATCTATATGGTCTGTGGCGGGGTTAGGGGTGATTGTTAGAAATGGAGTTTGTTTCTTAGCATTGCTAGTTGCCAGTGCACCGACGCAGCCTGCTATGTTGTGGAAGCTCGGAATAAAAAGATAGCTGCACGGATAACTTGAATATGCTGCACAAGAATTAATGGGTGCGCTAGCTGTCGGATAGGTGCCATGCTCCGAAAAGCAAACAAGACTTTCTGTATATTCAAAACACCCAGGGAACCAGGCAGGAAATGTTGGGCTGTTTGTGCACCCGATTCCTTCTAAAATAGTATAGTTGCGTCCAGTTGGATTCCCTTTGTTTTGCATATTGAATATCTTGTGATAAATACCATTGATTAGGGTTGAATCAATACTGGCCACCGAATCAGTGAAAGAATTGGAAGGGAATAAATAAGTAATTGAATCACCAACGTTCAAGTTGTAGTTGAATAGCAAGTGTTCCAATGTATCAAATGGATTGATATAATAGACAATCCCGGACGTCGTATCTTCTCTGACCAAATAATTGAAGGAGTCTGCGCCTCCTCCCATGCAAAATCCTGAGCCCATGCATGAGCCAGGGATAAAAAGGCTTGACGATTCCCGCATATATCTGTAACTTATTCCTGACACGGTTGTATCAGCACCATAGCTAAAAGTATTCTGAAACGAGCAGAGATCTCCGCCTCGCAAAGACAACGTTGTCCAGTGGTTGGTACTATCCGTAAATCTTATTTTCTGTGCATTAGTGTTAATTGCAAATACTAATAAGAGGATAGTAGGTATATGTTTCATAAAAAAGGGTTTATAGTATTGACGGCAATAACTAACTATTTGTTAGTATTTTATAAAAATAAATCGTGCATGGCATTTGCTAATGTAATTTATATTTTCAGCAAATTCCTATTTTGTTAATGGTACAAAATTCAGATTCCTTTTTACTTTTGAACCTGCCTGCCATCGGTAGGTTTTTACTTTTTGAATTTTCAAGATGTCATTCAATTCCAAATTAGCCTTTGAGTCATTGCATACCCAGGATGCCTGGCAGGCGGAGGCGTTGAAAAAACTGCTGGTGTACCTTCACGCGCACTCGCCGTTTTATAAAAAGCTTTTTGCGCAGCACCACATCAATGTAAACAACATCCACACCCTGCACGATCTGCGGTTTTTGCCGACAACTTCTAAAAGTGATATGCAGGGGCACAACTGGGAGTTTCTCTGCGTGCCTGATCACGAGGTGAAAGAATATACGGCCACATCGGGCACGATGGGCAAGCCAGTAGAGATAGCCCTTACGGAAAACGACCTGCAACGCCTTGCCTACAACGAGCACCAGTCCTTTCTTTGCGCAGATGGCAAGCCTTCAGATACTTACCAACTCATGCTTACGCTTGACCGGCAGTTTATGGCTGGTATCGCCTACTACATGGGTATCCGGCAACTAGGTGCCACGCTCATTCGTACCGGCCCGGGACTGCCCTCCATGCAATGGGATACGATAAACAGGTTGCAGCCGACGAGCATTGTTGGTGTTCCTTCGTTTATGCTGAAGCTGGCAGAGTGGGCCCAGGAGCACAAAATAGACCTGAAGGACGCGCCGGTGCAGAAAGCCATCTGCATAGGCGAAAGCTTGCGCACCGCAGACTTTGAGCTTAATGCACTGGGTGAAAAGTTATTTAAGGACTGGCCAATAAAGTTCTATAGCACATACGCATCTACCGAAATGCAGACGGCCTTTACCGAATGCAGCGCTGGCATGGGCGGCCACCAGCAGCCAGATCTTATTATACTGGAGATACTCAACGAGCATGGTGATGTGCTGAAATCCGGTGAGTATGGCGAGGTCACCATAACAACGCTGGGTGTGGAAGGTATGCCCCTGCTCCGGTATCGCACGGGCGATATCTGCACCTTTTACGATTCTATATGCAGTTGTGGCCGGCATTCCCGCAGGCTGAGTCCCGTGCTGGGGCGTACCCAGCAAATGATAAAGTACAAGGGCACCACCATTTATCCACCGGCTATATTTGACATACTTAATGATATTCCGTTCATCAAGGAATATGTGGTGGAAGTATTTACCAATGACCTGGCGCTTGATGAGATTCGCCTGCACATTAATACACCGTTGCCGATAGACGAGTGCGAAGCCAGGTTGCGTCCCATGTTGCAGTCGAAACTCCGGGTTATGCCACTGCTGCAGTTTCATCCCGCTGCGGCGATCCAGCAGATGCAGTTCCCGGCGAACAGTCGTAAGCAGGTTAAGTTCATAGACAACAGAGCAGGCAGTTTGCAGTAGGCAGGCACCAGCTTGTTGCGCAACCCATCTTCTGCCGACTGAGAACTGTAAACTGCTTACTGAAAATAGGCAGTTCGGCATATTTTTTCTACTTTCACGCTCCCAAGTTTTAAATTATGCACTATTTTATTGACATGTTCCATAACCTTACCAATCCCGATTGGATAAGCGCCCATTATGGATTGTATTTAGTTGTATTTATCATATTTGCAGAAACCGGTTTGTTTGTCGGGTTTTTCCTGCCCGGTGACTCCTTGTTGTTTGTAAGCGGTATGATGATATCCAGAATGAATACACCATTCTCATCACCTATAATGAACCTTGTGTACTGGATCTTGATAATATCTGTGGCCGGGATACTGGGTAACATGGCCGGATATTGGTTTGGCAATAAGTCGGGGCATGCATTAATGAAGCGTCCTGATTCCTTTTTGTTTAAGAAGAAACACCTGCACCAGGCACATGATTTTTACGAGAAAAAAGGCGGTATGGCTATCCTGCTTGCCCGCTTCCTCCCCATTGTCCGCACGTTTGCACCTATAGTGGGCGGTATGGTGGACATGAATTATAAAACATTCATCAAGTACAATATTCTCGGCTGCCTGGCCTGGGTCATCAGTATGACCGCAATAGGCTACATTCTTGGCGAAAACGAATGGGTGAAAAACAACCTGGACAAAATTGTCATCGTTGTTATCCTGGTCACCACCGGGCCTGTATTATTAAAGATGTTTTTTGGCAAACGGAAAGAAACGCCGGCGGATAATAGCCCTTCTTAATTTATGAAGCAAAACCAATCCATTGCCATACTCAGCATCCCTGTATTGGTAGCCGCTCTTGGTTATTTCGTAGACATATATGATCTGCTGCTGTTTGGCATGATCCGTAACAACAGCCTGCTAAGCATGGGCCTGACCGGCGATGAGGCCGTTAAAACCGGCCTGCAGATCATGAGTGTGCAGATGTACGGGATGCTTATAGGCGGTGTAATATGGGGTGTAATGGGTGATAAGAAGGGCCGGTTGAGTGTACTGTTCGGTTCCATCGTTCTGTATTCCCTCGCCAATATTGCTAACGGTTTAGTGCATACCGTAGACCAATACAAGATATGCCGCTTTATAGCTGGCGTGGGCCTCGCGGGGGAACTCGGCGCAGGCATTACACTGGTCAGTGAACTTATCTCCAAAGAGAAACGCGGGATCGCTACATCCATTGTCGCGGGCGTGGGTCTAACGGGTGCCGTCGTAGCTTATTTCATTTCCCGCGCGTTCGACTGGCGAATTTGCTTTTACATCGGTGGTGCGCTGGGCCTGTTGCTGCTGCTGCTGCGAGTGAGTGTTTTTGAGTCGGGTATGTACCACGGGCTGAAGGAAAAGCCGGTGCGGCGGGGAAACATTCTTATGTTTTTCACCAATGGAAAGCGCTTTAAAACTTACCTGCTGGCTATTCTTATCGGACTACCCACCTGGTACGTTATCGGGCTGCTGATACAGGTGTCGGATAAGTTCGGTAAGGAGTTTGGGATAGTGGAAAAGATAAATCCAGGTAAAGCGGTAATGTATGCGTACATCGCTATTTCTATTGCCGACCTGCTGGTAGGGCTGGTGAGCCAGACCCTGAAGAGCAGGAAGAAGGCACTTTACATCTTTTATTCCATTACCATCGTTGGTATTGTGCTGTACTTCAACCAGCGCAACGGCAGTGCGGCCCGCATGTATGGCATATGCGCGCTTATGGGTTTCGGTACCGGTTTCTGGGCGTTGTTTGTAACTATGGCCGCCGAGCACTTCGGTACGAATCTACGCGCTACCGCCGCTACTACTGCTCCTAACATGGTTCGCGGGTCGTTGCCCTTAATTCTTCTGTTGTTCGGGTGGCTGCAAAGTAGTTTCGGCTATAGCTTTATTACCGCTGCAGCTATTACCGGTGCGGTAGTGATGGTAGTAAGCACCACGGCCGTCTTTATGACCGAGGAAACCTTCGGGAGGGACCTCAATTTTATCGAAGAATGACTTTTCCGGGAGCTAAAAAGGTTTCTCGCAAAGGAGTCGCAAAGGCTCATTCCTATAGCTACGGGCACTCATTACGTTTTTAAGACCGCTAAGCGTGAGTGATCTGAAAATGGTTTCCGCCTAGATGATGGTGTGGTTGGTGATTCGGCGCGTTATCTCGTCCAGCTTTTGCGTTGCTTCTTTGATGTTTTCCATAAGCTCCACGTTAATGGGGTCAGAGAAATCATCAAAATTAAACAGCAACAGCAAGCCTTGTATATTAGCAACAGGGGCCCTTACCTCGTGAGACTGTATCCAGGCTATCTCTCTTAGTCGCTTGTTCTGGGTTTGTATCATATCGACTTGGCGGCGCTGTTCGGTTACATCAACAAAGTACACAGTAAGTCCTTCTTCGGTGGGGTACGCATTTACCGACACCCATATTCCCAATGGCGCAAACTCTTCCTCGAAGTGAACGCTGATATTTTCTGCTTTCGCGCGATTGTATTCTTCATAAAACTTGTTGTGGCGGGCTTCCGGAAAAATGTCCCACATGGTTTTGCCCAGCAGTGCGCCTTTCTTGTGCTTGAATGTTTTTTCCGTTTCCTTATTTACGTAGGTAAATTTCCAGTCGTTACTAAGGGTATAGAATCCGTCGGTAATACTGTCCAGGATGTTTTCTTTTTCCTTCGTACGCTCTATCAATGCCATTTCGGCGGCTACTTTCTTATCAATATTTATGGCAGATATTACCCACGCCCTCTTACCCTCAAACCAGGTATGGTGTGCGTATATATGCACGAAGAATATTTTTCCGTTCTTATGGATATGCCGCCACTGGCCTACGTCGAAATAAGATTCGTTGATGTTTTGTATTGCTGCGTTAAATGTATCGCGGTCTTCAGCGGGCCATATGTCATTGGCCGTTAGCGCGAGGAATTCGTCTGATGTATAACCATACTGCAACATGGCCGCAGTATTGATGCCCAGGAACTTAAGCGTACTACTGTCGAACACGTACATGGGTACCGGGCTCTCTTTAAAAACACGCGTATAGTCGTTGGCTATCTTCTTACGCTCGATGGCATAATTGATGGCTTTATCCAGCATCTTCTGATCGAAGTCGCCTTTTACAAGATAGTCTTGTGCCCCGTTTTGTATGGTTTTGATGGCGAATGCTATCTCGGCAATGCCGGTAAGCACAATGATGGGGGTGTAACTGAACTTGTCATGTACCTTGTCAAATGTTTCTGCATAGTCCGAATCTGGCAGCGAGAGATCGGTAAGTACTATCTGAAAATCCTGCGCAGGGTCCAGTGCCATTACCTCGGCCATATCAGCGCACCTGACGATCCGATCTTTACTATAGCCAATGCCCTTTAGCAGTTGCGATATCTCGAGATAGGCAAACTGGTCGTCCTCTATGAGTAATATTTTGTCCATACCCTTCCTTGCTCCTGATTTCTGTGGGAATGCGAATGTACAAAATTGTCTGAACCTCAGACCTACCTACCGGCAGGCAGGTTATCCGTGATTTACTGATTTACTGTTTTTCCAGATTTGCAGTGCTGCTGAATTGCAGATCTACGGGGTTCTTTGACTCCACTGATGATTAGATTGATTTTGAGCTGAAAATCTCCGGTTTCTCTCATTTTTCTTACGTAGTATCTTTGTGCTCTTATTTTGCAACAATGAAGATAAAAATGTTTCAGGTTGACGCATTTACCGAACGGCTGTTTGGTGGTAACCCGGCTGCTGTATGCCTAATTGATGCCTGGCTTCCGGAAGATCTGATGCAGCGAATAGCAGCGGAAAATAACCTGGCAGAAACGGCTTTTATAGTGCCTGCCGGAAGAGGCTATGATATCAGATGGTTTACCCCAGCGGTAGAAGTGGACCTGTGCGGCCACGCTACGCTGGCATCCGCCCATGTATTGTTCAATTATGTAGGTCACAAAGATCCGGAAATCGTGTTTTCCTCAAAGCTGAGTGGCCTTCTAAAGGTGCGCCGCGATGGTGACATGTTTACTCTTGACTTTCCGGCTGATATTTTTGAGAAGGTGGCCACACCACCGGGGCTTTCCGCGGCTCTCGGTATAGAACCCATGGAGACATACCGCGGCAAAACAGACTATATGGCCGTTTTGCCATCGGAGTCTGCAGTGATCAGCATCAAGCCGGATTTTGCCGCCTTGGGAGACATCAGGGATTGCAGAGGCGTGATCATTACGGCTGAAGGCACCGCCAGTGATTTTGTATCACGGTTCTTCGCACCGCAGTCTGGAATAAACGAAGACCCGGTAACGGGATCGGCGCATACCACGCTTACACCTTACTGGGCGGGCGTATTTGGCAAAAGCGAATTGACGGCTTTACAACTTTCTGAACGAAAGGGTCACCTATGGTGCAAACACAACGGAAACCGGGTGGCTATCAGTGGTCATGCAGTCACCTATCTGCAGGGAGAAATAGAGGTATAGTATCGGTTTTTCAAAGATCACAACGGCTGTTTCGGACCACCAAAAAATCAAAATCCCGGTAGCGCCTACCGGGATTTTAATTCGTGCCTACCGACAGGCAGGTTTTAATTAGCATATTCGCTCATAAACTTGATGCGCATCATCTTGAGATGCTCTATGCTTACGTCGCGGTCTTTGAACTCTTCGAAGGCACTATCCATATTGTCGTCGTGGCTGCTGCGGAAGTAGTCGAAAATGTCTTCCTGTTCATTGTCGTCCAGTTCCTGCTCCAGGCAATAGTCGAGGTTAAGGCGGGTGCCGCTGGCTACTATGGTTTCCATTTCCACGAGGAGGTCGGGCAGGGAGAGGCCCTTGTTCTTGGCAATGGTCTCCAGCGGTATCTTTTTATCTATGTTCTGGATAATAAACACTTTCATGCCGCTCTTGTTCACCACGCTCTTCATTACGAAGTCGTCGGGTTTCTCTATTTCGTTTTCCTCTACGTACTTGGCTATGAGGTCGACAAACTTTCGTCCATAGCGCAGCGCTTTGCCCTTGCTTACGCCAGCTATCTTCTCCAGCTCCTCAAGCGTGGTGGGGTAGTTGGTGGCCATGTCTTCCAGCGAATTTTCGAGGAAGATCACAAATGGCGGCAGGTTCTTTTCCTTGGCGGTTTGCTTGCGCAGGTCTTTCAGTAACTCAAACAAAACTGTGTCTGTAGTGGCGGGACCGCTGCTGCTGGCGTCGTCATCTTCGGCAGTTGTTTCCTCATATTTATGGTTGAGGGCAACCATGATAGAATACGGTTTCTTATGAAATTTCTTCCCTTTGTCTGTTATCTTCAGCAAGCCATATTCTTCAATATCCTTGCGTATCATGCCTTCCAGCATCATCTGGCGGATCAGCGAATTCCAAAAGTTGGCATCCATCTCCATGATGAGGCCAGAGCCGAAGGATTTCAGCTTATCGTGCCGGAACGTTTGTATTTGCGGGTTTGACCTGCCGAGGATGATATTAACGACATAATCTATACCGAAACGTTCATCCAGCTCGGTGATGGTATCGAGGGTGATCTTAACGCTGTCTTTAACTTCAAGCTTTTCCTTGGGGTGGAGGCAGTTATCACAGTTACCGCAGTTCTCATTCTTATACGCTTCGCCGAAATAGTGCAGCAGCAGCTTTCTACGGCAGACGCCGCTCTCCACGTAAGCCAGAGTTTCAGAGATAAGCTGGCCACCCATTTCGCGCTCGCTGAGGGGCTTGTCGCGCATGAGGTGCTCTAGTTTCTGTACGTCTTTGTGAGAGTATAGCAGCATACACTTGCCTTCCATTCCGTCGCGGCCTGCGCGGCCCGTTTCCTGGTAGTAGTTCTCCAGCGATTTTGGAATGTTATAATGTATCACAAAGCGCACATCGGGCTTATCTATGCCCATACCAAACGCTATGGTAGCCACGATCACGTCCACCTTCTCCATCAGGAACTGGTCCTGGCGCTGTGAACGCAGCGGGCCTTCCAGCCCTGCGTGATAGGCTACGGCACTGATGCCATTGGCAACGAGCGTTTGTGCCAGCTCCTCGGTAGTTTTCCGGTTCAATGTGTATATGATACCGCTCTTGCCTTTCATGGTGTTGATGAATTTCACCATGTTCTTCAGCGTTTGCTCCTTTGTGCCTTTCGGGACGATCTCGTAATAAAGATTTGGACGGTTGAATGAATCTATGAAGATATTCGCATCATGCAGCTCCAGGTTCTTCACAATATCGTCCTGCACTTTAGGTGTTGCTGTGGCCGTAAGGGCGATGATGGGTAGATCGACGTTGATCATATTGATCATGTCGCGGAGCTTGCGGTACTCCGGGCGGAAATCGTGACCCCACTCAGAGATGCAATGCGCCTCGTCGACTGCAATAAATGATATAGGCAGATCAGCGAAAAAATTGATGTTCTCCTGCTTGGTCAGCGTTTCAGGAGCTACGTATAGCATTTTTGTTTTGCCCTCGGTAAGATCTGATTTTACTTTCTTTTGCTGCGCCTTGCTCAGTGTGGAATTAAGAAAATGCGCAATATTATCCTGGTCGCTGTAGCCGCGTATGAGGTCTACCTGGTTTTTCATTAGCGCGATAAGCGGGGAAACAATGATAGCGACGCCATCGCTCAGCAATGCAGGTAGCTGGTAGCAGAGCGACTTGCCGCCGCCAGTAGGCATGATAACAAAAGTGTCCCTGCCACTGAGTATGCTGGCTATTATTTTTTCCTGTTCACCCTTGAAGGTGTCGAAGCCGAAATATTTATGTAATTCTTTCTTGAGATTCAATTTGGTATTAGCATTCGTCTTACTAAGCGCTTCCATACACGTTTTTTAACTAAAAGTTATTAAATCAAGCCATTCGCCAACCAACCTGCTGAGTGCAGGGCATTTCCGGGTAAGGGTGGATTTTTAAGGACTGCGAATTTACGGAAGTTAAAGTAATTAAAATACAATTAAGATGCAAGTATTTTGTTATAAAAAGGGGGATTCTTGTGGTGAACCTCCCAAGGGGTGGATTACACAACCCGTATCAGACCCGGAGAAAAGCCATCTATATCTATAATTTGCAATATTCCGGGCCTTTTACCGACCTCTATAATCCCTATATCTTGCATTTGTAGGGCAAGCGCGCCATTGCGGGTGCCCCAGGTAAGGAGGGTTTCCCAGGTGAGGGCGGGGTAGCGGTCTTTTATGGTTTGCAGCTCTGATAAAACAGATAGCTGGTGATTGGAGGCAAGGCTGTCTGTGCCGATGCAGATATTGGCGTTCTCGCTGATGAACATATCGATATCGGGCAGGGTGTTTTCTATGTATAGGTTGGCATTCGGGCAGAGGCACCAGTAGACATCTTTGAGGCGGCTATGGGCAAACTGCACATCCTGCCTGCGGGTGTAAGTGTTGTGGACGAAGATGAATGGGTGAGTGGGCGACAGCCACTGCAGATAAGACTGCAACGATGAACGGCCGGTGGGGGTAAAGAAACTATCGTCTACGCCTAGCGTCTGCAGCAGGTCACGGACGCCGCCTTCTTTTTTATTATAGAATTTATTCTCTTCCTCGCTTTCCTGGTTGTGTATGGAGATCACTACATCGCGGGCGTGGGCGTCAATGAGCCGGAACAGGGGCGAAGAAACAGAGTAGGGGGCGTGCGGTATTATGGCCTGTTTCAGGTTGGCTCCCTGCTGTGCTGCGAATGTTTCGTAGGTACTTATGGCAAAGCCAAAAGCCTTTTGTGCATTTGCTTCAGTAAAGCCGATCGACTCTACAAAAGTGTAAAAGTTGAGTTTTCCCAGCGCGCGGATGTCGAGGGTGTCGGTAGTATTGGCGATATCGCCAACTGCTACCACACCATTTTGCAATAGTTCGTTATAGGCATTGTGGCGGGCTGCCTTTTTTTGTTCGTCTGTAAAATCGTTGCGGTGCCGGGGGATGGTTTTCAGGAAGGGTATCAGGCCGGTGTGTTCGGGTACAACGCCCTTCATGTGTGATAGCTCCAGGTGGCAGTGGGCGTTTACAACGCCGGGGGTAAGGATGCCTTCGTAGGTTATGGTGTCGTTTGTTGGGGTATCGTGGATGGCGAGTATGGTGCCATTGTCGGCTACTTCTATTGTAGTGCCCTCGGGCAGCCATTTTTGGCCGTTGTGGATGCGTTGTGCGGTGATGAAGCTCATTTTGTATAGATGTGCCACACTCTAAAAGTGTGGCACATCTGTAGAGATTAAACCTTAAAATGTTTTAATAATACAACTTCCCGCTCATCCAGGAAGCGCCACTTGCTGCGGGGCAGGTTTTTCTTGGTGAGGCCGGCATACATCATGCGGTCCAGCTTTTCTACCACATAGCCCAGTGATTCAAAAATGCGGCGTACGATACGATTACGGCCACTGTGTATCTCGAGGCCCAGTTCATTCTTTTTGTCCAGCCACGCCAGGGCATCGACAACTGCCTTTCCGTCTTCCAGTTCCACGCCTTCCATGATCTTATCGAAGTCGGCCTTGGTCAGTGGTTTGTCAAGTGTTACGTGATATACTTTTTTGATGTTGTAAGATGGATGGCAGAGTTTTTGCGTCAGTTCGCCATCGTTTGTTATCAGCAGCAGCCCGGATGTGTCGCGATCCAGGCGACCTACTGGGAACAGACGGTCGACTCCAGAATTGGCTACGAGCTGCATAACGGTCTTGCGACCCTGAGGGTCTTCATTGGTAGTAATAAATCCTTTGGGCTTATTGAGCAGTATATACACCATCCCTTTTTGAGGGGTTAGTTTCTTTCCGCTAAGGGTTACTTTGTCGTCATGTTTCACCCTGTAGCCAGGGTCCAACACCAGTTCTCCATTTACTTTTACTTTGCCCTGCTTCACTAACTCTGCCGCATCCCTGCGGCTGCACTCGCCGCTGTGGGCTATGAACTTATTCAGCGGCATTTCCAGCCGTGGGCCATTGGTCTGGTTTATTTCCTTATCATCTTCGTCCTCGTCATCATCATGGTCGTGGTTATGATAGTGCTTTCTTTTTCCTGAAGGCGTATGTGGTTTTTTCTCTCTTGGTTCTTCCTTTGCCTTCGATCCGCGCTTTTGCTTATCGTATTTTATTTCCGGGCTCACCACATCATACTTGCCGGGGTTCACATCATCAATGTCTTTTGAGAATGTGATCTCATCAGGCGCTTTTTCGAATTTCGGTGCGGGTGGTGGTTTGGGCCGGTCCCGGAAAGGGCGAGAGTCTGCCTGTTTTCCGGGCTTTTTGAATCCGTCTTCTTTTTTAAATGAAGACTTATCAAAAGGCTTCTTTTCCTTATCGAAAGGTTTTTTCCCGCGGTCGTTGAATGGCTTGTCGCCGTATGGTTTGCGTGGTTGATCAAATTCTTTTCTTGGCTCGCGTGGTTCGCTGTCTGTGGGCTTATCGAAAGACCTCTTTGGCCGGTCAGAGAATGGTTTATCACCATAAGGTTTGCGGGGCTCACGTGGGCCTTCATCTCTGCCGGGTTTATCGAACGACCTTTTAGGTCGGTCTGAGAATGGTTTATCGCCATATGGTTTGCGGGGCTCGCCATCTCTACCGGAAGGTTTATCAAAGGATTTTTTAGGCCGGTCTGAAAACGGTTTATCGCCAAATGGCTTGCGAGGCTTGTCAAATTCTTTGCTGGCTCCGCGCTTTGGTTCCTTACCAAAAGGTTTGTCAGAACGGAATTTCCCTGCTTCCCCATCGGTTGTTCTACCCGAATATGGCCGTGCAGGGCGCGATGGGCCATCACCTGACGATTGGCTGCGGCCGTCGTAATTTTTCTTTTTGAAAGATTTCCCTGGCTTAGGGCCACTATTACTAAATGTATCGTCTGGTCCGGGTTTGTCCCCGCGGGATGAGCTTTTTCGCATTTTTTATTGAATCACTTGTTGAGCCGGGCAAAGGTACAATGTTTTAATCCGTGATCTTGGACAAAAGTGTTCTTTTTGTATATTTTGAAGGATTTGGTGCGTGATGCCATAGCCACTTTTGCTGGTTAAGTCAATATTATAAAAGAGAAGTTGGGTTAAAAAATCGCTAAAAAATCAATACCTTAGTGCCAAATTTCCCATATGAAAAAGATATTGCTACCTGGTCTTTTTGTGCTTGGTTTTGTCGCTAATACGAACGCGCAGACAATATACACGATCGGCGGGACAGGTGTAGCCGGCTTCAGCGGTGACACTAGTGCGGCAACTGCTGCTGAAATATATGGACCGGCGGGAGTTGCAGTGGACGGTGCCGGAAATTCGTATGTGGCAGATTTTTACAACCAACGCATACGGAAGATCAGCAGTGCTGGTACAATCACTACGATAGCCGGTAATGGAACTGCGGGTTTTGGTGGCGATAATGGGCCTGCGATAGGCGCTGAGCTACATGACCCGATGGGGGTAGCGGCAGATATTTCGGGGAACGTATATATTGCCGACCGGACCAATAACCGTATCCGCAAAGTAGATGCATCGGGCAACATTACTACAATAGCAGGTACAGGGGCGATAGGCTATAGCGGGGATAACGGACCAGCGACTGCTGCCAGGATATACGGGCCCACCGGCGTGGCTGTCGACATTGCTGGAAACGTTTATTTTGCCGACAGGGTTAATAATGCAGTACGTAAAATAGACCTCAACGGAACCATTACCACCATAGCCGGTACGGGCACCCAGGGATTTAATACGGATGACTGGCCATCGGCTTTGCTTGCAGAGTTGAATAATCCCACAGGCGTAGCCGTTGATAATATAGGGAATGTTTATATAGCGGACCAAGGTAATAACCGAATCAGGAAAGTGGATACTTTTCACAAAATTTCTACTGTGATGGGTACTGGCCTGGGAAGTTCCAGCGCAAACGGATCTGATGCTATCCATTGCGCTATTAATTCACCTTCGAGCGTCGCCGTCGACCGGTGGGGGAATATTTATGAATCTGATGAAGCGAATTATACAATCCGGAAAGTGGATGCAAGTTCCAATTCTGTAGTGACTATTGCGGGCAGACAAGGTGTAAGGGGTTTTAACGGTGATACCGGCCTGGCGGTAAATGCGCTGATTGGTGATTGCAAAGGCCTGGCAGTAGACAATAACGGCAACATCTATTTTTCTGACTGGTTCTACAATCGTGTCAACTACATAACATCTACGGTGACCGCGATAAAACAAGTGGACAAAGGAGCGTCGGAAATGAGTATATACCCCAATCCGAACAATGGTTCTTTTACTGTGAATTTTACATCTGCGAACAATGAGGATCTGCACCTGGTAATAACCAATGTCACTGGTGAGAAAGTAAAAGAAATAACTACAGTTACAAACAGGGCGTGTTTATTGGATATTGGCGTTGCCGGCGGGATTTACGTCATTACAGCAACAACAGCAAGTAGTGTGCTGACTGGTAAGGTGGAGATAACCAACCGGTAAAAGGATGGATAAGTTGTTGATACCACGGCTGAAAGCGTTGAGGTCGGCAAAAAGAATACCATATGAGCGTTACATTGTTTCATAAAAAGCATTTCCTGTTGTTGTTCGTTCTGGGCATGCTCGGTATTTCGAGTCATGTGCACAGCCAGATCATAACCACTATAGCCGGTGGCCAAATGCTCAAGGGATATAGTGGCGACGGCGGGCCAGCGATCGAGGCTGAACTTGCATACCCCCAGGGTATGGCTGTTGATGGCAAGGGCGATCTTTACATTGCTGATTTTTCCAACAATGTGGTCAGGAAAATAGACCCGTCGGGTATCATAACCACATTTGCGGGCACCGGTATTGCAGGGTACAGCGGAGACGGAGGGCCTGCAGCCCATGCCAAGCTAAACAACCCGTACTATGTGGCGGTGGACAGCCTGGGTAATATCTATATTTCTGACAGCAGGAACAGCCGAATACGTAAAGTAAACAGCGAAGGGGTCATTTCTACCTGCGCTGGCAACGGCATACAGGGTTATTGGGGCGACTTCGGCCCAGCAACCGCGGCTGAACTAAGCAGCCCGGCGGGCCTGGCGTTCGATCGCGATGGTAACCTCTACATTTCTGATCTGTTGAACCTGCGTATCCGGAAAGTGACGCCTGACGGCATGATCACAAGTATTTGCGGGAGGGGAACCGGAGGGTCAACCGGAGACGGAGGGCCTGCCACTGCGGCGCTATTGGATAAGCCATTGGGGATCACTACAGACTCCAGGGGCAACGTATATGTAGCAGATTGCTATAACAACCGCGTCCGTAAAATTGACGGAAAAACAGGCATCATAACCACTTATGCCGGTGGGGCCGGTCTGCTGGGCGGATATTATGGCGATGGACGGGCGGCAACTGCAGCCATGTTATGTTATCCTACAGATGTGAAATGCGATGATACCGGCAGCCTCTATATCGCAGATATGCGAAACTTCCGGATACGCAAAGTGGATACCTTTGGTGTTATTACTACTGTTGCAGGCAATGGAATGGAAGACCATGGCGGCGACGGCGGCCCTGCGACTGCCGCGCAATTTACAATGCCGTTCGGGCTGGCGCTGGACAGGACGTCCAACCTATTCGTTTCAGAAACTACGAATGACATAAGGTACGTCCATGTAGGAACACCCAATCAGTTGGTGCTAAGAGCGTATCCCAATCCAACTTTCGATGGGCAGGTGAATTTGTACTTTGCCTCTCATTATGAGGAAGATGTAAAGGTGACCGTTTTGGATATGTCGGGCAGGAGGATCATATCCGCAAATGCAACTACAAATAAGAATGTTACCATTAAAATAGAGCCTGCGGGCTACTACTTTATTAAAGGCAGTTCCTCGCATGGTGTGTGGAAGGGGCCAATTTCAGTAGCTCATTAAAGTCACGCCTATTGAGGTTTGGGGGTATTCACCCGGCAACCTATCTTTATCCCGTTTCAAATATTCGTTTATGAACGTAAACAAGCTATATGCAGCATTTCTGCTGTGTGCATTGCCATTCTTTGCTTTAGGGCAGGAAAAAAAGGACGACAAAAAGAAATGGGATGTAAATAATCCCGGTGGGCCATACAAAGACGTCGCGTTCACTGTAACCGAAGGTACCTGGATGAACCTTGACGTTTCCCCCGATGGAAAGGAAATTGCCTTCGACTTGCTTGGAGATATTTATATAATGCCTGCAACCGGCGGTGAGGCGAAGGTGTTGCGGCAGGGGCTGGCTATGGAAGTGCAGCCTCGTTTCAGTCCGGATGGCAGCAAAATACTTTTTACTTCAGACGCGGGCGGCGGAGACAATATCTGGGTTATGGACAAGGATGGCAGCCACGCGAGGCAGATAACCAAAGAAAACTTCCGGCTGCTCAATAACGGGGTGTGGACGCCGGACGGCCAGTATATCATTGCCCGTAAACATTTCACGTCCGGCCGTTCACTGGGTGCGGGGGAACTTTGGATGTACCATGTCAGCGGTGGTGGCGGGCTGCAACTGACGGCTAGAAAAAATGACCAGCAGGACCTCAACGAGCCATCCGTTTCTCCCGATGGCCACTATGTTTATTATAGCGAGGACATGTACCCGGGCGGCTTTTTTCAATATAACAAAGACCCCAACAGCCAGATATTTGTGATCAAGCGGTTCGATAGGGAAAAGGGCATAATCGAAACGGTGACTGGCGGGCCAGGCAGCGCATTTCGTCCGCAGGTGTCGCATGATGGCAAGCTGCTTGCTTTTGTGAAGCGGGTACGTACCAAAACAGTGCTTTATCTGCGTAACCTGGAAACCGGCGAGGAGTGGCCTATTTATGATAAACTATCTAAAGATCAACAAGAAGCCTGGACGATATTCGGTATCTATACGGGTTTTGCCTGGACACCCGATGATAAACAGATCATCATATGGGGCGGCGGCAAAATAGTGCGTGTAGACGCTGGCAGCGTAAACGCGGCAACCGATATTCCTTTCACCTGCAACGTAAAACAAAGAATCACTGATGCGGTGCGTTTTAAACAGGACATCAATCCCGATTCATTCAATGTGAATGTGATCCGCAATGCCGTGACATCGCCCGATGGCAAATGGCTTGTATTTAGTGCTGTGGGCCACCTTTACAAAAAAGCCTTGCCGGATGGTAAGCCCGAACGTATGACCGACCTTAAGGATTTTGAATTTGAGCCAGCATTTTCACCAGACGGGAAAAGCTTAGTGTTTGTGACATGGAACGACACCACCACTGGTGCCATCTACAAGATTGATCTGGAAGGGAAGGGTGGCAAGAAGAGTGGGGGAAAACCATATAGGATAACCTTGAAGAAAGGCATGTATCGAACTCCCGCTTTTTCGCCAGAAGGGCCGTTTATTGCTTATTCGCTTGAAGCTGGCGACAATATAATGGGTAATACGTATACTGTGAAGCCGGGCATTTACCTTATGAACGCATTAGGTGGCGAGGGCCGTTTTGTGACCGACAAAGGCGAGCACCCGAAATTTGACAAGGAGGGCTACCGCATTTATTACCAGTCGGGCAATTCATTTGGCAGTTGCAACCTGGATGGAGCTGAAGAGCGCCCGATCTTCAAAAGCAAGTACAGCAGCCAGTTCACTGTTTCGCCTGATGGCGATTGGGTAGCTTTTGTAAATCTGCACGAGGTCTATGTGGCTGCTTTCCCCCATACCGGCAAGGAGATAGACCTGGATGCGGAATCAACAGATTTTCCGATGAAAAAGGTATCGCTGGATGCCGGTATCAACCTGCACTGGAGTAAGGATAATAAACAACTTCATTATACTCTAGGCGACCAATACTATACCATCAATCTTGCCGACCGCTTTGAATTTATTGCGAATAAACCCGATTCCCTGTTCAAACTGCCAGACCATGGCATCCGCGTAGGTCTGAAGATGGCAATAGATAAGCCCGGCGGCTCTATTGCATTTACTCATGCGCGCCTCATAACCATGAATGGCGATGAGGTAATAGAGGATGGTACAGTGGTGGTGGAAGGCAACCTGATAAAAAGTGTAGGCCCATCTGCGAAGGCTATTGTACCGAACGGAGCGAAAGTGATAGACTGCAGCGACAAGACCATAATGCCGGGCTTTATAGATGCGCATGCACATGTGGGGCATTTCCGGTCGGGCCTGAACCCGCAGAAACACTGGCCGTATTATGCGAACCTGGCGTATGGCGTAACGACCACTCACGATCCTTCTGCAAACAGTGAAATGGTATTTGGGCAAAGTGAGCTCGTTAAGGCGGGAGCGATGGTAGGGCCAAGAATATTCTCCACCGGTACCATACTATATGGCGCGGATGGAGATTTTAAGGCGGTGATCAATTCGTACGAAGATGCGAAGAGTGCGCTGAGGCGTACCCGTGCTTATGGCGCATTCAGCGTGAAGAGTTACAACCAGCCCCGCCGCGAACAAAACCAGATGATCATAGAAGCCGCGCGGGAGCTTAAAATGGAAGTGGTGCCGGAGGGCGGTTCCTTCTTTTACCACAACCTTGGTATGATACTGGATGGGCACACCACTATAGAGCACAATATACCGGTGGCCCCGCTATTTGATGATGTGATACAGCTATGGAAGAATTCGCATACTGCAAATACACCAACGCTGATCGTTTGCTATGGCGCGCTGAATGGGGAAACCTATTGGTACCAGCATTCCAATGTTTGGGAAAAGGAAAGACTCCTACGCTTTACCCCGCGCGCAGTGATAGACCCCCGCAGCCGCGAGCGCACTATGGCGCCGGAAGAAGAATATGACAATGGCCACATACTGGTATCCAGAAGCCTGAAAAAACTTACCGATGCCGGCGTCACGATTAATATGGGAGCTCATGGCCAGTTACAGGGCCTGGGTGCGCATTGGGAAATATGGATGATGGCCCAGGGCGGCATGACGTCTATGGAAGCCTTGCGCACAGCCACCCTGAACCCCGCCAAAAGCCTTGGCTTTGACAACTGGATAGGCTCCCTGCAGCCCGGCAAGCTCGCCGACCTGCTGGTAATGGACAAGAACCCGCTGGAAGACATCCATAATACCGAGAGCATTCACTATACAATGGTAAACGGCAGGTTATACGACGCAGAGACTATGAATGAAGTAGGCAACTACGACAACAAGCGCGGCAAATTCTACTGGGAGATAGATAAGAATGCTGAGTCGTTTCCGTGGCATGAGGAGAGTGTAGAGGTGGGGGATTAGGGACCTCTCCCGGCCTCTCCGAAGGAGAGGTGAGGTGGAGTTGAGTTTGGAAACAGGGGTGATTGGTTAAAGGGTTAAAAGGTTAGTAAAGCAAATTGGGAAAGAAAAAACCGAGAATACCCAAGAATGTGTGGCGTTTATACGTCTTATCGTTGGAGATTGTCTTAATTCTAAATTGAATTGTATTGAAAAGAACGATTTTAACACTGTTCATTTTATCTTTTGCTGCACTAACTGGAAGTGCGCAAATCATTACGACTTATGCGGGGAACGGAACTGGAGGCTATACTGGTGATGGTGGGCCAGCTATTTTAGCGGAGATAGGCGACCCCTCCGGTGTTGCGACAGACAACTATGGGAATGTCTATGTTAGTTTTTATAATTGCATTCGTAAAGTCAGTTCCTCAGGCATTATATCTACGATAGCGGGAACCAACCTTTGTGGATTTAGCGGGGACGGCGGCCCCGCAACTAATGCACAGATAAATTATCCATGCGGTATCGCGGTAGATAATATGGGTAATATCTATTTTGGTGATTTGAGAAACAATCGGGTTCGCAAAATTGATAATACAGGAATTATTGTAACAATTGCCGGTACTGGCGATACTGCCAATAACGGAGACGGAGGAGCGGCAACTTCGGCAGCGGTCTTTCATCCGGGTTATTTAGCGATCAACTCATCCGGAGAGCTAGTTTTTACATGTATTGATTTTGTCCGTAAAATCGACGATTCTGGTATCATAACCACAATTGCGGGAATTGGGGGACTGGGATATAGTGGAGACGGAGGACCGGCAACGGCCGCTCAAATAAATGCCAACGGGCTGGCGATTGATGCAGCAGGCAATGTTTACATTTCAGATAGTTATTACGCAGTTGTTCGTAAAGTGAATTCAGCAGGCATTATCAGTACGATTGCGGGGAATGGCACAAGTGGGTTTAGCGGAGATGGAGGTCCAGCTACCACTGCTCAATTAGGTGAGCCTGAAGGCTTGTGCATAGACGCGATCGGCAATTTGTTTATTTGCGACGAAAGTGACGGGCGTATTCGGAGGGTTGATGCCAGCGGAGAAATTTCAACTTTTGCCGGTGGCGGGTCATGCGCTGCAGGCTTAGGCGATGGCGGCCCTGCGACAGGGGGGTGTTTATCACGACCAAATGATGTAAAAGTGGATGATGATGGGAATTTATTTATAGCTGATGGTCTTGATGCGCGGGTCCGAAAGGTGAGTGGTTCTACTCTGGTCGCTACCGTTACAAACCAAGGAACTTCTATTTTGGTTTATCCAAATCCATCTCAAGGAACGTTTATCGTCAATATTTCCTCAAATACAAAGGAATCTGTGTATTTTTTCATTACGAACATTGTTGGCGTAACTGTCGAGGAAATAAACTCGGTTACCAATCAAAATATAGATTTATGTCTTGACGTACCGCCCGGTCTATATTTTCTGTCCGCGGCAACCGAACATGGGGATTGTAGCAGCAAAATTATCATAGATCCGTAAAAAAAGACAGTTAAGGGCAAAAAAGGAGAACTCGGTTTTGCCTTTTGACTTATTCCCCCTATATTTGCAATCCCAAAACGGGAAAATCTTATTGTTCACCACCAAATAATTTCTATTATTATGTCGGTAAAAATTCGCCTCCAGAGGCACGGGTCTAAAAAGCGCCCATTTTATTTCATCGTTGTGGCCAATACAACCGCGCCACGTGACGGTAAATTCATTGAAAAATTAGGTACGTACAATCCACTGACTGTACCGGCAACTGTCCGCATCAGCCGCGAGCGTTCGCTGCACTGGCTGGACAAAGGCGCACAGCCTACCAACACCTGCCGCCGTATCCTTTCGTTCAAGGGTGTAATGTTCCTGAAGCACCTGATGCGTGGTGTATCGCTTGGCCTGTTTGATGAGGCTACAGCTATGGAGAAATTTGAAAAGTGGAATGGCGAGCACGAAGAACTGGTTGCAAAGCGTGAAGAAACGCACCGCAAGCACAAGAGCGACAAGCGCCATGAAGCTATGAAGGAGTCAGTGCGCAAAGTAGAAGAAAAGAACGCAACACGTGCTGCCCAGATAGCTGAAGCTGAAGCTGATGCCAATGCTGCAGACGCAGATGCTGAGCAGGCTCCTGCAAGTGAAGAGCAAACAGAAGGTTAAATAGTTAATAGGTTAAAAGGTTAACTGGTTAAAAAGTTTTCGTGAAAAGCAATCTCCATTCGGGGTTGCTTTTTACTTTTGTACCAGCTTGGAAAATCTATCTCCAGTGCGTATTTTTACCCACCTGATCTTTTTCATGCCATATAAATTTTTTTCAATTAGATGAATCGTAGTCTTACTAATGCCATCCGGTATGTATTGGATGAGTTACTTCCCCCTGTCCTCCGCGATGCCCGATGGTTTATGTATCCTTTTTTCTATATCTGGTATAAAGGCAATAAGAAGGTGATCCGGCTTTATATGGATTTTAAGGACCGAGCATTTGAAATGACGGAAGAGGAGTTCATAGAGGTATACCGCAATATTGAGAGCATGGCCAGGGACCGGCCGACCGATCTGAATAATGCCTGTATAAATTACATGCTCGAGAACCTGGATCCCACCGCAAAGACGCTTATGGACGTAGGCTGCGGAAACGGTTACTGGCTGAACTGCGTGAATGACAACAACAAAACGCTGAAAACAACTGGCTGCGACCTGTATGATAATGTGGCCACCCTGAAGAATTCGGACTATGTGAAGGGGAGCATTTATAAGTTGCCATTTGCTGATAATGCCTTTGATATTGTAACCTGTCACCATACTATAGAGCATTTGCGAGAAGTGCCCAGCGCCATCGAAGAGATGAAGCGTGTGGCCAGGAAACAGCTTATCATTGTGACCCCGCGGCAGCGTTATTACTATTTTACGATGGACCACCACCTGAATTTTTACCCTATAGCGGTGTATTTGCAGCAAGCCATACAGATCAAAGACAACATCTGCAAATCGCTGCAGGGCGACTGGGTGTATATAGGCAAACTTAATAAATAACTATCCCAGGAAATGAAGAAAGCCCCGCAGACCCCAAACACCCAGGCGGCAAAAATGACATCCCCGGTTAACAGGGATTTTATGCTGTCGCTTATCATTCCGTGTTACAATGAATCCAAGCGGATAGATATTATGCTTGCCGGCCTTTTGGAGTTTGATGAAAAGTGGAAGGGGGCTTACGAGGTTATCATAGTGGACGATGGGAGTAAGGACGATACAACACGCAAGATACATGAAGCACTCGAAAGCAAGTATAGCACGATAAAGGATAAAATAAGGCTGGAGAAAATGCCGAAGAATGGTGGGAAGGGTAGTGCACTGAAACATGGTGTGCGCCTTGCCAAGGGTGATTATGTACTGACGCTGGACGCGGATATGTCCACGCGGCCAACTGAGCTGATCAACTGGCAAAAAAAAGAACCAATGCTTTTTTCGGGGAGCGATACGGTGTACATAGGATCGCGCAGGCACGAAGAAGGAAAAGTAGAGGCGCTCCAAAGCCGCAGGTTTATTGGCGGCGTGTTCAATGGTCTTGTGCAGCTATTTACTTCATTGCACCTAAAGGACACGCAATGCGGTTTTAAACTTTATCCAAGAGGTGCAGCTGAGCTGCTTTTTGGCAATATGCAAAGTAAGGGCTGGGAGCACGATGTGGAACTGCTTTACCAGGCAGATATGAACGATTACAAGATTGTGGAGATGCCCATAAACTGGGTAAACCAGCCGGAGAGTAAGGTGAATGTCATAAAAGATTCCTTTATGATGCTGCTGGGCGTGCTGGCCATTTCTTTCCGCATATGGCTGTACAACACTTTTGCTTTGCCGTTCAAGATACCTGAAACTGCTACGGCAGCTCAACGCAAGCACATTCAGTACCGTGCCGTTTTCAATGTGCTGGCAATATTGCTGGTGATAGTAATGCCGGTCATGAGTTTTCAATATGCGGTTACCGGTGACGAGCACTGGCATTTTGACTATGGTAATGACATTTACAATTACTTTTTTCATGGAGATACTTATGCCCAGACCACTACATCCGGCATACAGTATTATGGCGGCCTTTTCGATTTTATTACTGCGGCCACTTACCATATTTTTCATTTTTGGGACCATTACACTACCATGCATTTTATCAATGCATTGGTGGGGGCAATTGGGATAATTTTCGCTGGTAAGCTGGCAAAATTGCTCACCGGCAACTGGAATGCCGGAATACTTGCGGTAGTTCTCCTGGTATTTTCGCCCAGCTGGTTTGGGCACAATTTCGCCAACCCTAAGGATATACCTTTTTCCGTTGGTTACACTGCCGGTATCTACTATATCATCCTGTTTATCCGGTCCTTACCTAATCCCAGTTTTAAACAAATACTTGGACTAATACTCAGCATAGGGTGGGCGATGGGCGTGCGTATCGGTGGGCTTTTGCTTATCGCTTACCTGGTATTATTTATTGGCAGCTACGCCGTTTTAACCAGACAGTTGAAGACGATAATCACATTGCGGCTGGTAAAACATATGGCTATAGTAACCGTTTCAGGTTATCTCATCGCACTGATCTGCTGGCCATATGCTCATTTAGGAATTATTGATAAGCCGCTGGAGGCCTTAAAAATAATGTCGAACTTCTTTATCAACATCGGCCTGCTGTATGATGGTAAGAAGATTTTCAGCAACCAGATACCATGGTACTATATCCCCAGGTACGTTATGTACACAGCCCCTGTTATTGTGCTGATCGGTTTCATCATTGGTTGCGTATCCTTACCCGTTGTATTCAGGAACAATAAGAAGGCACTGTTGTTTTCATTGTTTGTTTTGTTCGCCTGCCTCTTTCCTGTAGCGTATGCTATTTACAAAAAATCCTCTCTTTATGATGGCTGGCGACATTTTCTGTTCATTTATCCGCCGCTCATCGTCCTTGCTTCCGTCGGCTTCACCTGGATCATGAAGTCGCAGCAGGCTGCCGTAAAGTATGCGGTTATCGGTGTAATTGTTATTGGGCTGATATCGCCGGTTAAGTTTGCGGTTGCCAACCATCCGTTCGAGTCTCTTTATTATAACGAGATTGGTGGCGGCCTGAGGAATATTTACGGTAAGTATGAAACCGATTATTATATGCTCGGCATAAAGCCTGCAACAGAGTGGCTTATGAACCATGAGCAATTGAAAGATAAGAAGGTGGTAATATCGACTAATTGCGTGAATCCTTTACTGGCATATCTCTACCTGGGTCACTATAAAACGGAGCCGTATAAGTATGAGCGGCCCTATGAGCAGCTTTACGAGCGTACTTCACAGTTTGTGCAAGACCCCGCTACTGACTCCTTCAATAAAATATATTCGACAAAGTATCCCGGTTTTATCAAAGATACCTTCCCGGTAAGCTGTAACTATGTGAAATCATTCAACCGGTATTCTAAAGACTGGGATTATTGTATCCTGTTCTCACGTGACGAGGACCCCAGTGTATTGGCATCCGGCAACTGGCCACCGCCTGAGACTATCTATACCGTGAAAGTGGATGGTGTACCTGTAGCTGCGGTGCTGAAGCGGAAAACAAAGAAAGACCTGGAAGGTTTTCAGCTAATGAAGGCTAAAAGGATCGATGAAGCAAAAGAGGCGTTCCTTGCATCATTGCAGGAATTTCCGGAAAATGAACTGGTTTGGGAAGCGCTGACAGAAATATATGACGCGGAAGACAAGCCAGACTCTGCAATATATGCGGGTTATAAAACGCTCGTCCATTATCCCGGAGACATTACTGTCTACCAGATCATGGGTAACAGCTATTTAAAGGCTCACAAAGTGGATAGCGCAATGAAACTGTACAAAAACCTTGCACCATACAATGAGAGTTATAGCCATTACTTTATGGCCTATGCTTACGCGATGACCGGTAATGCCAGCAGCGCGTTCAGCGAAGTTGATGCCTCTATAGAAGCCGATAAGTATAATCAGCAGGCTTATAATCTTGGCATAAAACTCGCCCAGCAATTGAAAGACCAGGGAAGGGCGGAAGAGTATTATGATAAGGCAAAAAAGGCATTCCCTGAAGAGGAGGGAAAATAGCAGATAAACGTTATTCTGTTCCTGATGCTTTTTTTATAGAAGTGGTATCTGCGGCTTCTTCGGCCTTTACCTTTTCCAATAGTTCTTCTTTTTGTTTCGCGGCATACTTGTTGCCATGGAAAAACTCGCTGAAGTTATCGAATGATTTCCGCCAGCCAATGCCCACGCCGCTGCGCGTGATGTCGCGGTCAAGTGTAACATCGTAATCGCTCGTGCGGAAGGCGCTGATGCGTATGCCGCTGTTTTCGGCCACCTGGTACTGTATACGGAAGTCGCCGGTAATGTTAAAATTTGAAGAGGTACTGGCGCTCGTGGGCTTTCCCCAATCTGATGTGCTGCCCACCTCCACGTTCAACCTGTTATTTAGAAAATTTCCGCCAAGGCCGCCGTAGATCAGGTTTCTGTTCCCCGTGTTGAGGCTGGACGGGTCGTTGTAGTTGTAGTTCGTATAATTTAATGTTACGCTCAGGTCTTTGTTGCCGGTGACCCTGTTGACCATGTTTGTAAGCGTAGCGGATGTAGTGCTGGATAGGGCCTGGCTAAGGCTATTGATCGCTCCAGATTGAACAGTTGCCCCGCCTATGGCATCCGGCTGAATAAAGGCACCAAATAGCAAAAGGGCACTTACTTCTTCTACTTGTTGCTGAGGGTCGTTGTTTATCAGCATTAACCGGCGGTAGGCCACAGTGCCCTGTGAGTGCGTATCCTCGAGGCCGATATCAAAATTCAATTCGGGCTTAGTCAGGTATCCTGACATTTTAACTTTTACGTCTACGTCTTGCCTGGTCTGTGCGTCTGAGCGATCATTGCCGAGTGTTGTTTGCTCCGCATCACTAAGAATGTCGGATAGCCTCGCTTTAACGGTGTAGGTTGCGTCCACATTTACTGTGGTGCTGGCAAAGGGACCGTTGAAGCTGACAATGCTCCCAGACTGGAGCTTGAATTGCCTGGTGATGAAAAGCTTTTTATAAGTATAGGTATAGGTACCGTTATCAATCGTATATACGCCGTTCATACGAATATCATTGTTAGGGGGAATTTCCATAATTATGCGGCCGTTCCCTTTCGCTGATATTTCGTCTCCTGTCGTTGGATCCAGCACAATGTGCATTTCAGCAAGGTCGTTGATACTTGCATCTATAAGTATACTGATCTTGTTTTTGCTCTTCTTGACTATTTTTTCCTGACTCTTCCCATAGGTTTTAAAAGATGCGTAGGAATAGCCCGACACATCTCCGCTACCGGAGCTGATGGGAATAAAAATACGTGATTTTGCTGCCGGCGTTGCATTAGAAAGTTCCATTTTTATGTCGTTGAAGGGACCCCTGATGGTGAAGGAGTCCATTCCCGCTATGAGATTACCGTAAAAAATATTGTTGTCGTTAGAAGTTAAATTAAGTGCTTCAAACTTCTGCGATGCAATGTTGAGGTGCATTTTCATATCCCTGAACAAGTTGTGTGAGAAGTGGCCTGTAAGTGTTGCCGTATTCTTGTGCGCATCAAGAAGCTTCACATTGCCGAAGCTGATACGGCGCGTAGTTACATCGATGGTAGCAGCGGGTATTGTATAGCTGCAGCCGGTATAATCCACGTGCAGGCCGGCGTTAAGGAGCGTCACGGTTCCTTTCATCTCGGGTGCATAGGAAGCGCCATTGAACGCCACGCTACCGTTGACTGTGCCCGACAAGCGACTCATAATGCCAACCAGGAATGGAGAAGCCCATGTAACAGGCGCATTGTTAAACTGGATAACGCCGTCCAACCGTTCATGAGTGGCTGTGTCAAATGAGATATCGCCACTTGCCGCGACGGAAGCATCGCCCTTGAAAATGCCGGTTTGAGGATCGAGGCTCAATAGTTTTTTTGCGCCATCATAGCTCCCGATAATGCTGATGTTACCGACTGTATCAGTCCCTAATTTTACGTCGGTGGCTTTGATATTTGCGCTTATGTTGAGGTCTTCAAATATTTTGTCGATCTTGATAGTGCCGTTGAGTCGTCCATCTGGCTGATAAACAGCGAGGCCGGCCCAAGAACCTAGTTGCCCAAGGTCAAGATTCTCTGTACTTACCAGTACAGACTTATCATTGTTTTGTAGTTGCGTGGCAGCAGTTATACGTTGTAAGCCAGATGTAATACAAAAGCCTTGCACTAAAAGGTACTTATTGCTATACACAACCTTGCTTCCGCCGGCTATGTCCCATTTGGCCTGGTTAAGGTAAAACTGGGACGGCAACAAAGTGAGGAACAGCGAGTCTTTTCTCGCCAGTATCTGGCCGTTAAGCGTGATAGAGCTGCTGGTGTCCGGGGTTGTAGTAGCAATAGTGAAAGCAACTGAATCGTTGTTGATCGTCGTGGTCACGCTCAATGATCCATTTAGGAAACTATCACCTACCGCTACGTTGTCAATATTCGTGTTCAGCGCAATCTGATTTAGATTTCCCTGGCCAACAATCGAAATGTTGCTCATATGAAAGTTGCCAATGCTGCCATAAGGCACGCTTGCATCCAGTGTAAGTTTTTGGGCCGAAGTATTCAGCGAGCCGCTAACGGTGGATGAGTCAAAACCCCTCACTATGGGTATTGTCACAGCAAATATGCTATCAATGCTTGTCGTCTTGATTGTGAACACAAAATCCTGTTCGGGTGCGAATTTCTCAGGTGCCTGTATATAATTCGGCAGGTACCTGGATAAATAAAATTGTACGGAGGTTGGAAGTTTGCTCAGTTGGTAGTTGCCTTTGATGCTCGCTACGATATCATTGCTTTGGACAGTCAGTATCCTGTTTGAACTATCTCCGGTAGAATGCAAATAAATCGAGTCCAACGCCAGTTTATGAGCGTTTCTTTTCATGTCTATATTGAAAAGTTTGGCGTAGCCCGAAAAGTTATCAATGTTACTACCGGTGCAGTTAAGGTCAAAGTCGGCGGATGCTGTGACCGTATCTTTTGTCAGGTTCAACGCATTGAAATTACTACCCAGCAGGTGCGCGGTAGCATTTATTTTCACGTCCTTCTGAGTATAATCAATACCGCCATCAAATTCAAGGCCCAGGTTTGGATCATCAACCAGTAATTTGCCATTGAATTGTTTTTTTGCTACCGTTCCATGAGTCATGATATTCTGGTAGGCGTAACCGTTGATGGTAAACTGGCTGATCGTTCCATCTATGTCCACTTGCATGTGGTCGGGGTCGAAGGCACTTCCGGTCACATTTTCTTTAAGGCTTATGCCGCCGAATAAGGGCTGCTTCAGCAATATGCCGATTTGCATGCTGTTTGTCGTAACCATTCCGGAATAGGACGCGTTAGTGCTGTTAAATCCCGGTATTTTCATTTTTATATCTGCCGCGGCAGTTCCCAGGTTAGTTTTTAGTGCACCGTTTACTGCAAAGTTCTCAATATAGCCTTCATATTTGCCGTTAAAGTAAGCATAGGTAAGCCGTTCCAGCGCAATATTCGGGCTGTTTCTTAGCTCTGGCACATAATGCAAAATACCCTCGCCGGTAGTAAATAATTCGCCATCAGTGAAAGTGATGTAGGTTTTGTAGATGTCCGGCAATCCTTTCATGCTCACACTCCCTTTCACCATCGTATTGCCGTCTGTAACGTTCAGGTGTTGCGCGGCAAGATTGGCCACTGTGCCCTTGCCATCGCCCGACGCATGTAAAACAATGTTTGGCAGATTCTTCAGTTGCGGGGCGAAGAAATCTATGTCGCGTTTATCAATAGTGGCATCTTTCAGGTGCGCAACCATGGTAACACTGTCGATATATGAAGTGAAGTCAGGAAAATGCCTGTAGTGCATTGCATAGTAGCGTTGTACCTTGCTGTAGTTGGTTTCGAGGTAAAGCTCATCGCATATAGACGCTACCGGCGATACACTGACCTTACTGCGCATGTTCTTAATGGCGAGCCCGCACCTGTCATGTGCCGACAAGTGGGTAACACTTCCGCGTAAGGTGTCCCCGGTAATGCTGCCATCTTTTATCGCGACCTCTATATCCCTGATCATCAGGTGATTCTCATCAAAGTGGCCCGGCTCGGGTATTTTGTCATCCATCGTCAGGTTGAATGAACAACCTTTAAGCGATATGCTTCCTACTTTGCCAGACCAGTTGTCGGAGTTAAAAGGAGTAGGATCAAATTCGTCGCCCTCTATAATGTGTTTTGAATGTGGCTTGCCACCTTTGTAAATGCCGACGCTTACCACGGTATTGTTGATAACGATATCGCCGACATCAAGCATTTTTTTGTTAAAGTCCAGGCCCTTGGTATCCAGCGTGAAATCTCCGACATCAAAATCGAGATCCTGGCCTATCCATTTGTCATCCATATGGAACCGGACATTTTCCAGTTCTATTTTTTTAAGGTCTATTTCTAGGGGTTTGCTAGCAGCCGTATCTTTTTTGCTCGCCGGTGTGCTGAATGCATCCGCTATAAAGTCTGAATTCCAGTTGTTGGATACGGCGGTACGATACAAATGGACATACGAGTTTTTTAGTCCGAAATAATGGATGACCGGTTTCTTTTTGAACAGAAACCAATCTGTGATCCTTACTTCAGCTTGCCCTGCGTATAACAAGGTGTCATGTGCCTGGTCTTCAATATAAAGCCCCTGCAGGTATATGTGATTTATGATGTCTATACGGACATGGGCAACAGCAACCTTGGTTTTCAGTTTTTTTGATAGCATATCCGCTGCCCGGTGGGCAATATAGTTTTGCACCGGCGTATAATTCACCAGCGCCACTATCAACACCAGCAGCAGAAGTATTGTAGCAACGGTGTATCGCAATATTTTAAGGAAACGCTTCAGTGGCTCATTACCAATTTTGTGGCTGTTACAAATGTAACCTCATATAGGCTAAATGCGTAGAATAAAGTGTTAAACCTTCGTATATAAATAGAACAATTCCTGACGATAGTAAAAATGTATTTATTTTGAGCCTTCTTCGGCATATTTTAAACGCAAAACAATGAAAGCAATAACTCTTTGCACATCTCTTTTAATGATAGGTATGACAGCGCAAGCACAGAACAAAACGGCCTTTTCAGGCCATTATCCCGATACTAAAAAGACAGACCAGACAGATGATTACTTTGGCACTAAAGTGGCTGACCCCTACCGCTGGCTGGAAAACGATATGTCGGACGAGACCAAGAGCTGGGTGGTGGAGCAAAATAAGGTGACCAATGAATATATTAGCCAGATACCATTTCGGAGCGCTATAAAGGACCGCCTTACCGCTCTTTGGAATTATGCGAAGTACAGCGCACCGTTCAAAGAAGGTGGCTACACCTACTTCTATCTTAACGATGGCTTGCAAAACCAGAGCGTACTATACCGGCAGTTGGGAGATGGCGCTCCTGAAGTGTTCCTGGACCCCAATAAATTTTCGGCTGATGGCACTACCTCCTTGCAGGGCATAGACTTCACCAAGGATGGATCACTGGCTGCTTACCAGATCAGTGAGGGTGGATCGGACTGGCGCAAGGTGATCGTGATAGATACAAAAAACGGGAAGAAAATGGACGATACCCTTCGCGACGTCAAGTTCAGCGGCACATCCTGGCTGCATAATGAAGGGTTTTATTACAGCAGTTACGATAAGCCGAAGGGCAGCCAGTTATCGGAGAAAACACAAATACATAAGCTCTACTTTCACAAACTCGGCACTCCGCAAAGTGAGGATAAGCTGATATTTGGCGGCGAGGCTACACCGCGCAGATACATAAGTGGCGGTGTTACCGAGGATCAGAACTTCCTGGTGATCAGTGCTGCTAACGCTACTTACGGGAATGAACTATATATACAGGACCTGACGAAGAAAGATGCGCCGATCGTGCCAATCGTTACCGGCTTTGAGAATGAGCAGAGCGTTGCATATACCGAAAACGGAAAGCTCTATATAGAAACTAACCAGGGCGCGCCTAACCGCGAACTCGTGGTTGTGGATGCCTCGACACCCGGCAAAGAACATTGGAAGGTGCTGATCCCGGAAACGAAATTCCCGTTAAGTGTATCTGTTTGCGGCCACAAAATTTTCGCACAGTACCTGGAAGACGCGGTATCCAAAGTGTATCAATATGGCCTGGATGGCAAAAAGGAAAAAACTATTGAATTGCCGGGGTTGGGTACAGCCGGCGGCTTTGGCGGCAAGATGGACGAGACTGAAACCTACTACACTTACACGTCTTATGTATATCCTCCCACGATATTTAAGTATGATATTAAAACCGGGAAATCAGAAGTGTACAAAACATCGGGAGTAAAATTTGATCCGAAAGACTATGAGAGCAAGCAGCTTTTCTATAAGTCCAAGGACGGGGCAAGGATACCAATGATCATCACTTATAAAAAAGGGATGAAACTGAATGGTAAGAACCCGGTGATGCTATATGGATATGGTGGTTTTAATATAAGCCTTACGCCTTCGTTCAGCGTCAGCAACCTGGTATTTATGGAGAATGGCGGCATTTATGCGGTGGCCAACCTCCGCGGCGGAGGCGAATATGGCGACAACTGGCACAACGCCGGCATCAAAACAAAGAAGCAAAATGTGTTCAATGATTTCATTGCAGCAGGCGAATATCTCATTCACGAGAAATACACGTCCAAAGATTACCTGGCGATCTCCGGTGGTTCGAACGGTGGGTTGTTGATCGGCGCCTGCATGACCCAGCGCCCTGATTTGTTCAAAGTTTGTTTTCCGGCTGTCGGTGTGCTGGATATGTTGCGCTATAACAAGTTTACCGCCGGCGCAGGGTGGGCTTATGATTATGGCACGGCTGAAGACAGCAAAGAAATGTTCCAGTACCTGTACAAATACTCACCGGTGCATAATGTGAAGAAGCAATGCTATCCGGCCACACTTGTTACTACCGGCGACCATGACGATAGGGTAGTGCCGGCGCACTCGTTCAAGTTTGCCGCCTCGCTGCAAGCTGGCCAGACCTGCAAGAACCCGGTGCTGGTAAGCATTGAAACCAAAGCAGGGCATGGCGCTGGCAAACCGACAGATATGATCATCTCCGAGCAGGCCGATAAATGGGCGTTCTTGTTTTGGAATATGGGATTGGGGTATAAGGGTTAATAGGTTAATAGGTTAAAAAGGATTATTTTTATCTATTGCAGATACAAATAATCTTTTTTTATGCGCCAACCTATTTATCTGTTATTTATTGCCGTGCTTTTATCTTCCTGCTCAGAAAGGTTGTATTATCCCGACAGGGCCAATGTACCTGCTTTCCGGGAGGCTCATGAGATCAAAGCGGTTGTTTCCGTGAAGCCACAGGACAATGCGGTTGGACCAGCGGTCAGCCCTGCTGCTGACCTGGCTTATGCGCCCATCAATCATCTCGGCATTATCGCTTCCTACCGGACCATTGTGAACAGGGATGGATATTTGTACCCTGTATTCGATAAGCCAGACAACTACAGCTATAATAACACCCCTGTCAACATTTACGGCCACCGCATAGAGGGTGGGGCGGGTTACTTTACTGGTTTTGGAAGGATGGGCATCTTCGAGGCCTATGGCGGTTATGGAAATGGTGTAGTCGACGGCACAAGTAAATTCACATCACGTTACAATCGTTTTTTTGTTCAGCCGGAGGCAGGCGTACGAAGCAGGATATTTTCTGCGATGGGCGGCATCCGTGTTACAATGGAAAAATTCTATGGTTTCGAATCGGGCGACCCTGCGCTCCTGTCTGAGATCAACTCTGAGCGTTATGGTCCCTACGTTGACCTGACCGCACAAAGATTTTTCTTTGTGGAGCCGTTCGTAAATTTTGAGGTGGGTTATAAATATGTAGCTTTTAATGCGCAACTTGGCTTTTCGGCACA
>CAIVEW010000112.1 GCA_903905065.1 uncultured Bacteroidota bacterium | reverse complement strand
TTTTTTTAGATAAATGTTCATGTTTGGCCTCCTATATATTTAATAATAAAATATTATGGTCGGGCATAGTTTTAGCGTGCTAAGTTAACAAAACATTTCGGTTTAGAAACGGACAATCCATACATATAAATACATAATGTTTAAAACGTCTTAGGTAAATTCTAAAGTCAAAATCTCAAAATCCAAAACAGGAGCGCATTGAATAGTATCTTTAATCCAAATTACAAACAACGAACCTGCCTGCCGGCAGGCAGGTTCCCAATTCCCCAAAAATGGTTCTAGCGTACGCATATTGTAATGTGCCGGTGATGCCGGTAAGGAGCGAAGCCTCCCACCGGGCCGAACAGGTAAACCAGCTTTTGTTTGGCGAGAAGGTAGAGATCCAGGAAGTGAACAATAAGGACTGGGCGAAAATAGCCAGCGCGTGGGACGACTATGAGGGGTGGTGCAAAGTATCGCAACTAAAGGTGGTGCAGAAGAAGGAATACAGAAAGGAAACAAAATACCTCTCAGCAAGCCATACAGGCAAACTGGTAATGCCCGAAGGAGAAACACTATTACCCCTGGGCAGTGAACTGGTAAGCATGAGGGCTGGCAGCCTGGTGCCCGTAAATGAGCCGGGAAAATTCAAGGGAAAAAAACTGGTGATAAAGAAAGCAGTTCTAAACTGCGAGGCACTGAAAGATGCTGCAATGAAATACCTCCATGCCCCTTATCTCTGGGGCGGGCGTAGCGTGGCCGGACTAGACTGCTCCGGGCTTACCCAAATGGTTTTCAAATTATGCAATCATAAATTACCCCGCGATGCCAGCCAGCAGGCAGAAGTAGGAGCGGTAGTTGATTTCCTGCAACATGCCGAATGTGGCGACCTCGCTTTCTTCGATGAAAAAGATGGCCGTATCACGCACGTAGGCATGCTCCTTTACAACCAGACAATTATTCACGCCACCGAAACTTCGGGCCGGGTCGTGATAGACCGCATCGACCAGGGCGGCATCATCAGTGTATCACTGAAAAGAAGGACGCACAATTTGCGCATGGTGAGGAGGGTAATTTGACAATATGGCAATTCGAAAATTTGAAATTGCCCGTTGTTTTTCGAAAAACAGTGCTTTGGCAACTCGCTCGTCTATTGAGTATATTTGACCTTCCATGACGGCTCTTGCAACAAAAAATAGGTTCAACAACAAATGGCTGCACATCGGCTTGCTGGTTGTTGCTATAGTTACCGCATACAGCAAAATATTCCATGCAGGTTTCATATCGTGGGACGACTACGAATACGTGGTTCACAACAGAGATATCACAGGTTTTAGCGCAGGAAATATTGCAGCCTGGTTCTCGAAATTCTATATTGGCAATTATCACCCGCTTACGGTTTGCTCCTATGCTGTCGATTATTTGTTCGGTGGGTTACAGCCATTCGTTTATCACCTTACCAACATATTGTTGCATACAGGCAATGCTATTATACTCTACTTCTTCATTAACCGGCTGCAGCCACGCAAAGCGGTAGGTTTATTTGTTGCATTAATATTTGTACTCCATCCTGTGGAAACGGAAAGTGTGTCCTGGGTAGCAGAGCGAAAGGCGCTGCTGTGTACTTTCTTTTATTTGCTGGCATTGCTACAATATGTAGGCCATGTAGCGGCGCCTTCGTTTAAGAAAATGACATTTATAGTTTTGCTTGCTTTGGCTGCAATGCTTTCTAAAGGTATAGGAGTAGCGCTCCCGCTTTCACTGATAGCTGTGGACTTATGGCTTGCCCGTGATCTGCGAAACAAAAAAGTGTGGCTGGAAAAACTGCCGCTTTTTGTTATCAGCATAGTATTTGGCTTGGTAGCAATTAAAGCCCAGGCCGCCGAAAAGGCGCTGGGTATGCACGCAGAGCATAACTTGCTGAATACCCTATTGTTTGCAGCCGACGCATATGTACAATACATTGTTCATCTTTTCGTGCCGGCAAAACTTTCGGTTATCTACCCCTACCCGCTGGAAGTAGGCATCCTGGAATATCTGTGTTTACTAGTTGCTATCGGCATCGCAGCGCTGGCTGTCGTTGCTTATCGCAAGAAATGGTATGTACTCTCCGGGGGTATTGTGTTCTATACGGTCAACATAGCTCTGGTACTGCAATTCATACAATTTGGGGAATGCCTTATGGCAGACCGATACCTGTATATTGCAGGAATTGGTGTCATTTTCCCGGCTGTCTATTATCTTTTTGCTCTCTTGCAAAGAGTGTCAAAACTGTTTGTTGCAACAATTATTACAACTATTGTCGCACTGGTCTTATTGATAATGACATTTTTCCGCAACGACATCTGGCTATCCGATCTGGATTTTTTTACGTCCATCCTCAATACCTTCCCTAACTCATCCGTAGCGCAGTACAGCGTGGGAGCGCTATACACACGCATGGGCGAATATAATGTCGCCGAAACGCACCTCGCGAAAGCTGTGCAGATAGACCCAAACAATTACAAGGCATGGTACGACAAAGGTGCGCTTCATTTGCGTCAGGGGAGGGTAGAGGATGCACTGGATGCACTCAATAGATGTATTGCTATAAAGGAATATACAAAGGCCTATTTCAGCAGGGCAATGCTATATGAAGGCACCGGTAAGCCAGCACTTGCGATTGCAGACGCCGACAGGGTACTTGCCGATCAGCCTCAGAATGCACGAGCCTACTATGTCAAAGCCGATTGCCTGGAGCAGCAGGGCAATGTACAAGCCGCGCTGGACAATTATTCCGAGGCAATTACTTATGAAAATACCGAGCCATTGTTTTATATCAGGCGTGGACTGGTATTGGGGAAGATGAGCCGGTATCCGCAGGCATTGGCAGACCTGGACTATGCAGTTTCACTCAATGGCAACAATGGGGAAGCGTTCTATTACCGGGGAATTATCAAATATCGTTCCGGACAAAACGCATGCAATGATTTTAACGCTGCGCTGAAACATGGTTATAAAGATGCCGCGGCAGCCATTGCGCAATTTTGTGCACATTAACGCCCTGATTCATATCCTGATCTGTCGTGTTCATTTTTTCTTTTTGAGCCGAAGATCAGATTGATAAGTATACACAAAATCAATGCACCTGCGGTGGAGCAGATGATTGCATTGACCAAAGGGCTATCAGAAAAAGACAGGTAGTTCTTGAATAATTTATGTCCCAGCCAGCCACCCGCAAGGCCAATGGCTATCGTTGCCAGCAATCCAAAACCCCTGCCCGGTGTTATCAACTGGGCTATGAGCCCGGATATCGCACCTATGAACAGCACGGTAATTAATGTTTTGTGGTCGTAGAAAAATGACTGAAAGGAAAACAGGATCAGGTGACGCATAAAAAATGGTTTATTATATAAGTAGGAAACGTTTTGTTAGACTTGGATGTTTCCAATGAATATCTTTCCGATCAGGCAGTGGCGATTTCAAACATCGGTAATATGATCTTGAATTCGGTGCCTTCGCCTACCTCGCTGGAAACACTGATCTTGCCTCCCAGTGTTTCCACATGCGTCTTCACCATAAACAGCCCCATCCCTTTTTTCTCGGATGCGCCAATGTGAAAACGCTTGTATACATCAAACACTTCGTTACCGCTCTTCGTAAGGTCCATACCCATGCCGTTGTCTCTGAAGATAAGCTCCAGGCAGTCGCCGGCCACCTTGCTCTGGATGGTGCAAACAAGCGGTATACCCGCCTTCCTGTATCTGACACTGTTGGTTATCAGGTTATAAAATATGCTGTGCATATAGTTATAGATCGTACGGAAGTTGTCGATCTCCCCGAAATCGGTTGAAATACTTATGTCATCGGTTTTGTCTGGGTTATACAACGTAGCAACGATAGTATTCACCAGGCCAGAAAAAAAGACATCTTCCTTAGCCTGATCTTTCGCATGTTTTAACTGGGTAACGTCGTTGAGATCTATGATCACATGGTCCAGTTTTTTTGCCGTTTCCACCAGGCTGCCAATTAGAAACGATATATCCTCTGCGGTAAGGTTCCCTTCCTCCATTAGTGCGGAAATACCCAACAAGCTGGCCACCGGCGCACGAAGGCTGTGGGAGACAATATAGGAAAACTGTTCCAGGTCCCGGTTTCGTTGCACGATGTGGTCTATCATTTTTATACGTTCGGCTTCTGCTTGCTTTCGTTCTGTAATGTCTTCGGCGATGCCCAGCACCGCCTTATGTTTCTTGCCCGCTGGCAGGTAGGGCAGTTTAGTGGTGCGGAATATTCGTGTTTCTCCGGTATAGGTTGTAAATTTTAATTCCGGTATGACCTTCACTTCACCGGAGGCTATAACCGCCCTGTCGGCCTCCAGTAGGCCGTCTATTTCATCCGCAACGGGTATTGTGTCGCTGATCGGTTTTCCGATCATGTTGCCGGCGTCAAATCCATGTAATTCCGAAAAGCTTTTGTTGACGAACAGAAATTTCCCATTATAATCCCTGGCAAAAATCGATTGCGGCACCAGGTCAAGGATCAGGTGCAGGTTCGCTTCTGAGTCCAGCAGTGCTTCTTCCGCCGCTTTTTTCTCCGTGATATCTGTACGTATTGACAGGTACTGATAAGGCTTGCCATCGCTGTTAAGAAAAGGAACGATGCAGGTACTTACCCAGTAGAGGACGCCGTCCTTCGCCTTGTTCTTGATTTCCCCTTTCCAAATCTTTCCCTTTGCGATCGCTTGCCATAGATCCGTAAAAAATTCTTTTGAATGATAGCCGGAATTTATGATTCGGTGATCTTGTCCTATCAGCTCCTCCCTGCTGTATTTAGATATTTTACAAAAATTATCATTCACATATTTTATCACACCTTTTTGGTCGGTAATGGCAACTATTGCCGACTCGTTCAGGGCAAATTTGTAGTCTTCTGTTTCCTTCAGGCTCAGTTGCAATGTTCGCTCTGCCAGCTTTTGTTTCGTTATATCACGGGCTATTTTAGACGCGCCAATAATGATTCCCCTCTCATTTCTGACCGGCGACACAGTGATCGAAACAGGTAAGGTCACACCATCCTTCGTCAAACGAAGCGTTTCATAGGCTTCAACACGTTCTCCGGCCTTGATTTTTTGTATGATGTTGATTTCCTCGTGGATAAGATATGCCGGAATTAATATAGATATCTGTTTGCCAACAACTTCGTCGGCAGTGTATCCGAACATTTTTTCGGATGCATTATTCCAGCTTGTTATGATGCCGTCAAGTGTTTTGCTGATAATCGCGTCATCCGAATTGTTAACTATCGATTCCAGCAGAGACTGGGTGGCACCATTTTTTTCTTTGATCATAGCAGAGTGAAGTCATTTTCCCGGAATTGATAACGTGATCTGATCAATTAGATGGCATTAACTAATAGGTAGCTAATGGCTAATTGATGGCCCGGTGGATATGATATTTATTCAAAATTATACAATTACAAACCTAATAAAATAGCCTATTAGAGCTATTTTTTAGCGGTTGGTGTTAGACTATTTTTACGCCTGATATAAATTCTCAATCACTTTAAACCTTCTCAATAACTATCTATCTTATATGAACAAAAATATAAATATTTTGTTCAACCGGCTATGAGTAAACAGGATCACACGGAAAAGTCTTTTGTTGAAACAATACTTGATCTGCGGAAGAGCGAAGGGAAAATTAGTAATGACCGTAACCTGCCAGGTATATACGCTAAAATACTGAACTGGACCAAATCATTAGATTGTACAGATCTGCCTGTGGCGCAGGTGGTGCCCTGCCTGTTCATTTTTGACTATATGCGGTCTGAGATGATCTACTTCAGCCCCAGCATACGTAACCTTCTGGGTATAGAGAGCAGTACACTGATGGGTTCGAACGGGATTATCAAGTTTATGGACCTCGTAAATCCGAATGACTTCAAAATATACAACTACCAGATTTTCCCGAAGGATATGGTGAATCTCCGCTCCTCACCTTTTGATGAAGCAAACGAAATGGTCTGTTCGAATAATTTCAGGATGAAACAAAGCAATGGCCTTTATAAAAACCTGCTGATGAAGAAGGTTTTTGTCACAGACCCTGAAACCCGGCAGCCTTTATTGGAACTAGGATCGCTTACGGATATTTCTTCGTTCAAAAAAGAGTTATCCATTACGCACACCATCGAAAGAATGCATGGTGGAGACGGTTTCTCTTCCTACCTCAAAGTGGTAACCGAAGACTATTTCCCAGAGATGCATGCCAACATCCTCTCAGCCAGAGAAAAAGAAATACTCTCCCATTTATCCATGGGGACGAAAAGAAAAGAAGTTGGTGTTAAATTATTCATTACCGATAACACGGTGGCTAACCACATCAAAACTATACTTCGTAAGACCAATTCTCAAAATATTCGTGAAGCCATCGCCATTTGTAAAATGAACGGCATAATATAGCGCATTATCAGGCCACAGCATCAAGCAACGGCAATACGATCTTAAATTCAGTTCCCTTGTTTATTTCGCTGGTTACACTGATCTGTCCGCCAAGGTCTTCCACTTGGGTCTTCACCATGAACAATCCCATGCTCTTACTTCCGGCGGCACCAAGGTGATAGCGCTTGTATAGATCGAACACCTGGTCGCCCGTCTTTGACAGATCCAGCCCGGCGCCATTATCTTTAAAGAAAAGCTCTACATTATCATGATTCCTTTTGCTCCGGATATTGCAGACCAATGGGCACCCCGTTTTTTTGTACTTTATACTGTTGGTGATCAAGTTGTGGAAAATGCTGTGCATATACTTATGAACGGTGTGAAATGAGGTCACTTCATGGAAGTCAGCATCTATGGATACCTCATATTTGCTTACCAGGTTGCCTATACCGTTCCTCACATCGGCCAGGAGATCGGGGAAGTTCACTTCCTCCCTGAATTCACTGATCGTATGCGAAAGCTGTGTTATTTCATTAAGGTCCATAACTACATCATCCAGTTTTTTGACTGATTCTTTCAGGCCGTCCAGCAGAAAATCGAACTCATCTTCTGCCAGATCACCGCTCCTGACAAGATCTGTAATGCCCATGATATTGGCAACCGGTGCGCGCAGGCTGTGTGAAACGATGTATGAAAACTGCTCGAGATCTCGGTTCCGCTGCACTATATCCGCCATCATTTTCATACGTTCCGCTTCTGCCTGCTTTTGATGTGTTATTTCAGTACCTATCCCAAGGATTGCTTTTTCATTGCCCGCTAAAGTATAGGGCACCTTTGTTATGTGGAATATTCGCTTGAACCCTGTAGCATCAGTAAAATGCATATCCGGCAGTATTTTGATCTGACCGGTACATATTATTTCACGGTCCCGGTTAACGAACTCTTCTTCATCGTTTTCTTTAGGTATGACCGATCGGATAGATTGCCCGATCAATGTTTCAGGCGTTGTTCCGTATAGTTCTGCCAGACGTTTGTTTACGAATACAAATTCACCATCAAGATTTCTCACAGATATGGATTGAGGTATGGAATCCATAATAAGGCGCAAATTTGCCTCAGACTGGATTAGTGCCAGCTCCGCCTCTTTCATTTCGGTTATGTCGTGCATTATACCATACCTGCCTATCGCCTTACCTTCACTATTCAACTCATGCTCAAATTGCGCGTAGATATGACGCACGGCTCCGTCCTTTCTTATGACCCGGTAGTCAGATGCAATACTGGCTAATCCTTCTGCTGACTTCCTGATCCAGTCCATTACCTGCTCGAAGTCTTCTGGATGAATGAACTTTTTCCAGTCCTGGAATGTCTTGATACCGTTGACCGGATCCAACCCATATATGCGCTGTGCTTCATCAGACCACTCAAGTTTGTCAGTCCGCAGATCATGTTCCCAACTTCCTATATGGGCTATCGCCTGTGCCTGCTGCAACCTCATTGCAGTGTGTTTCAGCTTGTTTTCGCCTTCTTTTGCGTCCGTCACATCGTGGCTTATCCCGTATAGGCTGACAGGCTGCCCGTTTATTACTTCAAACTCGTATTGTGCATGAATGTGCCTGATGGTGCCGTCCTTCCGCACGATGCGGTGATCGAAGTCCGACCCTTTAAGCGTTGCGTTTGATTCAGCAATTTTGGCGACGATTGCGTCGGTGTCATCCGGATGTACGAAAGACAACCAGGATTCATAAGACTGAATATTGTCACCCGGATTCAATCCATATATCTCACAGGCTTCTTCTGACCATATTGAGATGCCGGTAGAAAGGTCGAGGTCCCAGCTACCGATGTGGACAATACTTTGCGCCTGTTTGAGCCGCGTTAAGGCATGCTGCAGCTTTTTTTCCGCCGCTATTTTTCTGGTTACATCATTTGCGAGAATGAGCACACATTTCCGGTCCTCAATCAGTATTTTATCAATGGTAACCTGGACAATTATAACAGTCCCATCCTTCTTCTGATGCTCCCAAAGACCGATGTCACCTGACTTCGTAAAGGGTTCTTCTGTCTGGAACCTTCGCTGTTCATCAGGCTGCCGTATATCCAGCGCGGTCATCGTTAAGAATTCATCCCGGGTATATCCGTAATGCTGAATGGTGGCATTATTTACGTCCACGAACCGGAGCGATCCTTCTTCCATAACCCACATGGGAACGGGATTGTTCTCAAATAGGTTACGATACTTAGTCTCCGTTTTTATAAGTTCTCGTTCTGCTAGTTTACTTTCAGTAATATCTTTTGTAAAGCCATTGATACGAATGATTTCCTTTCGTTCGTTCCGGGTAATGAACACTTCGCTCTCCACAAATTTCACAACACCGCTTTTTGGCACTACCCGGTAGGTATATTTGGCGCTATCGGCGTTTGCCTTGGCGTCGTGCATTCGCTGGCTTACATATGCCACGTCATTGGGATGTACGCGGTCGAGTAAATGATCTTTACAGGGCGTGACTTCACCAACGCTATAACCGAGTATACGGTAATACTCGTCCGACCAGTAATACTGTTGTTCTAAAATATTGTTTTCCCAACTGCCCATGTGCGCCAGCCTTTCAGCTTCCTTCATCAAACTTTCTTTCTTAATAATGTCGTTGAGCTTTTTAGCGTACTCAATTTCAAGTTGGTGTTTATTGACAGCATTCAACAAGGTAACAGGCAGCCTAAATAGCCCGTCTTTCGAAACACAATCCCACGCACCTTCGTTCATTATTTGCACTGCCACATTTTCTGCAACATCACCACTGACCAGTATCGACGGGATACCGACCTTCCTTTCATTCAATATTTCCAAGGCTTTTGCAGCACTAAATTGAGGTAACTGGTTGTCGAGTAATATGGCATCATAGTCCGGAAATTGCAATGCAGCTCGAAAATCTTCTTCCGTGGATACCACTACCGGATCGAATTCTATCCCGGCCTGATCGAGTATTCTTTGAATCAGGAAAACGTCCTGCGTATTATCTTCGAGAAAGAGTAGTTTCAACTTATTCATATATTTTCGGGGCACTGGCCAGTTAACGAAATGTTATTTGCCAGTGGCTCAAAAGTATATTGTCACAATACATAAGAACATGACCGCCGTCAGTTTTTTTCATGATTCACGTTTCTTTTGAATGTATAAATAGACTGATTCAAAAAAAATAAGCCCCATTGAGGGGCCCGTATGGTTCTTTATTTAATGGACACGAGGAATCATTCGATCCAGAACGAAACGTAGAAATAGGCCTACTCCAGAACTAGCTTCTTAACTGTACGATAGCCACCGCCGGAAATTTCAATAAAATATAACCCCCGATTGTATTTGCTCACGTCAATTTGTGCCGCAGAAGTAGCAATAAGAGCTTCTTCAAATACTTCTCTGCCGGAGACATCGCAAAGCCTGATACGAACGTTACCTGTAATGTTGGCAGGCATCATTATATTCAGCCGGGTTGTAGCAGGTACAGGCATTATTTGAAACTGATTTTCGTTTTGAACAATTGACTTGACACCCGTTGCTGCCCGCGTAGTATGCAGCATGGCCAGGTAGGGCGTGTAGGTGATAGGTACAATGGGAACCGAAATACCGTCCAGGTGATACTCGACAGTATCATATACTTTTCCGGTTACCCAAATGTCCGTGCCATTAGTACCAATATTGTTCGCGAAAACTGTATTGGCCACAATGGGCTTTACCCAATTGACCCTACCGTCTGAATAAGCATAATTGATTACAGCCGCATTTTGGTAGGTACCATTACTGGTCACTGTTCCATTCCCCCAGTCAATATATCCCCGTATTTGAGCATATACACTTATTGTGGAATCAGCCATTGCTATTGCGTGGTAATTATTGTCTGCGGCTGCATCACCTTCAACCGTGTCCTTTTGTTGCTTTAGCCAAAGAATATTTCCCGAGCTATCAAGGCGGGATACCAGGTAATCGTACACCCACCTCGGTTGGTGAACAAAAAAGCCACCAATAGTAAAGCTGTCAAATATCTTACCCGAGTAATAAATGATATTGTCTGAGGCTAATGTTAGCTGCCGGTCAGGGCAGGTAATGTCAGACATCAGGTAATTCCACTGATAAGTACCCGCTGCATTATATTTCACGAGATATACCGGATAAGGTATACTGGTTGTAGAAACACTATGCCCGTTGAAATTGATCCCGCCGAAAGCACATGAACCAGCCAGGTAAATAGAGCCGGTGCCATCTACGGCTATGGAAGAAGTATGGCTTGAGAAAGGTTGTGAAAATATATCTGTGCGATTCCCGGTAGCCAGATCAAATTTGCTGATGATCGTTGCTGATGCGGTATCAATTGGTATATATAAGCCGCCTGGCGTAACAGTAAATGCATCTCCGTAACTCAGCGGTTGTGCCCATGCACACGTAAGGCTGCCAGCATTAAGTTTCGCGATGAAATATTTGTCAGACGATGTCGGCGCAGGGTTGATTAAGGTGGGTCCCCCTGGGAAATTTATCGTGTCGTAGTACTGACCAAGTATATACCAGTTTCCTGCATCATCTGGTTTCACGTACGCCACGTATAGTTTTCCGTTGATAACGGACTGCGTGCCTGCTACCCCGGTATTATTATATTCCGTCAGCCTGTAACTGCCGAAATCGAAGGGAGAGTAACTCACCGCACGGTCCTGCAACATCGCCCACAGCACCTTGCTGCCTGATGCAGCTGCTACATGCTGAGTATTGGCGGTATTACCGGCCGATATGCCGGCAGTATCAGCGATTCCCCATACCCACGACGCCGAAGATTGTGCGAAAGATGCCTGGCAGCTAATAATAACACTTAAAATCGCAATTGTTATTTTTCTCATGATAGGTATGTTTTAGGGATAAAAAATGTTATCATATTAATAGACGGTTATAAACACAAAACGGTTGGCATTGTACCCGGTCAAAGTTATATTAAAATCTACTGGCATAGTTTTTACAGTTTCAGGTTAAACAATATACAAACACCACTTTTATGAAAAATTCGCTAAAATTATTGGCCGTAGCCGCACTATTTGGAGTTTACTCCTGTAATGGCAATAAAACCACGACGACTACAACTACCTCCGACTCCACAGGGTCCGTGAACACTATGTCGGCAGAGCGCGCTATGGACAGCACCATAGCCGGGACGAACGACAGTATCAATATGAGTATGACGGCTGCCGCTAATGAAAATACGAAAACGGAAAGTGAGCAGGATAAGGCAAACACTGGTAAAAAAGCGAAAATGGCCAATGGGGTAAAGACCACTGGGCCGGCGGAGCCAACTTCTGGAACACGGCTGAATATAACCAGTACGGCTTTTGCAAATAACGGCGTTATACCCGTTAAATATACCTGCGATGGCGACGGTTTTACGCCACCACTCAATTTTGGAACGGTGCCTCCTGGGACAAAGTCTTATGCACTGATCGTGCATGATTACAATGCATATCCAACTCATGGGTTTACCTACTGGATCATCTGGAACCTGGATACTACTGGTTTTATACCTGAGAATTTCAGGAGCAGCCATGAGAGCATGAATGCCGCCAAACAATACGGTTACACACCCATTTGCTCCAGGTCGGGCGATCATAAGTACCACTTCATCGTTTATGCTTTAGATGCTCGTCTTGTTCTAGGTAAGAATACCACCAAGACTATGATAGAGGACGTAATGAGGAACCATATCCTCGGCAAAGGTGAACTGGTAGGTATATATAACAAACGACTGGAATAGCCTTTCTAATATCAATTAGTTCTGCTACTGCTTGCCCTTGGCGAGCAGTTTTTTTTTGCTGAAATCAAAACGTAGTTCGAATTCTCGATGATTCTCATAATTGGAACTTTATTTTACTACATTTATAGAATTGAAAAATAGAAAGATGAAAAATATCAGCAAATTATTTTTGGGTGTCGCTATCCTGCTTTCCGTTTCGGGGAATGTTTTTGCCCAGCAAAAAATCGCAAAGAGTATTGCCAGCGTAAAAGAGGATGGAGATTTTATCTACTTCAGCCTCACTTCTCCAAAACCATTTATTTTCGGGAATAACCGGTATATACTGCATATTGGCAGTACCGATTTTTTCCGAAACAAGCAATCAATAAACAGAGACCGTACAGGCAGTATGACATTTTTGATCCCCGTTGCAGATTTTAATATGCTGAAGGATGGCGCGGCTATCTATCTCACTTATGGCCAGCCATCAACAGATAACAATGACCTGGAAGAACTCAGCAAAGCAGATGTACCATGCTGGTCATTAGGCAAATTCAGCAAAACGTTATTGACGAAATAAATCATTAAAACAGCAATGCAATGGGCATTAAAAATGTACTCTTTCCACAAATACTGGTAACCTTCTTTTTGTTTGGCGCTGTGTATCAGGCATTAGGGCAAACACCAGACCCAGGTGTTCCGGGAACCCATATGGTTATTAAAGCGGAGTACAATCTAGGTGATGCAGCATATACTCCACCATCTTCTGTATTCCCATATAATTTGGAAGTGGCTGGTTCAGTGCATTATCCGGCCGATCTGGGGTCCGGGCCATTTCCTGTGATCGAGATACTTCATGGACGACATTCTACCTGCTACGACTCCACCACTATGCTGGAGGCCAGCGGCCCCGGTTCTGACTGGCCTTGCACGGGTGTAAACAAATCGATCGTCAGTTACGAAGGTTATGACTACCTGGCGAGGAACATGGCCAGTCATGGCTACATTGTTATTTCCATTTCTGCAAATGCCATAAATGCTTACGACGGTAGTGTTGCTGGTTCTTATGAGGACGGAATGCCGGCGCGCGGTTACCTGATGCAACATCACCTTGACATTTGGAACACCTGGAACACCACCGGCGGGTTTCCCGGCGATTCGCTGTTGTTCGTCGGTAAACTCGATATGCAGAATATTGGCACGATGGGCCACTCAAGGGGCGGCGAAGGTGCTGTGTTTCATGCAGAGTACAACCGGTCGTTGGGAAGCCCATACGGCATAAAAGCCGTCATGACCCTTGCACCGGTCGACTTTTACAGGCATGTTCTTAATGGCATACCGCTCATCAATATAGCCCCATACTGTGATGGCGATGTTAACGACCTTGAGGGAGTACATTTTTACGATGACCCGAGATACAATGACACCGCAGACCAGGCACCCAAGCATGAAATTGTATACATGGGTGCGGATCACGACCTGTTTAATACTGTCTGGACTCCGGGTTCTCCCATACCAGGTGGGGTGGACGATTGGACGTACAGTTATTCTGAAACGGCCGCATGGTGCGGTACCAGCGCGACTGGCTCAGGCCGCCTGGACAGCATTACCCAGAAGGCTGCTTTGCTGCCCTATTTTGCTGCGTTTTACCGGGTATATCTTGGCCATGAAAATCAGTTTGCTCCCATCCTGAATGTGGATGACACCATTCCACCAGCTTCGTCAACACTTACCTCTGCGCAGGTACACGTTTCGTTTCAACCCGCGCTGATGAACCGGCTGGATCTAAACCGGACAGATATACCTGCCCGGCTTACAACGAACTCGCTCAGTGGCGGCGTGACAACAGATAGTCTGCTGTCTTCTGAAGTTTGCGGTGGCGGAACAAGTGTTGGCGAAACAAGTTGCTTTTCGCCATTCTCACAAGCCAAACAACCGCACAACAGCAATAATTCATCATTGGGGTTATCGCAGATGGGGATGCAGTGGGATACGAGTGTGGCTTGGATCCAGAATGACGTGCCTGCTGCATATGAGGACCTGACCAGTTATCATGATCTATCGTTCAGGACATCTGTAAACTACAACCAAACCCACTTAGACTCCAATCTCAACTTTACCGTACAGCTTATTGATTCGCTGGGAGATAGCAGTGGCCTGGCGGTAGCCAATTATAGCAATGTCTTATTTTACCAGCCCGGTACTCAAGCCGGCGACTTGCCAAAACTGATGTTTAACACTGTCAAAATACCACTCGGTGATTTTACCGGTATTAACCTCGCTAAAGTTCGTGCTGTCAGGTTTGCGTTCAACAAATCGAAAAAAGGATCTGTATTAGTCAGCGATCTCGCCTTCAGCAATCCACCATGTAGCGGTATTACTGCCGTATTCACTGATAGTATAGGAGCATCACACCACGTAACTTTTACAAACGCCACAACAGCCAATACAACGGATTCTCTTGCCTGGCACTGGAACTTTGGAGACGCCGCCTCCGGAACCAACGATACATCCACTTTGAAAAACCCACCGATGCATATTTACCCTGCAGGAGGTACATATAGTGTGTGCCTGTCCGTTTCAGCCTATCGCAAGAATGGCTTTGTATGCACAGACACGTTTTGCAAGGCCATTAATGTGGTCACGGCATCGGTATCGCAACTGGCAGCCGGCAACTTGGCAATAGGACCGAATCCGGCAAGCGATCATTTGTATATAACCGGTACATCAAGTACGGATATGATAACATTGTTGGACCTGTATGGGCAGACCGTATTTACCTCACGACTCGCCAATTCTACACTTTACCTGCCACGCACGCTGGCTACCGGCATTTATTATGCGGTAATAACCAGCGAAAATGGCAATAAGGTATTCAGGAAAATAATGATTAACCAATAGGTCTGAACGATAAAATGTAAAAAGAGCGGAGAACAATCTCCGCTCTTTAGTTTCATAGTCAAAGGGTAATACGTTTTGATCACGAGTGCTTTAGGTCAGCGACCAAGCCGTTGCCATCACTCGCCAGTTTAGACCATTTGGCCTTCCATTTTTTGGCTTTGTCCATTGCCTTGTCTTCGAGGTCATCCCTTACCTCTTTCGCCCTGTCTGATGTCAGCAATAGTATTGCGGTCACACCCAGCGCCGCATACAGGAAATATTTCACGGTTTTCATAAAAAATAGTTTTTGTTGCTCTAAACATTAACAGAACCGTGCCAATAAAAATCAGGATGGAGCGTTTTACCTATATTATAACACTATTCACCGAAAAACATTCGGCTGCAGGTAGCTGGCATAATATTTTTGTGGTACAAATTTTCTAACAGATAAAACGCAGTGCTATGGAACCAAATACAGAAAACACGATCTATACTTATGCCTTTTTAGGCGTGCTCTTATTTATAGCCGCAGTAGTGTGTGCTACTGTCAGTTTCGGCAATATCCTGGCTTTACAACTGCCCTATCTTGCAGCGGCTGTTGTGCCCGGGGTTTTCGGCGCTTTGCTCCTGGCTTCTGCTATAAAAATGGATAAGTATCGCATGCGGAAAGTCTAGCAGACCAACCTTATGGAAGAAGTGATCGCAGATTACGAAATGCTGCCTTTAATTGTCGTAATGGCTATTGCAGCTCATAACAAGTAATGCCATACAATCAACAAAAAATATAAACCGTCTCAAAATATTTTGGGACGGTTTTCTTTTTGATCGACATTGTCTCTCGTACCAGTTTTGGGGCTTGCAATACATCATAAATAAAGAGGATGCTTTTCCAGGCATCCTCTTCTATTCGTTCGCGATATTTGTGTTACCTCACGGTTTGTCTTCATTAAGACATTGTGCTGGCCTTCTTATTTTTATCGTTTCCATTGTGGCTATTCGCAGACGATGACGAAACGGTCGACGATGAGCCCGAAATAGAACTCTTGTCAGAAGTGCTACCGGTTTCTTTATCTTGTTTTACACGAATGCTGTTTTCTACGTTAGACACTCCGGAAATCGCCTCAGCCACATCTTCAGCGCGGCGCTTAGCTTCCCGGTTGCTAACTGTACCGCTCAGCTTCACTTCTCCGTTAGTTACGTTTACTTCAATTTCCGATGCGTCCAGTTGTGGATCGTCGGTGAGGCGGTCGTTGATGTCTTCCTGTATGCGTTCGTCTGAGCGCTTGTAGCCTTTTGGCCCCTTGCCTTTGTGCATGGTATCGTAGTCTGATCCTGATCCGCCTTTACCCCATTGAGAACTGCTTCCGCCGTTATCCCACTGAGAACCTGTGTGACCGCTTCCGTATTGCGACCCTGAGCCGCTGTTACCCCATTGAGAGCCACTACCGGTATTGCCGCTTCCGTATTGCGAACCACTGCCGCTGTTGCCCCATTGAGAACCAAGTCCTGTGTTGCCGCTTCCGTACTGTGAGCCATAGCCGCTGTTGCCTCCCTGCGACCCACTGCCGTACCCGGTATTGCCATATTGGTTGCCACGGTCGTTCCACTCTGAGCCTTGGCTACGGCCGCCCCATTGGTTGTTGCCCTGGCCATACCCGCCTCTCTGTGAGTTACCATAGTTACTGCCATTGTCCCATTGTTCATTGCTGCTGTAACGGGAGCCACTTTGGCCGTAACCGGAGTTACCCATATTTCCATAGTTCTCGCGGTCTTGGTTTTGCCAGTCATTACGCTGTCCCCAGCGGCTGTTATTTTGCGTATCTCTATCGTAATCACCGCCCTGGTAACCAGTGCCTCCACCGAAACGGCCCTCATTATTGCGGCCACCGTATTGCTGCCCGCCATAATTGCTGTTGTATTGTTGCCCGCCTTCGTACCTGCGACCTTGGTCACCACGGCCGCCGCCGTAAGAAGAGCCTCGGTAATTGTTTGCGTCACGGTCGTTGTCCCAGTCGCGGTTGCCTGCAGAGCCATAACTGCGGCCTGCATAGTTGTCCTGGTAACTGCCTATGTTGCCATAGTTTTCATTTTGGCTGCCGCGGTTTTTATGATTGTTCTTACCGGTTCCCAGCGAGTCATTTGTGAAGTCGTCACTGTTCATGTCGCTGTAGCTGCTGCCGCTTTCATTAGTGTTGCGGTCTGTTTCATTGTAGTCACGCTCTAGCGTTGTTGTGTTTTGGTGTTTACGATGGTTTGTCATAACAATTTGGTTTTTTAAAAATGAAAGTTTGTACCCTTCCATCGAAAAAAATCATGCCTGCTACAAAAACGCTACCCCCTGTTAAAAACATAATAAATAATGCTTTGATCTTGAAAGAAGTGCTTTGGTTCGCCTTTTTATCACACGACCTCACATTGCAACTGTGTGGATTCCCCAAAAATTAAAGTCCCCGCATTAGCAGGGACTTTAATTCTTCCACCAGATTTGGAATTATTAATTCGTACTAAATGTCGAATTCCAAAACTGTCGAACTGTCGAACTATTTTATCTTAAAAGCTGCTTTCACTTTCTTCACATAGTCCAGCTTTTCCCAGGTAAACAGCTCCACCTTCATGGTCTTACTCTTGCCGTCAGCGCTCTTGAAAACCTTAGTCACAGTTTCCGGAGTACGGCCCATATGGCCATAGGCTGCTGCCTCGCTATACATAGGCTGGCGCAGTTTCAGGCGCTCTTCTATAAAGTATGGGCGCATATCAAACACCTCGCTCACTATTTTCGCTATCTGTCCGTCGCTCATGTCTACCTTGGCGGTACCGTAAGTCTGAATGTAAATGCCCATGGGCTGTGCCACGCCTATAGCGTAAGACACCTGCACCAGCACCTCATCACACACACCCGCAGCTACCAGGTTCTTGGCTATGTGGCGTGTAGCATATGCAGCCGAGCGATCCACTTTGCTCGGATCTTTACCGCTGAATGCGCCACCACCGTGTGCACCCTTGCCACCGTATGTGTCTACAATGATCTTACGGCCTGTAAGGCCGGTATCACCATGCGGGCCGCCTATTACGAACTTGCCTGTTGGGTTGATGTGGTATTTTATTTTCGCGTTAAACAAGTGAACATGCTGCGGATAGCTCTTCAACACACGTGGTATCAGTATCTCCTTCACATCCTTCATGATCTTCGCCTGCATCTTCTTCTCTTCGGCAAAGTCATCATGCTGCGTGCTGATAACGATTGCATCTATGCGCACTGGCTTATTGTCGTCGCTGTATTCAAGCGTTACCTGGCTTTTTGCATCGGGGCGCAGGTACTTCATTTCCTTGCCTTCTTTGCGGATGGCGGCTAGTTGCAGCAGCAGGTTATGCGCCAGGTCCAGTGCCAGCGGCATGTAGTTGTCTGTTTCGTTGGTAGCGTAACCAAACATCATACCCTGGTCGCCCGCGCCCTGGTCTTCTTTCTTGGCTTTTTCCACACCCTGGTTGATGTCTGCGCTCTGCTCATGAATGGCAGAGAGTACACCGCAGGAGTGCGCTTCAAACATATATTCGCTCTTAGTGTAGCCTATTTTAGCTATCACCTCACGCGCTATGGTTTGCACATCTATATAGGTCTTGCATTTTACCTCACCTGCCAGCACCACCTGACCGGTAGTAACCAGTGTTTCGCAGGCTATCTTAGCCTGTGGGTCCCACGCCAGGAAGTTATCCACGAGTGCGTCCGATATTTGGTCGGCAACCTTATCAGGGTGCCCTTCTGATACTGACTCTGATGTAAATAGATACGACATTGTTAGAATACTGATTTTTTAAAGTTTAAAATTGGAATTTGGAATTTGGAATTTAAGCTTTGGAATTTTCTTGGATTGGGCTGCAATTTATGTATTGTTTATTGGTATATCAAATTTGAGGTCGTAAAGATTGTTAATATTGGATGCCTTTTGCCAGGCGCCTATTTTGGGGCCATTACCGCTCTCATCGGGAAATGTTCATATTTATTGATTTCAGACGCCGGGTCATTAGCCATTAACGATAGTAACTGCTCCTCGCTGTCTGCTGCTACTATTCCAAGGCCGTATGCGCCGCTGGGATCATAAACCGGGCCGAATACCAACATGATCCCCTGCTCCAGATATTTAGCCCAATATGCAACATGCTGCTGCATGATATTTCGCTCTTTGTCTGACATCGTTTGTGCAAAATCCGGGCGGCAGGGCCGGAGATAAAGCACAAAATATTTTTTATCCATAGCTTTAAAAATATAAAATTGTTGATAACAGAGAACGGTCGTTAGCGGCGCCGCTGTTATTTTCTGGCAGCGTACCAACTCATCATATATTGGGTGACTACTGCCTCGCGCGCAGTATCTTTTAGCAGTTCCGCGTAGCTCATTTTTCGCACGTCCAGGCAAAATTGCACCAGCAGCCAGCTTTTATAGTATGGGATCACTGTGCCCGTGCTATCATCAAAACTGATCCAGTTGTTATTGTCTGTATGTTCCGTTTCTAATAAGTGGCTGATATTGTTGACAAGACAAGCTTTGTTTTTACGGGCCACATATTCGGGGTAGCCTTCCCATTTCCACTGGGGGAACCTGGCTATGGGATTTGTATGAAAAAATCCTAATTTATGAAACTGCATGCAATGCGTGGCTTCGTGGGCTATCAGTTCAGTGAGGTTCCATTTGTAGCCGTTCAATTCCACATAATTATCCCGGGCATTCAAGGTGCCGTTCAACACTACATTGCCATAGTATCCGTATGCAAAGGCACGGCCTTGAATGGCCTGCACCAAACAGGGGAAAACGCTGCCATCATTCATGCATATTGTAAGTTTTTGTTTGCCTTCGTACAGCTCGCTTGCCTTCAACAAGTTTGTAACGTCGTTGAGGTGCTCAATAAAATATGGATCAGGCCGGTTTTGGGAGCAAATAGTATAATTTCCGGCGGCAGTCTTGTTTGCATAAACCAACATAGGGTTAAGTACAATAACCACCAGCAAGCCCAAAATAACGATACCCGTAGCAACGATTCTTAACCCCCATTTCCGGTATCTGATTTTCATGATCTGGATATTCAGTTTTTTAAAGACTGATAATAAGTAGCATCAATGTTCGGATACCCCAGCGCTTTCGCTTTTTCCACATCCTGCAGCGCCTGCGGTTTCTTGCCCAGCGCATTATAGGCTTTAGATCTTAGGTAATACGCATCTGCCTTCTCCGGCTTAAGAGCTATGACTTTATTATAGTCAACAAGTGCTTGTTCCGGCTTATTCTGCAGCATCATTATCCTTGCCCGGTTCATATAAGGTATCGGGGCGTCTGGGTTTTGGGAGATTGCAACAGCGTAATATTTCAGCGACGAGTCCTGTTTGCCCACAATATCCAAGAAGTTGGCATAGTTACTGTACGCCTCCGGGAAGTAAGCCTTCAGCTTCAGCGCCTCCTTAAAATAATACTCTGCCGAATCATATTGGCGCTTTATACTATAAATAACGCCCAGGCCAAGGAATACACTCTCATCTTTGTTTTGGATTTTGTTTTCGGTATGAGTCTCATTGATCTTCAACGCCTGGAAATAGGTTGATTTAGCGGCATCTATCTGGTTGGTAGCTCGCTGCAACTCCGCCAGGCATACAATGGGATTAATGTAGTCAGGCTTCTTTTGAATGGAAGCCATAAAGCAGATTTGGGCCGAGTCCTGGTAGCGTTGCCGGTCCTTGGGGTTTATCTCCGCTTCAAATTTAGAGTAGTATTCCTGCCCCAGGTAGAAGTAGGATACCGGATTGGACGGATACTTTTCGATGTCATTATTCCACAGACTTATAGAGTCATACCATACTTTGCATTGCTGGTTAGTGAGGTAGCCATATATCATAGAGTACGCGAAGGTGACCACCAGCAACACAGTCCCTGTCTGCCTGTTCTTCCCTGGTTCAAAATAACCGGAGACAAACCAACCGGCTATGACGAACAGGCCAAGGTATGGGAGGTAAGTATAGCGGTCAGACATCACTGCGCCGCCGACAGGTATAAGTTGCAGCAACAACACTATATTCACAAAGAAGAAACCAAGACCGAATATGAGCATTTTGTTTTTACGGCCGAACCACCAGACAGCAACGATCAGTCCCAGGACCAGTAGCGGGTAAATGTAGAAGTAACCCGGCAAGGCGTCGCTGGCATCCTTCATAGGGTAGGGGTAGAAGTTGCACATCCCTACCGGTATCACTGATTTCCAAAGATAGGAGCACGCATTATAGCCGGCAATTGCTATACGCTCGAACGTGGTGAAATGCACATCCAGTGTTCCCAGGGCACCTATGTTTTTCTGCGCATATATAGATATTATGCCGAAAAGAACAGCCAGTCCCAGATGGGGTATTTTTTCAAGAAAAAGGAGGTAGTTGAACTTGCCGTTTTTGCGGTCACCTATGATGCCTCCTGCATTATTGCCGCCGATAAACAACGTCCTTCCTTCCAGCAGGTCGATAAGAAAGAATGTGATTGGCAGTGTAACCCCCACCGACTTGGCCAGCAGGGAAAGGGCAAAAAGGACAATAGTAGCACTATACCAAACTATTTTTTTACTCTTGGACGCTGACCTTAAATAATATACGTAGCACATCAGCGATAGGACGTAAAACAATCCGTAGATCATGTCCTTACGACCAGCAGCCCATGCCACGGTCTCCACGTGCATAGGGTGCAGCCCGAAAAGAATCGCAGCAACCGCAGCAGCTACCGGGCGGCGGGTAAGTACGCGAACAAAAAAGTAAACAGCAATGGTCACCAGTATATTGCAAATGAGGCTGTCGAAGTGATATATCCAGGGGTCGAGGCCGTAGTGACCATACTCAATCCAGTAGAGCATTATGGTAAGCGGATGGTAGTTGCCCATCACAGGGTTGTCTATCGAGAATATCTTACGCAACCCATCCATCGATGGGTCTTTGATAAGGGGATTAGTAATAATATAACCGAGGTCGTCCCAGTTGGTGAGCTGGTTGTTGAGTATCTCCTTGTAAAATAAATAGGTCAGCAGGGATATACCCACGACCACCAGCCACTCGTAATAGCGCGAGATAAACCCGTCTTTCTGCGTATTCGGCGCCACGGAAGCGGAAGCCGGTTTCCGGAGGGGCGCACTAGCAGGAGACTTTGCAGGCCCAACAGGGGTATTTTTCGCTGGGTTGTTCTTTTTACTTGCCATGCCTTTGTTTATAGTTCTTGAGGTTTTAAAGATAGTAAATTGTCTGAACCAAGATTCACCTGGCAATAGAATAAGAATCTGTTTTTTAAAATTTATCGGGCAAAGCCATTCTTTGCATTAAGTTTTCGAAATGCCGGTTCCTGATTCCGGATTATTCACCTTCTTTTCAGTATCTTGTATGGCTAAATTGCCACTGGTGCTGCGTTTTATTGAGACAACAATAAGCAGTTGCCTGGCGTTATGAATATATGAGAAATGCCAAACCTTACTATTGTTTATTCTTTTCTTTTCTGACGATCTCTTTCCTTTCGTTATTGGGACACCTCGCCGCGCAAGAACGCAACAATATGCATGTTGTTCGGTTAAAGACCGGAACTATCAGCCTTGCTCCCAACGCCCGTTTCTGGCTGGATAGTATGGCGCACATTCCTGCGGCAAAAGAACCGGTGCAGGTGCTGATACACTTTGCAGATGGCATTACCGAAAAGCAGAAGGAAGAATTGCGCGCCAATGGCATCACACTATTTGAGTATGTGCCAGAAAATACGTACTACGCACTTGCACAGTTTCCTTTAAATAATGAGAATGTCCTCGCAATTCCAGTACATAGTATTGTTAACACAAGGCCGGAATGGAAGGCAGATGACGTTATCTGGAAACAGGTAAATGGAAAGTCAACAACGGTTAAAGCGCTTGTCTCTTTTTGCCCCGGTATAAGCGGACAGGATATAAAACAGTTTATATCGGTAATGGGAGGGCAGATAGAAACCGGGCCACTGGAAAGATACGGATCATACAAGATCACAATCGCGGCGAATAAGTTGAGCGCCTTGGCAGAATGGTATGGTGTACGATACATCAGCCCGCTAACGAAAATGGTGCCGCTCGACCTGCAATCGATGCCTGCCGTAAAGGGCAATATTGCGCGCGGGTCTGTGCTATATGGTGGATATGGTTTGCTGGGCGACAGTGTTACAGTAGGAGTTGGTGATGAGTCCTCGGGTATTTATCATGCCGACCTCAAAGACCGCATCACCAATTTCAACCCTGCGCCAGATCTGCACCATGGCGAATTTGTAAATGGCGTAGTTGGCAGTGCTGCGAATATTGATCCGTTGGCTACGATCATCACGCCCCACGTGCTTTTGGTAGATCATTTGTTCGATCTGATCCTGCCCGCAACAGGGGCGATGCTCCATGATTACAATATGACGCTCACTAACAACTCATACGAGGTGATAGCAGGTGATTGCAGTTATGCCGGAACCTATGATGCCTATGCGCAATTATTAGATACGCTTGCCATTGAGTATCCCCAGGTGCAACATGTGTTCGCATCCGGCAACGATGGATATTTGACCTGTGGTGTTTATCCTGCCGGCTTTGCTACCGTAGGCGGCGGTTATCAGCCGGCCAAAAATTCAATAGATGTAGGCAGTATGACCGACTTTTTTGACCAGGCGTCGGATGAGTCGCGTGGTCCGGTAAAAGATGGCCGCCTGAAGCCGGATATTATCGCTATTGGACTAGGTGCGTACTCTTGCATCGGCGTAGACCAATATGAATGGTCGGCAGGAACAAGTATGGCTGCACCGCAGGTGACCAGTGGTCTTGCGGCACTCACACAACGCTACAAACAACTGAACTCGGGTGCCCAGCCACGAGCCGATGTCTTAAAGGCGATTTTACTCGATGGCGCCATGGATCTTGGAAACCCCGGGCCCGACTATAGCTACGGCTTTGGCGCTATGGACCTCTACCGATCGCTGCAGATCCTGGACGGAGGACATTATGTTACCAGTACAATATTTAACAACGAGACCCAAACAGCTAACATAACTATTCCCGCGAATACCGGCCAGGTAAAAATAATGCTGTACTGGAACGACGTTCCCGCTAGTCCCTCTGCCGCAGTAGCGCTGGTCAACGACCTGGATCTGACAGTAACCGACCCTTCATCTGGCCAGCACCTGCCGCTGGTGCTCGACCCGACTCCTGCAAATGTGAACAACAATGCTACGGAGCAGGCCGACCATATCAACAATGCAGAACAGGTGGTTATAACTAATCCGCTTGCAGGTACGTACACAATCAATGTGAAAGGTTTTAACATCCCGCAGGGGCCGCAACAATATGTTATAGCCTACGATATTATTCCTGCAGGCATACACCTTACTTACCCCATAGGAGCAGAGCAATTATCGAATGTGGATAGTATCCGCATTTTCTGGGATGCCGTTACCGATGGCAATACATTTACGGTTGAGTTTTCTCCTGACAATGGCGCAAGTTGGCTTCCTATTTCAAATACGGTTCCTCCCGATGTCCGGCATTGCGATTTTAACCCTATTGGCTATAACTCAGGAAACTGCCTGGTGCGCGTGACAAGAAACGGAACGTCAGATGTTGTTATGTCCGGCAGGTTTGCTATCAATGGGCAGCCTATTGCTGCATTGGATAGCTCGCAGTGTCCCGGATATGTGAACATACACTGGTCTCCCGTGACGAATGCCACGAAGTATTTATTGCTGAAAAAAAGCGGGTTCTACATGCAGGTTGTTGATTCTGTGGCCGCCGCGGACACCACCTATTCATTCGGTAACATGTCCCTGACGGAGAACTCTTACGTTGCCGTTCAGCCGGTGCTAAACGGTATCCGGGGATATCGCAGTGTTGCGGTCATCGCATTGGCAAATTCGGGGAATTGTGCGAATCCGGTTTCTTCGGGAGACCTGGCGATAACCGGTATACTCGCGCCTGCAAGCGGTAGAATGTATACCAGTACCCAACTTGGGGCCTCTATTGCCATGCTCGTGAACATAAGAGATATGTATACGGCGAGTTGTACTAACTATACCATATCGTACCAGGTAAATTCAGGGGCATGGCAAACGGTCGCGAACCCTGGGACGATTCCCGCAAATGGTGTTGTTACTATTGGAGTTCCGGGCTTGTCGCTAGCAGATACCGGTGTATATCATATCGTCGTAGCCGTCCACAATCTGGACCTTATCGATCCCCAGCCCGGTAACGATACCACTTCATTTACAGTGATCAGTATCCCGAATGACACATTGAACCTGGCGACTCCCTTTACAGATGGATTTGAAAACATGCCGAAGTTTTCGGTGAACCATGACTCCATTGGTGTTTCACCAAATGGCCATTGGGATTACTTCAATGCCGATGATTCGGGAAGAATTCGGTCTTTTGTTGATGACGACGTAACTATAACGGGAACCCGGTCAATAAGTATGGACGAAAACCAAAACCTACTGAATGGCAGCCACAATACTTTGGTAGGCACCTTTAATCTTGCCGCTTATGATACTGCGACATCGGAGATAAGGGTTGATTTCGACTACAGGCTTCATGGTACTCCGAAATCAGCAACCGGCAACATGGTAACGGCGCGGGGAAGTGATGCCGCGTCTTGGTCGCCATTTTATGCATACGATCTTTCTGTTTATCCTGGTTCGGTGACCCATGTGCAGTCCTTATCGCTCACCGATTTGTTACGGCATACTGGGCATGATTTCTCTACAAGTACGCAGATATCTTTTGGGCAAAGTGATACGTCCCTTATTGCGGCACCTGATTATGGCAACGGCATGACGTTTGACAACTTCAGATTGTATACTGTCACTAATGACGTGGGGCTGGTGAAAATAATTACACCGCTCGCCAATAACTGCGGCCTGCCTTCATTGGCACCGCTTGCTGTGCAGGTAAACAATGGCGTTAATTATCCGCTGAATAATGTGCAACTCTTTTATAGCATGGACGGCGGCGCTGTATTTACAGGAACAATAAACTCAATACCTGCCAAGGATACAGTCAATTTTACTTTTACGCAGCAACTGGATATTTCACCTGGGTCGACCCACGTGCTCAATGTATGGATAAACGAAGCTGGAGACAGTTACAACCCAAATGACAGCATCCTTAATTACACCTTCCGCAACAGTAATATAATCAGCAATTTCCCTTACCTGGAAAACTTTGAATCTGGCGATGGCGGTTATTTCAGCACAGGCATTAAAAATTCATGGCAGTATGGCACTCCAGCCGCTCCAAAAATTCATAGAGCTGCGAGCGGGACAAAAGTTTGGAAAACCAATCTCACTGGCAATTACAACAACCTCGAAACATCTTATCTCTATTCTCCTTGCTTCGATATTTCTCAATTGGTTAACCCTATGCTCAGCTTCAGCGCCGCCATGGACATAGAAAATTGCGGTGCCACGCTTTGCGATAAAGGTTATATAGAATACACATTCGATGGGGTGCAGTGGACAAAACTGGGCGCTTCAGGGCAAGGCACTAACTGGTACGACTCCACCTTCGATGTATGGAACACAGAAGGGTTTACCCGCTGGCATGTAGCCTCTATTCCTTTGCCACAGCCGCCCATCGGGCAAACGATACATTTTCGTTTTGTGCTTGCTTCTGATCCGGGTGCCACGTTTGAAGGTATCGCGTTGGATGATATTCACATTTACGACCTCTATTATCCAATACTTCCTGCCACTAGCACGGCAACTATTACACAGAATTTGAACGCCAATGTTTGGTCAGATTATTTGTTAAACAATAAACTGCTGGCTTCTGTGAATCCACTTAATGAGAGCATAAATGATGCGGCTGTGACGCTCTACGCACATGATACCATCAGCAACCCTGGAGCTACACAATATACTTTTCCCCGAAGTTATACCATTAAGACCGCACAGCCCGCGGCAGACAGCGCTGGTATCCGTCTGTATCTCCTGGATAGTGAGGTCGTAAATGTGCTGAACGACACTACTTGTCCATCTTGCACTCGCATACAGGATGCCTATGCGTTGGGCATCACTCAATACGAAAATAACAACCAAAATGCGGAAAACGGCTCATTGGCTGACGATACCGGTGGTGTGTTCACTTACTATCCTTACCGCTCGGTAAAATGGGTGCCGTATGATAAAGGCTATTATGCAGAGATCACATCAAAACCTTTTTCCGAATACTGGTTCAATGATGGCGGCCCTACCGGCAATTTCCCCGCAGGCACGGACTATTTGAATTTTATCGCCTTCAAAAATGGCGGGCAGGTTTCTACCTATTGGTATTCTTTGATAGATACGGCAACGAACAGATACACACTGCAGCGCTCGCAGGACAGTATAAATTTTACCACAATCCTGGACACGCCGGCCGTGCATGCTAACCCCGGTGAGTATTCATACAACGATGTAGTCACTATTCCTGACTCCGGTGCGCTATACTACCGGCTGCAATGGACAATGATTGGCAGCACCACTGTTTTTTCGTCTCCGGTCCGCAAGGTTACGAATGCTGACTCTGCAAATAACCTGGTAACACTGTATGCTGAGCCTATTGGCCATCGCAGCGCCTTAGTAGGCTGGACGTCATACATAGACGGCGCCGTAAATCATTACGTTCTGGAGCGTGCCATAGAAAATAATTCTTATGCCACTATCGATGATGTGCCCGCATTAAATCACTACGGCCAGCAATATGATTTCACGGATCAACCAACCCGGGTTATAGCTGATGGTGCGCAGGTACATTATCGCCTAACGGCGGTTCTGCAGAACGGCACCACTATTGTTTTGCCCATCCGGACGATAACATGGGATAACGGGAACTCGGTGGTAAACATCTTCCCTAATCCCAACTACGATGGCAATTTTACCATTCTGTGGCACGCGGATGCCGGAACGGTGATGCGTGTGGATATCTTCGATGCATCAGGCAGAAGCAATTATTCATCGACTGCCACCGCAGCGCAATGGAATAACGCAACTACTTTTCAAACATCAAATCATGCAAAAGGTATTTATTTTGTCCGTATAGATATTGGTGGCCAGCGATATACTGCTAAATTGGTCTATGAATAACATCCGCCGATCCAAATTATCTTTTTGTTATTATGTAACAGCATGGCCTATCGCACCGGCGGGCCTATACCCTCCGAATTGTATCTCAATTGTTGCAACCATACCATAAAATAGCCGACCTTTAAAGTCTGGCATCAAAACCAGTTGCAAAAATCAAAAACTCAATATACTTTTAGAGATTAAAGAGAATTAAACATGGAGAACCTGCTAGGACTTGGTGTATTTGGGACTTTTGGTCAACCTTATGGTTTTCAACAGGCATTCAGTTTCGATGTTGAATTTAGCAAAAGTCTTGACCTTGATAACGAAGAGATCGCACTTTTCCCCGGAACAGAGCTATATAGCGTTAAGAGAGAATTTGTAAATGGTGTGTATTCCATTGCCTTTTGCCTGTACGCACATGCACGGGAAATGAATGCTAACAGGAACGGCACTTTTATTGGCTCGGCGATTGTGTTGCAGCAGGTATATGTGGACCCTAACACTATCTATAAATTACTCAGGGAGCTGCACGATGATATAGTCAACAATGCGCAGAACCTGAGCAATAATACCATCCAGGTAAGGCAGGCGGTGAACCTTAATGTAAAAGAGCCGGCGCAGTTTCAGACGGTGAAATTCAACACGAAAACGATTGAAAATACGCCTTATTACAGCACCAAAATAAATCCGCAAAAGAAGTTTTTCATTCATCCGGGCAGTGTGGATAACACACCACAGGTGGTTCGTTTTTTTGACGAAGCGCTGAAGAGTTATAAAGACGCTGAGACGCTGTACTTCTCTTTCAGTGATAAAATATCGCACTACGTAAACAAGAAAGCTGCTATAAAAGTGATTGAATGGGATGACTTCACCAGCTACCGTGATGGTGGGCCTAAGCCCCCGGAAATGCTACCCAGTATGCCAAAAGCTGCACCGCTACCGGAAAAGCCGGTGCAGGCGGTTCCACCTTCAGCACCCCTGTTACCTGCAGAAAGCACGACCGTTCCGCTGGACCAGGCGAACCGCGAGGAACTGCAGAAGATGGTGGATGAATATGACAAGCTCATTGACTATTCAAAACAAATGCGCGATAAGCTGGACAGCCTGTTGGCGAAAGGTAAACCGGCGGTCGCGGAAAGTGCCGGTCCCGTACCAGCGGCACCGGCGCCAGTTGCAGTTCCTGAGCCAGCACCGGTACCGAAACCTGCGGCTGAACCGGTGCCGGCACCCGCGCCAAAGCCTGTACCCGCAGCGGAGCCAGTACCCATACAAAAACCAGAGCCTACTCCACTACCGGAACCACCTATAGCTCCCAAGCCGGAGCCTGCTGTGGTACCTCCTGCAGAGCCTAAGCCGGAGCCCGCGCCAAGGCCAACGCCTAACCTTGCACCACCTGTGGCGCCAAGACCGGAACCTGCGCCTGCACCACCACCACCTGTGGTGCCTAAGCCGGAACCTGCACCAGCTCCAAAGCCTGCGCCTGTACCGCCACCTGTGGTACCCAAGCCGGAACCTGCACCAGCTCCAAAGCCTGCGCCTGCACCGCCACAACCCGTAGTGCCCGAGCCGGAACCAGCGCCCACTCCAAAGCCTGCGCCTGCACCGCCACCACCCATAGTGTCCACGCCGGAACCAACGCCCGCTCCAAAGCCTGCGCCCGCACCGCCACCACCTGTAGTGCCCAAGCCGGAACCAGCGCCCGCTCCAAAGCCTGCGCCCGCGCCGCCACCACCTGTAGTGCCAAAGCCAGCGCCAGCGCCCACTCCGAAGCCCGCCCCGGTTCCACCGAAGCCAGCGCAGGCTCCAGTGCCGCCAAAGCCAGAGCCGAAACCTCAACCAGCACCAAAACCTGCAGCGCCCGTAGCCCAGGCACCACCGTATTATTCTGCGAAGAAAGAGTCGGCAGTCGACGAAATGGACGAGGAACCAACACCATTTTATAAAAAGAAAGGGGTGATCATTGGTCTTGTGCTGATATTAGTGATAGGCGGGGCCGGAGCCGCATATATGTATAAGAAACACAGTTCTAAGCAAACGGAAACATGGGCTGCCAGTACTACTGATAGCCTCAGCATGCCATTGTCTCACGACAGCGCGGCTAATACTGCCACCGCGGCTTCAGCAGAAAGTCCGAAGCCTGCGGAAGCAACGGCCACACCACCACCGCCTGAGCCTGCTCCCGCAAAGGCTGAAGAAAAACCCGTTGAAAAACCTGCAGAAAAACCTGCCAGGGAGCCTATTGATCTGAACACAAGAAAACCCAAAGTAGCAAAAGAAACTACGAAACCGGCTGAAACAGAACAAGTGGCGGAGCCTCGTGGCAAGGAATTGAATCCCAGGCCAAACGGTGAGCTTAGTGAAAGCGAAGTAAATGACCTCAACCAGTTCGGCATTAAAAATATGTTCTTGTCGGAATTGACAGCCATGATCATGCAGAAATTCCCGAGTGTTGGTAATGTGTACGAACACCAGGCGAAAGATTATGCCGTGATACTAATGCAGGCAAACAAAGGCTGTTTCAAAAAAACTGCCAGTGGTTATGTATGTATCGCTGATGCGCTGCACCATATACCCGTACATAAATAAACTCCGGCAGAGAGCGGTGACCGCCCCGGAATAAGTGAGAAAAACAGCAATACATCATGGGCTTATTTGATAAGATCTTTAAACGCAATAAAGAGCAGCAGGAACAAAAGGAAACGCTTGACGAAGGGCTAAAGAAAACCAAGGAAGGATTTTTTTCCAAGCTCACCAAAGCCATTGCAGGCAAGGACAAGGTGGACGAAGAAGTGCTGGACAGCGTGGAAGATGCACTCGTTGGCGCAGACGTAGGTGTAGACACAACAGTAGCCATAATAGACCGCATAGAGGCCCGCGTAGCAAAAGATAAGTACGTTGGTACCTCGCAGCTCAACCGCATATTGCAGGAAGAGATCATGAGCATGCTCACCAACGCTCCCTCCAATGAGTTTGCTACCTTTGATGTACCTGCTGGTAAGAAGCCTTACGTTATCCTCGTCGTAGGGGTAAACGGTGTAGGTAAGACGACCACCATAGGTAAGCTGGCTTATAACTTCAAGAAAGCGGGCAAGAGCGTGGTGTTGGGTGCCGCAGATACCTTCCGCGCCGCAGCCGTAGATCAGCTCACCATATGGAGCGAGCGGGTAGGGGTGCCCATAGTAAAAAAAGAAATGGGCAGCGACCCCAGCTCAGTGGCTTTTGATACTGTGCAAAGCGGTATGGCCCGCGAGGCAGATGTGGTCATCATAGACACCGCAGGCAGGCTGCACAACAAAGCCTACCTGATGGACGAACTGGGCAAGATACACCGCGTAATAAAGAAAAAAATGCCCGACGCCCCACACGAAGTGCTGCTGGTACTGGATGGCAGCACCGGCCAGAACGCCATAGAGCAGGCCAAACACTTCACCGCCGCTACTGATGTAACCGCCATAGCCATCACCAAGCTAGACGGCACTGCCAAAGGTGGCGTAGTCCTAGCCATAGCCAATCAATTCAAGATCCCCGTAAAATACATCGGCGTAGGCGAAAAGATGGAAGACCTCCAGATATTCAACAAGGAGGAGTTTGTGGACAGTTTGTTTAGTTTGGAGAAGTAGGGTGTCGGCATTGTTATTTCTTTACGGCAAATGTCTGTGGCCAGGCAATTAGCGGAGCAACCGGGTTCCCGAATAGTTTGACCAGTTTGCAGCTAGTATATAATATAACTTATACAACCTTCGTCACCAGCATCAGCGTCACGTTGCACGCAATAGTAACATTACAGAGCAGCACATTCTTTATCGAGTTTGAAGAACCTTGTTGGTAGATTACGGCAGAAGGGATCGCCTTCCAGGTGAATAGGTGATTTACCAGCCAAAGGCCAAAACCTGAGGCCGTGTCGTATTCGCCGGAGAATTGTTTGAAGCTTGCGATGGTGGTGTTTGGAGAGCAGCCGGCAATGAGCGGATCTATCAGGAATCTGTTCCGGGAATCACCATTCATGCCACACATCATTACGTCCAGATCATCGTTGGTGAGACCGTTCTGTTCCAGCATGGTTGCTATCGCTTGCTGCAGTTCCTGGCTGGTAGGCTTCTGCAGCATTCGCAAACTGTGTATGGCACATGCCGCGTTTGCGGGGTCATTGCTAAGCGTAAAAAAGTGCGCGCCCTCGCCGCCTATGGAGCCCTTAGTATTGTAGTGCGATAACAGGTTGCCGCTATTGATGGCCTCGTCCTTGTAATAGTCTATTTTGTCGCGGATGATAAAATATTCTTCGGTAAGCTCATCAAATCCACCGGCAAGTAAATATTGTTTTTCAGTTGCTTCTGCCAGCATCATTTGTGCATCAAGCAGGCAAAGCTCCAGAGAGAAACCGCGGTGCACATAGGTCTGGTTGTAGCAGGTGCTTTTGGTCATCATGGCCAGCCAGCCGTTCACGGAGTTGTAGGTGGACTGTATGAAGCCGGTAGGAGTGAGTGCTTCTTCTTTCAGGTTGATCATGTCTTTCAGGAAGTTCTCCATGTCTGTCACACTGCCGCGCGCAGTGCCTATAATGATCGCATCAGGTGTTTTGACACCGGCCACTTCAAGGCTGTGCATGCCCGCAGTAATACCCATTTTCAGCATCCGGCTCATGCGCCTTATGGCAACCGGTGATATGTACTTCGCGTAGTCGGGGTTGGTTACGTACAGCTTGTTATCATCGCTGCTGACAATAGGATCAAGAAAGTGTTCAACATCATAAGTATGCTGGGGTGATATGGAACAGGCAGACAGTATGTAGAGCGGTTGTTTCATGCCTTGCTGAATATGAGTGAAACATTGCTGCCGCCAAAGCCGAAGGAATTGCTGAGTACGTGATCTATGTCCTTATTCTCCATGATGGTGTTAACTGGTTGTATGCCAAGCTCTTCCATTCGGGTCTCAAAATGGAGATTGGGTATCACCATTTGTTCTTCGATTGCCCACATGCTGAAGATGGCTTCAATCACACCGGCCGCCGCCAGCGTGTGCCCGGTAAATGGCTTGGTGGAACTGAAGTAGGGGGCGCTTGTGCCGAATACGTTTTGTATGGCGAGGCCTTCCGAAAGATCGTTATTTTGTGTTGCAGTGCCGTGTGCATTGATGTAATCTATATCTCCCGGTGTTAGGCTGGCCATATCAAGCGCCTGCTGCATGGTGCGGCTGGCGCCTTCTCCTGTGGGTGACGGGGCGGTAGGGTGGTAAGCGTCATTGGTGTTGGCATAACCACTGAGCACAGCTATGATATTCGCGCCCCTTGCTCTTGCCGCCGATTCTGATTCAAGCAGGCAGTAAGCTGCAGCCTCGCCAAGATTGAGTCCGCCCCGGTTTTGATCAAACGGCTTGCAAGGGTTTTTGTCCACATTCTTGAGGCTGTAAAAGCCATTGAGTGTGAAACGGCTGAGCGCGTCTCCGCCGCCGCATACGGCGCGTTTCACGAGGCCATGCTTTATCATTCTTGCACCCAGGATCAACGAATTTGATGATGATGAGCAGGCAGTGCTGATGGTCGCCATCATTGGTTTCAGAGCATAATGCTCAGCAACATTCTCCGTGCTTTCGGCACAGTCAAGGGTATTAATGTATTTATTGTTCTTTTCGTCAGTGCCGGTAGTGATCACATCCATGTATATGTCCTCCATCTTGCTCATGCCACCTACGGTATTGGCGTTGATGAAAGCAAATGGTTCGTTGCGCAGCAGGTCGATGTCTGTTATTTGCAGCAGGTCATCCATTGCAGCCAGGCAGAGGAGGGTAGTGCGGGTATAGCCATTATCGCCAGGCGGCAGGCCCAGTTTTTCAGAAAGCTCGTCGTTGCTCATCTTTATTTCGCCCAGCACAAACTCGTGGGCGTGTATGGACTTAAGATGTGTAACACTGGTTACCCCGCTCCGGGAGTTGCGGAAAGCGGTGATGTGGGCATCTTTGCCGGTGCCTAGCGCGGATATAATGCCGAGTCCTGTTATGACTACTCTTTCCGCCATGCGGCGTTATATTTTGCTGTGTTGCTGAATGTATTCCGCCATGGTTTGCACAGAGGTGAGTATCTTACGGCCTTCACGGGCGTCTTCTATCTTGATGCCGTAGTTGCGCTCCAGCAGCACCATCAGCTCCAGCGAGTCGATGCTGTCCAGGCCAAGGCCATCACCGAAGAGGGGAGCGTTGTCGTCAATATCTTCCGGCTTCATCCCCTGCAGGTTCAATGACTCAATAATCTGTTGCTTCAGCTTTATTTTAAGGTCTTCCATGATTTTATTTATGCGTGCAAATATAAGGTTTATAAATTCCCATGCTAAATCCAGGAAAAGGAGCTGTTACGACGCAAATGCATCTTCCACAAGCTGCGCCTGTTCTATCGCATGCTTCTTGGCAAAGCCAGTCGCCGTAGACGCACTGGCCGGCCTGCTGATGTACTTCATTTTGAAGTCAGGAATATTCATGACCAGGAAGCTGAGCGCACCCATGTTGCGTGGCTCTTCCTGCACCCACGTCCATTCTGCTTTCTTATATTTTTCCCTCAGGGTAGTTAGTTGGTTTACTGGCAGGGGGTAAATTTGTTCCAACCTTACTATCGCCACATCTTCGCGCTTGTCGGCAAGTTGTTTTTCGCTGAGGTCAAAGTACATTTTTCCACTGCACAGCAATACCTTTTTCACTTTTGCAGCGCTCTTGATATTAGGATCATCCAGTACCTCTTTGAATCCGCTGGTGGTAAACTCACTCATGGCAGAGTAGGAACGAACATGGCGCAGGTTGGCCTTTGGTGAGAAGTTGATCAGTGGTTTTCTGAACTCCCATTTCAGTTGCCTGCGCAGGCCATGGAAGAAATTGGCAGCGGTGGTGATATTGGTGATCACCATGTTATTCTCCGCGCACATCTGCAGGAAGCGCTCCAGGCGGGCACTGCTATGCTCAGGGCCACCACCTTCATAGCCGTGTGGCAGCAACATCACCAGCCCGTTCATGTTGGTCCACTTTTGTTCGCCGCCCACTATATATTGGTCTATGATGGTCTGTGCTCCATTGGCAAAGTCGCCATACTGGGCTTCCCAGAGTACAAGATTGTTTGGGTTTGCCATGGCATAGCCATATTCAAAGCCAAGCACGGCAAACTCACTAAGAAGAGAGTTATATATATACGGTGTGCCTTGATTTTCGCCAAGCCGGCTCAGCCTGTTGTAAGGCTCATTGGTATTTTGGTCGTAAATAACTGCGTGGCGGTGGGAGAAAGTGCCGCGCTTTACATCTTCACCGCTCAGGCGCACTTCATTGCCTTCTTGTAGCAGGCTTGCATAAGCCATCAGTTCCCCCGTAGCCCAATCTGCCTTGCCCTCGGTGTCAAACAGCTTTATCTTATCCTGTATCAGTTTCTCCACTTTCTTCAGTGGGCTGAAACCTTCCGGCCACTGCATTAGAGCAATAAACAGCTTCTTAAAATCTTCTTCTTTAATAGCGGTGTCCGGTGATTTTATGAAATCTGCGTCCTGCGCCTTTCTCAAAGCTTTCCACCACATTTCGGGTTTTTGATAAGTGTATGGCAGTGGTTTTTGCTTTATTTCATCCAGGCGCTGCTGAAGGTCGGCCCAGAACTGGGCTTCCATTTGCTTGGCAAGTTCCTGCGCATCGGCCTCGCCATGCTGCAGCAAGTATTGCGTATACATTTCCCGCGGATTGGGATGCTTGTCGATAAGCGCATACAACTGCGGCTGGGTAAATTTCGGTTCATCACCTTCGTTATGGCCATGCTTGCGGTAGCACACCATGTCTATGAAGATGTCTTCGTTGAATTTCTGCCGGTAGGCTGTTGCAAGCATCGCGCATTTCACCACAGCTTCGGCATCGTCACCATTTACGTGCAGTACTGGTGCCTGTACCATCGAGGCAATGCTGGTGCAGTAATCGGCCGAACGGGCGTCGTCAAAGTCGGTAGTAAAACCGATCTGGTTATTGATCACATAATGAATGGTGCCCCCGGTATAGTATCCCGCCAGCTTAGACATCTGTAGCAATTCATAACCTACACCTTGGCCGGCAACTGCTGCATCTCCATGTATGAGTATTGGCAGCACTTTGTCATACTCTTTACCATACAGTGTATCCGCCTTGGCGCGGGCAAATCCTTCTACCACCGGGTTTACCGCTTCCAGGTGCGATGGGTTTGGTGTGAGTTGTACATTGATCGTATTGCCTTTCGGAGTGGTTATGTTCGACTGAAACCCGAGGTGGTATTTCACATCGCCGCTGCCCATGGTCATATCTTCCGGCATATTGCCTTCAAACTCAGAGAATATCTGCTCGTAGGTTTTCTTGAGGGTATTAGCGAGTATGTTCAGCCTGCCACGGTGCGCCATGCCGATAACCACCTCCTGTACACCTGCTTCAGCCGCATCGTTGATAATGGTGTCCAATGCGGGTATTGTTGATTCTCCGCCTTCCAGCCCAAAACGTTTCTGGCCTATGAATTTTGTATTAAGGAATTTTTCAAAGATCACGCCCTCGTTCAGTTTCTCCAGTACTCTTCTCCTCTGGTCTATGGAGAGCGGCTTTTGCATGAGCGCTTCATACGATTGTTCCACCCAATGGCACTTCTCCGTGTTATTGATGTAGGTATATTCGATGCCAATATTACCGGCATAGATCGCCTTTAATTTTGCCAGAATATCCTTTAGTTTACCGTCTTTTACCCCAACAAAACTGCCCGCAAAGAAGGACGTTTCCATATCCGATTCGGTGAGGTTGAAACGTTCCAGTTCCAATTGCGCGTGGCGGTCCTTCCTGGCGCGAATGGGATTGGTGGTAGCGACGAGGTGTCCGCGCTTGCGGTAAGCCCGGATCAGCTCAAAAACACCCAGTTCCTTTACCAGACGGTCGTTACTTAGCGTCGGTTTCGAAGTGTCACCGCTTACCGTGGTAGCACCGCCATTACTTATTGCAAAGTCGAAGCCTTCAAAGAATTTTTTCCATTCCGGATCAACTGTAGTAGAATCTTTTGTGAAATCGGTATAAAGCGACTCAATGTATTCGGGGGTAGGCCCCATCACGTAAGAGAAATCTTTCATTTAATTATTGAATGTAGTAACGGCGCAAAATTAGGGCATTAGCGGGGAATTGCCCAATCGAAACACGGTTGATTAACATGAAATTGGGCAACCCCATTATCATATCTTGTGTATATTTGTTTTCCAATATCTTTAGAAGAGCAATGCAGTTAGCACAACGATTAAGTTCTATTACCGAGCCGCAGACGATAAAAATGGCCAAATTGAGCCGCGAACTGAAAGCGAAGGGCATCAATATTGTGGACCTTAGCCTCGGTGAGCCAGATTTCAAAACACCGGAACACATCTGCAATGCTGCTGTCAAGGCCATGAACGATGGTTTTACTAAATACACGCCTGTTGCTGGTTTTGCCGATTTGCTTGATGCTATAAGCATAAAACTGAAAAGAGACAATAATCTTGATTATCCTGCCAACCAGATTATAGTGTCCACAGGTGCAAAACAGTCGTTGCTCAATGCGGTTATGTGCCTGGTAGATCCGGGTGATGAAGTAATAATACCCACACCTTTTTGGGTTACTTATGCTGCGCAGGTACAGCTTGCCGGCGGGGTAGTAAAGTACGTGCCATGTGGCATAGAAAACGACTTTAAGCTTACGCCTGAGCAGTTGGAAGCGAATATCACTTCCAAAACCAAACTGTTCATGTATTCGTCTCCCTGCAATCCTACAGGCAGTGTTTACTCACGCGAAGAGCTGGCCGGGCTTGCGGAAGTGTTCAAGCGCCATCCGAAGGTTTACATCATCAGCGACGAGATATATGAGTACATCAATTACACAGGCAGGCATGAAAGCATAGCCCAGTTCGACGAAATAAAGGATCAGGTAGTTGTAATTAATGGTATGTCGAAAGGTTTTGCCATGACCGGCTGGCGGCTCGGCTACATGGCTGGCCCAAGGGAACTGGTACAGGCATGCGACAAGTACCAGAGCCAGGTAACATCGGGCACGAATTCCATTACGCAGAAAGCATCGATAACCGCTTTGCTTAGTGACCTGGCGCCTACTTACAAAATGGTTGAGGCGTTCAAACAACGCAAAGACTATGTGATCCCAGCACTCAAAAAGATACCCGGTATTAAGTGCAGTAACCCTGAAGGTGCATTTTATGCCTTCCCTGATATCAGCTCGTTTTTCGGGAAGAGCTATGGTGAATTCAAAATAAATAACGCGGAAGATTTCAGCATGTTTCTGCTCAATGAAGCGCACGTAGCTACCGTATGCGGAAGTGCCTTCGGCGAGCCTGATTGCATCCGTCTTTCTTTTGCGACTTCAATGACGAATCTTATGGAGGCGATGGAAAGGATCGGTACTGCGTTGAGCAAATTAGGCGCGTGATGCCGGGAGCTATCAATTTTCTTTTGCATTATCCACAGACCTCTGTGGCACCGGGTGAGGAGTCGCTCTTATCCCGTTAGGATGCATCATTTGCGACTGCGGCAACGGCGTTTCAGGCATACCTTGTGGAGGTGTCGGTGGCGGAGGAGGCGTTTTTACAGCCGGTAGCCTTGTCTGCAATTTGTTCGCTATTGGAATAATGTGCGCATATACCGAATCCAGCTCTTCAGGATGGTTCTTATACCATTCCAGGCTTTGGGTAAATTCTGCTTCTGTGATCTTGTAATGATCAAATATTCGTTTATAAAAAGCCGAAAGTGAGTCCATATTTTTAGTGCCTGCGCGGTGGAGGCTGTCCTTCGCATTTATGCTGTAAGCTTCTGCAAGATTAATATCCAGCATCACTTTTTGCATTACATCCCTGGACAAATGGTCACCGGAATATTTATTTTCTTGCTTACAAGAGAAAAACACAATCACAAAAAAAACAACAATCGTTATCCGCACCATTTAATTGATTTATGAAACAGCTTTACTAATTGCTCACCTCGCAGGCTTACGACTTACAACTTATGACTTACAACTTACAACTTACGGCTACCTAAGGGCATTGTACTTCGCTAAGTTTGGCACATCGAGTGCGTCCAGCAAAGTAATATATTGCGAGCGTTCATTTTTAGGCGCCTGTGCCAGCAGGTGTATGATCTCATCACTTTTAGCGTTGAAGAAGAATTGTATGTATACGGAGCTTGGGTTTTCCCGGTTCACATCATATAGTTTGCGGATATTGGAAAGTATGCGTGTACGTGCCTCTGCCGGCTTGGCATACATACTGTCCAGCCCTTCACGGTGCATGGAGTACCACACTTTCCGTATATCAGAGAAACGGGTATTCAGCATCTGGTCTACTATCCAATAACGGTTATGTGTGCTCTCCACATTTTTCCATCCGGTTACCCCTTTTCCATCGGGCGCATTATTTACTACGTTCTGCGCCTTTTTCAGGTAGGTGGAGCCGCCGTTGGGGGAGAAACTATCGTAATCGAGGGCAAGCACTATGTAGGAATAATAAGCCAATATAGCGGTGAGGTTGCCAGACATAGGGTCCGATCCGGACGCCTGGTTATCGTCAAAATGAATTGGTGTAAAGGGCGAGAACTTAAAAGAAACGTCCTTGTCTACAAAATCAATGAGCTTAGTTGTGTAAGTTGAATTATACACCGGCCGTGTCGCCTGTATGCTCAACGTAGCATTATAGCTATCAGGATCGCTGTTTATATTGTTGCCCGTAAGATTGATCAGGATGTTGCAATCTATTTTTTCAGACGCAGCAAACTCATCTGATGTCCATTTGTGGCTGTTCATGAACTCTGTTATGGATTTTTGCATGGTGCTGAATACCTGAGGATCTATCCCGGTCCCCGTTATTTTATCGTGCAGCACAGTCACCACACAGTTTAGTTCCTGCGCACTACCACGCAAACTAAAGGCGATAGAAAACAGCACCATACTAAACAATTTTTTCAGCATGTCTTAATTCTAAAATATGGTCAACAATTGACGTCGCAGCGTCTTTTTTACTCTGTAATGGTAATGCTACCTGCGTACCGTCTTTTTTTAACAGGGTTATCTTATTGGTATCATGGGCGAAGCCGGCGCCCGGATCCCTAAGTGAGTTAAGCGCTATCATGTCGGCATTTTTCGCCTTCAGTTTTGCGGTTGCATGTTCCAACTCGTCGTTCGTTTCCAGTGCGAAACCTACTAACGTCTGGCCCGGCTGTTTTATTTTGCCCAGGCTGGCGAGTATGTCGTCCGTTTTGGTGAGCGCTATGGTCAGTTCAGTGTCCTTCTTTTTTATTTTCTCGGTCGCTTGTGTTGCTGGTTTGTAATCGGCCACGGCTGCAGCGAGAACGGCTATCCGTGAATCTTTAAAATAAGCGGCGCAAGCTTCATACATTTCACGAGCACTTTCTACAGTTATTGTCTTCACGAGCGAATGGTAGGTGCGCTCGTGAGAAGGACCAAGTACCAAGGTTACCTGTGCGCCCCGGTCTGCAAGGGCTTCAGCGATAGCAATACCCATTTTACCGCTGGAGAAGTTACCGATGAATCGTACAGGGTCCAAACGCTCATAAGTAGGGCCAGCCGTGACGAGCGCATTGATTCCTTTCAGCGGTTTATTTTCTTCGGAGAAAAAAGCATGGAGATGCGCCACCATGTCTTCAGGCTCAGCCATGCGGCCTTCGCCAATCAGGCCACTGGCCAGTTCTCCATGTGCTACAGGGATGATATGATCGCCGAAACCCCTTATTTTGCTCATATTGGCCCGAGTAGACGGATGCAGCCACATGTCCTCGTCCATTGCCGGTGCTACGAACACGGGGCACCGGGCAGAGAGGTAAACGGCGCAAACAAGGTTATCGCACAGGCCATTGGCGAGTTTGCCGAGCGTATTTGCGCTGCAAGGGGCAATGATCATGGCATCGGCCCAGAGGCCCAGCTCCACATGGTTGTTCCAGGTAGCGCCGTCATTAACATTCGCAAGAACGGGGTGTTTTGAGACCGTAGCCAGCGAAAGCGGGCTCACAAATTGGGTAGCCGCATCAGTAACCAGCACTTTCACTTCAGCGCCGGCTTTTATCAGCAAGCGCACAAAATGCGGCGTTTTGTAAGCGGCTATACTACCGGTAACAGCCAGTACGACTTTTTTGCCCTGTAAAGACATGGTTCAAAGTTACGTTTTTTAGCTAATAGGTTAATTAGGCAAAAGGTTAAAAGGTTATCGCCACGCTGAAAGTAGAATTTCCAGGGAGCGCAGGCCATTTCAAATCTTCGCCTAGAAGCAATACTAATGCTCATTAAAAAAGAAGCCCAAAAGACGCCAATATGAATAACCACAGGTAAAACCGGTATAAAATAGGCGGGAAGTCCCAACCCCAAACGGGCTTGGATGTGATATTCAGAGCGAAGATTTGAAATACACCATGAAGTGCTGCAAATCGTTTCAAATTAGTATTTTTGCCCATTATGCCATCCGACCATAAAAAAATACGCATTTTTTCTTCTTTTCAGGAACAGGAAGATGAGATGATTGATTACTGGGCATCCATTACACCTTTAAAACGGCTGGAGCACTTGCACGAAATGGTCATAGCCTCGTTTGGCCTTACAGATGATCAAATAGAGAACCCTCAACTTAGCCGGTCCTTAAAAATAGTATCCTATAAATCATGAATATTTTCTTTGAAGAACATAGAAAATTGATCGCAGATATGCTCGCAGAAAATGTTCAATTTATGCTGGTTGGCGGATATGCTGTCAACTACCACGGTTATAATCGTACAACCGGGGACATGGATATTTGGATAAAACCGGACAATGACAATAAAATAAAACTTATCAAGGCTCTGGAGAAAAACGATGTTGACAACGAAGACTTACACCTAATAATGGATTTAGACTTTTCAGAAACCCTCGTTTTTAGCGCATGGGAAAGGCCGTATAAAATAGATTTCCTTACAAAAGTTTCGGGAGTGGCTTATGAAGAAGCCGATAAAGAAAAGATTATTGCCGAGATTGAAGGCTTACCTATGCCAATCATCAATCTTAATCACTTGGTTTTGACAAAATTTGGAACCGGCCGCATTCAGGACAAAAACGATATAGAAAAACTACAGCAGGTACAGCGGCATAGAAAATAGTTTCTCAGGTTTATCTACAAAACAATCCAATTCATTAATAATTAACCGGCCTGCCGGCAGGCCGGTTCACACATTTCATTGCCAAAGGTTTTGGAGAAATGAAAGTTTGCTCTATCTTTAGCCTTCGTAATCAATAAATACCACAGCTTAAAGCCATTTTATGATGAAAGGAAAGATACCTGTTTTGTTTTTTGCTTTGTTAATGATCTTTAGTGCGTATAACAGTTTTGCACAAAGAGGTAAGAGCGAAATAGCAGTAGGCTATGGGTATTACAGCATTTACAGCTTTTACAACGGTGCTCCGTTCAGTGCGTCGTCCGGCGTTTCTAATATCACGTACAGATACTATATTAACAAGAATGTGACCATGGGTATGGGCATAGGTTACGAAAACATCCGTACATGGGGCAGTTTTCTGTCTTTCGTGCCTGAAATGACCTTTGCTTATTTGGATACCCGCAACGATCTCATCAGGGTAAGGTTATATGGCGCTCTTGCGTATGGCGTAAGCGTATTCGATGATCTTACCCGCGAGCCCGGCCACGCTGACAGGTCAGGGTTATGGGCCTCCGGGTTCCAGGCTACTCCTCTTGGCATTCGCATCGGCCGCCAAGTGGCTGGATTTCTTGAGGTGGGTGTAGGCTACAAAGGTACTGTTCATGGTGGCTTGGAAGTTCGTTTCCCTAAGATACTGAGGCAGCACAGGATAGCTGAATAGCCTCACCCCGTCCCTCTCCTAAAGGAGAGGCTGTGGTCGAATGAGTTTTGCATTCCAACGTTTCACGGAAAACTTAGTATTTACTTTTCAGAAGGCAGTTCGTATACGAATTCGTAGGCGTGCTTGCCTTGCTCCCTGATTATTGTTAGCGTTCCAGATAATCCCTCCAGTTCATCCGTTCCCGAATCGGGTATGACCGTTACGGACAGCGACGGTACGCCACGGTTCATCAGCCCCACATGTTGTAGCACAAAACTGCCTGTTTTGCCGTGCAGGGAGCCCTCCACTCTTTCAATAGCCACATAGCCGGCGGAGTTAGGGATTGCAGTTCCTGCGCTGAGCATCTGTCCCTGTGTGGTAGCCTCAAGATCGCCATGAAATTGTTTGTCGATGGTCATGCGGCCGAGCATAGGAACATCCCGGTCTGTTTGCGGAACGATCTTTACTTCGAAGGTTCCGGTGGCTTTGTTGGTCATCGGTTTCTCGGTTTTATTTGCCCGTTATCTTATCTATAGCGGCCGCCAGCGTTCTGTCCTTGTCGGTCACGATATCGCCTTTGTCGTGGGTGTTCAGCCAAATATCCACCTTATTGTACGTATTTGTCCAGGTGGGGTGGTGGTCCTGCTTTTCAGCTATCAGCGCTACATGTGTCATAAATGAGAATGCCTCGCCAAAGTCCTTGAACTTGAAGCTGCGGTGTAGTTTGTTGTCTTTTTCTGTCCAGGCCATTTTTTGAATTTGATAATTTGAAAATTTGGCAATTAGCCAATTTAGGAGTTGATTAAAGTTACATTAATTAAGGCAAAGTGATCAAACACAAAACGAGAGCGCCCGGAATTTTTCCGGGCGCTCTAGGCATATTTACCAAACGGCTGGATTGACTAATTGTCAAGTTGCCGAATTGTTCAATTATTCAGCTGCTGCTTCGTTGTCGTTTTCAGCTTGCTTCATCTTGTCCTTGATCGCAGCCAGAGCGCCGAGGTCGCCGAGTGTGGGCTTCTCTACTTTGCTCTGTATGTTTTTCACTGCTTTCTTAGTCTTTTCCGATTCGGCTGTAGCCTCTTTTCTCATTGATTCTTTCTCTTCGTTCTTCACCTGCTCCCATACCTTGCTGTGAGAAACCATGATACGCTTGTCGTTACGATCGAATTCGATGATCATGAACGGAAGTGTTTCTTCGGCTTCTACATTGCTGCCGTCTTCTTTGCGGAGGTGGCGTGCAGGAGAGTAAGCTTCCAAGCCGTACTGTAACTGAACAGTAGCGCCTTTCTCGTCTTTGCGGGTTACGCTGCCCTCGTGTATAGAACCGATCGGGAATACAGTTTCGAACGTGTTCCACGGATCTTCTTCCAGTTGTTTGTGGCCCAGCGCCAGCTTGCGGTTCTCCTTGTCGATAGACAGGATCATCACTTCTATCTTATCGCCGGTCTTTACAAACTCACTTGGGTGGTTGTAACGCTTGATCCAGCTAAGGTCGCTGATGTGTATCATGCCGCCTATGCCTGTTTCCAGCTCTACAAATACGCCGTATGGAGTGATGTTCTTAACAGTGCCGGTGTGGCGGCTGTCGATCGGGAATTTATTTTCGATAGTATCCCACGGATCCTGTGTAAGCTGCTTGATAGAGAGGCTCATCTTGCGCTCGTCTTTGTCCAGCGTTACTACCACAGCTTCATGCTCTTCGCCAAGCTTGAAGAATTCCTTAGCGTTGATAGGCTGAGAAGACCATGTGATCTCAGAAACGTGTACCAGGCCTTCTACGCCAGGCATGATTTCGAGGAATGCACCGTAATCTTCGATATTAACCACCTTGCCCTTGATCTTGGCGCCTTCCTGTATTTCTGCAGGCAGGTTATCCCATGGGTGAGGAGTCAGTTGTTTCAGGCCGAGGCTGATACGTTTCTTCTCGTCATCGAAGTCAAGAACCACCACGTTCAGTTTCTGGCCATTCTGCAGCACTTCGCTTGGATGCGTTACGCGGCCCCAGCTAATGTCTGTGATGTACAGTAACCCGTCAACACCACCAAGGTCGATGAACGCACCGAAGTCGGTAACATTCTTAACAGTACCTTCCAGTACCTGTCCTTTCTCGAGCTGGCCGATGATAACGCTGCGCTGCTGCTCGATATCGCTTTCGATAAGCGCTTTGTGAGAAACGACAGCGTTACGTATAGTTTCATTGATCTTAACAACCTTGAAGTCCATTGTTTTGCCAACGTACTGATCGTAGTCGGTAACGGGCTTAACGTCGATCTGAGAACCGGGAAGGAATGTTTCGAGGCCATAAACATCCACGATAAGACCGCCCTTGGTCTTGGATGTGATGGTACCTGTAACCACTTCGCCAGTTTTGTAGAAGTCAACGATCTGCTGCCATGCGCGTGCTGCTCTTGCGAGTTTGCGGCTCAGGTGCAGGTGGCCGTGTTTGTCTTCTTTTTCCACCACCATTACTTCTATCACGTCGCCTATCTTCACGTCCGGCATGTCGCGGAATTCATTAAGAGACACAAGGCCGTCTGATTTGAAACCGATGTTGATGATGGCATCTGTCTTGGTAAGGCCTACTACAGCGCCGGTCAGCAGTTCTGATTCTGCGATCGCTTTGAAAGTATTGCCATAAAGTGAGTCGAAATGTACGCGCTCGTCGTCTTTGTAAGAAGCTACATTGCGTTTGTCTACACTCCAGTCAAAATCATCGTGAGATGTTGTTGATGCTGATTCGTAGTAGTGGCGAGGTGCGCGGGTGTGCGTAGCTGCTTCCATAGCTGGCTGTGCTGCTTCGTGCGCTTCGTCTGCTGTGATGTTTTGCGGCTCTGCTGCCTCTTCGTGTGCTGCAACAGGAGCATCGTTAGATGTTTCTTCTGTTGTCTCTGCTGCTGAATCAGTTACGGCTGCAGTGTGCGGAGTAGTTTCATCCTGTGATGATGCTACGTTCTCTGAATTGATTACCTGGTCTTCCAAAATAGTACTTCTGTTTGTACGGCGCACTTATAATGCACCGGAGGTTAAAAAATGAATTATTCCCAATTTTTTTGGGATTGCAAAGATACGGGAAAAATTTGAACCTTGATTTTCGTGATTTATGTGATTTTCTTGATTTTCGTTATGTTAGGAGCGAGGATCCCTGTTTTCCAACAGCGATAACTAAGGGGCATAACTAAAAGTACAGAAACATTACCTTTCTACCAAGAGCCGCTGCTATTGCAGCTTTAAGGTATTTTTTGCCCGGAAAAACCTAACAAACTGGATTACCATTTACTACCATTGCTCTACCATGTAAGGCCGCCAGAACCGGCTGTAATGCCTTTTTAAAGCTATTTTAACCTAGGAATAAGGTGATATACTATATTCTTAGAGGAGAAAAGGAAGTGTATTTTTGACGCTGATGCATTTGTTACGGTTGATGTTACGGTTTTGCAGGGTAACAAATTCTGTACTTTTGGTTTGTATTACACTTTAATTGTTCCATAACTCGGCGGCGAGGTAGGTGGTTGCGTACTTCTTTTCTGCATTGCCACGATGCCGGTTGTAAACAGGGATATATAAATAGGCTTTTATTTGTTCTGCCTGGCTCATTTTCTCCCACATTGCCAAAGTTTTCTTCTTACTGGAGCGATCTTTATCGTTGTACCGGTTCCAAAACATATCGAAGGTTACCTCCAGCTTCTTGTGAATGAAGGTGGCATGGAGGGTAAGGGAAGCGAGCGCCGGAAGCTGATCTTTGTGCCAAGGAAGGTTGGCCTTGAGGAATTCGTATTGGTTATCTTTTAGCGGCTCACTAATAAGAAGAGAAGAGAGGCAGTTCTTTTCGTTGTAAATGAATGTTATCTCCCCTTCAAAGGTGGGGCTTGTCATTAGTACGGTGATCATGGACGGCGGGTTACTGATTTTATATGATCTTTCTTCATTTTTTTGGCATTCTGGAAGAGCAGGTATAGTTCCTGATGGTTGTAGTCATTAAACTTGCGTTTGTTGCCCTGTACGCCGTATTTCTCGGCCCAATCCTTTGCCGCCTTAACGTCACGGCCTATGGACAGGAATTGGGAAATTATGCCCTTGCGCAGGTTATCTCCTATAGGATCAACGACAGGCGCTGATGCCTGGCGGTGGCTGGTGAGGGTAGATAAATATTGCTCAATACCGGCCAGCTCACCCGCCGATAAGCTACTAAGGCTGGTTGTTCTCTTATCTGTAAAATCTGATACAGCTTCCTCTTTGGTGAGCGCCAAGCCGTTTTTATTTACCTGAGGCGCGGCAGATACTTTTCAGCCCACAATGGTAATATATTATGATCCGCTGGTATTGGATGCTGATGGCAGCAGGATCGACGGCACTGCTACCGCACCTGTGAAAGATGCCGTCAATGCGTTTCTCGACACATTACCGTTTAACGGTGTGTTTGTACTCAACAGCTTTATTGCTGCTATGCAAGCAGTACCAGGCGTGATCATCGCTGACGTAGTGGCCGTTCAGGCATTCTACGGCGCAACTGATCCGGTTGTGATCAATGATCAGTTGCCTCCCCAATATACTCCGGATGCGGGGTATATGGCGCTTGACGGAGCATATTTTGATGGCAATGTAACCTATGAAGCATACAGTATTTAAGAGTAAATGATATGAGCGTATTTGATGTTAATTATAATAGTGACGGATTGCCGAATTCCTCGATCGCAGTTCGATTGCGCAAGGCAAAAATGCTGGCATGGCTAAAGACGCTAGTTAGCCCTGTAGCCTATTTATACGGGTTGTTTTCTACTAACAGAACTAATAACCTATACTGGCTTAATCACAGCAGCCAGGTATGCTATATAGAGGCTGCACTGAATGACGTGTTTGATCCGGTCGTCAGAGGGATTTATATAAGCGATGGATTTTATGCCGATCCGGTGTATTTGTATCAAAGGAGCGAAGAAAAGCCTGTGTACCTGGCGAGGAGGAGTGAAGTAGGCACTACAGCATACCAAAGTCCTTCGTGGTTATACACTCGCGCAGAAACGTATGCAGTAGGCTTTCAGTTTATAGTAAACGTACCGCATAGTGTGAGCGTTGCAGTTGGTTATGATGTGAACAGGTTGCGGGCAATAGTAGATAAATACAGGCTGGTAAGTAAGAACACTTACCAGGTGAAAGTTTTACCATAACGATTTAAAATTTAGAAAATGGGAAAGAGTATTAATTTTTCGCAGTTGGGTGGTTACCCTTTATGCCAGGACGATATTGATTATTTGCAGCAAGCATATAGCGAAATATTTACTGCATTGGGCAGTATAGGTGGTACAGTGCCTTATTCTGTGAAGGGAATGGTAGTGAGCGGCGCAGGTAATACGGCATCGGATGGATGGTTTTATTATCTGGGGGATTTTATAAAGTTCACTGGTGGGACAGTAGTGCCTACCGGCACAGATGTTGCGATGGTGAGCATTACGACTTCATCACTGCCATTGACGTTCTATGATTCCAGTGCACAGGACGTGATCATTGAAAAAACGGCAACGCTTGTGGCTGGGCCCAGCTCGACAGGAGCGGGCGGTTTTCCTCTTTCGTCTCTTGTACCTTTTGGGGTTGCGCTCGGATTAAACTATCGTGAGTCTGCATGGAATTCAATCGCCGTGGCAACAGGTGCGGGGCACGGCACGATAACCGGCACAGTGTATTATAAGAAAGATTTTATGGCTAATACCCTACGGTTAAAAGGTGTATTGTCGGCAGCTTCACCAGCAGATTTTGCTGCTGCTCCAAGTCTGACATATACGGTTGTAGCCACACTTCCTGCGGCTTATTGGCCTGCAAGCATTAACAAACCGTTTTTTGCAATTGGAATATTTGCAACAGAGGTTCTCGACCACTCCGGCACGAGTTATTTCAATACACTAACATGTCTTCTGAACAATGCAGGTCAGATCGGTATGGTTTGGAGAAAGCCAGACGCATCAGTAGCCGGTTATGGAGTACAGTTCGATGTTATTGTATCCCTCGACTAGCGATGCCACCAGGTGGTGTAGCCGGAATATGTGTTGATATATTCCAGTGAATCGCTCACCCCTTGTGCATCGTAATGATAGGGAATAAGCACCAAGGTATTGTTGATATAGGGGATATAGATGCTGTCGCCGCCTAAATGGTGATAGGCGTAGAACGTCGGGAGTACCGGGAGATATTGTGGTACAGAAATGGAATCGCCGTTCATAATGAAATATTCGGACGAATCGGTATTAAGGTACCAGATCATGGGGAGATAAGTGGTTGTTTTCGCCGCTTTGTCTCGTTGGATGATCTCCGGAATGGTATTCTGATCTTTTTTGGTGCACGCAAGCACAGCCAGGCATAGGAATGCCAAAGTAAATTTTTTCATAACTGCATTAATAGTTCGCAGTACGAAGATATGAAAATTAATTAATTGAAAAAAAGGGCCGCCCGGCCTACTGTTTAGGATTTTGCGAACCACTAATGCAGCATGGTATCCGGGCGGTTATCTTTAGATAAATAAGACAAGCCTTGTCAGGACACTACATTAATGATTCGCAGGGCAAATATAGTGAGTTAGTTGGAGAAAGCAGGCAAGCGATACGTAACCAATTAACAAACCATAAAATGAAAAGTGCAATCACGTACTACGGAGGCAAGCAGAAGCTAGTCTCTACGATTTTGCCGATGTTCCCAGAACATCTATTGTATAATGAACCTTTTGCCGGTGGCGCGGCGCTCCTGTTCGCTAAAGAGCCATCGGAGGTGGAGGTGATCAACGACACTAACAAAGAGTTGATCAACTTCTACAAGGTCATACAGCAGGATTTTGTTTCCCTTCAGACAAAGATCAACATCACCCTACACAGCCGAAGGCTGCATAAGGATGCGTCAGTGATCTACAACAATCCACATCTGTTTGATGACCTACAGAGGGCGTGGGCGGTTTGGGTACTGGCCAGCCAGTCGTTTGCATCGATCATCGACGGCTCCTGGGGATATGATAAAGGCAAGAATACAACGACTAAGAAGATTATCAACAAGGGTGTACAGTTCACCCAAGAGTATGCAATCAGGTTGCAGAATGTACAGTTGGAATGCGCCGATGCCATTTATATAATCAGAAGTCGTGATCACGCCGATGCCTTCCATTATTGTGATCCTCCATATTTCAATAGCGACTGTGGGCATTATGAAGGATACAGCTTGCAGGATTTTACCAGGCTGTTAGATACGTTGGCTGCTGTAAAAGGTAAATTTCTGCTGAGTAGCTATCCGAGTGAGATATTGGCAGAATATGTTAAGCGTCATGGGTGGTATCAGGAACGCGTCGAGCAAAAGGTAAGTGTCAATAAGGGAGCCGGGAAAATTAAGGTCGAGTGTATGACGGCAAATTATCCTATTTGAGTTTTAGCCGCCCGGACGACCAGTAGGCGCTAACCAATACCAAGCCTGAAGGATTACTCCTTCTGTCCGGGCGGGTTTCTCTATTAAGGAGAAAACAGGCCAGTTTTAGCTGGCTTGGTATTGGTTAGCGATGCAAATATAAGTCAAGAAAAAAGCAGTTTTAAAGGGTCTTTAAAACTGCTTTACATTATTCTTTTAAGATATGAAGTTGTGAGCGCTTTGCTAACAGAATATGCTAACAAAAAGTGTATTTTTGGTTTTGCGGTTTAATGATAACATCACGTTATTTTAACAAATGTGGCATGGGGTTAAAACTGCTCATCTTCGCGAAAAATATTTTGTTGCACACGTTTATCTTGATAATCAACGAAGTAAGCGAAAATAGTTGCTCAATTCTTGCTCACTTTTGCTCAATTCTTACTCAGGTGTCTCGTCCTGATTTTGGTTTGCACACGTGGTTTACTTCCGTAAATGCTCAAAAGTTGCCCATTTTTTGCTCTTGTCTGAACTGTGATTTTTTTGATTTATATGATTAATCTGAAGCAGATAACCGCGCTAAAAAGGTAAAATCGACTAATTCGGTACAAAGGTAGATAGCAAAGTAATGCGCTCCAACATCTTTTAATTATCGGCATAATGGTTAGTTTTATAATGCAAATGCGGGTGGAAAAAGAAACTTAATACCCTAGCAAGGACGTAAAAGAATGATGAATGGCTTCTGTGCGCGAATCGGCGAGTCCTGCTGAAAAAGCGGAGACTAGCAGATGACGTAAAAATTGAAATAATTTCTATGTTTGCTCTTGCAAGATCAAATAAACGGTTTTCTGCTTGTATGTCTCACTGAGATAACATTCACTTCTAGTTCTATGACCACGAAAACAATGATGAAAGGAAAACGCCGGAGATACACATCGCGAATGACGTTAGAATAGTCCATGAAGCTGTAGGCCAGTGGATTCGATGCCAATTTGTGATAATGTTTTTCAAGGTCATCGAGGAATTCTTCTCCTAATCCCGGGCGTTTGTCTTCATAATAGTGATAGGCTTCCATTGCTTCCTGCCGGGCATCAGCAGAAACGAACAGTAAATATTTCATGCTGTTTTTCGGCTGTTCCTGATATAATTATGTGCTTCCTCCACGGTGTATTTAACTGTTTCGCCCTTCAAACATTTTTCTGCCCGTTCGTGCAACATTTTCAGTTCCTCGGGTGAGCAGGTGTATTTGCGCTCACTACCGTTTTCTACATAATCGAAAAGGTCATTAATATTGCTGTCGTCGGCAGTATCAATAAAGTGATGTAGTTGCTGCCTTATTGCTGCTGTATTCATTCTTCTGCTTTTTACAAATATACGAAATATGCAATAATGTCACTGCATTGTTGAAAGGGGGCATTTCACAAGTGCGGGAGTTGACCACCCCGGCCTGAAAACACTGCTTCGCTATGTTTTCAGGCGCGGACCTGCCGTCTTGCCTTTTCAGGCACCTAAAAACAGGAGGGGAGGTGTGACGCCTCTCATTTGAATAAAAGCAAAACAATATGGGAATTATTTAGTGTGATTTCAGCTTTCAAATAACCTTAGTTCAAAAAACTGTTCACCTCCCTAAAATAAACTTCCGGATTATCGAGCCAGCCGTAATGGATGCAGTGATCCATGAAAATGACTCGCGATTTTTTGAATGCCTTGTGCGATTTTTCGGCGATATTCTTGCTTACGATATCCTGGGCGCCTTGTATGACGAGCACCGGCTTGTTATATGACTTTAACCCCGCGGTACAGTCATAGTGAATTCTGTTAAGGTCGGTCCAGATCAGTTGGTTCACGGTTTGGTTGCCCTGGGTCAATCGCTCACCAATGACCGGGATGAACTTCGGGTCAATCACGTAGGCGTGTGCGAGGTTTATCCCCCTCCGTAGCCGGGCAAAATGGCTGGTATCGCCGGCATCTATTTTTGCCGACCAATAGTTTACCGAATCCTGCTCAGCCTTTGTGAGCTTTGAGTCAATCGAACTTTGCGCATCGCTTAGCAGGCCCAGGTCAACGCCACCTGAGGAAGAGAGGACGATCTTATCGATATGCTCCGGATACCTGGTGGCGTAGTAGGATACCACGATGCCGCCAAAAGAATGCCCAAGCACGGACCACTTATCGATATTTAATTGCTTTCTGAGGGCCTCTATATCTGCTATCATCAGGTCCATAGTAATATTGGTGGAATCCAATGATGACAGTTTTGACTTACCGGTACCGCGCTGGTCGTAAATAATGGTGAGACGGTTTTCTGAAAGTGTCCGCGCCATGCCTTCGAAGCCCTCGCTATTCATGCCCGGGCCACCGTTGATGATGAGGAGTGGCTTGCCCGAGCCAAACGTACGGTAGTGAATTTTTGCGCCGTCTGAGCTTGTTGCAAAGCCTTCTTTAGGGATGTCAAAGCTCATTGTGAGCACGGCGCAGACGAGGAGTAAGCAGTAGGTTTTTACGTGGGTCATTTTTCTAAGTGATTTTAAACGCCAGACTCGCGGATCTGTGCCGGGCTAGTACAAAGTTAATTTAGCCGGGACGAAGATATGCGCAAAAGGAATTTCATTATCTTTAAATAATGAAAACCAGGCAGGAGATAGTAGACAACTGGCTGCCCCGGTATACCGGGCAAAACCTTAAGGATTTTGGTGAGTATATACTCCTGTGCAATTTCAGCAGTTATGTGAACCAGTTTGCCGAGGCGCACAATGTACCCGTGGTGGGGCAGGATAAACCTATGCAGTGTGCTACTGCCGAAGATATTACGATCATTAATTTTGGCATGGGGAGCCCGGCTGCCGCTACTATGATGGATCTGCTCTCCGCTATAAAACCAAAAGCGGTGCTGTTCCTGGGCAAGTGCGGTGGCTTGAAAAAGAAGAATAAAGTGGGCGACCTGATATTACCGATAGCCGCAATAAGGGGAGATGGTACGAGCAATGATTACTTTCCGCCAGAGGTGCCCGCGCTTCCTGCGTTTGCGCTGCAAAAGGCCATCTCTACTACCATACGTGAGTACAAGCGCGATTACTGGACGGGCACGGTCTACACCACTAACCGGCGAGTATGGGAGCATGATGATGCCTTTAAGAGCTATTTGCGCAGGGTGCGCGCCATGGCCATAGATATGGAAACGGCGACCATTTTTACAACCGGCTTTTTCAATAAAATACCTACCGGGGCGCTGCTCCTTGTGTCTGACCAACCCATGGTGCCGGAGGGTGTGAAAACCGCAGCCAGCGACACGGAAGTGACCAAAAATTTTGTGGAGACACACTTGCGCATAGGGATAGATTCACTGAAGCAATTGCTGAATAACCGGCTGACGGTGAAACACCTGAGATTTTGACCCCTCGCCTGGCTTCTCCCTCTTCGACTGCCGCTCAGGGCAGGCTTAGAGCGGGTGAGGCCGCATGAGTTTCGTATTAATCCTAATTCCCAATGACAAATCCCCAATTCCCAACGTTATCGGTTTCTGGCTTGACTATATCTTTTGAAGGAGAGCGGCTGTTTACGGCGGTAAATAATCTTTCATTTAGTGTAGATAAGGCTAAAACACTGGCGATAGTGGGGGAAAGCGGATCGGGAAAGTCGCTAACAGCGCTCGCGCTAATGGGGTTGCTGCCGCCAAAGGCAAAAGCCGTAATAGCAAACGGCCGATTTTTAGGCGCCGACCTGCGACTTACGACTCACGACTTACGACTTCATGGTATGATCTTCCAGGAGCCAATGAGTTCGCTGAACCCAGTGATGAAGGTGGGTAAGCAGATAAAGGAAGCCATACTGATCCACCAGAAAATATCGAACGATGAGGCAAAACAAATGGCCATAAGCTGGCTGGATAAAGTGCGCCTTCCGGAAGCGGCGAAAATGTATGACCGATACCCGCACCAGCTTTCAGGTGGGCAAAAGCAGCGGGTGATGATAGCAATGGCGATGTGCAACCATCCTGCGCTTCTGATAGCTGATGAGCCGACAACAGCGCTTGATGCAACAGTGCAGCGGGAGATAGTAAGGCTCATGCAGTATCTGCAGCAGGAACATGGCAGCGCGATGATATTCATTACGCATGATCTGGCCCTGGCGGCGACAATCGCTGATGATGTGCTGGTGATGCATAAGGGCGAAATGGTGGAATATGGCGCTGCGGAACAAGTGCTGAAACATCCACAAAAGGCGTACACTAAGGCTCTCCTGGCCTGCAGGCCAGTGCCGGAGCGGAAAGGATTTAGGTTGCCTGTCGTTTCAGATTTTGTAGATGGGGTAGCGCCGACGGCACCTATTCCGTATGCAGCTACTACGCCGGGTGCTCCCCTAATGGAAGTGAAGAACCTGGGCGTGTGGTTTAACGATAAGGGAAATGCCAGCAAAAGCGGATATTTTAAGGCAGTAGATGATGTGTCGTTTGTGCTGAACACGGGTGAAACGCTGGGACTGGTAGGGGAGAGTGGCTGCGGCAAGAGCACGCTTGGTCGTAGCCTTGTGGGATTGATACCCGTGAATTCCGGGCAGATACTTTTTGATGGTACCGACCTGGCGACTTTACCGATGCGCAATTGGCGGGATATGAGGCGACATATCCAGATGGTTTTCCAGGATCCGTACTCTTCACTCAATCCAAGGATGACGATAGGGGATGCACTGATGGAGCCGCTGATGGTGCATAACATAGTACCGAAAGCCGAACTTGGAAAGGAAGCCCTGCGGCTGCTGGGCTTGGTGCAGTTGCCCGCTGATGCGCTAAACCGTTACCCGCACCAGTTTTCCGGTGGGCAGCGCCAGCGGATAGGGATAGCAAGGGCGCTGGCTTTGCGACCTGGATTGCTGATATGCGACGAGAGCGTATCGGCATTGGATGTGAGTATACAGGCGCAGATATTGAACCTGCTGAAAGACCTGCAGCAGGAGTTACAGCTTACTTACCTTTTTATCTCTCACGACCTGGCGGTGGTACACTATATCAGCGACCGGGTGATGGTGATGCGTGCGGGTAAAATAGTGGAGAGCGGCGATGCCGGGCAGGTGTTGAAGCAACCAAATGATGAATATACAAAGCGGCTGGTGGCCGCGGTCGAAGCCTCTCCCCATCCCTCTCCGAAGGAGAGGGTGAAGTAGAATGAGTTGCGTACACCCAGCCGTTTACAAAATTTTTTGTGTTGGGAAATATTAATTTACGTTTTGGAAAGACAGAATAGCTAATTACATCAGAATCACAAATTACTTGTTGCGCTGCCATGCTGCTTTTCTTAATTCTTTCGCATTTATATTTTTTCCAGTGAATACATCACTCATTTCAGAGATATCGATAGACGGATTTCCACGAATGACAGTTACGCCATTAATTGTGAATGTATTTTCTGGAAGTGGTTTTTTTTTCTCGCTTTTGGGCTTTGAAATTACAAAGTCAAAACGTTTCGAAAGTTCCTTTAGGGCATCCAGTGTTTTAGAGTTTTTATATTTAATAGTTACTTCAGGCATTTCCTGGCTTATTTATACAAAGATAAGCACTTGATATAGTTGATAGAAGAGTTCACACAATAACATTAATTTTGCCCGTCCTTATAGGTTAAACAATGAGCAAGTACCTATTTTCTATTCTCTTATTAATTGGCCTTTTTCCTTCCTGCAAAAAAAAGCCGGAGGATGTGGTTAAAGATGTAAACGAGACGAGTGATAAGATAAACAAGCAGTTGAAAGACTATAAGTCAAAACGTGTAGACGATCTGAGCTCAAAGGCATTGGGTTCTATAACGGGCTACTACAGAGACGCGGAAGTGAGGAAAATATATGCCGAGCATTTTACAGACACCAACCGGGTATTTGATGAATACTATTTTGACGACGGGATGCTGATATTGGTGCTGGAACAGAATTTTAGATACAATTGCTCCGACACGTTGACCGAAGAAAAAGCCAGGGCGAATCACGACAGTGTTTGGTATGACGATAAAAAGACCAGGCTGGAGATAACGCGCTTCTACCTGAATAAAAACAAACTGGTAAAATGGATATTGCCGGGTGGTAAAGAAATGTCACCCACGAGTACTGAATTTATTGAAAGAGAACCAATGCTTTGGGCCCAGGCAGCACTGCTCATTAAAGAGTTGAAGGAAGAGGATAACTAGGCTGGTTAAATTTTACGGACTAGGGAATTATCAGACTCTGAAAACTGAGTCCTTTTCAATACTTTCATAAAATGAAACAATATCTGGTGCTGTTATTTCTGTTTTGTAATCCAGTAATAGGAGCTTGCCAAAAACAGACAAATTGTGACGTGCTGATTCCTTTTTTTTTAAACTATTCGAGTGGTGGTGTCGTTCCTATGTCGCGAGAAATAAATATTTACAAATTAAATAGTAAATGTTTTGCCTCTTATCTGGAGCCTCAATTTTTTATAGCAGGAAAAGGCGATAGCGTTTGGACGGCAGAATTAGATAGTATTAAAATACTTAGTTGTATAAACTTTATCAATACCGCAAAAAAAGTACCGAATGAATGCGAACAAATACGGGAGTATACCCGGTATCAAATTGCTTTTGAAAAAGACACAATTGAAATTTTCGGTGATTGCCAATGGGATGGTTTAGATTTTTATAATTTAACAGGTATACTTTTTAAGGAGCGTTTTTCAGAATTAGAACGCGATAGAAAGCATCTCGTTGATAGCTTAAGTAACCAACTTAAAGGTAACTGGTATTGTGCTCCTTTGAAAAATGAACATAAAGAAGGAGATGTTTTGATTCTTGCAAGGACGAAAAATGCTGATTCTGATTGTTTATGGGAGTTCGGAAATGATGGATTGTTTAAAAGTAACTGTAATAATACTCTTGATCTCAGTCACTCGCATGAGTTTCTTTTAAATGTTGAGTCGGAATTCATTTTAAGGATTGGAAATGGAGATATGAATAAAGGTGTCTCTGATGCTATATTTACCCTAAATACAGTAAACGACCGTGAATTGAAACTTACGTTTGAATGGTAGGAACCTGATTTTTTAAGGTTTCGTTTCTCCATATTTCAAAGCCAAAAGATGGTCATACGGTCAGCAAACGAAAGTTTTTTTTATGAGTAAACTTATCCCAACTTGAGATGAACGAAGCCTTATTTCAATTTATCTGGCAATATAGCCTGTACCAACCCGGTGGACTGCATACGGTAAAAGGTGAACCATTGACGGTTGTTTATTGTGGTAAACTGAACCGTGATGCCGGCCCGGATTTCCTGGAGGGCAAGGTGAAGATAGGCAATACAACGCTGGTGGGAAATATAGAACTGCACATCAAGAGCAGCGACTGGCTGCGGCACGGTCATCAGCATGATGCAGCTTATCAAAATTTGGCGCTGCACGTTGTTTTCGAGAATGATGCAAAGGATGTGGCCGGGAATACACCTGTGCTCGAATTGAAGGATCATATTCCGGGGCATATTATTTCGCACTATGCCGGGCTGATGCAGGCTACGCAGAAGCTACCCTGTGCCGGGCAGCACCAGCAAGTGAAATCGATTACTAAAGAGGGCTGGATGAGCAGGCTACTGGCTGAGCGCTGGGAGCAAAAGCTTGCAGACTGGAACATACTGCTGGAAAACTCAGCGGAGGACTGGCGAAACCTGCTCTACTGGCGCATGGCGGCCAATTTTGGTTTTAAAACGAATGCTACGCCGTTCCTGATGCTGGCACAGTCATTGCCGCTGAATATACCCACGCGGCATAAGGACAATCTGTTGCAACTGGAAGCTTTGTTCTTTGGGCAGGCAGGTATGCTGGACGATGATTTTAAGGACGATTATCCTCGAGAACTGCAAAGGGAATATGACTATCTGAAGAAGAAATATAAACTAAAGCCGATAGCAAAACATTTGTGGAAATTCCTTCGCATGCGCCCTGCCAATTTCCCAACTGTGCGGATAGCGCAGTTTGCAGCGCTTGTTCACAAGTCCATTCATTTATTTTCACAGATCATAGAGACGCATTCCGTGAAAGAAATTGAGGTGCTGCTTGATGTCACGGCAAGCAGCTATTGGGATACCCATTTTCAGTTTGATGCCGCACAGAAGCAAGTGTCGCCAAAGGCATTGGGTAAGTCCTCTGTGCAGAATATTATCATCAACACGATTGCACCAATACAATTTTTGTATGCCGCCAGGCAGGATACCCATAAGCTACAGGAGCGCTCACTGCAACTGCTGGAAGCAGTGCCAGCCGAGAAGAACAACATAACCCGCCTTTGGGAAGATAATGGCTGGCAGGCTGTCAATGCAGCACAATCGCAGGCGTTGCTGCAGCTATTCAACAATTATTGTTCTTCTAAACGCTGCCTGGAGTGTAGTGTAGGGTTGAATATTATCAGGTCGGAAAAATAGAGCTGTGCTCAGTTTGTGTGCAATTGCGTTGTTGACCCCAGGTCGTGGTGGTAAGAGCTGAAGTCATATTCCATAGAGTCATTTTGGTAGTAATAGGTTAAAGTGGCATAAGTGGTCATAAGACTATTGACACTGTTGTCAGTATAGCTGAAAGTAGCGGTCAATGTACTATCAACGACGCCGGAGCATGTCAGCACTTGCCCGAAAGCAATAACCGCGCTATTCCCATCCTGCTCAATAATGTAGGGTGTATCAATCGCATTTGCGAGCTGCACAGAAGTGTCTGGTGGATATTTGTATTGATAGGTGCCGGACCATAACCTACGTCCGACCATTTTCGCAATGTATTTTGATGCGTTGATAGAATTGTCTTTTTTTTTGCAGCCGCTGAGGCAGATCATAACAGCTACAAAAATGAGACTGAATAATATAGGAGTTCGCATAGGGTGCAGCGTTTGTACGTTTTAGATAACGTATCAAACAAGAAATTTCGTCTAATGTTTAGTTTCTTTTTTTAAGGCCAATTGAAAATAATCGTTCTCTTGCAATCCGGGTGCAGGCTTTTGTGTACCGGGCAATTAACTGCTATGTCCTGCAGTCTTGCTTTTTCCTCCTCCGTATACGGGCCGCTTTCGGGAAAGTCGATAGTGACAACGATCTCGCCAATCATACGTGGATTTGCGATCATTATTTTCTCAACGTTACAAACTGCGCCCACTATATTGATAGATGGAGCTTTGATAGCGATGGTGGTTACTATGCAGGTGGCCAGCGCTGTAGCCACAAGATCGGTAGGGGAGAAGCGGTCGCCCTTGCCGTGATTGTCGGTAGGAGCATCTGTTTCTATGGAGTTACCGGAAGCAAGGTGGGTGGCTGTTGTACGTAACTCGCCGTTGTAAACTACTTTACTGGTCATGGCAATATTTTTGTTAAATTTACGAAGTTAATTGAGGCGAGCATGAGCGGATACGCTGCATATTAGATATTATTCGTAATTTACGCTTGTATAAGCTATGACGAGGGCCACTAAGACCGTAATATTTGTAATTCTGTGCTGTATTTCAGCATCCGGTTTATATGCCCAGTCTTCATCCAAATCCGCAGATACAAGCAAGCACCCGATGCAGGTGCGGCAGAATCCAAACAAACCCAAAGGCCCGAAAGGAATTACCCACGAATTAAGTGCCGGAATAAGGCTTAATACGGACGGCTGGAGTGCCTTCATGGATCTGGGAAAAGTGAAACCACTGGACCTGAAGCGCAGGGACATGTTTTACAAGGTGCGTTTGTTCCAATTAGAATTTACGGAAAAAAAAGATCCACGTGAAGAAAAGATCAATGGTGTAGTATCCAGCACAGCCAGTAGCAGTTCACCAAAATACATCTACGGCAAAATCAATAATTTTTACGCAGTCAAACTGGGAGTAGGCTTTATGCGCATGCTGGCCGGGAAACCTGATCCCGGGGCGGTGTCCATTCATTGGTTGAATGTGATTGGTGTGTCGCTTGGCATGCTGAAGCCCTATTACATCAACGTATTGAGCGATCCATCTGCCATAAAATATTCAGAAGCAACGGCTGCCGATTTTCTCAACAAGCCCGAGATAGAAGGTAGTGCGGGATTTAGTAAGGGGCTTAGTGAAATGCAGTTCATTCCAGGCGGACATTTTAAAACGGCATTGCATTTCGATTTTTCAGCTAGCCGGAAAAATGTGATCGGTGCAGAAGCGGGTGTGAACGTAGAATATTACGCTCAGCAAATATCTCTTTTAGCCAACCAGAGTGGTAATCCTTATTTTGTAGATATGTACGTTTCTTTCCAGTTTGGCAGGAGGTGGTAATCATCTGAACCGGGATTCACTTGATTAAAGGATTTTTATGATTTTTTCCGCTGTATAAATTCTGCTAATTCCCTAATTCCGTAAATTCTGGTTTTATTTTACAATCTATGCGGGAATTACCGGTTATTAGTTCTGTAGAAATTACCCGGGAGACGCGTGTGAAGAAGCCAAACTGGCTTCGGGCGAAGCTGTCTATGGTCGAAAACTACCGCCATATGCGCGGATTAGCAGATACGCATAAGCTTCACACCTGAAATTATTAGTAGTAGGTGCATTAAAATGGTATGGCTGTTTGAGTTCGGTTAATAAAGTCTGCCGAACAGATGAAGCGACCCGTTTGGATATAGCGAGTCGCAATCGTAGTGGTGATATCTATAGGAAATGGATGGGGTAGCAAGCATTTACCCCCGGAATTATAATTTCAAGGCTGGATCATTCTCACCCAGGGAAGGCGCATATCGGCACTAGTTAGTGCGAATAACGCCTTTGTTCGTGGCGGGCACGCTCCCATTGGCTATACGAACGATGTTTGTCCAGATGGCTCTTTGGCTTCTTAGAGAACCCCATGTTTGGGAAGACCAGGACTGATGCGAAGAAGATAACGGCTGCGATGATCATAAAACAGCAATTTAAGAGGTTAACAATTTGGTTAGTCGGAATTTAATTTGTTAATCATTTCACTACATTAAGTTATTAAATTGTTATGAGCAAATCTAATGCCAAATATTTTTAGCACCAAATATTGTGGGTAAACTGTTAGAAACATGGGGTAAATGTTTTTGCTCATGATAATCTATCGTGCTGATAAGCAATAAATAATAGCGCATGTTGTATGTAAGTGAGGAAACAAAAAAATTGTGGATATGTGGATAAGCGGAAAATAGTGTCGAAATTAATTAGCTCGCAAGCAGCATGATATTTCGATTCATTGGTTGAAACAGGGAAGATGCGTATTGTTAATGTATAGCTAATCGTTGGAGAAAGCAGATATGAGCACGGAGGATGAAACCGCGAAGATCACGAAGTTGTCCACAAAGGGCACAGACCCAGGCGGGAGATTTTTGCAAAAGAACTGCCCAGGAAAATTAGCCTGACAAATATCCTCGTGGCCTTGTTGATTTCCTTTGCGACGCTTGTGGTGGAAAATTCCCAGCAGAGAGAGCCTGGGAGGATTTACGAGCCCAGTTTCAAGAGCTGGTAATTACTGTGCTACAGCCAAACGAAAGCAGGGGATGGAACGCCGGTAAGCTTCTATATCGTCTGTGACCACCAGCTTGCTGATCGTCCGCAATTGTCCATTTTCCCAGTAATCGTACTTAACATAATGTAAATTATAGAACAAA
>CAIVEW010000111.1 GCA_903905065.1 uncultured Bacteroidota bacterium | reverse complement strand
TCTCCCGAGTAATACAAGTCTATTATTTTCAAATATTCAGAGTCAAAAAAATTTCCTGAGTGAAAGTCTGGGTTCCAAAAAAGATTTAATGTATCGAATATATCGTCCTTTATAATGGTATTTATATAACTAACTTTTGCGAAAAGGGCACTTGTATCTACTTTATCATCGGCGAAACAATACAATATTGTTTTGCGAAAAGATAGATAACGATCAATAATTGAATTAGAATAGTCAAAGCATAAAACATCCTTTATATTTTTGTACTCCAATTGTTCGAAGAAATTAAGTTGAAAATTATAAAAATCCGAGTTCGATTTTTGAATTTTCGATTTAATGTTAACCACAGCATCTTTTATATCATCATCGTACCTATATGCTGATAAACGCCGTTCACTTCGCTGAGAAACATAGTTTATTAACGATGTTGTAAAGAGTCCGCGGGTATTTTTTTCCAGAATTTCTGAAAGAAGTAGCTTTGCTTTGTCTTGAGAAGCTGTGTACTCATAAACCAAAAACCGAGCAGAGATAGACCAAATAGAAACTCCCAAATAATTGTCAACTTTTTCTATGGTTTCTAATGCTTTTTTGTAATCGCCAATAAGAAAATAATTTTCAAAATCTTTTTTATAGTTTAGAAATAAACTCAACTCATTTCTATACTTTCTAGCAGTAAGGAAAAACCAGTCAATTTCGGTTTCCAATTCCTCACAGTAAAAATTTCTATTCGAAACACCGATTTCCTCAAGTGATCTTGGTGTAGGATTCCCATAAACAAATTTGTTGTAAAACGGAGATAATTGATTGACTGTCTTATATTTTGCTATAAAGTTTGCAGAATTTTTCAGCAGGTATAGTCCCTTTTTAAAATTCTTATTGCGGCCACTAGAGTGAATTTGACCAAGGTTATGGCGAACGAGGTGGTCAATTTTGCTGGATTTTTTCTTTTTCATAGTGATTAAAGGGCAAAAATAAAAAACCAAAGTAATGTGTTTTCGATAGATATCCAATATAGTAGCTGTTTTTTTATTAAGCGGGTATTACTATGTATTTCAATGTTGGAATTCCGGGAGATAATATAGGTGACTTTGAAATTAGGCTATAGTAATTTCAGGAAGATCGTATCTTCGTGTTGATAAGTAAACCTAAGTAAAGAGAGGTACTTTTTCAGAGAGTTCTTGAAATTAATCGACTAAAAAATCGACCAAAAAATAAAGTAATTCATTGTCAAGTCATTACGTTGGCATTTCGAGTCCCAACGGAATCACGTTTGAAAATAAAGCCTCCTTTTTCAGGGGGCTTTGTTGTTTTTGCAAAACCGAATAATAAACAGTTGCCTAACTTTAGTTATGCGCATTCCAACAAAAAATATACTTTTTTGTTCATTCTTGCTTTTCCTTTCTTGCTCCAATGGGACGAACAATAACAGCGATTCAAAGAATGATACAATTCAAACTAATGCTACTATCAGCATAGGGGCCGACACTGCCAGGGCACAGCAACTTCGGAGCAGCGCAACTGCTCAAAGCGTCTATGAAATTACCGCTTGCTGTAAAAAGCTTGATTCCTTTTCTGCCGAAGTGCAGGAACAGGATTTTGCGGGAACGGGTAACCTAATGGACTCCATTAAGAAAATAAATAAAAAAATCACTTCGCTGATCATTCATCATCCACAAGATGATGAACATAATTTTGTGGAATTGCTCAAGGCCAATACTGATATACGAATTACCACTTCTGCAAATGGCGCCTTAACCTTTTATACCTGGTCCGACGCTCCTGTAAGTCAAACGCTCTTTTCAACTGCTACTATTGTTAGTTATTCGGCAGACAAGAAAAGGATCATTAAACCATTCAACGATGGCAATTCGATTGATACCGTCTATACTATAATGCTCGACGGCCGGCAAATATGCCTTATAGCAAGCAGCAGTACAATAGGTTCTGCCCATATTGTCAACAAAATAAATGCTTATGAAATAACCGGTGACAAATTAGTGGCTGTAAAAAAGATATTTGGTAGAAACGGGCGGCGGTACGACGATCTAAACTTTGAATATTTCCTCAATACAAAAATTGACGGCGAACCTGGCTTCCGGATCGACGATTCGAAAAATCTTGTTTTTATGCCAATTATAACAAAAGGGCTTGATTCCGTAGCCGGCGAGCGGGATTATGTTATCTCTCTACCCCGGTAAGTACAACAATACATACGAGCTTAGTTAAAACTAGCTGTATACATCTGGTTGTTGGTAAATGGGAGCGAAAGAGTGCTTAACGTGGATTTAGTACCATCGCTGTAGCTAACCACCAGGTTGGAATTAGGATAAGCCAGATAATAACCAAGTCCGTATGTCTGGCCATTGTTAGGGATAGTGGCTGTGACCCCGAGCATACCTACCGTTAATTCGTTATTCACGATGTAGTTAGTGATGCTCAGACTATGGTTATTCACAATATTGAGGTAAAAATAGCTGGCGCCTACATTTAGCGTATTGGTAGTTGTACCACTTTTAGGGTAGCTATCGTTTATCTGCCAGTATATGGTCTCGCCTACTACACCATAGCCGGTAATAACACCAAGCGGCGTAGAACCGGATGTATAGGCAACACCCGAGGCAATGGTGCCATAATATCCTTTAACTGAAACGCTCCCGCCCACCGGTATGGTCTGGGTTACGCCATTGATTACAAGGGTAATGGGTGTAAAGGTGTTATTCACATAAGCCACGCTAGTGGTAGTTGTGGTCTGGCAGTTTGCACCGGTATAACCCGTGGGGCAAGTGCATGATCCGTTGTTGCATGTACCTCCGTTCTGGCATACGACGCCATCGCATTTAGATTTATTGCAAGATGTATAAATTACGGTGCTGCAAAAACCAATGGTCATCAGCAAAGCGAAAATAAAAGCCCGGATCTTTTTCATGTTTGTATTATTAATTATGTTTACCGGAGTAAATATAGATGGATTTTTCGAATTGGCAAGCATTATGATGAATTACGGTCTATTGCCATCGTTTCAGGTATGGAGCAGAAAGTTAACTGCACATTCGTTTTACCAGTAAATTAACACGCAAGCCGGAACCCCCAAATCGAATAAGGCCGATAATAGCATTTGATAAAAGTAGCCGGCCTAATTCACGCGTCACACTGTGCCGGGCAATCGTTTAGCTCAAACTGAACGTACCAGGCCTCCTTTCTATTTGCCGATATTTCGTACGGGGAGATAAATATGAAACGCCGAACCTTTTCCGGGTGTGCTATGAGCAGATATATGCCCGCTATGGTTTTCAACAATTTTTTTACTTAGGGCCAGGCCTATGCCAGTGCCTGCGTAATCCTGCTTTCCATGCAGCCTTTTGAACAAGGAAAAAATTGTTTTACTATAACGCATGTCAAATCCTATTCCATTATCCTCAATTATGATCAGGTTGTATCTCCCACTGGCTAATGATTTTGGTGCATCATTTATCTGCTCCCTTTCCACGATAGCCGAGCGTATGTTAATGACAGGAACGTCTTTCGTGAATTTTAAGGAATTGCCAATAAGATTTGAAAACAATTGTCCCATTTGGGTTCGGTTCCCCGTCAACACAGGCAGGCTTTCATAAAAGATATTTGCGGCCTTCTCTTCAATCAGTAATTCAAAATCCTGTTTTATCTCGTTTACCACAGTATTTAAATCTACCTGCTCCAGGTAAGTATTCTCCTCATGTTTGGTCAGGCGGCTATAGTTCAACAGTGATTTTATCAATTCTGACATCCGCTTGGCAGAAGCTTCCAATTTCTCGAAATATCTGTTTACAAATTCTTTGTCGTCATAGTTTTGCCTGATCAGGTCCGAAAATGTTTGTATTTTCCTTAGAGGCTCCTGCAAGTCGTGGGAAGCTACATAAGCGAACTGCTCCAGTTCGCTGTTTTGAATTTCCAGCTCGGCTGTATACGCTGCCAATTTCTCCTCAGCCATCTTTTTTTCTGTAAGGTCACGGGTTACTTTAGAAAACCCTATTACTAATCCATCCTTGTTGTGCAACGCAGTAATTACAATTGCACCCCAAAACTTTGATCCGTCTTTTCTCACCCGCCAGCCTTCATGCGTTGCTTTGCCCGACATACGCGCTTCGGTCAATAATCTTTGAGGCAGGCCTGCATTCCGGTCTTCCGGCGTGTAAAAAATCTCGATTTTTTTTCCAAGGATCTCACTACTTGTATATCCCTTTATAGTTTGAGCGCCGGCGTTCCAATTTTCAATAGTGCCGTCAGCGCTAAGCAGGATGATCGCATAATCCTGCACCTCGGCAATCATTTGATGATAGCGCTCTTCGCTCATTCTTAAATTATCGTCTGAAATTTTTTTATCGGTTAAATCCCTGGTCACCTTGCAATAGCCGATGACATCATTGTCATCATCGTGCAAGGCAGTAATGGCGATGCTCCCCCAAAACTTCGACCCGCCTTTTCTTTTGCGCCACCCCTCCTGAACAGATCTTCCTGTCTCCTTAGCTTCAGCAATCAATTTTTGCGGTAAATTATTGTCAATGTCGTCCTGCAAATAAAAGATACTGAAGTGCTTGCCCAATATTTCATTTTCGGTATAGAGTTCTATTTTTTGCGCCCCTTTGTTCCAGTTCCGTATGATCCCATCCGTGTCCAGCAGTATGATAGCATAATCCTGAATTTCTTCAACCATTTTCTGGTAAAGGTCATTTTTGCCGGTCAGGCTCCCCATATCTGACGTCTCCTGATTCGCTATCATACCTTTCCCGGATTACGCACTCATGTTTGAAACTATTTTAAAAATATTGCACAACTTTTCTTTTAGTTCGGCGGTTCTGGGTGGTTTAACTACAAACTCCTCCGCCCCCAATCGCTTACTTTCTACCAGCAGGGAATTTTCAGAAGTTGTTGAATACATGAAAAAACGGGTGTACTTCAGACGCCCCATATTTTTTAATATTCGCAGGCAATCAATACCGCCCATTTTGGGCATATTGACATCGATAAAAATATAATCGGGAACATAACTTGTGTCTGAAACGAGCATCGATACTGCTTCAACGCCATCATTCATCGTCAAACATCTTATCTCCGCATCGATCTTCTTAACGCACATTAAAAATATTTCCTGATCATCTTCGTCGTCGTCAATCACCAAACAATGTATCATATACTGATTTACCGGCCCGAATATTCCAGAATACTGAACAATGAAGGCAGTTTACATTTCCAGATAAGAGGGACCATTTCAGTGAAGAAAAAACCGTGCCAGCATAAAAAGCCTGAACTCTTGTGGACGCTTGTTGTCAGCTGGCCGAACAGCCTAGCGCAGAGAATATAACGACCTTACTTCCGGGCTGGCTCTCCCCAAACTAAATTTTCCAGCTCGGCGCGGTTAATGATGCTGGCGCGGTAGGAGCCTTCCTTCATATTGTTGTCGAGTGTTGCGCCGTCCTTCGACCATTTGTTGATCGATGCGTCCCACTTTTCGGGCTGCGCGCTCCAGAGTACCTGTTTATCCTTGTTTACGATAAACAATTTGCCACAGGTACCGCCCATGCAGACAAACAACTCCTGGCCGGGTAATTCCAGGATATTGCCGCCAAAGCTAAAAGCCCCCATTTTACTCCTGTTGGTGCCAGAATCAAGCGGGCAGTCGAACTCCCACATTTTCTCCAGCGTGTCCTTTCCGGATGATGGATGCTTCAGCTTTAAGACGGTAGGCATAGCTGCGCGGCGGCATATATTGTTGTTAAACACTACTATATTACCATCATCCAGCACCCGGCAGCTATGCTGCCCGCAAAACATTCCGTTTGCCAAGTGGCGGTCGCGGTCAACGCCAGAAACAGATGTATATAGCTTACCGTATGTGTGCAACACATTCTTGCCCGGATAGGAAATTTCGATAACCCTGTTTATATCCCTAAAGCTGATGTACATAGTTTTAGTGATCTCATCAAGATAAAACGCATTGGCATGCGTATCATTAACATCGAATAACCCACTGGGCAACATCCTAGTGCGCAAGTCAGATGTTTCGAAATAATCAGAACCTTTCCATTGCCAAACTATGGCCCCTTTACTGTCGTATTCCAGCACCGTGCCGAAGAGCATCTTCTGGTAGTACTTATTATTCTCCACCTTTATTTTGTCTGCCAGGGACCGATAGACACTACTGTCTGGCGGCTGCGGTAACTGCCAATAAGGTTGCTCAAAGCCCATCACCATGTAATGCCCATTGGTCATCCTAGTAAATTCATGATGATACCCACGGTCAGCGGCCGTGGTGCTCATACTTATCCCGTTATTCTCAGGCCCTTGCCATAAAATATTACCTGTGCTGTAACTAAACTCATATATCCTTCCATTTACGATGGAGGTTATAGTTCCGAACGGAGTGATCTTAAGATCCCTCAGGTGAATGGTTGCCGGATCGTTATTTTCTATTTTGGGGAGGAACCAAACAGGATTGCCCTCCATATCGTACAGCACCTTATTACAGTCTACAAAGACATAGTCGTCTTTGTATTTCCCAGAGCCGGCTGTAATGCGCATACGTACGCTGTCGGGGTTCACGTCGGGAGTAGCCAAGGTACTGAAATGGTATAGATTGCTCTTTGTCGTTTTCGGCCCATCGTAAATAATGCGCCACGTATATTGTGTACCAAAGGTGGGCACTTCAGCGATCAACCTGCTTTCCTTAGCGGAGGCAGTCATAATCACATTTTGCAGAAACGTCTTTTCATCACTGTAATTACCTTTTGCGATTTGCAGTTTGTAGCAGGTCGTTTGCTCTTTTCCGTCGAAAGAGAAGCCTATAATCCGGTAGTTAAGTGTGCGCCCATCTCCTGGAAAAACTTTCGCGCCCAGCAATGATGGGATGAGCATGAGTAAAAGAAAGACGTTACGTAAATGCATCTCTATGCTATTGTGGGCGCTTTCCCGTCCTTCTTTGTTGCATCCTTTCGTGTTCAGGCCTCATTGTTCGGTAACGGGGTTAACGAAGCTCCGGGTCTGCAACTGAGATTTTGGTTTTTTATACCCTTTCAAACTAAACAAATATTCGCTTAAATCTTTTTTTTCTGCTTTTACAAAATCTATCTGCATCAAGTCACCTGTCGCCTCGTGTATTGATATGCGAACGGGGTATCCTTCGGCGCCTTTTGTCTTCTGATCAGTCTCAATATTCAATCTTTCAAAAAAGCTATTTTTTGTAGCTGTGTATGTCTTCCATCCAGCGATGTCTTTGGAAAGCCACATTTCCCGTTCGGTCTTATCACCATCGCGGTGCAGTTTTATGTGCGTGCAGTTATAGTTACCTATCTTTTCTTTTCCAACGATCGTTATCTCATAGTTACCGTATTTGTGATTTTGATCGTCCTTGCCAGTCTTACTTTCTGAGTACATCTTATCTTTCACATTGAGTACATAGGTAGTGTCCGGATTACTCTTCAACAACAGTGACACAGATACCATCGGGGCAGTTGAACCAGGGATCGTCATTTTTACCTCGGTCCTGTTGTTCCCGTCGCATGAATAGGTTTTAACAGCGCCTGAAATTTGGCTGCCAGTTATCTTAAATTCAATGTACGATCCTGCCTTTGCAATGGCCCGCCCTCCGATAAATAACAGCATTGCGATAAACAGTATGTTCTTTTTCATTCTTCCAGTTTTGAGAAATAATATTGATGACAAATATACTAAATCGGCCTTCATTTGCCGACAAGTATAACACCACGCGTTGCTGATCAGCCTGTTTTTCTTTGCAGAAGTTTTAACGATCAATTATTCAGGAACGTTTTTCCCTCACTACGGTTACCTTTGGCTATCTGGATTTTGTTATTAACCACTTCTTTTTGTTCGAAAGAAAATGCTATTATCCGGTAATTATGCTGGCGGCCTTCTTCCGGAGATGTTCTCGCAATATGCAGTAACGGGGCAAGAAAAACAAGCCCAGAATTTTTAATTTGGTACATACGGCAGGCACCGAACACCTTCAAATATCTAAAATATTATTGCAGTTGACACCCAACACTATGATATTTAGACATTTTCATATTATTTTAGTATACAGAATACGAACTGAATGGTAAAGATTATAGTTTTTTTGTTAACCTATATTTTTCTACAATACACAGTCCTTGCCCAACTCCCTTTTAATGAGCGGGGCAGAGTGGATTCCCTTGCCGTGGTCATCAGCAGCAAGAACCTAAGCGGCGAAAAAATACTCGACTCTGTAACGCATGCTATCACTGCAGACCGTACCCCGCTCACCGATAATCAGTTTAAATATATTGATGGGTTATTGACAGACAAATTTGGTTCTTCACTTTCATTGGAAGACCAATACACTCTGTCGTTTTTCGAGATGCAATGGTATGCTAAAAACAGCGAGATAGGCAAAGCATTAGCGGCTGTTGACAGGTATTACCAGTTGGCAAAAAATTCTACTGACAAAAAAGTGCTTGGTAAGGCGTACGCACTTTACTGCGGTTTATATTCAAGGTTTGGGATGGAACAGGAACGTGTAAAATATGCGGGGATGGATTTTCATCTGAAATACAAGGACGCCGATGCGAAGGAAAGAGCGGCTCTTGAAAGCGCGTATGGCTGGGTACTCACCCAGGCTGGTTGGCAACTCAAGAATAAAACTTACCTGGATTCAGCCGCAATTTTGCTCAAAAACACGCTAACATATTCCCTTGTACATAATGATGACTATGGGGCCGTAAATGAACATTATGGGGTATACCTGGCCACACTTACCCGGCAAAAAAAATATAAAGAATTACTTGTTGTAGCTCGTGAGGCTTACAATTATGAACAGACAAATCCACTGATCAATCCTACCACGAGAGAAAAATCTTCAGCCAATTTTATCTCGCGTATGGGACTGGCGTATATGGGATTAGATCAAAGGGACAGCGCCTTCCATTACCTGAATATGCCGATCCGGTTTACCACGGAGAAAACACCCGGAACTACTTTTTACCCTAAAAATAAAATGTATTACGGCCTAGAAAAAATGATGGATATCATCGCGGCGCACCTGCATTTCGCGGAATATAAAGAAGCGGCAGAACTCCTCGATATAGCACTCTTCTCAAAAGACAGATATTCCGAACCGGATATCTTCGGTTATTTGTACGAAAGTGCTGCGCCGATATATGAAAAGGCGGGTATGCCAGATCGAGCGGTAATATGCTACCGGGAAGGAAAAAAACTAAACGACAGCCTGCAGCTGGAAAATGAAAAAACACAAAAAGAAGCCGACAGCGTAAATACTGCTTTGCAAATAGAAGCCGTAGCGGTAGAAGCGAAACTAGAAAAACAAAAAATAGAGTGGCAGAGCAGATCAAAAATGTATAGCCTGCTAGGCTGCATTTTAATAGTGCTCATGATCGCATTTTTCATTTACCGCAACAGTAAACAAAAACAAAAAGCAAACGTACTACTTGAAGAGCGAAACCGGATCATCACGCAAGAGCGAAACCGGAGCGATGAATTGTTGCTCAACATTCTGCCTGAAGACGTAGCGACTGAGCTGAAAGAAAAAGGCACTGCAGAAGCCAGATTGATCGATGAAGTAACGGTCCTATTTACAGATTTTAAAGACTTTACACAGATTTCTGAAAAAATGTCGGCTAAAGTGTTAGTTGGAGAGATCAATGAATGTTTCTCTGCGTTTGACAGCATTACACAAAAACACGGTGTGGAGAAAATCAAGACAATCGGGGATTCATATATGGCAGCAGGCGGACTTCCTACTGCAAACAAAACGCATCCCGAAGACGTGGTGAAAGCAGCACTAGAGATACAGCAATTTATGGTAGCACACAAAACAAAAAAGGAAGCTGCCGGGGAGCCGGTTTTCGAGATACGTATCGGTGTGCACACGGGGCCAGTTGTCGCAGGAATAGTTGGCATTAAAAAATTCCAATACGATATCTGGGGCGATACGGTGAATACTGCCAGCCGCATGGAGAGCAGCGCAAACGTTGGGCAGGTGAACATTTCAGAAACAACCTATCAATTGGTGAAAGACAAATTTAGCTGTACTTATCGCGGCGAAATAGAAGCCAAGGGCAAGGGAAGGCTAAAGATGTACTATGTGGAGGGTGACAAATACAGTCTTTATTAGACCGTCTGTTCCGTTTTATCCCTTTATTATCTGAATTTGTGCTACTATTTTTGTTCATCAATTTCATTTATGGCGTTTGGAGACGTAAACGAATACATAGCAGCACAGCCCACAGGTGTACGGGAGCTGCTTGAACGTGTTCGCGAAACAATAAAAAAGGCTGCGCCGCATGCAGATGAAACCATCAGCTATGGTATGCCTGCGTTCAAACAAAGCGGGATGCTGGTTTGGTTTGCAGCCCATTCAAAGCATATTGGCTTTTATCCCACGGCGTCTGGAATTGAATCATTCAAACAAGAACTTTCAAGTTTTACAGTTTCAAAAGGTACGGTTCAGTTTCCTTTCGATAAACCGCTGCCGGTAGCGCTGATAACGAAAATTGTTAAGTTCAGAGTTGCTGAAAACATAAAAAAAGCAGAAGTAAAGAAGAAATAATTTACAGAGCCTATTCCTTTCTTATTTGCTTGCAATTCTCGTGCTGTACTTGGCAATAATGCCGTCCAGTTCGTCTGGCTTTATCGGTTTGCTTAAAAAGTCATCCATACCGGCCTCAGCGGCTTTTCTCCTGTCTTCGTCATAGGCATTGGCTGAAAATGCGACAATGGGCGTATGGCTAACGCCATACTTTTCAGACCGGGAAATAACTATGGAAGCCTCGTAGCCATCCATTTCAGGCATTTGCATATCCATCAGAATAAGGTCATAATCACTTGAATTGTACATCTGCACTGCTTCTATTCCATTGTTGGCAAAATCAACGATGGCGCGATATTTCTCCAACATTTTTGATAAAACTTTCTGATTGATGAGATTGTCTTCTGCAATAAGCATTCTCAACCTGCTATTATATTTCCTGGCCTGGTCTGGCTCTTTGCCGCGATTTTTAATTTGTTCCCCAGTGTTAAATTTTACCTCGAAAGAAAAAAGTGAGCCTTTACCCTGTTCGCTATGCACTGTTAGGTGGCCACCCATTAGTGTAATAAGTTGGCTGGAGATAGTGAGCCCCAGTCCTGTGCCACCAAACTGCCGGCTAATAGACGTATTGGCCTGGCTAAAAGCGTTAAATAACTTATCAATCTCGTTTGCTGCTATCCCAATACCAGAATCTTCCACTTCAAATCTTACCTGAACAAAATCATCTCCGCTCGATATCGGGATCACCCGTAGCACCACGAAGCCAGAATGAGTAAACTTTATCGCATTGTTTAAAAGATTCAAAAATACTTGCTGCACCCGCAGCGGGTCGCCGATGACATAATACGGACAATCTACCCTGTAGTCAAGTGCAAGGTTCAGCCCTTTTTCAATGATTTTGTACTCAAACAATTTTATCAGTTTGGTAATGTCTCCCTTCAGATCAAAAGGAATATTTTCGAGTTCCAGCTTACCTGCCTCTATTTTCGAATAGTCCAATACCATGTTGACCAACTCCCGCAAATGATTTGCCGAAAAATCAAGCGTTTCAGTGAGTTCCTGCTGATCTTCAGATAATTTGGTGCCTCTTAACAAATGCACCATACCAATGATTCCTGTGAGGGGGGTTCTGATCTCATGGCTTACGTTGGCAATAAAAGTGCTCTTATAGTTGGAGATTTTCTTTTCTTCGATCACCGAGTTTTCAAGATTAGAAAGGCTGGCCTTCAGCGTTCGTTTTAAATGCAGAAAATTTCTGTTTAAATGGTCTATCTCTGCTATTTTTGAACTTACCATATTCTCATCAATCCCGGGAGTTTCCCTAAAACGCGACCTGACAAAAACAGATATCTTCTCATCCAGCGCCTTTATATCCTTTGTCAGAAACACCGACACATTCCAGCTTAGCAACACTGCAATTACAACAAATAAAACCGACAGTGCTATAATGGCGTTATGGAAGAAATTTTGCACGCTACCTATTTTCGCCTCAGTTCTTATTTTTGTCGCTTTATACTGCTCCTCCACGCTATTTACCGCATCCTGCACATGATAATACAATCCGTTGCCTTTGATGATTCCCAGCCGGTCGGTATATCCGACCAAAAGCTGAAAATATTTCCTGTAGTTGACCAATACCTCCCCGGTATGAGTGTTCTCCGGAAATATCGCGAGCAAATTTCCAAGCAATTCGTTGTATTCTTTAACATACTTCTGATCCCCGCGCAAAAGGTAGTCTTTCTCCCGTCTGCGCAATTGCAATATGTAAACTCTTGGAATAAGAGAGGAGTCTTCTAGCTTATGCGCGTACTTCCACATTGTCCCTTCCGTTCCGTAGTATTGATAGCCCTTGTCGAAATAAAGTTGTTTCAACGCAATGACAGAATCAAGCAGGATTTTATTGAGGTGTATCACATCAGCCAGCTCAGAATCTGCTTTTATATTCTTTGTCCTGGCTTCATTTTGTAGTTGTTCCAGGTTTTTTATGTCTTGTCGTTCCTGACTTAAAAAAGTATCAATATCTTTTTGATTGCCGGTATTGTAAAACGAAGGCTCGTGGAACCCGACCAAAATAAAATATTCAAGATTGCGGTTATTTTCGAGGAATTGATTTTGTACGGCAGTTATTCTTGCCTTAAACGAATCCAACTTATTTCGATTTTTGTTGATCAGAAAGTAAGCAAATATCCAGACTAAAATAATTGCAATAAAAGACAAAAAGCTCAAGAGAATTTTGAACCGGAACGATCTATATAGCCTGATAATTTTTACCTTCATATCTTGCGGCCGCTGATGGTAACAAATAACCGTACCCAAAGCTGATAAACAAAACTAGTATAATAGGATACCGATAGCTATTTTCTGCAATAATTAATATTAAAGTAACGATATAATAAAATTGCAGGCCAGTTTTTGGACGTAGAGGTCTGCCTTGCCAGAGGCTAAAAATTATTGTTCTCCCGTACACTCTTAGGGCACTTAACTATTTTTGAGCCCTACAAAACATCCAATATGCAAAAGATAACCCCATTCTTGTGGTTTAACGACAACGCTGAAGAAGCTGTCAATTTTTATCTGTCGGTCTTTAAAGACGGCAAAATGGGTGCCGTTAGCCGCTACAGTGAGGCAGGTCCCGGTCCGAAGGGATCTGTGATGGTCGCCTCGTTCACATTGTTCGGACAGGAGTACACTGCATTAAATGGCGGCCCCATCTTCAAATTTACTGAAGCCATCTCCTTTGTGGTGAATTGTGAAACACAGGAGGAAGTAGACGATCTCTGGGAAAAACTTTCTGAAGGTGGCTCTGAAAGCCGGTGTGGCTGGTTGAAGGACAAGTTTGGTCTATCATGGCAAATTGTACCCACCGCCCTGCCGCGACTAATAAGTGATCCTGATCCGGCGAGAGCTAAAAGAGTAGCCATGGCGATGATGAAAATGGATAAAATAGACATAGCGGGTTTGCAGGCGGCCTATGATGCGCAGTAAATAACCATGCGGTTTTTTATTGGCTATTGTATCTTTGTCAATAACAATGAGCGAAACAGGCCACCGTTATTTTATCATCAATAAACCATACAACATGGTATCCCAGTTCATAAGTTCACACGCTGTGGGCTTGCTGGGAGATATTGATTTTGAGTTTCCTGAAGGGATACACGCCATAGGGAGGCTGGACAATCTGTCAGAGGGCTTGCTGATACTGACCACAAATAAACGCGTCACCAAATTGCTCTTTCAAAGCAAGGTACCTCATAAACGCACTTACCTTGTAAAGGTGCGGAACGAGGTAAGCCCCGAAAGTGTTGAGGCATTGAGAACTGGCGTCAACATACGCATTAGGGGAGGGGAATACTGGGTTACTACTCCCTGTGAGGCCGAAGTTGTGCCAGCACCGCAAGGGCTGTTTTCAAACAAACGCGAACACAGAGAATATGGCCCCCATTCGTGGCTTACGATCACATTGACTGAAGGAAAGTTTCACCAGGTACGGAAAATGGTTGAAGCGTTACGACACCGCTGCACACGGCTCATCCGCCTTTCTATCGAAGACCTGGAGCTTGGCGACCTGCAACCTGGTTGCGTAAGGGAAATTGAAGAAGAAAGCTTTTTCGCTCAGTTGAAGATTGACAACTGGCGTACGATACAGAATTAATGACAGACCTATTCCGGCAACAAAAAAGCCTCTTTGCGGGAGGCTCTTTGTTCGCGTTTTGATAGGGCTCAGGTTGCGTCGAAAAAGGTATAAGTGCGTATTATTTCGTTAGTTTATATCCCAGCGTTAACCGGAAGTAAGGCATTGCAAGTGTTGCGTTCGTATTCACTCCCGCCTCATAATTTGGTTTCACCATAGCCTGCTGCACGAGTGCGTCGAACAGCCACCTCTTTTTGTACTCATAACTGAAGCCAAGCATGTAGCCAATCCTGAACAGGTCTCCTTTTTGTGCGGGGTACAGCGGGCCGCTATATTGGGATATAGGTGTACCTGGCAGGTGCAAATTAGCTGCGCTGGGCGTTTGCGCCCCGTTTCCTGCAGGCGAGATGGTAATTGTTTTAAAGTTAGCGTTATAGTCGTTCGTATTTTCTTTAATGCTTGTGTACTTGCTGAATACCATATTCGCGCCGCCATACACCGATAATTTGTTGCTGATCTTGTACTGCAATAAAAGCGGCAACTCAACTTCCATATATGTGCCGCCGGTACTGTAAGATTTTACGATCGAGTCATACGCGTAATTATATTTTCTAAGCGTGTCCCTGATAACCACAGAACTTGCGCCCACTGGCACCACAAAATACACTGCGCCACTGTCTGTTTCGGTAAATTTCCCCTTGCTGTTATCGTTGTAGCTACGGCTATCACCCACGCCGGATTGATTTACGTGAGCTACCTTGGCCGATGGCTGTGTGAGGATGGAGAACCTATCGCTAATGTTGTACTGTAAGTATGGTGACACCACCAATTTGTTCGCAGCCCTTGCATTAAATCCTGTTTCCACTCCGCCCTTGACGCCATATTCAAACTTCCGCGCAAACAGGCTATGTTTGGCAGCGCTATCGTTCATTGTATTATTTGTGGCGTCCGTTGCATTGCCTTTCGCTTTTTCGGCACCGGCATCACTTTTGAAAGTACTGGGGAGCAGTTCATAATAAGCATCGGTCTGCGGAAGTTGCGCTTCAAAGTTGTTCACTTTAAGATTATCAACGACTACAAATTCCTGCTCCAGGCTACGCTTTGTGAGGCTGCTGCTGTAAATATTGACCGGGGGTTTTACAGGAAGGGGTGCAACAGTCTTTTTTGTGTTTGCTTTTCTTTCCGGCTCTTTTTTAGCAGGCTTGTTGTCGTTTTTTGCTAACAGCTTATTCGTGGCAGCTACAGGCTCGCTCTTTTGAGATTTTCCAATAACCTCTTTTTTGGCAGGCGTCTGCTCATGTTTTACTAATGGTTTATCGCTCACAGTAGTAGTTTTCGGTGCTTGTTTGCCGGGCGCTGGTTGTTTTTCCTGCATTTGGATATGGTCGGCCGTCTTTTTTACTACGGCAGTAACCGGAGCCCTATCAGAAGATTTTGCTTGTGTGGTCGCAGACGGCCGCTTACTGATTTTGGTATTATTGGCAATCTTATCCTTAACACTTGCTGTCGTCCGATCTTGTTTTTCAGCAGCGACTGGTACCACAGTTTTTGAATCCTGTTTTTTTGCCGTTTTTTTGCCCTGGCTGCTTGCAGCATACTTGTTTATAGATGTTTTTACAATCTTGTTATCTGATTTTGTTTTTTGAGCAGGTGCAGCGTTTGGCATTTTAGCAGGCACCGCTGCAGCGAGAACCGGCGTTGAATTTGCTTCAACGTGTTTTTGCACCTTATCATTTTGTGCAGTATGGGGCACCTTGTGAGTTGGAGCCTTAGGCGTGGCAGATTGTCTAGCTGATGCAACCGGCTTGCCGGCCGCATTATTTATGACGTCGATCTTTTTTGTAGTGACCTTGTGGCCAGCCGCGGAATTATCGAAGGCGATTTTTCTATTCGATGTACCTACTGCATTAGTTTCGCGAGTCGGTATGGGTTGCTTCACGTCAGTTTGCGCTATTGGCGTATTATTAGCGAGTTGCTTAGAACTGCCTACAGTTGCTTTTTTCGGTTCATTAACAGAAACATTGGTGTGTTTTCTTTCCGGAGCGTGTTTCCTGGTCGTAGCTACTGATGCAGTTGCGCTACCTGACACTGCCGGTCTTTTGGCTTCGTTGCTATGCGTGCCAGATGTATTTTGTGAGGTATGGATAGTTTGTTTGCGGGTGGAAGTATGGATATTTCCTGCTATACCCACGCTGGCAACCGTACTTTTTGGTGTCCGCGTTTTGTGCGCAGCATGAGTTTTGGATGTTCCTGATTCCGGAATACTTTTATCCTCAAGGTCTATGTCATAATGAGCATTTGCTATTTCCTTAGCCTTGTTTGCAGTTACGACAGTGTAGTTACCATAATTATTTTCGCGTACAGCCGGTGCTGGCTCCATTTCGGCAACGTGTATATTATGCTGGCTTTTTGCCCGGCTAACGTATGCCTCACCGGTACCATCATTGCCGGGTGTTTCGTAGTTTTTGTGAGGAGTGCCTGTTCCGCCTACGATGTACTGGTCGTCGTCAGTGTCAGCGTAAAGGTCGTCGCTAGTTTTCTTTGTGTTATTTGGTTTCGCGCTGTGGTTCTGGTGGTGTTTCCTATCCCGTTTTCTGTTGGTAATGGCTGCTCTTTCTTCAGGACTATTGCTTTTTGCCGATTTATTAACTGAGCTTCCTGCTTTGCGATGCGATGATCTAGTGCGTGTTGCGATTTTTGCATTATTCGCGTTTCGGTCTGTGTTTTTAAGCTTGCCATTTACTGCGGCTACAGCAGTATTTTTTGGCAGTTCTGTCGCCACGGTTGATGTTGTGGCCATATGGGCCCGATTGCCAGCATTAATTGCCATCATCCACGCTATGGATGAACCCAGCAGCACGATAAATGATACGATACCCACGTACCAAAGCCAACGATACGGATACACACGCCGTTTGTCATCGCCCTGCAGTCTTTTCTCAAGCGCATCCCATACGGCAGGAGGCGGAACCTCGGTGTAGCCGCCGAGCTCGTCTTTGAAAAGGTGATCAATGTTATTCATGTTCTTTTCCATCTTTTTCACAATTACTATAGAATACAATTTATTTTCTCTTTCAATCTTCTCCTGGCGTCGTTCAGATACCATCGGCTATTACTTTCCGTCAGGTTTAATAATGCTGCAATTTCTTTATGCGAATAATTTTCAAAAACATACAGGTTAAACACCACTCTTTGTGCATCCGGTATGGTCTGTATAATATTCAATAACTCTTTGTGCGAAATTCTTTCGACCGATTCACTGTTTATGAATGCATCATCCTCCTGAACTTCTTTATTCGTTTTGCTCTCTTTTATATTTTTCCTCAGGTGATCTGTAACCGTATTTACGACTATCCGCCTGATCCATCCTTCAAATACCCCCTGAAAATTATATTGGTCTAGCTTGGTGAGGATTTTATAAAAAGAATCGTTCAGTACTTCCTGGGCGGCAAACTCGTCATGATACAAGTACCTTTTGATGACACCATAAGCTGCCGGAGCAAACAGGTCATATAATTTTTTCTGTGCGCTGGGAGATTTAGCAATACAGTCCCTTATCAGAATACTGAGCTCGCTTTGCACAGGCACGCTCTTCTCCGAAAAGGAAACTTTACTGCTGATATTTAATACTTCCGACAACGTATTATACAAATTTATCTCATTTTCCAGCCAAATAAACTTTCAGTTGTAGTTTAATTGACGAGGCTGAGCACGTAAATGTTAGTAACCGGCAAAACTATTTTCGTAATTTACTAACATTTACCCTAAAATCTTCGTCAATAATATATGTGGGGTAGGTTTCGATCAAATATATAATTATTTTTAATTAT
>CAIVEW010000110.1 GCA_903905065.1 uncultured Bacteroidota bacterium | reverse complement strand
GGAGGGTCAACACTTCGTTTTTCTTGCCATCTTTCCAATGTAGTAATATACCTGAAGTCGTCAATGTCATTATTGAATAAATTATCAGTTGGCAAATTCAACATGTTGGCATTGTCGATAAGTAATTTCGGTGAAATATATTCAATCTCGTAATCGTCAAAAGGACCAAAGTATGCTTCGCTTTTATTTTCTTCTACTACCCAAACAGGCTTTATCTTTTTTAGATCTTCCATTGGTAAGAATAAGAATTTCTTCAACCTAACCGATTCTTCTTTACTTAAATTTTTATGAGTTGATTTTTGCATAACCGCAATACCTGCAAATATTTCGGGCGCTACGTCGGTATGTGCGGGAGCAACCACAGCTTACACGGATGCTACGTCGGGTGGAGCCTGGAGCAGTAGTGACGTTACTATTGCCACTGTGGGCAGCACCGGCATTGTGTTGGGCATAGCAGCACCTGGGGTAGCAACGATTTCATATTCTGTTGGACTTGCCGGCTGCACCAATACTAAGGTCGTGACTGTTAATCAGTCGCCGGCGGCAATCTCAGGCACACTAATGGTATGTGTGGGCGCTGCGACCTCGTTGACTGATTTAACGTCCGGCGGTACATGGACGAGCACGCCTTCAACTATAGCGACAGTCGTTAGCGCAACCGGGGTTGTAACGGGAGTTACCACCGGCACTGCTAAAATTACCTATACCGAGGCTGGGTGCTTTGCAGCGGCGGTGGTTACTGTAAATCCTTCGCCGTCAGGTATAGGTGGGTCAGCATCAATATGCCTGGGTGCAACGATAACGCTGAGTGATAATATTGCAGGAGGTACCTGGAGCAGCCTGGCCGATCTTACCGTTGTGTCGTCAGGAACGATTGCGAGCATTACCGGCACAAGTGTTGGTACTACGACGGTTACCTATGTATTGCCGACAGGATGCTACAAAACATATGCGGAAACCGTAAAACCATTGCCTACTCCGATACTCGGAACAATGGTTGCGTGTGGTATTGGGGGAGTGACTTTCCTATCCGATGCAACAACTGGAGGAACATGGACCATCAGTCCCTTACTAACAGCAACTGTTACCGCGTCCGGCAGGGTGTATGGCGCAGCATTCGGTACTGCCACTGTTACGTATACTGGTACCAATACTTGTATCGTAACATCTGTTGTTACCGTAAATTCGTTGCCGGTCGTTTCACCAATAACCGGGGCGTCTACGGTAGCACATCTTAGCTCAATAACTTTGTCAGATATCACATCTGGTGGATTATGGAGCAGCACATTGCCCACAATTGGTTCAGTTGGTTCGCTCAGTGGCATTGTTACTGGTGTTTCCACTTCCGGTACGACAACTATTAGCTATGTGATTACAGACGGATTTGGTTGTAAGAATTCAGCAACCAAGATAGTTACTGTAACGGCGACAGCTCCACATCCGGGGACAATCGTTAGCGGTATTACCACGATGATCACCGGGGAAACTGTAAGCCTTGCAGATGATAATCTCTCCGGGTTATGGAGCAGCAGCAACACTAATGTAGCGACTGTGGATGAGACTGGGAATGTTAAGGCTATTTCATCAGGTATCGCCAACATCGTTCACGTCGTTTCAATAAGTGATGGCGACGCCGCTACCAGTGTTACGCCGGTTGTAGTTAATTCGATATCTGTTGATGTCCGTGTTGTTCCAAACCCGAATCATGGTATCTTCAGTGTGAAGGGAACATTGGGCGCCATGACAGACGAAAACGTTACACTGGAAATTACTGATGTACTCGGCCAGGTTGTCTACACAAATAAGGTAGCTGCAACGGGAGGCAAGATCAATGAGTTGATATCTCTTGATAGCAAGCTTACCAATGGCATGTATATGCTGAACATAAAAGGCAGCAATATCAATAAAGCCTTCCATTTTGTGATGGAGAAATAAGAATTGAACAGGTATTTTGATTAAGAAAAGCAAGGGCCATTCGGCCCTTGCTTTTCTTAATCCCAGTAAGTCGCACAGAAGACCTAAATCTAAGTAACAATTTTTTCAGACAGAGATAATACCGCGCACACATTGGGGCAATACTAGCTTGTGAAATTTGATGCTTAAATACCTATAGTATGCTACATATCGCACCTTGCAAATCACTATGGACGACCACCACTTTCCGCGCTTTCAAAAGCTTTATACTGGTCATTGCGACACTTATGTTCAACAGTGGTGCTGTTCTAGCACAGGTGATCGCGTCTTACACAGGCACTGGGGGAGGGAGCACAGCCACAGTGGGCGTTGCTAATGAAACAGTCTCTGTTTTACAAACTGTGGGTTTTGGAACTAATACACCTTGCGGCAGCGGCGGCATCAGCGGATTAACGAACAATGGTGTTTTTGCCTATAGCCCCACTAATGCGCACCTCTTTTTCCAGATAAGGCCCAACGCGGGCTATGCGCTTAATATTACTGGTTTCACTGCCGGGTTAAGGAGATCAAATTCAGGGATACAGAAAGTGCGGTTTGCATACAGCCTGGACAATGGGACAACCTGGATAAATGACCTGGTGGATCATGCACCTAATAACGGAGGTTGCGGGACCACTGCTGTTTCAGCATGGGGTGTCGGTGCTCTTCCAGTGGGTATTACGAGCACTACCGACGGCATTATTGTTGCTCTGTATCCTTATGACCCTATTGCAAGCGGAGGCGTTATCCAGGTAAATACGATCGTCATTGACGGAACAGTGGTTGCTGCTAATACGCCGCCAACATTTGCAGGCGGCACCAGCCTGTCACTGGTTGTTTGTGAAAATTCCGCGGCTACATCTATCAATTCGTTACTAGCAATAAATGATCCTGATGTGGGCCAAACGGAAACCTGGACGGTTGCTACGCCTCCGACGAGTGGAACCCTAGGCGGTTTCAGCGCCAGCGCGTTATCAACAGGAGGCGTCGTTACACCGTCAGGATTGACCTATACCCCTAACCCAGGTTTTAGCGGTACAGACGGGTTCAAAATACAGATCTCAGACGGTTTTGCGACGAACGAAACGGAAGTAAATGTTACAGTTAACGCAACTCCTCCTGCAATATCGGGTGTCCCGGAAGTGTGTGTTGGCTCAACTACGACCTTGTCCGATATTACCGCGGGCGGTACGTGGGTCTCGCTATCTCCTACTAACGCATCCATCGGGTCCGCTTCCGGAGTAGTAATAGGAAATGTCGCCGGTACGAGCACAATTAGTTATACGGCATCAACAGGGTGCTCTACCACGACGATCGTTACCGTAGACCCCTGGCCATCAGTCATAACGGGCACCGGCAGTGTATGTGTGGGTGCCAATACAAACCTAACGGATGTTGCAGCGGGAGGTACATGGGTTAGTAATGACATCACGATTGCAACTGTTGCGTCAGGGTCGGGCTTAGTTACCGGAGTAGCATCTGGTACTACGCTCATTACCTATGTATTACCAACCGGATGTGTGACGACAACTATAGTAACAGTTAATCCTCTTCCCTTTGCAATAACAGGTAACACAGGCCTTTGTACAGGCACATCCTCGCCTTTAACAGATGCCAGTTTTGGCGGTACATGGAGCAGCAGTAATGGGGCGGTAGCAACAATTGGTTCCAATACGGGTATTGTAATTGGTGTTGGATTCGGCACGAGCACTATTACTTTCGCGTTGCCCACAGGCTGTATTACAACAACGACGGTAACTGTGAATTCAACGCCTACCGCAATCAATGGCAATGACAATGTATGTGTGGGTGCAACCAGCGGGCTCACAGATGGCAGTGGCGGCGGCGCGTGGAGCAGCAACAACGGCACCATTGCGACAATCGGTTCTGGCTCGGGGATATTGGCCGGTGTTGCAGCAGGAACAACGATCATCACTTATACAATGGCAACGGGCTGCTACATTACGACTCCGGTCACTGTTAATACTTCTCCCGCAGGGATAACGGGTAGTGTCGGTGTCTGCACCGGGTTGACAACAACCTTGAGCAACAGCGTTGCCGGTGGAACATGGAGCAGCAATGATATGACGATCGTATCAGTTGGTACGGGGTCGGGTGTGGCGACAGGTGTCGCTGTTGGTACGGCTACAATCAGCTATGTATTGCCCGGCAGTTGTATTGCAACGGTCGTTGTTACTGTAAGCCCTACGTTATCCGGGATATTCGGAACACAGTCTGTTTGTGCAGGCTCACTGACTAACTTAACCGATGCTGTTGCTGGTGGAACATGGAGCAGTAGTAATGCGCTGGTAGCAGCGATAGGATCGGCGACTGGCATCGTGTCTGGCGTGTCTGGAGGAACGGTGGTAATATCTTATAGTACCGGAAGTTGTGCATCAGTTTCGGCGATAATAACCGTCAACGCATTACCGTCTCCTATTTCGGGCGCAGTCAGCCTGTGTGAAGGTTTCGCAACATTACTCACAGACGCAACAACGGGCGGCACGTGGAGCAGCGGCAACGCCAGCGTAGCAACCATAGGTACTACAGGTATTGTAAATGGTTTACTTGCGGGAACATCCGTTGTCTCGTATGTTCTTGCTACGGGCTGTATGGTGAATGTAACAGTGACCGTGAATCCGATGCCGGGAGCCATATCAGGTACACAGATAGTTTGTGTGGGCAGCACTACAACATTAAGCGATGCTGTTGCCGGTGGTGCGTGGACCAGTTCCAGTCCGGTCATTGCTTCGGTCGATGCTTTTGGAAATGTCACTGGTAACGCCGCAGGAACGGCTACCATATCATATACGTTGGCCGGAGGGTGTCACCAAATAACTTCTGTAACGGTCAACGCCGCACCTGGTATTATTTCCGGGCCCACAGGCAGCTGTGCGGGTTTTACAATTACACTTAGCGACCCGATTGGCGGAGGAACATGGACCAGCAGTGTATCCACTGTTGCCTCAGTTGATCCTGCCACCGGTGTAGTATCAGCATTATCGAGTGGGTTTACATTTATTTCTTATGCTATAGCCGGATGTGCACCCGTTGCGCACGGCGTAAATATTACGCCTTCTCCTGCACCGATCTCCGGGATCACACATGTGTGTGCAGGGCTGTCAACGTCTTTGAGTGATGCCACTCCCGGCGGCGCGTGGTCCAGCAGTGATCCTGCAGTGCCGGTATCACCGGGTGGGGTAGTGTCGCTTGCTTCAGGGACGGGTGCTACAATTACGTACACTCTAATAGCAGGCTGCTACACCACTGCTGATGTTTCTGCAGATTCACTCCCTGAAGTTATTAGCGGTATAGACACGGTGTGCCAGGGCGCATCTGTAATATTGTCCGATGTTACGGCTGGTGGCATATGGAGCAGCAGCAATGGAAGTGTCGCATTGTCTGTTGCTTTGACTGGTGAAGTAACGGGGGTGGTTAGCGGGAGCGTCACTATCTCGTACACGCTTATCACCGGCTGTTACCGGACCATGCCACTCTATGTATCGCCATCTGTGCCCGCGTCACTTGCAATAAGCCTCAGTCCAGGCGACAGTTTTCTATGTCACAATACGCCGCTGACTATGACGGCTGTGCCCACTAACGGGGGAACCCCAACATTCGTTTGGGAGCGGTTCGGCTCTTATATAGGCACCGGCAGTACTTACACCTATTTACCTACACACGGAGACTTTATCACCTGCGTGATGACTACGGCTGGTATTTGCGCATCACCTGCTATAGTAAGTAAAGACACCGCACTGAATGTATGGCCGCAGGGAGGACCGATAGCGGTGATCACATCGGCCCAGCCTGATACGACTCACTATGTAGGCGAAGTGTATACTTTTTATAGCACTGTAACATTTGGTGGCCCGAACCCGCAGTATCAATGGTACGTAAACAATGACCCTATACCCGGCGCTACTTTGCCGGTGTTTACAACGCCATTGTACTATGAAAATGACACTATTTACTGCCGGGTAACGGGCAACTCACCTTGCGATACTGGCAGTTATGCCCGGAACAGCAACACATTGCTGATATACGGGCAGGGCTATCTTTCTGCCGGGTCATTGTCTGTCGCTAACGGTGAACTTTCTTTATTCCCGAATCCGAATACAGGCAGTTTCTCGCTTAGCGGCAGCCTGATCAATTCAACGGGCAAGGAAGTGACTTTTGAAGTGAATGACATGCTTGGCCGCACTATGTGGTCTGGAAGGGCCACTCCTCAAAATGGTAAACTGGTTACTGATATCAGACTGGATAATGTTTCAGCGGGCGGGTACCTGCTCAGGGTGTATACAGAGGCCGGTGTTCAGTCTTTTCATTTTGTGGTGGATAAATAGGAAATCTCGCGTGAGGCCATGGTGATACCCGCAGGTGTGGCCAAGCTACTCTGCGGTGAACGATCACGGCATTTTGTAACTAATACCGTTTGACTGTTGGTTATTGTTCAACTAAGCCAGGATTGTTATTTTACCGGGGAAAAATACATCTGATATGGATTTTGAACTTGCCAAAACTATTGAAATACAGCCCATGAGCTAAGGCACGAATCTAAATTTCTGTTTCCTCATTAATAGCTACCGTTATCCAGATCAGCTATAAGCCCTTCATGATTTGGATGCCAGTCCAGCCATTGCTGCGTTAGTGCGCTGGAGGCGGGCATATCCGTGCTGGCGGGCATAGCCAACCAGCCGAAATGGTCAGCCGCAGCTTCTTTAGTTATGGATACCACGGGGAGTTTTAATCTGCCACCAATAGCAGTGGCTATATCCTTCAGGCTTACGCCCTCTTCTCCCACCGCGTGATACTTACGGCCTGCGACAGCCTGCTCGATGGCCAACTTGTACAAAACAGCAACATCAAGCACATGCCCTGCAGCCCAACGGTTAACGCCGCCATCAATGTAAGCCGATACACCTTTCGCTTTAGCAATGGCAATAAGCCCGCTGATCAGGCCTTGTTTGGCTGTGTTGTGCACTTGTGGCAGGCGGACTACAGACACGCATAAACCTTTCTGCAAAAAGGTAAGTGCAGACTCTTCCGAAATACGGGGTAAGCGTGGGTTGGGGATCGGATCTGTATCTTCGGTGGCGGGCCGGCCAGAGCTGCGCGGGCCAATACCGGCAGTAACGATCAATGGGCGGTTGGAACCGGAAAGTTCATTGCAAAGTGCTTCAATTGCTAAACGATCCATTTCGCAGTTTTCGGCAAATTTTGAAAAGTCGTGGTTAAAACCCAGGTGAATGACTGCGTCCGCTTTTGCTACGCCGCTTCTCAGGCTGTCGGTATTTTCCAGCGTGCCGTGGTGCACTTCGGCACCTTCGTTAATGATATGTTTTGCCGATTCTTCTGAACGGGCAAGGCCCAGTACCTTGTGGCCCGCGCCAATTAATTCGCGAGTTACGGCTGTGCCGATGAAGCCTGAAGCTCCTGTTACAAATACTTTCATGGATATATTTTTTGTTGATTCCGGTGCAAAGCTACATGGGTATGCTGCCACGAGACAAGGACATTTCTCCTTTTTATTTATTTTCCTATTGTGTATGCACGCCTGATCCGGCTAAGTGTTTCGCGGGTAACTCCAAGGTAAGAAGCAATCATATGCAGTGGCACACGTGCATATATGTCGGCATGTTTTTTTATAAATTCCTCATACTTTTCTTCGGTCGTTGAACTGATGGCGCTGTGTATGCGGTGCCTGAGCGTAGTGCCGGCTTTGTATATCAAGGCATCGAAATATGCCTTCAGGCCTGGTATGCTATTTACAAGGTAGCGCAAGTCGTTCTTTGTCCAGAGTATCACCTCGCTGTTTTCTAATGCTTCGATCGTATAATTGGAAGGTGCGGCATTAGCAAAGCTTTCGGGGTCTGTAAACCAAGTATTTTCCGGAGAAAAATGCATGATATGCTCGCTGCCATCTTCACGGGTAGTATAAGATCTCAGCAAACCTTTAGTAACAAATATTTTATAGCGGCACACTTCGCCCTGGTGTACCAATATCTCTTTACGGCGCAACGTTTTTTCGATGGATTTCACACGCATCATATCGATATCGTCGTTAGACAGGCTCTCCTGCTCTTTGAGATAAGTTTCGAATTCGGGGAACATATGTTGCAGCAAAATTAAACGCTTTTCGCATGCGTTTTCGCTTTTTCACAAATAGCGGCGGAGAGAGAGACTTACCTCCACGACAAAAGGTTTATTCCTTAACCAGTTTTCTTACTAGTATCCTGTTCCTGTTTTCATCATACAAGGTGATGATGTAAACGCCACAGGGAAGTGAAGTAATATCTATTTCTTTAGCCGAAGCCGCTTCAAGTACCGTTTTGTTGTCAATGCCGGTGATGGATATGCCAACATTTTTGGAGTACCGGACAAATATTTTATTGGTAGCGGGGTTAGGAAAGATCACGGGAGCATCCGGCTCCGCTTGCTGGCAGATTCCGGTGGTGATGATTATCGTATCGAGATGGGTAAGCGGATAACTGGTTGCTTCCGAGAGGCAGCCATTGGTATCGGTCACGATCACACTGTAGTCGCCCGGGGTGTTTGGTGGATAGCGATATTCGGTTGCGCCGGGGAGCAGGAGGAAATTCTGATACCATTGGTAGCTTGTGTAAAAGGTCCAGGTTTTTAGATAGCCTCCGCTATATGTGATGACAGGATCAGGCAAGGGGTAGATGGCGACGGTTACCGGTGCAGTTGCAGCTACGCATCCTCCACCGCCAACATTTACTATACAGGTGTAGATTCCGGCATTATAGGCGTCATAAGTTGGCGCATTTGCTCCAGGGATGTTGGTTCCGTTTAGTGTCCATTGGAATACGATGCCGGTTGCAGATGAACTTATGCCCAGCGATAGTGTAGTGTGACTACCCCAGCAAAAAGTAAGTGGTGTAGAATAGAAAATAGAGGGTACAGATACTTCTGTAACCACTGACGATAAGGACATTGCTGTGCATCCAAAGGGCGTGGAAATGATCACGTAGTAATTACCCGTTGTTGTAGCTGTGTACGAAGCCGTCGTTGCTCCGCCCATGGCCGTGCCTCCTGAGAACCATTGATATACATATCCCGCAACAGATGGCACACTGAGTGTTACGCTGCCACCGGTACAAAAACTTAGCGACCCCGAGGCGGTGATCGTTGCATCAGGCGCGGGGTTAACAACTACGGGAAACAAGCCGCTGGCGGTGGTGTCCGAGCATCCTGCCGCATTGGTAACTATTACGCGGTAGTCATGGGTGCCAACAACTGTTGCGGTGTAGGAAATGTTGGTTGCCCCCGGAATTATTGTTGCGCCATCAAGCCATTGGTAGGAATATCCGGCTACTGCGGTCAGTACCACATCATCGTATGAGCAGAAGGTAAGCGGCCCCGATGCAGTGGCTGAAGCAACAGGGGAAGGCTCAATGGTAACGATGACCTGTGCAGATGTGTCTTTGCAGCCGAAGCTGCTTGTAATTGCCACGCTGTAAGTGCCTGATGTAGCAGCCGTGTATGATTGTGAAGTTGCACCCGGAATAATTGAGCCACCATAAAACCAAATGTAAGCGTAACCCGCCAAGGCAGTTGCATTAAGAATAACTATGCCAGGCGAGCAAACCGTTGCAGGGCCCGCGGGCGTGATGACAGCTGCAGGAGTAGGGTAGACGGTAACAATAACTGAAGCGTAACCCGTACAACCACCACCGCCCGTAACCTCTACGGAATAGGTGGTTGTCACCGGAGGTGTGGCAACATAGCTGTTGGTGGTAGCTCCGCCTATCGGGACTGCGCCACTATACCACTGATAGGATGTGCCGGTGCCAGAGGTTTCTGTTAGCGTTACACTGCTACCCGAGCAAAAAGCCAGCGGGCTGCCTGAGGCGATTGCAGGAGCCGGATTTGCGAATACGGTAACCGTGATGCTTGCCGCGCTTGTGCAGCCGGCTCCTGTTGAAACGGTTACGGAATAGGTTGTTGTAATGGCAGGTGACGCCGCGTAAGAATTTGTTGTAGCGCCGGCTATAGCGGTAGACCCGCTATACCATTGCCAGGAAGAGCCCGTGCCGGACGTTTCTGTGAGCGTGACGTTTCCTCCGGAACAGAAAGAAGTGGGGCCTGATGGAGTAATGACGAGTGAGGGTGTCGGGTTTACGGAAACAACTACAGCAGCATATGCTGTGCAGCCTGATCCGTTTGTTACCGCTACTGAATAGGTAGTAGTGACTGCAGGAGTAGCGATATAAGTATTAGTCGTCGCTGCTGCTATAAGGGTAGCGCCGTCATACCACTGATATAATGTTCCCGAGCCTGATGTTTCGGTCAGTGTCACGCTTCCTCCTGAACAAAATACAAGTGGGCCGCCAGGGGTGATGATGGGAGCAGGATTAGCGAACACGGTGACGGTGATAGTTGCTGCGCTCGCACAACCCGCGCCCGTTGAAGCGATCACGGAATAGGTTGTGGTAGTGCCAGGGGACGCTGTGTACGAATTGGTTGTTGCCCCGCCTATGGCCGTTGTTCCATTGTACCACTGCCAGGAAGTGCCTGTTCCGGATGATTCTGTCAGCGTTACGCTACCACCAGCGCAGAACGAGATGGGGCCGCTTGGTGTAATAACGGGTATGGGCAACGGTGCTACAGTAACAGTTATTGTGGCGCCGCCAGAGCAGCCTGTGGTACTTGCAAGGCTAAGTGAATAAGTGGTGGTGGCTGCCGGCGTCGCTGTGTAAGCACTGTTGGTAGCCCCGGCAATTGCGCCGGATCCGTCGTACCATTGATAGATCGATCCTGTGCCGGAAGTTTCAGACAGAGTGATGCTATTGCCCGCGCAGAGCGTCGTTGGGCCAGAGGCCGTTATCACAGGCGAAACAAGTGGATTTACGGTTACTGTAACCGGCGCAGAAGCCTGGCATACGCCGGGGCCATACCCGGTTACTGTATAGGTGGCGGTAGTGCCAGGCGTTGCAGTGACGCTTGCGCCGGTAGTGGCAGAAAGCCCCGTAGCCGGGCTCCACAAATATGTCGGGCTGGCTCCCGCTCCGGAGGCAGTGAGAAGTATGCTGCCGGCAGCACCACATACACTGGTGCTGGCCGGTGATATGCTAATGACAGGTGTTGTACACGTAGCATCAAGATAATAATCGCAGGCCTCACCCCATCTAGCGGAGCACGGCGGGCTAATAGTAGAAAGTGCACCACCCATCGTTGGGGGCTCTCCTAGGAATACCCGCATATGCAGGTTGGTGTTTGTAACAATACCCAATAATGGTATGGTAAAATTGTAGGTAGTTGTGCTGGTGCCAACGGGCATTGTGATAATGGAACCTACTAATTCAGTGGTTTCAAAAATGCCATCATTGTTCCAGTCTACATATACGCCCAGGTATGCCAAATAACTGGCGAGGCGAGACACGTGGACACTCACGGTAGATCCTGTAGGGGCTGTGACGCCCTGCGAGGGAAAATAATTGAAATAAGTGCCCATACAGGAACTTCCAGAATAGCTGATCGTCGACACCACGCCGGTTCCGGTAGCGGTGATGGAAGTGAAATATTGCGATACGCAGCCCGAACTGAAACTTGGGCCAACACCAACGGAGCATTGTGCAGATGCCCTGCTCAAGGAAAAAAAAGACAAGGTCAAAAATAGGAAGATCGCTTTCATGGCTTGAATTGATACTAGTGATTGGTAATTGCGTTTCGCACACGCATTCGCAGCAGAGAATTTCAAACCATAAAATTAGTGTGCGAAGTGATCCTGGATTTTGCCTGTGTGTTATATGTTTATTATGGCCGGATTAAATTACCGATATGTAATAGTTAAAAGAAGAAATCGAACCCGGTGACGTTGATAAAATTTGTATACTCAAACAGATCTTTGATTCAAGAAAGTTTAGCCCAGAAGTGCAGCCGTATAGATTTGGTATACAGAAAATGGCAACTTTGGACACTGTTGGACATAGACCCTCGTCCAGTTCGCAAATAGCTTCACAGAAAATAAGAATCGTTTTCGTTTCGGTGCGCCTCACGCCGGACGTCACCTGCTTTAGTGGCGTATTGTGCGCCTAAATTGCGGTCGTTTGGTCTTGTTGAGATACTCGGGATGCTGGCCAATTCTTGCACATTTTGTTGCTATTGTAATTTCTGGTAAAAAGGCGCGTTTGTTCAATCAACAAAAGCGGGGCTGATTTTGGTCAGCCCCGCCCCGAAAAACTATTTAAACGAAATTATTCCACCACCAGTTTTTTGTTAAAATTAATGTCGGAGGATTTAATTGAAAATATATAGACACCTTCTTTTAATGCGGAAATGTCTAATTGCACCTTTCCCGATGCAATTTTAATATCGATCGATGACCGATAGACTGGTCTTTGAAAAGTTGCCATT
>CAIVEW010000109.1 GCA_903905065.1 uncultured Bacteroidota bacterium | reverse complement strand
TACGCCGAAACTATTGCCTGTATTGACTTATGCCTTATTTTATTTATGCACACCAAATGTGGAAAAACGCACCTGACATTTAGTTTTTAAACAAAATAGGAGGGTGCCCTTTTGAGACACCCTCTTTTCAGTAAAACAATATCAAGGTTATCTTATCAATGTCACGTCTCCTTTATATACGACATTTTCGCCACCGCCTCCCGGGCGTCCTACAATGATCGTATAGTAGTACGTACCCATATCCTGCGGAACGCCCTGGAAGGTACCGTCCCATCCCACATCCGGATTGTTGGTATAGAATATCTGTTGCCCCCATCTGTTGTATACACGGAAATCCAACAGGTTAAGGAACTTGATGCCCACAGGATGGAACACATCATTTAACCCATCACCGTTTGGCGTGAAGCCCGTCGGTATGCATTCATGTGTATTGCTGTCCACACGTATGGTCACAAACGCGGAGTCAACACATCCATATATATCCATACCGTATACCGTATATGTGGTGGTCACGTGAGGAGTAGCGATCGGATCGTTGATGTTTGGGTTGTTAAGGCTGCCATCATCGGGCCTCCACCAGTAATATACCTGGCTATCTGCGTTTAATTGATAGCTGTCACCATAAAGAATGGTAGCATTGGCAGTTACATGAGATACTGGTTTACCAAGAACCGAATGGATCACCATTGTCGTAGTAGTTGGGCAGGCTCCGAAGTCTGTATTTGCAAGCCCCGCCGTCAACGTAAAGGTATAAGTACCAAAACCGGTGAAGAATGGTATATGAGCAGTATCGCTACTCAAATTAGTACCGGGAGTCCAGAGATAGCTAAAACTAGTCAGATCGCCCAATGCAGGGTAAACAGTTACATAGTTGTCGAGCGGTAACGGCTGGCGCAAACAAAGCGTGGTGTCTCTCCATGAGTGGATGCTCAGCGTAAGCACATAAACGTTATGATCTGCTGTGCTTATACAACCGTACTGATCGGTAACGGTCAGGTTAACATCATAAATCCCTGCATTAGTAAAGAGGTGGCCTGGTGCAGGCGTGGTGCCTGGCGTAGTGCTGGTTGTTCCGTCACCGAAATCCCAAAAGTAGCTAGCCAATGTTGTTGGGTTACTCTGGTACGTGGATGCAGAGCCGTCAACCATAGTACTGTTCTGGCCCGCGCAGATCGTATCCAGTACCGGCGTAAATGCAGCCTGCACAGTGTGCGATGTATTCGGATGTTCTGTAATACTATTTGAGCAGATAGCAAAATAAGCAGTGAGCGTCACATTCTGAACCGCATGGGTGAAGAACAAATGTGTCGGGTTAGTTACAGTCACCGCCGGAGAGCCGTCACCGAAATTCCAGGAATACGACGTAGCACCCGTTGATGTATTCGTAAAGTTCACGGTATCCTCTTCGCAACCTGGGTGTATATTATAGCTAAAATTCGGCGTGACCGGAGGATAAACGATTACCATAATAGAATCTTTTGGACTTTCACACCCTACGGTCTGCGTAGCAAAGAATGTGTAAGTACCAGGTATGGATGTATTTACGGTAGGAGCAACTGTTGTCCAGCCCACAGTACTCGTATCTGTAGGATACCATTTTATGTTCAGACCGGAAACTGTAAACGGAACAAAAGGACTTCCATAGCAGTATTGCGTGATTCCCGAGATCACCGGCGCGTTAGGTGGATTCACGATTGTAGCGTCAATGCTGCCGGTGTCTTTGCAACCATAGGCGCTGGTACCGATCACCGTATAAATTCCGGTATCCGCGTAGGAATAGCCGGGCCTCGTCGGATATTGCAGCGCGGAAGTAAAACCTGCCGGTCCGGACCAGCTAAACGTTTCTCCTGCCGTAGCAGGGTTTACCGATAACGTTAGCGTAGTCAACGACCCAATACATTGTGGGGCATTGGTTGATAAGTTCAAAACCGGTTTTGGATGTATGTATGCAACTGTACTATCGGTATCATGAGCGGAACCGACTGTTTTAATGACATAATATTTGCCAGTATCAGCCCAGGTAGCCGGATAAATTGAAAAAGTCTGGCTGGTAGAAACAATAGTCGTGGACGGATAAGGGCCATACCAGGTGTAGGTAGCGCCCGCGGAACTGTCCAGAACATTAAATGTCAGTGTATCGCCATAACAAGGGGTGTTAACTATCGCTCCGTTGCAAGTAAGCACAGTCAGGTAAATGATCCTGGTGCCGCAAGTACCTGTTGCAGTACCACCACAGTTGTTATAGGCCGTTCCAGTAATAGTATAGGTAATGCTTGATGGCAGGGCTGTGAGGTTTATCGTATTGGTAACGCCTGTGGTAGAAGTAAGTCCGAGACCGGAAGCCCACGACCACGTCGCCCATGTCCATGCACCAGTGCTCGCAAAAGAAAGGTTAACCGGCAATGTAGTCAAACCTGGGAAAAGGCAAGCATTGAAAGTATCATAAATAGCACCCGGAGCCGTAGGCGGATTTACAGGAACACCATTTACAACGATCGTTGGCTCAGGAAACGCACTATCAATACCATTTGCAGTATTCAAAAATGTATATGCATAAGAAACGAAGGTACTGTCATAAGGACACAGGTTACCGAGGTTATATACAAGCCCTATAGCAATATCACCAGGATCTGCAGAGTGCAGAGTATAAACAGGAGTAATGGCCGCCGTACCGCTATATACCGTACTTAGGTCAGACACATAGAAATCGATAGGCCACGAATCATACACAAAAGCCTTGGCACGGCAATCCTTGGTACAAAGCTGTAAATAAGCATAAGTGTAGGTTTCGCCGGTACCTTCCACACCTACACGGTGATCCAGGTCATTCTGGAAAGTAACCTGGTTAGTAGTCGCAAAGCTACCACCATGTGCTTCATCATTATCCGGGTCGCAACTACGTATGTAATACAGGTTATTCAGTGTCGTAGCACCTGTATTATATAATTTCGCAGTTACCACAACCCATGAAGCATTAGTATCTACGCGGGTCTCCATGTTTATCCTGAGCTGGCCCGCTGCGGTGGTACCCGTCCAGTTGCCAATTAATGATCCGCCTGCATTTACATAAGAAACATTATTACCATTCAGTGTAGCCATTGCACCAGCAGCACTACCGGCCGTAATAGCACCATTGGACGTGAACGCCCAGTTAAGACCACCTGGGCCTCCCACCTGGATGCCCCAGCCCTCAAACGGGCTGCCTGGATAGGTGTAGTCACCCATCAATGGCGGTGCGCCAGTAGTCCACCCATCGTGACCATAATCATAGACTTCGGCCAAATCAGAACCAGCCGGATAAGGATGATATCCTGCAGGCGGCGGGTTGGCACCAAAAGCGCCGTAGTCGTTTTGGCCTATCTCCAGCCAATGACCCGGAAGGTATAGCTGACCACCAACCCCGCCAATTAATTGGCCGAACGAATTATTAACCACGCACAGAGTGAACAAAATTAAAAGTAGCTGTAAGCGACGCATAGGTTAGACTGTTTATTTTAATTCGTGTTAAATATAAGTAATGCTTTTAAAACAACAAAGAACTATTTACTAAGGGCTGTTACTACTTAAAAAAGCAGTTACCAATTAAGAGACATTAAATTATTATTAAAGGTTGGTAATAAACGAAAGATATTTATTTTCGCAATGCCAATAAATGGAATAATTGATGATCTTATCGCACATCCGAGAAAACTTATCATGGGTGCCAGATGAAAAGTGGCCATCACCACACTCTTACTCTTTCATTTTCAGGCCGAAAAAGTTTATCTGTAGGCTTAATATTAAATGCCTTATACCAGGCAGCCATATTACTTACCGGCACATTGACCCTCAAAACAGCCGGCGAGTGTCCATCAGTTTTCACTTGCGCTGCCAGCGCTTCCTGTCGTTGATTCATGCGCCACACTTGTGCCCAGCTTAGAAAGAAACGCTGGTCCGGCGTGAAACCGTCTTTCTTTTCCTCGCTTTTTCCCTGTTTCGTCTTTTTGAAAGCCTCGTAAGCGATGTTGATTCCTCCCAGGTCTGCCAGGTTCTCCCCTTCTGTAAGGCTGTCATTTGCGTGAATATCGTCAACAACTACTATTTTTTTAAACTCGTTACCCAACTGCTTAGCCCGTGATTTGAAATTTCCCTCATCATCTTTGCTCCACCAATTGGCAAGGTTCCCTTGCGCATCATAAAGCCGGCCCTGGTCGTCGAACCCATGGGTCATTTCGTGACCTATGACCGCACCTATTCCACCATAGTTCACGGCATCGTCTGCGTTATCATCAAAAAACGGGTACTGCAGTATGCCCGCAGGAAAAACTATTTCATTGAAAGCCGCGTTGTAATAGGCGTTTATGGTCGGCGGTGTCATGCCCCATTCCCCTTTATCTACCGGTTTTCCCAATTTGGCAAGATTGTAATTGTAAGCCCACTGGGCAGAAGCAAATATATTTTTTACATAATCGTTACCCACAATTACCAGATCGCTGTAATCTTTCCACTTGTCCGGGTAACCGATCTTTTTCATAAAAGCATTAAGCTTAGTAAGCGCCTTCCTTTTTGTGCTATCGCTCATCCAGTCCAGTTTTTGTATTCTCTCCGCATATGTTTTCTGGAGATTGTCCACCAGTTCCAGCATTCTCGCTTTTGCTGCTGGCTTAAACTTTCTGTTCACATATAATTGCCCCAACATATCTCCTTCACACTGATCGGTCATTTCCAGTATCCTTTTCCAGCGGGGCCGCTGTGCTTCCAGGCCATAAAGGATCTTACCATAAAAATTGAACTGCGTAGTATCAAACTCCTGGCTCAATTCCGGAGCCATTTCATTAACCAGGTGAAATTTCAGGTATTTCTTCCACACATCGATAGGAACTGATTTTAGATCGTTCGCTACCGTCGCGAAAAATTTCGGCTCCGCGACAAGTATGGTATCTTGTCCTTTTACGTTCAAACTTGCTAAGAGTTTTTTCCAATCCATCCCAGTCTGTTTACTGACATCGCCGACAGAGAATTTATTATACACCCTGTAGGGATCACGCATATCATTCTGTGTCATCGACGCGCCCGCTAACGACAATTCCAGGTTGTAAATATCTGCAGCATCCCTCGCAGCGGTTATCTGATCTTCACCTATAAGCATCAGTACTGTTGGGATGTACTTTCTGTATGCCTCCCTGATGTTCGTAGTCCTGGCGTCTTTATCAAAATAGTACTCGCGGCTGGGCAAGCCCAGACCGCCTTGCCCGAACTGGCAGATCTCCTTAGATACGTTTTTATCATCAGGGGCCACGCTGAAACTGAACAAAGTTCCTAGTCCGATCATATGTTCATTACCTATTTCGTCTATAAGGCTGGAAGCATCGCCAACATTATTGATATGCGCAACAATATCACTAAGCGGGGTCATGCCTTCTTTATTAATGGTAACGCTGTCCATGCCGCTGCGGTAAAAATCGCCCACTTTCTGTATAATACTTCCATCGGGCATTTTCCCAAGGGATGCGGCAGAATCCAATATCGAATGAAGTGTTTTGTAAGTGGCTTCCTCCACTTCATTGAAACTACCCCATCCACTTTCCGTTTTCGGTATCGGGTTCAATTTCATCCACGAGCCATTCGCATACTGATAAAAATTATCTCCCGGACGAACGGTTGTATCCAGGTTAGCCCTATCTATCATTTTGTGAATGGATGCCGATGATTGATCAGAATGATTGCAGGATGCAATTGTGACAACGGCAAGACCGGATAAGACCAAACGTTTTAAAAGCATATTATTTGTTATAAATGGAGTGCAAAATTACGATAAACATACGGCAAGGTGTAATTATTGTTTAAGAATATGAGGCCCGATTAAATACGTAGAGACGCTGCAATGCAACGTCTCTACTACAAATATCAGAACAACAATTTCTATACCCTACCAAACCCTTGCCCTTTCATTTTCTGGGCGATACATTTTGTCGGTCGGCTTAATACCGAAGGCATCATACCACGCCTTCATATTGCTGATCGGCATATTGCACCTGAGTATACCTGCAGAGTGTGGGTCAGTCTTGAGGCGGGCCGCCAATGCTTCGGGGCGGATATTAGAACGCCATACCTGTGCCCAGCTCAGGAAGAAACGCTGATCGGGAGTAAAGCCATCTATTTTTTCGTTGCTCTGGCCCTGCTTGGTTTTTTTAAAAGCCTCATACGCAATGTTTATACCACCAAGATCAGCCAGGTTCTCACCCTCTGTGAGCCTTCCGTTCGCATGGCAAGTATCTATTACGATCTCTTTATTAAATTGGTCTACCATTACTTTCGCCTTCAAAGTGAAGTTCGTAGAGTCGGCAGGACTCCACCAGTTGGTCAGGTTGCCATCGGCGCCATACAAGCGGCCCTGGTCGTCAAAGCCATGTGTCATTTCGTGACCTATTACGGCGCCTATTCCTCCGTAATTCACAGCATCATCTGCGTTCGCATCAAAGAATGGGAACTGGAGAATACCGGCGGGGAAGACGATCTCATTGAATGCGGGGTTGTAGTAGGCGTTAACCGTAGGAGGAGTCATACCCCACTCTGTGCGGTCAACCGGTTTGCCCAACTTGCTGAGGTTATAATTGTAAGCCCACTGCTCTGAAGCAAGCACATTTTTCAAGTAATCATTGTTCACAATTGTCAGCGCACTATAGTCTTTCCATTTGTCGGTATAGCCTATCTTTTTCATGAAGGCGTTCAACTTCGTCAATGCTTTTTTCTTGGTGCTGTCGCTCATCCAGTCCAGCTTCTGTATGCGCTCTGCATAAGTAGACTGAAGATTGTCAACCAACTCCTGCATGCGTTTTTTTGCTTCTGGTTTAAAATATTTATCTACATAGAGTTGGCCCAGCAGGTCACCAATTGACCCATCAACCGCTTGCATTATGCGTTTCCATCTTGGCTTTTGCTCTTTCTGGCCATTCATGGTCTTGCCGTAAAAGTTGAAATGGGTTGAGTCGAATCCGCTGCTCAGCTCCGATGCCATATTATTCACCAGGTGAAATTTCAGATAATTCTTCCAGGTTTCTACCGGCGTGCTCTTCAGCTGTTTTGCCATTTCGACAAAAAACGCTGGCATGCCTACGATTATGCTGTCTGCACTTCCTGCCTTGAGGGAGGTAAGCAGTGTTTTCCAGTCGGTGCCGGGCATTGCTTTGCCTGCACCTGCTATGTCATACTTATTATATAATTTGTAAGGATCACGCATTTCCACACGTGTCATAGATGCGCCTGCAAGCGCCAGTTCCAGCTTGTAGATGTCTGCTGCGTTCTTTTCGGCTTTATCGTCGCCAGTCAAAGACAGTATTTTCGGTATATATTGCTGGTAAGCCTCACGAATTTTGGCTGTGCGCTCGTCTTTATCAAAATAATATTCTCTGCCCGGCATACCCAATCCACCCTGGCCGAACTGGCATATTTCTTTCGTTACGTTCTTATCGTCGGGCGATACACCAAAACTATACAGCGGGCCTATACCTTGCGTTTGTTCCATGGCCACTTCAGCCATAACACCGTTCGCGTCCTTGATGTTATTGATCCGGGCAATTATCTCATTTAAAGGAGTAATGCCAGCCTTGTCTATCGCCACACTGTCCATGCCTGTCCGGTAAAAATCACCTACCTTTTGCACAGCACTGCCGGCTGGTGCATTCTTCACCCCTGCTGCTGAGTCGAGTATGCCATGGAGTGCCTTGTAATTATTTTCTGCCAAAATATTGAAACTGCCCCACCGTGACTCGGTGCTTGGTATGGGGTTGTTCTTCAGCCAGTTGCCTCCGGCATACTCAAAAAAGTTATCGCCCGGATGTACGGTCGTATCCATATTTGCCGGATCGAGCAACTTGATACCGCTGCCACCGGAACTCGTAGTGCTGGGTTGCTGACAAGAGGCGATGCCTAATACAACTGTCCCGATAGCTACCGCGACAAGAGATTTGTTTCTTAAATTCATTATTCAATTATATTTTAGACGGCAAAAGTAAGGTATGACAACTACATGGCATAACAAATTGAAATAATCGGCGTGTGATTATTTGGGGGATTTTCCTTTACAAAGGGATAGTAATTAAATTCATATCCAGCATTTAAATCCATTTTTCCGCACCAGTACAATATTATCTTAGATTTATAGTTTCGATATACACTGTAGATTTGAATCCGCCATGCCTGTCAATACTAAGAGTAGACTTCCCCTATTTGTTATTCTCACGATATTTATTGGGTTAAAGCTCCCGTATCTTCACTATGCCTATTACTGGGATGAGAGCTGGCCATATGCGGTGGCCATCAAGGCTATGTATCACCACGGGGTCAGCCTCATGCCAACTGCTATTGACTCCGAACTTTCGCGCGGTCATCCCCTATTCTTTCACGCAATCGCTGCAACATGGATGAACATTTTTGGCGACTCGCATATTTCCATGCATTCTTTCGCATTATTTATTTCTGTAGTTTTTCTTATTGCCATTTATGAAACGGCACTGCGTATGTTCGACCAGCGGGTAGCAGTGCTGGCGCTGATACTGGTTATTGTCCAGGAAATGTTTTTTATCCAGTCATCATTGGTTTTATTTGAAATGCTGGTGGCTTTTCTTTGTTTCTCAAGCCTTGTATTTTACGTAAGGGAAAAATATTTTTTAACAGCATTATGCCTTACGATGCTATTCTATACAAAAGAGAGCGGCCTGGTAGCGGGAATAGTTTTAGGGATCGATGCCTTTTTTAATTTTCTGAACAAAAATGCTCCATTAAAGCTACGCATATACAAGCTGGTGTCCGTTGGCGTTCCATGCTTATTTATCGGGGTCTTTTTTGTTATGCAAAAACACCTCAGGGGGTGGTATATTTTTCCTCTTTATTCAGACTGCATTAAGCACAGCTTTACTGATTTCTGGTATCTTTTTCGCATAGGATGTGTGAAGACAGTATTTATTGACCAACTGAGATTCTGTTACTTTATGTTGCTGGTACTGCTCGCCGTGGTAGCCGCTGTCCGGCAAAGGAAGTTGAAACCGCTGACGATATTGTTACCTGCCATATGTATTTACTATCTTATTGATGATACGAGGGCCGGACGGCTTTTACCCGGTATACCCTTTTTTATAGTATTTATTTTATCGGTAATTTGGTTGGTATATTCCTATCCAGCCAGGGAATACTATTCGGATAGGCAGCGAAAACTGATACGGATCAATGGCTGGTTTGTCATATGCTTTCTGTGCTTTTCCTCGTTGAATTTCTTTACGCCCAGATATATGCTCGCCGCAATCATACCAACACTTTTTATCAGTGCAGTATTTATGAATACGCTCATAAAACATGCGTATGTATATGTTACTGTTCTTATCATCATACTATCTATCGGCGGATATGCGTACATGCTTAGTGACGCCTGGGGCGATTGCGAACATGGCATTTTTGACGGGCTAAAAGTACAGCAGGGTGTAGCAGACTATTTTGAAAAGAATGTACCCCGCGATCAGTATATTGGGGCCCTATCTATGGAAGGACAGCATCTGTCCAATCCCGCCACGGGTTTCCTGCATTCCGATCGCGCGTTCACGAATGTAAGCTGGGATATTAATGCAAATACCCATTACGCCATTTTCGACAACATTGAAAACGATACGCGTTATGCTCAAATCAAAAATGACACATGCTTTTACCCGGCTAAAAGGATCGAAAAAGGCAACGTCTGGGCGGAGATATACAAGCGAAAATAAAACGCACGTTTGTATATTTGAATTCCAAATAACTTCTATGCCAACCAGATATCTGATTCTTATTTTGTTTTTGCTCGTTGCATTTCACGTTTCTGCTCAAACAGTGAAAGAAGATGCGATTGACATTGCATACCGGGATTGTCTTTTAAAAGATACCTCATCCGGCAATATTGATGCATGCGCCTTCATTGCTTACGGCAAGTGGGACAAGGAACTGGATAAGGCTTATGGCAAGCTGATGAAGGAACTGAAGAAAACCAAAGATAAGGCCGCGCTCAAACAATCGCAGGCCGCCTGGAAAGCATATCGCGATGCGGAATTCACTTCCTACAACAATATGTTCAATTGCCCGGGCAATAAATGGTGCATGAGGCGCCAGGACGGAAGGATAGATATAGTGAGGGCTCGTGTACTGCAGCTACGGAGCTACGCCGAGGCTATGAAGAAGAATTAATCCAAATTATTTCCCTAATATTTTCTGTAGGGGCAGTTTCGTAGAGACGTTGCACTGCAACGTCTAACCACAAAATACACCACCGGCATTCAGGAGACGTTGCAGTGCAATGTCTAACCACAAGATACACCGCTGGCTTTTAGGAGACGTTGCAGTGCAACGTCTCTACGTACCCATATGTATTACGCTGCTGGTGAAAAACCCTTAACTTTAAACAACGCAAAATCGACCCATTATGCCAGCCCGTTCTTATGCCGATATGCCGCTTCACTATGGCCAGGTTCCGCCATGGCTCTACCAGCGCATGAGCAAACTGGGTGTGGCAATCGTAGAAGCAATAGCGCATGAGTATGGCCGGGGCGCCGTACTACAGCGGCTTAGTGATCCCTTCTGGTTCCAGGCACTGGGCTGTGTGCTGGGAATGGATTGGCATTCGTCCGGCATTACAACCTCCGTGATGGGTGCGCTGAAAAGATCGGTCAATGAGCGCTCCAAAGAATTGGGAATTTATATATGCGGCGGCAAGGGTAAATACTCAAAGGAAACACCGGCAGAACTAATACGAATAGCCGAACGGACAGGCCTGAACGGCGACCTGCTGGTGCGCAGCAGCAAGCTATCTGCGAAGGTGGACAACACCGCAATACAGGATGGCTACCAGCTATACCTGCACTCATTCGTACTCACCAGCGATGGCGACTGGGCAGTGATACAGCAAGGTATGAACGGCGCTAATGGTATGGCGCGCCGGTACCACTGGCACTCGCCCACTCTTTCGTCGTTTGTAGAAGAACCGCACAGTTTTATATACGGGAAAAACGAAGGGCAGATCATCAATATAACCGACAAGCATGCAGATACTACCCGCGCCGGCATATTGCAACTGGCCCAGGAAAACCCCGAACGGCTGCTGCCGGAAATCCGGAAACTGGTAATGCCATCGCACCACGATGTTAAAGCAAAAGATGTGGACATTAAAAGGCTGGGCAGCATATTGGCTATAGCCTATGAGAAAGAGCACCTGGATATGGAATCCCTCCTGCTGCTGGAAGGCCTTGGCCCGCGTACCTTACAATCTCTTGTACTGGTGAGCGAAGTAATACATGGCACGCCATCCCGTTTTGAAGATCCTGCGCGCTTCTCCTTTGCACATGGGGGCAAAGACGGCCATCCATTCCCCGTACCCACCTATGTCTATGACGAGGCCATACAAACCCTTGAAAATGCTGTAAACCGTGCAAAACTGGGCGCCACTGACAAAAACGAAGCCATAAAAAATCTTTCAAAAGCAGCCAAAAGGCTGGAGGAAGATTTCATACCCAACAACAATTTTGAGCAACTGATAGAGCGCGAAAGAAACAACTCCTGGAAATATGGCGGCAGAACAGTGATGGGTAAGGCTAAGCCGCCAAAGAAACCTGATGGCGGTTCGCAATTGCAGTTGTTTTAATGTTTTACTATTTGAATGTTTAAAAAAATGGGCATAAACAAATGCGTTCGCGCTTTGCGGTCTTCAAAACAAAATAAGAGAGCTGCGCCTTTGCGGCTTTGCGAGAAATATTTTTTGCGAGACACCTGCTATGCGGGAGTTTGACATCTCAAGCCCTATTACTTCTGAAATTTCTTCACAATATGCTTGCCGATGCTGGTGATAAACAAGAAAGGCAGCAATGGTAAAAACAGCGGATTCAACTTCACCAGCCGACGATAAGCCCGCATTTCGCCCAGGCGCATTTTCCATTTGTTACCGCTGATACCCCCCTGCGATGTAAAAGGCCGGAATATCTGCGTGAGCGGGATATTGATCATGTAGATTTTGTGCTTGTAACCTACCTGCATGCACAGGTCCAGGTCTTCCATGTAGCGCATGGTAGACTCAAAACGGAAGGCAGGCTTGTTCCTGATAACAACACAGGACGTGGCAATGGGATTACTGGGCAGCAGCTTTACAAAAGGGAATTTGTACACCACAATGTCCTCAGGCAATTTCTTGTCCATAATATTGTCCTGCGTATAGGGATGGAAGAATAGAGTTATATCCGGCTTGGATAGCAGGATGGTATTCATGAGCATCAGTTTGTCGGGGTGCCAGGCATCATCTGCATCGAGGAATGCGATATAGTTGCCACTGGCAACGTCCATGCCTTTGTTACGGGCAGCAGAGCTGCCCTGGTTCACGATCTTTTGAATGAACTGAATATTACCCGCATACTTGTCCTGTACTATTTCATGCGTCTTGTCGCTACTGGCATCATCCACCACAATTATTTCAATTGCCGGGTATGACTGCGCCAGTACCGAGTCTATTGCGCGCTCTATTGTCTCCGCACCGTTATAGACCGGGATGATGACACTGAATTTTATTCCATTATTTCGAACTGGCTCGTTCATCGATCCGGACTATAATTGTTTATAAATGTCCAATAATTTTTTCTCTTCTTCCTGCCAGCAATACTTCTCTCGGCCAAGTAAGCAGTTTTGTTGCAGCCGCTGGTAGTAACTTTCATCATTCAGCATCTTATTCAGCTCGGCTGCTATGGTTTCTGGTGTAGGACTGGCAATAAGGTCAGCAACTTCGTATTGCTCATTGATCCGCTCATACTCTGGATACTTTATGCACAACTGCGGCACCCCATAGTGCATATAGTCAAAGAAACGGTTGGCGAGCGAAAGCCGGTTGCTGAGGCTGGTGTCTTCAAACAGGGTAATACCTATGTAAGCACGTATCGTGTAATAAGTCAGTTCAGCAGGCGGTACATAGCCTTTGAATACCACTTTGTCGGTCACGCCATATTGTTCGGCCAGGGACTTAGCTTCCGCATAAAAGTTGCCCTCACCACACACTATAAGCTGCTCATCCACGTATTGCATGGCCGGTATGAGCTGTTCAAAGCACCGCCCCACGTTCACCCAACCCTGGTAAAGGATAAAACGTTCCTTCTTTTCGGGTATCTCAACAGGTTTAAGGATCGTAGCATTCCGCACTACACCGTAACTGACCCCATACCGCTTCTTAAACTCATCTGCATAGCAGTCTCCAATAGTATAACCAACCGGAAAATGCGGCACCGTGTGCTTGCCGATCGCCTGCCACATTTTATGAACCGCAGGGCGGGAGATAACTTCTTTCAGATCGGTAAATATCTCGTGGGCATCATATACCCGTTTTCTTACGCGAATTTTGGACGCATAATAAACCGGTAAAATGGTGTCCAGATCAATAGCGCACAGAATGTCAGCCTTGCGAAACAACAAAAAAATGAAAAGATTAAGCCAGTAATGAAAATACATCAGCTTCCCTTTTTCCACGATGATCGGCAAACGCACCTGTTTGAACGGACGTTGAACCAATGGCTTACTTTTCTTTTTTTTAAAGCCCACAAGTGTTACATCATAACCCGCGGTAGCCAGCGAGGTACAGATGCGTATCATGCGCTGATCGTAGTTGAGATCGTTGGTAACGGTGCAGATTATTCTTTTGGGTGGCATTTTTCGACCGTAAAGATAATAGGATAAGCTGATAAGAGAGCGGTCAGGTATCGCGTCTGATTGTCGGGCATCAACAGATCACCCATTCTTCCGGAATGCCTTCCTAATATCCAGGTAATCGAGGTAGTAAACAACCTTCACAGAAAGGCTGTTGCTCTGGGGTGACTGGAACACATAGTTTAGATCGCCCGAATAGTCGTTGATAATGTTGGCGCCGCTGGTGTAAATGGCGTTTTGATATACAATGTCCATCTCGCTGCCAGGGCGGAACTGCCAGGCGAAACTGAGGTAGACGTTGAACGAGTTGTAGTTAATGTCGTGATTTGTGTTGTAAGGAGTAGCGGCAAGCGAGCCATCGTTGTTCAAAAAATTGTAGCTGGAATAATTGGCCTGTGACCAATAGTGACGCTCATTGAGCGACAGCGACATCACATTGGTAAAGATATAGGACGCAGTTAGCGTATTGGTGAGCGTGTTAATGTTTCTTGTACCGAAGTATATGGAGTCGTTCACATTGTCTACATAACCGACATCATTCTTTTGGTTGGTATAGGCGAAGCTGTAGATCATGGAGAACTTATCGTTGAAACGATAGTGGGGTGTGAGCGACCAGTAAAAAGTTTTGCGCCCCGAAGTGCCAAACGTACGATAATTGCTCTCTCCATCGAGCGCGAACTTCTTGCGGTAGTCGGACGAAAAGAAACCGCCCCCATGTAGGTGGTTGGGTACACGTAATCCCGGCCAGCCGCACGCGGCTCAAGGTAGTCGTATGACTTCTCTGGCTGTGCCGCCCAGTAGACGCCCAACGTGAGGTAGTTCTTCAGCGTAACATTGTGCGATCCGTCGAACCCATAGCTCTGGAAAACTGCTGGATTGAAAACCCGGTTGTAATAGATATTAATGTGGTTATTCATGTTGATAAAGTTCCAAAAAGGCTTGTAGATGTTGTAGTACTGATCTATGTTGTAATAAATAATGTTGTTGCGGTCGAGGTAGCCCATATCGTTGGGGTTGAAGTGGTCGCTCACTGAGCGGGTACTGACCAGCCAGGTATAGTTACCACTTACCTTACCGGCATCAAGGTAGTAGCGGTAGCCTACGTCTGTGTTGTGGTTGTAGAATAGCTGGCTCACATCGAGAGAGCCATCGGTAGCGTATTTGTTGCTCTTATCTGCCAGGCGGAAGAGGATAGCGCTGGCATCGGCATTGTGGGTCGTATCGTTGCGGGTTACATTGGTATTCACAAAACTGATGTAAGAGCTGTTCTTAAAAGCCTGATCCAATACGATCTCGTTGTAATTGGTGATGGGTGCTGTTTGTATTTCGTGCTGGGCGCCCGTGATCATGTTTTTTATGGTGGCATCCTGTGGAGCGGTAACGGCATTGAAAACCCCTATGCCCAGGTTGCCACTTGTGCGTCCGGATATCTTCGTGGCGTTATATATCCTAGATGTCTGCGGGTTGGAGATAATGGAGTCATTTGCACCAAGTGCAGTGGATGGAACATTGAAATTAACGGGTGTGCCCCCTACCCTGCGCGAATAAAAAAGGTCGTCTTTATTAAAAAGGTCGAACCCTTCCAGGAAAAAATACCGGAGATCATTGTAGCGCACTTCAATGGGTGAAAGGTTGAGCACACGGGGATCATACAGGGTCTGGCCGAAGTCGGGCACAAGGGTCATATCCAGCGTAAATGCATCGTTTATCCCATATTTTATGTCCAGGCCCCCATCAATAGTGTGGGCATTAACGCCAGCATAGTTCTCGGCATAAGCCGACAGGTAAGGGAGCAATTGCAGCCTGACTGGCGAAACGATATCGTGGATACCAGTGAGCGTACCTGCCTGGTTAACAAAGTTGGATTGCGTGGGCAGCACCGGGTTCCAGAAAGACTGCTCCCTGCAACGACGGATAACGCGTACAAAGTTGACACCCCATTTCTGAATATCCGTTTTCGGAAAACGTATGGCGGAATAAGGAATTTTCATTTCCACGCACCACCCCTTTTTATTTATTGTCACCTTAGAGAACCATGCTGCGTTCCAGCTCAGGTCGCTGTTATCAAACTTCTGCTTGGCATCGGCCTGTACACCCGCTGCAGTAACAATGAAGAAAAAGCCATTTTGATTATCAGAATACGTATCGAAGAATACTCCGAAAATGTCATTATTGTTGTCAAAAACGTCGCGCGGAGAAAGCTGCTTGAGTATGCTGTCGGGATGTTCGTCATACATCGTAGCGCCAACATAAACAGCTTCGTTATCGTAAAGTATGCTTATTTCTGTGCGCTTGGTAGAAGGCTGGCCCGGATAAGGATCATGCTGTACGAAACCCGTAGCCTTGTCAGCATGCTGCCATGCCGGCTCTGAGAGATCACCATCCAGGGTGATCTTCTCGGTTATGAAACTGGAATTGAGTGTTTTCCTCTGCGCCGTCGCCGTGTACTGCATCACTATACCTACCAGCAAAAAAAGCAGGCAGCGGACAATGATAGTGGCGGAAAAACGAGGCATGTGAAATAGAATAATCGATCAAATATCACGCATCTTTTTCAAATTGAAATCACCCGATTAATCACCCTGCAGCGTAACGCTAGAAACTCGACGTGAGGGTTGCCTTTACGCCGCTAAAAGCCGGCTCATAACGGCACACACCACCCGAACAGTTGATACCGTCCACTTGCTTTACATAAGCCAGCGAGAACCTGTGGGGGCCTTTCGTGTACGACGTGAAGATATTGTAATAGTGATTGCCCGGATTTTTATAGTTGTGGTTATCGTCGTTAGGGTTAGGGGTTACGTTATACATATCAGAAGCAGAGATGGCCCATTTAGGAGCAACGTCATATTCCAGCAAAACGAAGGCCCATGAACCATAATCTTCTTTTGTAGCCATATATTGCATTTCCAGCCTCAAGGATCTTTTCTCGGTGAACCGATAAGTAATATCAGCGAATGGCGTGAGCGCATAAACAATAGGATGGTCTGCCGCTCCTTCAGACTGGTAGGCAACTATATTGTATTCCATATACTGGACCCCACCCTGGAATATCCAGTTTTTAATGCCCTGGTAGAAACCATCAACATAGGCCTCACGATATAATTTTTTATCATCTAATGTATTGATGTTCGTATAGGTCAGGTTAAAACTGGTAACATCGTTTGGAGAAAGCGCCAGATTTGCCGTGGCAGCCATTTCCGAAATATCCTGAGACGCTGGCGTATAACGCGCCATCAGGCGCTCGGGTCTCAGCACAGCTACCACGGGCTGCCAGTTGAGCATACCGTTGAGTATTGTTTCGTTCGGTGAAGTGCGCATCACGAAGTCCTGTGTGCGCTTGGCATTAACGTTCAAAGCGATCCCTTTCCGGCCATAACTGATAGAAGTATATTCTACGTTACCCGGCTTATCTATGAGCACAGATGATTGCGCGGAATCTAGAGATGTTGCATTCGGCACATCATACCCAGGTACACTAATAGCCTCGTGGGTTTTATAACAACCCTCTACGTACCATGAAAAATTTTTGTAGGTAAGGGTGTTATAAACACTGAACGCATACATATTGTACCTGGGGTAAAATCTGTGGTTCGTGTCCTGCGCATCAATGGTGTTAACAATAGCGGCCATTGATGTTGCATCGATAGTCCGGTTGAGAACACCAACACCTGGAATAAGGTGGACTTTTCCCACATTAAAGTCTCCTTCTGCGTTAAAGCCTTTTATCACCGGGTTATAACGCACATTGTTTACCTGGGTATTGTTTTTCTCCTGGCCGGTAAACCCTTTGAGCATGATATTACTGGTGAGCTTATATTTTAGTTCGATCCCCATCAACGCATTATCGATAAGCAGCCCACGGTCTTCATATGAGCGGAAAAGTATACCACTGCCCAACTGGTCGTAGATGGAACCCACGGTAATGGTAAGATCGTTCATATCTTTGGTAACACTCCATGCTCCAAGCCCAAAATCTGTGCTTGGCGCCACCGGGTTTTTCAGATTGGAATTATTAAACGCGTCGGCACGCACAAAAAATGTGAAGCCGTTAGTATTATACCGGAGGTCGAGCCAGCCTTCGCTGCCGCTAAGCGCATTGTCATATAATGGATTGCCAGAAGCCTTAATGTTGGTATCACGCTGAAAAAAATTCAAGTTCATCATCAGGTCTCCCGAAAAAGTACCCTGGGCCAATAACTTGCCGGAGAGGCAGACCAGTAAAAATAAAAATGCCGTTTTTTTCATTTAGGTGTGTATATTGTTAAAGTTTTTCCGAAATTAGCTCCTTTATTCAATTCCGGCAAAGTTTTAGCTTATTATTGTTAAAAGCAAGTAGTTATGAAAAAAATTGTTTTGGCCATTGTATGTGTTTTTGTTGCGGCTTCCGCGAATGCTCAAGGGCTTCCTAATACCCAGATCAAGGATGTTAACTCCGGTAAGAAGATCTCGTTCGACCAAACAGTTGAAAAAGGCAAAGTCACCCTGATCAGTTTCTGGGCCACATGGTGTGTACCGTGCAAGAAAGAAATAAAGAATATTACACGGGCATTACCTGATTGGAAAAAGCAAGCGGACTTCAACTACGAGACCATATCTATAGATGAAACCCGCTCCGAAGGCCTGGTACGCACATATGCCATATCGCAGGGGTGGAACTTTCCCTTTTATATAGACGCCAATTCCGACCTTAAGCGCTCACTTAGCTTTCAGAATGTTCCATACACTATGATCATTGATAAGAACGGCAAGGTTGCTTTCACACATACCGGCTATGAAGAAGGTGGCGAGGCGGAAATATTTGCGAAAATAAAGGAGTTGGCTAAGTAGGCTGATGCAATCTCTCCCCTTGATGGGAAATATTTGCTTTGAAAACGCATTTTTTAATGGAAATTCCCCGACAATGTTGCCTCTGTATTAATTGCCCCCAACGATTTCTTTGAAAACTGACTTCATGTTTTCTTTATTGAAATTTTCTTTTACGTAAGCCTTTCCGAAGGCAGATAGCTTTTCCCAGGTGATTTTGTCTGCGTATATGCGTAATATCTCGGCTATCATATCGGAAGCTGAATTTACACCTTTGTACACAAAATCATCATTTTTCGGCATGCCTTCGAAGGCTGTACTCGTGCCCACTACCGGTACGCCTTTTGCCATCGCCTCTATTACTTTACCTTTAACGCCCGCGCCAGATAACAAGGGCGCAATTGCAAGCCTTGACTGGTTATAAAGACCATCTAGTTCTGATACCGATATGTCAGATAATATGTTTACGCCTTTGAAACGTTCCTTATATTTAAATATAAAAAGGGGTACCAGCGAACCGACAATTGTCAACCCAATATTGTGTATTGACAATTGAGGGTAGACCTCCTCGAGAAAAAACTTCATTGCATCGCTGTTTGGCGGGTGATTGAAGCCGCCTACAAACAATAGCCCGTGCCGTTCTTCAAATTTTGGCCCATCGTTTGAAACTTCGAAAAAATAACCGGGGACATAACGAAGAGGCCTGGTAATGTATTTTTTGAGATAAGCCAGCTCATCATAACTCAACACCAGCGAGTTATCTGCATGCGCATACATAAAATCTTCAGCGGCCTTTATTTTCTCGGCTTTTTTAAACAGCGCCGCATCCTTATTTTCAGCCGCTTCCTGCTCCATCCTAAGATACCCGAGGTCATGTCCGAAATAAATTATTTTCCCTGAATAACTGATACTTCTAATAAATTTGAGGATAGGTAAACACACCGACGCCCTACTCAGTAAGACAGCATCAAAGTCGTTAATGCTTTTTTCAAGATATTCTTTCCATCTCTCCTCGTCAAAATTGAATGCCTTACCATATAATACTTCGACTCCTTTTTCCTGCTGTGATTTCACGTAAGGTTTCGGTACATTCTGATTCTCACCCAGGAACTTAACATAATAACCGAGCGCCAGCATCGCATCAATGAAATTACTGATACACCTGGATCCGGCATCTTTGTCTACCTGCGGCAAGTAATGATCAATAACCAAAATATGTTTTTTACCTGTGGTCCGGTCTCGTTCTGAAAAAACGTTTACCCCATTTCGAGATTTGCGTTGTAAAACCTCTTGCCACTTGTCCACGAATTTCTTTTGGTTTACGACCTGGTATTTTTTCACTCCTTTGTTTACATCAGTGCCATGAGTAACCCCTTCAAAATGGACGACCATAGAAAACGGTTGATAAAGCACCTTATACCCCTCGTGCCTCACCTGGAAACATAGATCGGTGTCTTCGTAATACGCCGGCGCAAATTGCTCGTCAAACCCTTTCAGTTTTTTCCATAAATCACTCTTAATCATTATCGAAGCCCCTGATACGTAATCTACTTCTTTTACATAATTGTATTCCGGCCTTTTTGGATTATCATCATTTCCATAATTCCACCCGCTTCCATCTTGCCAGATAATACCGCCAGCCTCTTGCAAACGGCCATTTTCATAAAGAAGTTTGGACCCTACCAGCCCAACCTTATCAAACTCATCAAAACAAGCCAACAGTTCTTCCAACCAGTTTTTTTGTACCTGGGTATCGTTGTTGAGAAAAACAAGGTATTTGCCCTTCGCTTTTGAAGCTGCGTTATTACAATTTTTCAAGAATCCCAGGTTTACTTCATTCCTGATAACAACGAGGTTCTCGAAATTTTCGCGAAGTGATGTGATACTTTCTGTGGAATTATCGTCTGCAACAATTACCTCATAACTATCAAAAGAGCAATTGCTACTTATAGAGCAGATGCAATTATAAGTGTATTCCACCTGGTTGTACATCGGAATAATGATGGATACAACCGGATCCGTTACAGCTGGTAAGGTTATTTTTACTTTTTTGTTATAATTCCGGATGGAAAGGTCGAGTGTGAGATTTGACTCGTCGTCGAAATCAGTAATGTTGCCGAACGCCTTTTTGTGCAGCAAACTTTTAGTTCCAATAATAACCCCTTTTCTCTTTATTTCTCTTGCGAGTTCGTTGGCTACCTTTTTCTTATTGTCACTTTTAATAAACCGTTTAAAATAAAAAAAATATTTACCTACTTTACTTTTCATTTTCGGATTATAGTGTGCAGCAAAATTAGAACAAGTTTTCGGCTTTAAAGGGGTGAAATATATTTTCGTTTTCTTGTAGTTCTGGCCATAGGAGAAAATTTCAAAAATAAACCTCTACATTATTTAACAGTCTTTAAGTAATAATGATTGGCAAATATTCTTTTTTTTGGAAAATTAGCACGATTTTTGCCACCCGGTAGGCATCTACTTAATCGATTAAATGAAAGAACAAGCAACTCTAGATATTACACTTGAACGGTCGCCGGTGCAGATAATGCCACAATCGGACATGGCAAGCATACGCTATTTGCTTCAGGAAATGAACCAGCAGTACCTTGATCATGAACCTGCAACATATTACTATACCGTAAAACGAATAATGGATGTCGTCATATCTGGTTTGTTTATAGTATTTGTGATGTCCTGGCTGATGCCCATTGTAGCGCTATTGATAAAACTTTCTTCAAAAGGTCCGGTATTCTTTGTTCAAAAACGTACCGGATACATGGGGGTGGAATTTAATTGTTTTAAGTTCAGGACCATGTATTTGAATGATGAAGCCGACATTAAACAAGTTTCCATTAATGATGACCGAATCACGGCGATCGGAAAATTTCTGAGAATCACTCACCTCGACGAAACCCCGCAGTTTTTTAACGTAATTATAGGGGATATGAGCGTAATTGGCCCACGGCCGCATATGCTTTTTCATACACGCAATTATTCAGAATGGATCCCCTATTACAATCTCCGTCACGAAGTAAAACCTGGGATGACGGGTATGGCGCAGATAAAGGATTATATTGGCGAGATCAGCGTGGAGCGTGAATTACGCAAACGTATACAGTGGGACATATATTATATGAAGCACCGCAGTATAAGGCTTGACATAAACATATTGCTGAGTACTGCGGGGTGTGTCTTTAAGAAAGTTGCACAACTGATAACCCGCAGGAAATAGCCCGTATGTATGTCGTTAAACGTTTTGGAATGCCTGCTCTCGCAGGCATTTGTCATTTTCGAAGTCCATGATGGCGCATGACTATAATCAGCAAATCATAATATAATTGTTGGTATTTTTGGCTAAAATATTGGCGGCACCCTTTTTATATCATTCCTAAAAATACATCTTATGAAACTGATCATAACAGCAACTGATTTCTCGGAAGTGGCCGAGAATGCTGCGCGCTATGCCTGCGATCTAGCTTTGGCGCAAAATGCACGTGTGGTAATTATCCATTCTTTCTTGTTCCCGGTAATGTTTAGCGATGTGCCCATGCCATCTAACCTGATCGGTGACGTGGAAAATGACTCGGAAGCTCAAATGAAGATAACGGTGTCGAACTTCCAGCAATTATACCCCTCATTGGACATTCAAGGCACAGTGGCAGACGGTGATATCATCAGCGCACTTGAAAAATACTCAGAGCAAAACAATAAGCCATGGCTGGTAGTGCTCGGCAACAGCATGGCTGCTGAACATGCAAGTTCGATAGATAGTATTGTGATCTCGGCATTCCGTTTAATGAAATACCCGGTTTTGGCCATTCCACGCGGCGCTACATATACACCGGTAAAGAAAATATGCCTGGCCTTCGATAATAAGCACGAGGGAAACACTACTGCGCTGATCCAACTAAAAGACCTAGCGCTGGCTTTTGGTGCAGACCTGGAAGTTTTAAATTTACAGGTAGATGTTTTTAACCGGGATAATATGACAGATATTGACGAAGAGGCAATAACTACCCTGGCGCCGGCCAATCCTCACTTTCACGTTGTTTATGATGTAAGTAATATCGAGGCCGCAATAGCAGATTTTGTTGAAAAAAATAGCGTTGACTGGCTCATTATGATACCGCGCAAACACTCCTTTTTCGAAGGACTATTTCATAAAAGCCATTCTACGGCTATGGCACACAAAAGCCGTATTCCAATTGTTGCGCTGCATGAGACGAGCGTCGCCCCGGCCCTCTCCAAACCTGCCTGACGGCAGACAGGGGAGAGGGTGAGGTCGAGTGAGGAGCGTAGTTTAATTAAAGTCATATCCTAATGTAACGGAAACCAATGTTTTTTCGCAGTTGAGGGCTTTGCCTACCAGGCAGCCTTCATGCGCTTCCTCTGCAGCTTTCTTAAAGTCTTCTGCAGAAATGCCGGTTACTTTACCGGTCACATACAGTTCGCTTTTGGTGATGACGCCGTTATCGAGCGTAATATCGCACTTGGTTTCGATCTGTTCAGGAATAAAGTTTTTACTACCCAGCACGAAAGACAACTTCATAGTATAGCAACCTGCGTGTGCTGCTGCTATCAGCTCTTCAGGGTTAGTGCCTACGCCTTCTTCAAAACGGCTTTTGTAGGAATATTGCGTCTTGTTGAGTGTTGTGCTTTGCGTGGTAAGGTTACCATTGCCTTCTTTTCCTGTGCCGTTCCAAACAGCGGTTGCGTTACGTTTCATGTGTGTCTGTTTTTTTGATTTGAGCGACAAAGATAGGGCCACCTAAATTCTGAGCAAATGTATTTATGTTATGAAGGTATCAACGTTTTGTATCGATTTGAACCTTTATTACTGTTCCACACATTTAGCCGGGGTACAATTTCAGACCGCAAATTCCCGATTCCATATTAACTTAGCTGCCCAATGAACAAAATACTTGTCGCCAATCGTGGCGAAATAGCTATGCGGGTGATGCGCACCGCAAGGGAAATGGGTATAAAGACTGTTGCTGTGTTCTCAGAGGCAGACAGAAATATGCCGTTCGTACGTTATGCCGATGAAGCGGTTTGTATTGGCCCTGCCCTTTCTTCGCAATCCTATCTCCGGGCAGAGAAAATTATCGAAGCGGCGAAAAAAACGGGTGCAGATGCTATTCATCCCGGTTATGGTTTCCTTAGTGAGAATGCTTCTTTTTCAAAGGCGGTGAGCGATGCCGGACTGATCTTCATCGGCCCGTCGGCTCATTCGATAGAGATCATGGGAAGCAAGATAGGCGCTAAGCAAGCGGCCAAGAAGTTCAATGTGCCTATGGTCCCCGGCACTGAAGAGCCGGTGAGTGACATGAACGAGGCCCGCAAAATAGCCAACCAAATAGGCTACCCTATCCTTGTAAAAGCCTCTGCAGGCGGAGGTGGTAAGGGCATGCGCGTGGTAAATAACGACGAAGAATTTGAGGAGCAGGTACTTACTGCTAAACGTGAGGCACTTGGCGCATTCAGCAATGATGATGTGTTCATAGAAAAGTATGTGGGTTCACCGCGCCATATTGAGATACAACTGATGGGCGACCAACATGGCAATTATGTGTATCTTTTTGAGCGTGAGTGCAGTATTCAGCGCCGGCACCAAAAACTTATAGAAGAGGCCCCATCTAGTTGCCTGACACCAGATATACGGAAAGCTATGGGCGAATGTGCGGTTGCAGCCGCCCGCTCGTGCAACTATTATGGTGCCGGAACGGTAGAATTTCTTGTGGATGAAAGTCTGAATTTTTACTTCCTGGAAATGAATACCCGCTTGCAGGTGGAACATTGTGTGACAGAGATGATAACGGGCATAGACCTGGTGAAGGAACAGATAAATGTGGCCAGGGGCAATAGACTTTCATTTACCCAGGATGAATTGAAAATAACCGGGCATGCGATAGAACTGCGGGTGTGTACAGAAGACCCGCTGAACAACTTCCTGCCCGACACCGGAAGGCTGGAGATATACCAACCTCCAAAAGGCCCTGGCGTGCGCGTAGATGATGGCTATGAGGAAGGTATGGATGTTCCGATATATTATGACTCCATGATAGCCAAGCTGGTGGCCTACGCAGCCACGCGGGACGAAGCTATAGACCGCCTATGCCGTGCGATAGATGAGTATTATATAAAGGGTATAAAGACCACCCTTCAATTTGGGAAATGGGCGGTGCAAACCGAACCGTTCAGGACAGGAAAGTTTGATACCAAGTTCATCGAGAAGTATTTCAAGCCAGAATACCTGCAGAACTATGATGAGGATGCTGAGCATGTAGCGGCATTGCTGGCGTCAGTATTATGGGAGAAGGATAAGAAGCAGGACACAACGGCTCACCTTGCACATTCGAAGGTCAGTAAGTGGCAGTTAAACAGAAGTTAGATAGTTGTAAAAGGTGTCCTAATAATAACAAATGCATTATTGCGTTATAGAAACAATTGCTAACTTTGTATTCACTTGTTAAACATCAATTTTATGGAAAATGCAACCAATCACCACGTGGAGCATGGCCACCATTCATCCTGGATATCCCATGTAATTGAAAAGATAGAAGACGCAATTGACGAAATAAATATTGATTTCCCGTTATCTGGCGGCGACCCGGTTGCTGCACATCACCACCATCACCACGTACATACACATCATGCGCATGCACGCACCGCAGAAGAAGTGGTAGAAGAGCGGAAGCAGAGAGGGCACTGGAAAGTAGATTTCCACCATTTTTTGGAGCGGGATTTCCCACTATCCGGAGGCCGGTAGTTGGGCTTCATTAATACAGCCATTTTTCATATTGTAGTCTTGTTACCCCATAGCCTTCGTTCTCCAGGAACTGCCGCATGCGGGTATTGTTAACCAGGGTAAACCGTATCATACGCTTGATGCCTTTTTCGACAAAATGTTTTTCCAGCATTTCGTTGAGCATGCTGTAAATGCCCAGCCTGCGATATTCTTCGGCCACATAGCCATCTGACACATAGAGCTCTTTGCCTTCGTGTATCTCTATCCTGCTGTCGTCCTGCTCTTCCACATAGGCGAAAATAAAGCCAACGGGTTCCCTGTTTATATATGCTACAAGGCATAGCCCGTCATTTTCTTCCTGCATGGCGATCACATGGCGCATATAGCTAGTCTCTATATCCGACCAATTGGCGGTTTTGTCGAACAGGCTGTGCTCATGCATATGCAGCTCGTGCATAAGCCGGGAAATTGCCTGAAAATTATCGGCAATTCGTACGGGATGTATTTCTAAAGTGGTCAGCATATCTACAATAAATTGAAAATTCAGCAGCAGGATGCAACAATATACATAAGAATAAATGAAATTGCGTACCCTGAAAACTGTTAACGACTCAAAATACATTTTAGTACCTTAGCAGCCAATTTTCGTTTAGATGCCTAAAGTACAATTGTTTATCCCCTGCTTTGTAGATCAGTTATATCCAGAGACCGGCATGAATATGGTAAAGGTGCTGGAAAAGCTGGGTTGCGACGTGGCTTATAATACCAAGCAGACCTGCTGCGGGCAACCGGCCTTCAATGCCGGATACCGGGAAGAAGCGAAAGCCGTGGCGACAAAATTTCTGCACGATTTTAAGGAAGATACCTATATAGTGGGGCCGAGCGGGTCCTGCGCAGGATATGTGCGCAACTATTACGACAAGATATTTGACAACAGTTCAGACCATAACCTTTGCAACCAGGTGCGGGAGAACATGTATGAATTTACTGAGTTTCTCACTAAAGTGCTGAAGGTGGAAAACGTAGGTGCAACGCTTACCGGCAAGGCCACTTACCATGATGCATGCGGTGCACTAAGGGAATGTGGTATTAAGGAAGGGCCAAGAAAACTATTGAGCAATGTAAGCGGCCTGGAACTGGTGGAGATGGGCGAATGTGAGACGTGCTGCGGTTTTGGGGGGACATTTGCGGTAAAATACGAACCTATATCTATAGGAATGGCGCAGGTAAAAGTAAAAAGCGCGTTAGACACCGGCGCCAAATACATGATCACTACCGATGTTAGCTGCATGATGCACATACAGGGGTACATCAATGAAAATAATTTCCCGATACAGACGATGCATATAGCGGACGTGCTGGCGAGCGGCTGGTAACCCCCTGCCCCTAAAGGCGAGCTGCATTTTTTTCGTTAATCGCTATTTTGCTCGTTACAAAAGCCAGGACACAAAAAGGTATTAACCAGACCATTTTGCACCCATACCGACCGTTGATTGTTCCGAAGGCCGCACAATCCAGGCTATTTAACAAAATACCTATAACGCAAACGACCAGTAATAATTTCATTTCATTTTTAAGTTTCCGCCACTTAAAGAACATATTTAGCAGCGCCGGCAAACAGCAGAGGATAATGATGATAAATATTTTGTTGGGGAGCGCTACTGCATCTAAAACCGGTACTTTGTTCTGGGTTGCCCCGTTAAAGTTTTGAGATTCATTTGGGAAATATTTTACTAATGTACGGTTGACGTATGAGCCCGAAGGAAATGATTGGTTGCCGTCTCCGATGTTGACATTAATTAATTGATTTGCGGTTTGTTTTACCGTGGCCGTCGCATACTGCTTAATGTAGGCAGGCCTCGTAAAAATATCGTGAATGATTTCGTTGAATTCCGGCTTTACAGCTTTCCAATCTCCGATTTTGTTGAGCGGGCTCTCCGGATCCCACCAAAAGTCGTCAGCTTTTTGTGGCAAGGAATCTTTGTAGGCGCAAAGTTTGTAGTTTTTTGAGGAGCAATTTTCGTCAAGGTACCCTTTCAAAACTCCTTTTTCCAAAAGGGAGCCCATGAAGAATATATGTTTTGACTTAGAGAGCGGGGTAACCATTGTGATCATTGCAATAGCTGACAAAGCCAATAATATAGAAAGCTTTTTAGGAGGCATTACTGCGTTGGTTATCCTTCTAAGTACAAACACTGCAATAAGAACACCTACCATAAGTGCAGGGTGAGAAAGATGTGCAGCTACGGCGAAAAAAAACAAGATATACAGCAGGATATTGGTTTGCTTATTTTCCTTGCGCATGAGCAAGAGCACAACGGATAAAAATGCGATTGACGTAAACACATCGGGCTGCACCTGGCTGACGACCCACGACAAGCTGGACCCAATGGACAAAATGAACAAGATCAGTAAACTTTGCAGGATGTATGGTTTATCACCAGATAAGTTCCTTATTACCCTGAATATGAGCCACGCTACCATGTAGGCCTGGGCAAATACTAAGAGCCACAAAGACCATCCATTAAGTGAAAACAGGCGAATCAATAGGCCATACGTTATTGGCCGATCAGATGGCATCTCTGGGATAAAACCCGATTCAATGTAGGTAGCGGTATCAGGGTTTACTAACGGATAATGATTCCAAAAGTCTGGAATAAGCAGACACAGGGAGCTCAACGCTAATGCGAGGTAGCTTTGCCATTTTTTATAAACAATATTCCTCAATAGAATCTTCATTAGTAGCAATTGCTCAAAGTAACATCAGATATTTAAATATTTTCAGAAAATGAGGCGAACTAAATTGGTTTAATCTATTCCATGAAAAAAACCTTTTGCAATGACCGCCAGCTATTCTTTTAAGTTTGTGTAAATTCGCCTTGGATAAAGTTGTATTTTAGAATTTATAGTCAGAACATTTCAATGGCAGATCTACTCAATCAATATAACGAAGACAGTATCAAATCCCTGGACTGGAGGGAGCATATACGGCTGAGACCCGGTATGTATATAGGCAAGCTGGGTGATGGCAGCAGCGTGGATGATGGCATCTATGTGCTGGTGAAGGAGGTGATGGACAATTGCATAGATGAATTTGCAATGGGCCAGGGCAAGCGCGTGGAGCTAACGATAGCTGACGGTGGCGTCACTGTGCGCGACTTTGGGCGTGGCATACCGCTGGGCAAGGTGGTGGATGTGGTGAGCAAAATAAATACGGGCGCCAAATACGACAGCAAGGCCTTTCAGAAGTCGGTGGGATTGAATGGTGTGGGTACCAAGGCCGTGAATGCACTCAGCAAGTATTTTAAGGTCGCATCCTTCCGCGATGGGTGGACGAAAGTGGCCGAGTTTGAAAGGGGTATCCTTACTAAAGACCATAAGGAAACCGACACCACTGAACCAAATGGGACACTTGTGGTTTTCAGGCCGGACGAGACGGTGTTTAAGAACTACCACTTCCTGCATGAATACCTCGAGAACCAGGTATGGAACTACTGCTTCCTGAATGCGGGGCTACAGATACATTTTAACAACCGCAACTACATCTCCAAGAACGGCCTGCTGGACTTGCTGACACGCAAGACCAATCCTGATAATCTGCGATACCCCATCATACATCTAAAGGGCAATGATATAGAGGTGGCGATCACGCATACCGGTGACTATGGCGAGGATATCTACTCGTTTGTAAATGGCCAGCATACCACGCAAGGTGGCACGCACCAAGCTGCATTCAGGGAAACATTTGTAAAGACCATTCGCGATTTTTATAAAAAGGATTACGACGCATCGGATGTGCGGCAGAGCATATGTGCTGCCATATCTGTGCGGGTGCAGGAACCGGTATTTGAATCGCAGACGAAGACCAAGCTGGGATCGCAGTATGTGTGGGAAGGTGGACCGGGGATGAAGGCATTCATAGGAGACTTCCTGAACAAAGAGCTGGATAACTTCCTTCATAAAAACCCCGCAGTAGCTGAAGCACTTAAGAAACGCATAGAGCAAAGTGAGCGTGAACGCAAGGAGCTTAGCGGCATACGAAAGCTGGCGAATGAGCGGGCCAAGAAAGCCAACCTGCACAATAAAAAACTGCGGGATTGTCGTATACATCTAAATGACGAACCACCTACAAAAGGCCGCGATGAATACAATCTGAAACAACAGGAGTCTACCGTATTTATTACCGAAGGAGACAGTGCCAGCGGATCGATAACAAAGAGCCGGCAGGTGGAGACACAGGCGGTCTTCAGTTTGCGGGGCAAGCCGCTTAATTGCTATGGGCTGACAAAGAAAGTGGTGTATGAAAATGAGGAGTTTAACCTGCTGCAACATGCGCTGAATATAGAAGAAGGCATGGACGGGCTGCGCTATAACAACATCGTTATAGCCACCGATGCCGATGTGGACGGCATGCACATACGCTTGCTCATTATGACGTTCTTCCTGCAGTTTTTCCCTGATCTCGTGCGCAATAACCATGTCTATATTTTACAGACGCCATTGTTCCGGGTTCGCAATAAGCAAAAGACTATTTATTGCTACAGCGATGAGGAGCGGCAACGGGCTATTCACGAAATAGGCAGTAAGGCGGAAATCACGAGATTTAAGGGGCTGGGTGAAATATCTCCGGAAGAATTTGCACAGTTTATAGGTGAAGATATACGCAAAGACCCGGTGCTGCTGAGCCAGGACGCGCAGATTCAAAAACTACTGGAATACTATATGGGTAAGAACACACCGCAGCGGCAGGTCTTTATCATTGACAATCTTAGAGTTGAGAAAGACCTCGCCGAGGAACTGGGCGTAGAGGTAGGCGCCTGATTCACGTATTGATTCTCTGTATTTACCCCAAGTGTAATAGCCTGGGGTATTTTTTTTGTTAAGTTAGCATGGTATTTGCTTTTTACATAGAAGCTGGAATTTTAGTGATAACGAAGTGCGATCAACAATAAAAGTGTTGCGCCTGTGCGTGTGAGCGTTTAGAGCATTTTATTCGAATTAAAAACGCAGACTTTATGACAAAATATGTAGCATTTTTACGCGGCATTAATGATATAGGCAGAAATCCGGTAAGCATGAACGAACTGAAAGACCAGTTTGAAATGCTCGGTTTTTCCAGCGTGATCACCTACGGACAGAATGGCAATGTACTGTTTGACGCCGAAGAAGCGGATTATGAAACTTTCAGGGAGCAGATAGAACCCCAGTTGGAGGCCAGTTTTGGGTTTAAGATACCCGTGATCGTAAGAAGATTTCGCGATATACAGCAGATCGTAGAGAATAATCCGTTTGACAATGTGAAAGCGAGCGAGGTCAGCAAGTGGTATGTAACCTTTTTGTCGGGCACCCCGCCGAATGAGGTAAAGGGATATTTGGGGGTCTATTCAAATGATTCCGAATATGCAAGGATCGGCCAAAAAGAAATATACATCTACGCGGCCAATTATACCAAGACGCACTTTTCCAATTCTTATATTGAACGCACACTAGGTTGTACGGCCACTACACGCAATTGGGCTACCGTCAATAAGTTATTGGAGCAATAACTGTTTACCGACAATTTCCCCTCATTTACCGCCAGTGTTTATTTCCTTACCTAATACCATTTCAGTGCGGCGCGCGTTATAGTTAGTTTTGTTGAATAAACTAAAGATATGCGAGACCGTAATTTCAGGCGAAGAGATTGGAGCGACCCAAAATGGGAAGAGCATCTGAAAGTGTACCAGCAGCAGCGGCAGAGAAACCGGGCTTTTTTTGGAGTTGCTATGGCGATCGCCGGTATTCTCTGGCTTTTAGACATCACTTATAAGATCAATTTCAACTGGCAAAACAACTGGCCATTCATCCCGATAGCCATAGGCTTGTTCCTTGGGATAAAGAATAAATTCAGAAACCCGTCATGGTGGATATTGTGTCTTGTTGGAGTGGCCAACCTTGTAGAGATATATCACCGTGAATATGGGAACTATATATGGCCGGTGAGCCTTATTGTAGCGGGTTTAGGCATAGCATTTCGCCCGAGGCGCCAGTCTTGCAAACCAGGGTGGAAGATGCAAAGTTCCGTCTCCACCGAAAACGATCTCAATATAGACGTAACTTTTGGCGGGAAGAAAGAAGTGGTCACCGCAAAGGACTTTAAAGGTGGCGTGATATCTGTGACCTTCGCCGGCTGCGAACTCAACCTGAGCCAGGCCGACTTTACCGAGCCATCGGCGGTGCTTGATTTTCGCGTGTCGTTTGGTGGTGTGGAGATGGTAGTGCCCTCGCACTGGGAAATACAGAATGAGGTTACATCGTCATTTGGGAGTGTGGAAGATGAACGTACTGTACAGACGGCAACCACCAATGAGAACAAAAAGCTACTGATACTGCGGGGCAATGTTTCGTTTGGGAGCATCGAGATAAAATCTTATTAGGAGCCTCACCCCGGCCCTCTCCGAAGGAGAGGGTGAAGTAGAATGAGATGCGCAAGAGACGCATTGTGTACAGCGGACTTACAACTGATGACTTACCACTTAAGACTAAAGAAATATGAGATCATTTACTGCACAGATCATTTACCGTATTGAATGTGAGGGAATGCCTACAGATCAGTACGAAGAGCAGTGGCGGCTGGTTTACGCTGAAGATGAGGAGCAGGGGTTGATTGTTGCGAAGGAGGCAGGAAAAACCGAAGAGGCCACCTTTATAGACCGGCACGGCCGCACCATGTGCTGGCGTATGCTGGCCGTAAAAGACCTGCAACCTGTGGAGTTGAAGAACGGAGGCTTGCTCTTCTCAATGGTGCGCGAAGCAGAGATGGTAGCCGCACCATTGTGGGCTGCGTTCGGGTAACTTTTTTTATTTTACGCCAATAAAGTTGCCCCCCGGAATATGATGTCATGCGCACGTCAACCACCCCAGACCGGTGCAGGCACCGGTCGTCCCCTCCTAAAAACAGGAGGGGAGGTGTAACTCAGCCCCATTTTCCGATCAAATAATGTAACTAACAAACTGCGATTGCGCTCAATAAAGAAAAATATACACTGGCTGGTTCTTTTGCTGATGCTCATCGTATTGGCAAAGCATGTTTTTATACTTTATGGCGTACTTCATTTTGACTGGAACCTTGCGTTAAAAGATGCCATTTGCAGTTGCGTTATTCTTAGTTTATCGTCGTGGGGGATAATTCTCTTGATACGTGCCTACCCTACTTCAGCGGCTATTACTGTCTATGGCCTGGTTGCGGCGCTGATCATCAGCAGCATAACGGTGGGCGCGGAATTTGAAACGCTAAAATGGCTGATAGGCATTGAAAATGAACCTTATAAACTTTGGCTGAAAGAGACGCTGTTGGTGCGGTTTCTTTTCATTTGGCTGTTCAACAGTTGGGTGGCTACGATCAGTGCACTGAGAAAAAATATCAGTACACTGGACAGTCGCTTCCAGCAACAAACAGATGCGTCAATACTACTTAAAGAAGCGGAGCTGTTTAAACTACGCCAGCAACTGCAGCCACATTTTCTTTATAACAGCCTCAATTCTATAAACGCACTTATAAACATAGCCCCTGACCGGGCGCAGGAGATGATCGGCAAATTATCTGACTTCCTGCGCAGCTCGGTAAAACGGGAGTCGGAAGAGACGCTGCCTATAGCCGATGAACTGTTGTATATACAGTCGTACCTGGATATTGAATCTGTGCGCTTTGGCGACCGCCTGCAGGTGCATTTTGAGAAGGAGTACACGGACGATTCAGTGATGCCGCCGTTCCTGTTGCAACCAATCATTGAAAATGCCATTAAATTTGGCTTATACGCGAGGACAGGCGCAGTAAGTATAACCATACACATAGAACTGGACGGGCCACTGCTTACCATCACTGTTACGAATCCATTCGATCCGGATACGCAGCCACCGCGCGGCACCGGCTTTGGGTTGGAGGGAGTAAAACGCAGACTTTACCTGCTCTATGCCCGCACTGACCTGCTGGAAACCAGCAGCGACGGCAGTAATTTTACAACGATACTAAAAATACCACAGCATTATGTACAAGGTAATATTGATAGACGATGAACCGCTGGCAAGGCTATTACTGAGGTCGTTGCTGGAGCCCTACCAGCAAGTGGAGGTTGTCGCAGAGTGCGGCGATGGGTTTGAAGGGTTTAAAGCGATACAGGAGCTCCATCCTGACCTGATCTTCCTGGACATACAGATGCCGCGCCTCAATGGTTTTGAGATGCTGGAACTGCTGGATAACCCACCCTCTGTTATTTTCACAACCGCATTTGATGAGTATGCGCTGAAGGCTTTTGAATCGCATGCCATAGATTACTTATTGAAACCGATCATCAAAAGCCGATTTGATAAAGCTATGCAGAAATGGCTGCAGCAGGCAGCTACAAAAGAACAACCACAGGTAACTGCGTTACTGGAGAACAATGTCTATGAAGGCTACCAACATCGCATCGTGGTGAAAGATAATAGCCTGATCCGCATTATTCCCGCACAGGACATTTACTACATAGAAGCCAACGACGACTATATAAAGATATTCACGAAGGATGGCAGCTACCTGAAAAAGAGCACGCTTTCCCATATTGAAGCTACTCTGGACCCACAACAGTTTGTGCGCGTGCACAGATCGTACCTGGTGCCCGTGACCCAGCTTATGCGTATAGAGCCTTATGAAAAAGAAAGCCACGTAGCCCTGCTGCATTGCGGTGCCAAAGTAACCGTAAGCAAGAGCGGCATGGCGAAGTTGAAGACGCTGCTTGGCTGGTAGTTCAATTCGACAATTCGGCAATTTGACAATTTTACAATTGGGCGATTCGACAATTCGATAATTTGAGAGGTTGTTAAAACAAAGAGGCTGTATCAAAAGTAAATTGAAGCCGCTGAAAATCGCATAAATGAGTACCTGACTCCGTCAGGTACTCGAATAAAAAGAGGGTGTCGCGGACTTTTGAGACACCCTCTTTTCAATATGTACAAAGCTATTTTTTGATCTCCAGCTTGCTGTGATATTGTCCGGAGGCAGAAATGATATTTACCAGGTAAATTCCGTTCTGCAAAGTCGGCAGATCAAATGATGTGTGGCCCTGTGATTTTGTGACATTGATCGTTGTTCTGAACACCTCCCGACCGGCAATGTCTGAAATAATAACACTTGCGCCGCCTTGCGAGTAATTTTCCCATGTAACATTCAATTTTTCACTCGCAGGATTTGGGTATAAGGCTATGTCATGATCTGCTGATACCTGGCCTATACCTGTGTTATTTACATGGATGACAACGGAATTAAAGGAAGGATACCCTCCGCAAAGGCCATTACTTGTAACGCGGCACGAAACAGAATCATGATCGTTGAAAGTATTGAAATAGACAGATGAAGTAATACCCGGAACCAGAGCACCGTTCAGATACCATTCGTATGATGGAGCGGTTCCTGCATTAATCGCAGTTATCTGTATCGTATCTGCCTCACCGGCACTAATTGTAAAGCCCGGGTCTGCGCTGATAAGCACTACTGGTATCAAGGTCGTTTCTGTGACAATGGTGACAGTTTGCGTTGCAGAATCTGGAGTGGCACAGACAGCACTGCTTCTCATGGTTACGGATACTGAATCGCCGCTGGAAGGAACAAATGAGTAGACACTACCTGTACCAACGATACTATCGTTGACGGTCCATTGATAGACTGGTGTAAGTCCCCCACCCGCTCCCATGGCTACAAAGCTTGTTGGAACTCCAGCGCATACTGTATCTCCGGGAGAAATACCAACTGAGGGAATGACTAATTCGTGAATATCCTCGCTAAAGGTTGTGATGTCGGTACCACAGGAATTGCTAACAGTATAAGAAATGGTAGCAATTCCACCTGCAACCCCTGTTACCTCGCCTGTACTGCCAACGGAAGCAATAGCGGTACTGCTGGTGGTCCATGAACCTTCGGTAGCTGAGCTACTAAGCGTAATGGTTGCACCCTGGCATAAACTCGTATCGCCAGTTATAAACCCTGCGTCCGGTAATGGGTTTATGGACTCTGTGTAGGTGGCCACATCGGTACCGCAATCATTGCTTACTGTGTAGGAAATAATAGCACTGCCAGCGGCGACACCTGTAACCTCTCCATCCGCGATTACAGATGCTACTACGCTGCCTCCTGAGCTCCAGGAACCGCCTGTAGTGGTACTGCTTAGTGTTGTTGCTGTGCCGGGGCACAAATCCGCCAGTCCGGTTATGGTTCCAGCGTCTGGCAGTGCAATCACGGTTTCGGTGTAGGTTGCCATGTCTGAACCGCAGCTATTTATAAAAGTGTACGTTATAGTTGCATTCCCTCCGGTGATCGCCGCGACGTCACCCATACTGCCAACGGTTGCAACGCCGGTGCTTCCCGAACTCCATGAGCCGCCACTTACTGTGCTGCTGAGTGTTGTTCCGGTGCCGGCGCAGATCGCGGCTAGCCCGCTAATAATACCTGCATATGGCAACGGATTGACGGATACAACCGATGAAGCTACACCGGTACCGCAACTGTTGGTCACACTGTAAGATATTGTTGCGGTGCCTGCCATGACACCTAAAACCAATCCGGACCTGCCTATTAATGCTGCAGTTGCTGCACCACTACTCCAGGAACCAGAAGCGGACGTATCGGACAAAAGCGTTGTGCTGCCCAGGCAGACGTTCAATGTGCCGATGATAGCCGCGGGTGCGGGCACTGCACTTATTGCCACGATCTGTATCGCTGACTTCGAAGCACAACTGTTGGATACCGTATAACTGATGGTGTCCAATCCCGGAATCATACCGGTTACAACGCCGCCAGAAACAACGGCATCACTGTTGGTTGCATTCCAGACGCCACCGGGTGAGGCATTAATGAGCGTATCAAAGGCTCCGGCACATACATTACTGCCTCCTGTTATCTGGCTGATACCTATAGCATTTTGAACGGAGTTGGTATTGACGACGGGGTTATCATCAAAGTAAATGCCTGCCTGATTCGCAATGATCGTACCATCTCCAAGGGCGGTCTTCGCAGTGATATTAAATATCACCAGGCCATCGGAGTTATTATGACGTGATGTATCGAGCAGGTTGATATTTGGAAAATCGAACCGGGCAACATTATAACCGCCATCTGTGAGCATAGAGATATTCATAGTCGCCGATGCCGTAACGATGGCCAGACTGCGTGGATCCAGGTTATCAGAAAGCGTATCCAGTACATAGATATTGTGAGCGGTATCGTTGCCTGTGTTCTCAAAATTTATTTTGTATTGCAATTGAGTGCATGGCAAAACGTATCCCTGCGGAGACACCTCTATGTCGTTGGGATCCCACGAGCTTTTTACGGTGTCGGTTTTTGTGATGGTATTATTATCCGGGTTGATGTCTCCAACTATCGGTGACACAGAGATCGTAGTGTTGACCGTATCTCCCGGTGTTAGCCAACCTAGTGCTGTTGGCCGTTCTATCCAGACCGTGATGAGCTGGCTGGCGCCTGCCGATAGCGTACTGAGGTTCCAGGTAAGCGTATTTCCAGAAACGGAAGTAGGCAGTGGGCTCGTTAAATACGAGGAATAAC
>CAIVEW010000108.1 GCA_903905065.1 uncultured Bacteroidota bacterium | reverse complement strand
GTTTTACTTCTATTGAATAGGTAAGCTGGTTATTAGTTTCTGTTGGGTGTTTTAATCTGGTAATAACGGTATCAATATCATTTTCAAGTTTGCCGAAAACCTGAAGAATAACATTATCGGTGGAAGCATCCTCAAAATAAAATAAAGGTTGTTGGGCCATTTCAAACAATTTTTTTACAAAGGTATTGAAGCCATTTTACCATACCGTAATTTCTTTGTTTTATCCATCTAAACATTTAGCTTTTAAAGAAAGTTAGTAACTTGGTATAATGACAGAACTGGCAAAATTAGTAGCCGAAGAGCAGATGGCGAAAGCCCTCTGGCTTAGTTGCAAGCGTAGGCTGGAAGAATACAATAAGAAACAAGAACAGAAGAAGGAGGTTTCATATTCCTGCAACCGAGCTATTTTAAAAAGAATGAAGCAAATGACCAAAACGTGCTAAAATTCCCTTACCCCCAACGTCAGAATCTTTTATCGCAGATAGATGCATGTACGATTTGACTTGATTAATCATACTGCGATTTATTTGGTTTGCCCACCATTGTTTCATTCCATTGTGTCATCACGTCTTTTTTTATTACTTCTATTTTATCACTTAATTCATGGGCCTGTTTCAGATTAATGTCTATACCAGATTGAATTATCTGACGACTGTATAGATCCTTTGCTTTGCTCATTCGCTTATAACTGTCTGATATGCCTAAATACAACTGTGAAAGCTGCTTTTGCAAATTCTCTAATTGTGGTTCGCTCGTCATTGTTATTGTGGGCAACAAAGTAGTTTCTTCAATTTACCATTTATCTCGTTAAGACAAACAGCGAACAAACTTTTTGAAAAAACAGCGATAAGAAAAATAAAATCATTATGAAATCGAACACTGAATTAAGTAGAAAATTAGAACAACACAGGGCGATAATGCTAGCAAAAAAAAAGCAGGTAACATTTGAACTTCCACCAGAAGTTTATGACCAGTTTATAGTGATAGTCGCCGATAAGGATTTAACACCCCACACCGTGCTATGTTCATTAGTAACAGACTATATTGATAAGAATATCGGTCAGAAAAAAGTAAAGCCAAAAAGAGAGATAAGAGGATTTAAACTATAAAAGCGTTTTACTCATCAAACCTATAGTGGTAGCACCAAAAATGAACGCTATTTAATAGATGATACGTTAATCAAGATATTATAGCGGTATTTTATATCTTCGAGAAAACATACATTATTCGTCAAACGTCTAAACATTCTTAAACGCTGAAAAGCAAGCCCAGTCAACAAACATACATTGTTAGTGTCAGTATAGTAGCCGGGCTCAGCGACGTGACCGTAGTTGTAGAGAGCCACATAGCCGGCGGGGCATTGATAACCGCCCACATGGCCAGTGGCTACAACCGCGAAGTAACGGCCTTCCCCGGCAGAGTGAACGACAGCCGTAGCGCGGGCTGCAACGAGCTCATCCGCACCAACATAGCCGGCATGATCACCAGGGCGGAGGACCTGGCCGAGATGATGAACTGGAACAAAGAAGGAAGGCAAAAGGCAGTGCAAAAACAACTGTTCATCAACCTATCCCCCGACGAGCAAAAGATAGTAGACATGCTGCAAGGCAAAGACAATGTACATGCCGATGAGCTATTCTACACCACCGGTCTCGCTAACTCCCAGCTCGCCGCCACCCTCCTCCAACTGGAAATGCAGGGCGTCATAAAGTCGCTTCCCGGCAAACTTTATAGAATGTATTAGGTTAGTCGCCCTCCTTCGCTAAAGCTTCGGCGGGTAAATAAGTCATAAGTCCGCGAGTGCCACCGCCGAAAAAGTCAAATGGGAGCGTCTTCCTGAGCCCCACCGAAGGATGACCTGCTGAATCGAAAGCAACATTGTAGTGTCATGGTGAGCCCCGCCGAACCATGACAAAGCCGAATGGAGCACTCGGCTAAATCCATATTACTGACCATTCAAGAAATAACCCTACCATTCACTGCTTTTTATATATTTGTGAAAGTTAGAAATTCACTATGGCCATTCACAACCTCCAGCGAATATTACTTATTGATGATGACGCGGGAAATAATACCGTAAGCAGGATATTTTTAAAACGGGTAGTGATAGAAACGGAGATCGTGGCATTCACAGATCCCGTACTCGGGCTGGAGTATATCGCCGCTGAATACGCCAAGAACCCCGTGACCACCATCCTCCTGCTCGATATCAATATGCCCGTCCTTTCAGGGTGGGATGTACTGGAGAAATTCGAGCAAATGCCGGAAGATATCAAGAAACACTTCACCATCTACATCCTCACGTCCTCCATCAACAAAGAAGACAAAGACAAAGCCGCCGCCCACCCCCTCGTCGGCGCCTACATCGAAAAGCCCATGACCATCGGCCTATTGAATAGCCTGTTCCTGGGGGATTGAGCAGGGAGCAGGAACAGTAAGCAGGGGCAGTAAGTAGAAGCAGCGGTTACGGCAATAATTTTTCCACGCAACAACTGATCATAGAAGCAAGAAAAGTCCACCCCATGATGGCGCCTTAAGGCTGTCGTAGATGTGGATTCTGTAGCTTAATTTGTACCGTAAAGCCGATATGGCAGAAGCGCTCAATGCCAGCAAGGATAGGCAGAATTTCAGCGCCATGCAGATGATAGAAGCTTTGCGAAAACAGCGTAGAGATATTTTTTTCGGGCGGAGCCTTTCGAAAAAAATCGCCTTTTTCCCTGCCTGCCGGCAGGCAGGTTTGTTTCTTTCTTTTGGCGAAGCAAAAGAAAGAAAAGACAACGCGAGCTGCGAAACGCCTGCTTCTACAGTTGTGGAAAGCGACGCTACACTACTTCCCCCTCCAGATCATAATCAAACGCCTTCGTGATCTTCACCGTCACGAAATCACCTATCGGCAGCGCCTTCTTACTCTCTATGATCACCTCATTATCCACCTCCACACTATCAAACTCTGTGCGGCCCAGGTAGCGGCCGCTCTCTTTTTTGTCTATCATCACCTTGTAGGTCTGGCCTACCCGCTCCTGGTTCTTTTCGTAGCTTATCTCCTGCTGCACCTCCATTATCTCCTGCGCCCGCGCTTCTTTCTCATCCGCCGGAATATCGTCCACCAGCTCATGGGCAGTGGTGTTCTCTTCATGACTGTAGGTGAAGATACCAACCCTGTCCAGCCGCATATCGGTGAGGAACGCTTTCAGGTCTTCCACATCATCCCGCGTCTCACCGGGGAAACCCGTTATCAGCGTAGTGCGGATGCATATGCCCGGCACCCGATCGCGCACATTGGCTATCAGGTCGGTTATTTCATTTCTTGTTATCTGGCGCTTCATGGCCTTCAGCATATTGTCAGATATGTGCTGTAGCGGCATGTCCAGGTAGTTGCATATGTTGTCGCGCTCCCGTATCACATCCAGTATCTCCAGCGGAAATTTTGATGGGTACGCATAGTGCAGTCGTATCCAGTGGAGCCCCTCCACATCGCTCAGATGCTTCAGCAGGTCTGGCAGCATGCGCTTTTTGTAGATGTCCAGGCCGTAATAGGTCAGCTCCTGCGCTATCAGCATCACCTCCTTCACGCCCTTCTTCACCAGCCCCCTGGCCTCAGCCACCACCTCCTCTATCGTTTTCGACACATGACCACCCCGCATCAGCGGTATAGCGCAAAACGAGCACGTACGGTTGCACCCTTCCGATATTTTCAGGTACGCATAGTGCTTTGGTGTGCTCAGCATGCGCTCACCTATCAGCTCCGCCTTGTAGTCCGCATTCAGTTGTTTCAGCATCAGTGGTAGCTCCATCGTGCCGAACCACGCATCCACTTCCGGTATCTCCTTCAAAAGGTCGTGGCGGTAGCGCTCACTCAGGCAGCCGGTTACATATACCTTGTCCAGCTTGCCACTGCGCTTCAGCGCCACCTGCTCCAGTATCGTATTTACGCTTTCTTCCTTTGCTTTGTCTATGAACCCGCAGGTGTTCACCACCACTATATTGTGGTCCAGCTTGCGGTTTTCGTGGGCCACATCTATGCCATTGGCGCTTAGCTGGCCGCCCAGCATCTCGCTGTCCACCATATTCTTGCTGCAGCCCAGGGTGATGATGTTCACCTTGTCATTCTTTAATGTTCTCGTTTTCAAATGCTGTTCTTTGCGGGGTGCGAAGGTCGGATAGTAGAATGAAAGAAAAAACTAAAGTTTGATCAATCCTTCCACTTCACGAACAAGCAATAATAAAAACAACTAGTTTTATAGAGTTTTATTTTTGAAATGAAATTTTATCTCGGAGTAACGAACAATAGTTGGTATAACTATTTGAGTACCATAAATCCCGAAGACGTAAACTTTTGGCAGCCTGGTGGTAATCGGGAATTCAAGGTCATACCGTCTATGGCTCCTTTCTTATTTAAGCTAAAGAGCCCGCTAAATGCGATTGGCGGAGTTGGCTTCTTTTCCAGCTACTCTAATTTGCCATTATCTGTGGCTTGGGAAATATTTGGGAATAGAAACGGTTGCAAAACTTATGAAGAATTTCGGAGGATGATTGTCAATTATAGAAAAGATAAAGAGAATGTAAATCCTACTATCGGCTGCATAGTTCTTACGAATCCGCTCTTCTTTAAGAAAAGCGATTGGATTGAAACTCCTTCAAATTGGAGTGGTAGTATCGTTCAGGGGAAATCATATTCGACTGGAGATGAGATAGGGCAACAAATATGGGCGCAAGTAAATGTTTTAATTCAAAAATATCTCTCTGGCAATGGACTTGATGATCAAAAAAGCTTCATTCTTAGTGAACCGGAATCTCCCGCTTATGGAAATTCAATCTTGCAAAAAGTGAGGCGGGGGCAGGGTGCATTCCGAGTTTTAGTGACTGATACTTATCATAAACGATGCTCGATAACGGGGGAGAAAACTTTACCGGTACTGGAAGCCGCACACATTAAACCTTACGCTGAGTCCTTGTCGCATGATGTATCAAACGGAATTCTTCTGAGATCAGATATTCACAAGCTGTTTGATTCAGGTTATATGACGATTACTAAGGATTTAGTGGTGGAAGTTAGTAACAGAATAAAAGAAGAATTTCACAATGGCAAAGAATATTACCAATATCATGGGAAAAGTCTTATGTATATCCCTGCACGTGAGATAGATAAGCCATCATTAAGATATGTCGAATGGCATAACAATAATGTTTTCAGAAGATAATAAATTTTATCACCCACTCGTCCTCGTTTGCAACGAGGATGCCGTGGGCAATGAACGTGCTTCATGATTTGTTTAATGACCTATGTGGCAACATAATAATATTTGTCTAACTTAGCGTTCCACACTTACACCTATGAAAGCATTGAATTGTTTAACCGTCCCTATTTTATTTTTTCTTTTGCTCGGCTGTAAAAAGAAGGAGTCTCCATTAGCTTTCCCGTATAACTATATTGCCAAAATGGGCAACCAACGCCACTGGCTTGGCACTAATGCTGGCAATTTTCTTAGGGAAATCAATGATAGCACGTGGACCAGCAGCCCGTTTTCATATACGCTTAATTATACCTTTGCCCTGTCGGTCAGCGGAGAACATGTTACCAGCAGTTACTTCGGAGAGGAAAGCAACGCTGGTGGCGATTTTACTTATACCTCATTCGACAGCGTGACCCAGTGCCTCAATTTCAGCACCAACCATATGTCTGCTCTTTACTATTACTATTTGGCCGATAGCATTGTAATTACCGGCGAGTACGGCGGTATACACGGCACAGACAACGTAGTACTCAGCTCACAGAAATACTGATGCCTGAATGGGAAAACGAGTAATTCTACTACTTCTTAAATTCTGTAAATTCCCTAGTTGCCTGTAGTATTCAAAAAATAAGAAATAAACATAGGCTGGGCGTATGTCCCAGTTGCCAGTAATCTTATAAAATAAAAAACAAAACAGTTGGGCGTATGTCTCCGACTACGTCCCGGCGGCGCGCAATCTTCAGATTGCCGTAGCGATCACATTCATCGAAGAATGTGGATATCCCTAGTTGTCAGCAGTGTTCTAAAAATAAAAAAACGAAAAACCGTTGGGCGTATGTCTCATGACTACGCCCCTGCGGCGCGCAATCTTCAGATTGCAGGGGTCAATCACCCCTCGAAAAATGTGGATATCTTATCGCCGTTTTTGTTGGCTATTATTCCTGCGCAGTCTATCTTTAATTATGGCGAATTCGCCATAATTAAATTAAAAAAGTCGCAACTTTTTAAATGGGTCGAATTCGACCCATTTAAAAAGATCAGCAGCAGCAATGAAAATATAAATGCGCTAAATCCATCGAATTCGATGGATTTAAAAAAGAAAATCAACTGACGAATAAACTACTTGAGCCATGACCAGGAATAAAATAATTACCGTAAAGGGCGCAGATATTAATGTCATTTCCTTCAACAATGCCGACTACATATCGCTTACAGATATGGTAAAGGGCTTTGGCGATGATACCATGATATACAGTTGGATGCGAAACCGCAACACGCTTGAGTTTTTGGGAATTTGGGAAGAACTATATAACTCGGATTTTAAAGGTAACGGATTCGTTACCTTTAAATCACAGGCCGGACTAAATAGCTTTAACCTTACACCTAGAAAATGGATAGATGCAACAAACGCCATTGGCATTGTTTCAAAATCCGGCAGGTACGGCGGTGGAACTTTTGCACACAAGGATATAGCTTTCGAATTCGGCTCTTGGCTGAGCCCCGAATTCAAATTATACCTCATTAGAGAATTCCAGCGCCTCAAAGAAGATGAAAATGACCGGTTGAAACTGGAATGGAACCTGCAGCGCACCCTCTCCAAGATCAACTACCGCATACATACTGATGCCATAAAAGAAACACTGGTGCCGCCAACCATCACAAAGGCACAGGCCGGTATGGTATATGCCAGCGAAGCAGACATGCTTAACGTAGCCTTGTTTGGCATCACCGCAAAGCAGTGGCGGGAAGCCAACCCCACAAAAGACGGCAACATCCGCGACTATGCCGAGCTGGAACAATTAGTAGTCCTAACCAACCTCGAAAGTATTAATTCAGTACTGGTTCGCCAGCAACTTCCACAAACCGAGCGACTCATGAAACTGAACGAAATCGCCATTACACAAATGAAATCCTTGCTCAACAACAACAATCTGAAGAAACTAAAATAGCGTAGGTGTAGCGCGTCTTAAGAGCGTGCCATACCTGTGCTTGTCATTCTGAGCCCGCCGAAGAATGTGGATATCATTCTTCCGGCAACATTGTTTTCCGTTCTAACTTTGTGGCACATTTCATAGCCTCTTGCCGGCTACATATTATTTCAGTTGTATGGAAATTCCGAACAACTGATTTTGTAATCAAAAATCAGGATTATCTAACCAATGTGTAAACCTATTTCAGGACGATGCAGTTCAGCCACTGTGATATTTTTGTGACATTTTTGATACATTTTTGTGACATTTTCAAAAACCGAACGATTGGTAAACAACTAATTAACGACACCTATCCACAAAAACTTTTTTTCTCTCATTCGCCATAGCTTTAGCGGCCGCGCAATGAAAAATGTGACATTTGTAAAACATGAGTTGACGCAATCCAAAAATCCGGCTAATCCACGATTCTGACAATGTGCTCACTCATGCACCAGCAAACTATCGGCAAATAGCTTAGATACGGTAGTATTCGGGCCGTTCTTCACGCTCACGATAACGGAGTTGTCAAAGGGTATTTTCTCTATCAGCGTGATCTTGGTGCCTATGCCGATGTCGAGTTTTTTGAGGTATTGCAGAAAGGAGGAGCTGGTGTCTTTTACACCCACTACCTGGCAGGTGCGGCCCTCGGTTACTTCGGAGAGGATGGTCTTATAGATATCGGCCATCTCGCCGCTGGCAGAGGGAATGGGGTCGCCATGGGGGTCGTATTGCGGGAAGCCCAGGAATTTGTCGAGGCGGTCGGCAAGCTGGGGGTTGTGTATGTGTTCCAGTTGTTCGGCTATCTCATGCACTTCGTCCCAGGAGTATTCCAGTTTCTCCAGCAGGAATACCTCCCACAGCCGGTGTTTACGAATGATGAGCAGGGCGCTCTTTTTGCCTTTATCGGTGAGCTTTACGCCCTTGGTCTTTTCGTACAGTATGAGCTTCTTGTCCACCAGCTTTTTGAGCATATCCACTACAGATGCCGGGTTGTTGTTCAGCGCCTCAGCTATGGCGGTGGGGCTGATCTTCACCTTAGCGTCTTTCCCCAGGTGGTAGATCACCTTCAGATAGTTCTCTTCGGAAAGCGTGTGTATGTGGCTGCCGGTGCTCATGATGTAAATGTAAGGAAACATTGGATACCACAAAATTAGGCAAGACTAAAAATATTCTTTTGCATTGTCAAATAAATAAAATAAGTTTGCCAAAATAAAAATGATTTCCAAGACATAACTTTTATTAATTGCCAATATGATATTCCTCAATTACCTTTGCCCGCCTGAAAAAATGACCACTAGATTCAACATATTAAAAGCATTCCTTCCTGCGCTTGTCATGCTGGCGTACTTAGCATCACCGCTCTGCGCGTTTGCACAGGATAAACCCGCAACCGACACCGCCCAAAAAGATCGGTTCAACCTGCACTTCCAGGCCACTTATGTTTATCAGTATAAGCCTATGTTCGCCGCAGATTACAGCGGGCCCAACAGCTTGAAGACGGAAGAAGAAAGGGTGAATTCTGTTACCACTACTTTGTTTTTGGGGGTCAGGCTCTGGAAGGGCGCAGAGCTATACATAGACCCGGAAATAGCGGGCGGCAGCGGGCTTAGCGGCGCTTTTGGCATGGCAGCATCTACTAATGGAGAGACCTTCCGCGTAGGCGACCCATCCCCCACCCTGTACCTGGCGCGCGGATACCTGAAACAAACCATATCGCTGGACCGCGGCAAGGACACCCTGTATGCCGATGGCGCAAACCAGTTGGAAACCAGCTATTCCGACCATTCTTTGTCTTTCTACCTCGGCAAATTCTCACTCGGCGATTTGTTTGACAACAACGCCTATGCCACAGGCCCGAAGACTTCGTTCCTTAACTGGTGCCTGATGAACAATGGTGCGTGGGACTATGCCGCTAATTTAAGGGGCTATACGCTTAGTTTCACCACGGCGCTGCAATGGGACAATATGACCTACAAGGTCGCGCTGGCAACTATGCCTACAGTAGCCAACGGCCCGGACCTGAACACCAACCTCAGCCAGGAATACAGCATTAACGCAGAGGTGACCCGCGCTTACAAACTGCACAAAAAGGATGGGCACATACGGCTATTGGGATACTACAATAATGGAGACATGGGTAACTACAAACAGGCACTCGAAAGGTACTGGGGTATTTTTCCTCCATCTGTGATCAGTACTCGCCAGTATGGTCGTGACAAATATGGGTTTGGACTGAATTTCGACCAGCAGCTCACAAATACACTCGGCATCTTTGGCCGCACAGGATGGAATGATGGCCAGAACGAAACCTGGTGCTTTACAGAAGCCGACCGCACCATTTCCGCGGGGCTCTCTATTAATGGCGCCGGCTGGAAACGCAAGGATGATAATGTGGGCGTTGCCATAGTAGTAAACGGACTTTCTAAAGAGCATAAAGAATACCTGGCAGCGGGTGGCCTTGGTTTTCAGTTAGGCGATGGCACGCTGAACTACGCTAATGAAACGGTAGCTGAATGTTACTATAGCTTCAAGCCGGTAGCCACTGGTATCTGGCTTTCCCTGGATTATCAATTTGCGTTCAACCCAGGCTACAACATGGATCGCGGGCCGGTGAATGTATTTTCGTTCCGGGCGCATGTGGAGTTATAGTCGTCCTCCTTCGCTAAAGCTACGGCGGATAAATAAGCCGTAAGTCCGGGACAGAAGAAGCAATTAAAAAAATATGCGTAATTTTGAAGTAAATAATTTTCTATGTCCAGGGCAGAGATAATTGAAAAGACTGTAAGCGCACTTAGTAAGCTTCCCGAAGCCAAGGGCAAAGAGGTTGCTGATTTTGCTGATTTTATGGTGAAGAAAACAGAAGAAGAGCAACTCCAATCGGGCATTCAGCAGATCATCCAAAATTCAGACACTTTCGCATTTCTTAACGACGAGGAAGACTTATACACGTTAGACGACCTCATAGAAAAATACTAATGCAAAAGGGCGATGTAATTCTTATTGTTTTTCCTTTTACTGATCTTTCCGGAAATAAATTGAGGCCCGCTCTTATAGTGGGGGAAACGCCGGCCGACCTAACAGTTTTGTTTATTACTACTCAACTAAAATGGATGGAGAACACGGACCTGGTACTTCTACCTGATGATAAAAACGGAATCAAAAAACAATCTTTACTAAGAACTTCGAAAATCGCCACGCTTGATAAGACACTGGTAAAAGGGCGTTTAGGATCTATAAATTCAACAGTTCAGAGAGGAGTTGATGTAAAACTCAAAACGTATCTTAAGATTGAATAGACGATTGCTCGCTGAGATTCTTTTAACTTTCCTTGTTGATAAATCCTTTAATTTTATACCTCAAACTTCTTTATGAGAAAGTCCTTGATGCTCGCTACTGTATTGATCTGTGTTTTTTCCGGGTCTTATGCACAAACCAATAAACCTACCGGACCGATATATGATAATGTGAATAAAGAGCGTGCCTTGGATCTGTATAAGAAACCGCCGCACCAAAGTAGCTATGCGTTGATTGAAAAAGAAAGCACGCCTGTTAGCGGCAAGCATAAATTGTCTTACAGCTCAAGCAGCGGCTTGCAAAACTTAGTCCCGCAAAAGGCGGTTAATTCTCCAGCACAATACGATATCAAGAAATACAGTTTCCCAAAGAGTTAGTCTTTCCATTTCTTTAGCCCTATCTCTTCCCTGGCCTTGTTTGTGGCTTCCATATTCAGTGGTTTACCTATAGCGGATTTACCGGTTTTGGCATCATAGTGTTCACTAACGTAGTACAGTTCCGGCAGCTTGTTCTCTATTTGCATTCTGTCATAAATTGCAGCATATTCAAAAGCCGGCATGTTGCCATTCATGACTTCTTCTTTTAAGACCCTAAAAAAGTCAGCGGTCATCCATTGAGGACGTGCATGTATGAATATCACAGACACCTTGTAGGCTTCCATATACTTTTTAGGATACCCGTAGGTGTAGATTATACCCTTCATTTTAACGAAATTCGAAGAATCAATAGCCGCCTGCATTTGCCATAACGAATCCTTTGCTTTCTTTGCTATGCCGACCTTATCATCCTGTACGGCCTTCATTCTTTGGAACTGATCTGCTTCGCTCATTTTCCTTAGTTCAGCGAGCTTATTTTCGTCGGTCTCGCCAAACTGTATCATCCAGCGGTACTTCTGGTCATTTTTGAGCATTGCTTCGATCTCATTTCGCAGGCTATCTTTTAGCGCCTTAGTAAGCGGAGTATGGTCAGTGCCTTTGGCGGGTACTTTTACCCAGCAAGCCACAAGAAAGGAAATGATCGTTAAGTACAAACAAACGGTCCTGGACATAGGTGATCTGCGTTAGATAAAGATAATTGTTCTCATTATCACTTTTCTATCAAGTAGCATTTCCTGTTCAGCTTACCCTGGAAGTCGAAAGGTGTGGTGGCTCCGGTTATGTCCTTTACAGTGAGCGCAGGGATACTGTCGCGCTCCAGTACAAAATCGCGGTAGTTGTTGCTGAAATAGATGCGGCCACCATCCGTGCAGCCCTTTAGTAATTTCTTCAGCAGGAACACATGATCCCGCTGCACATCGAAATTGTCTTCCATGCGCTTGCTGTTGGAGAATGTGGGCGGATCGCAAATGATGAGGTCGTAGGCATCTGCGGGCATATAGTCCAGCCACTCTAGCACATCGCCGTGTATGAAATCGTGCTCGGAATCTTTGTAGAGCTTGTTGTATTGCATGTTGCGCTTGGCCCAATTCAGGTAGGTCTTCGATAGGTCCACTGAAGTAACTGTACTGGCGCCGCCTGCGGCAGCATATACGCTGAATGATCCCGTGTAACAAAACAAGTTGAGCACATTCAGACCCTTCGCTTCATCGCGCACCATACCTCGGGTAATACGATGATCGAGAAACAGACCGGTATCCAAATAGTCGGTGAGGTTGATGATAAAATTCAGACCACCCTCCGGTACGATGCGCTCTACCTTTTGCTCGTCGAATTTCTCGTATTGTCCCTGCCGGCCCGCCTTCCGCTGCCTCACCTTCATGAAGATATTGTCTTGTGATATTTCCAGCACATTTGCCAGCACCTCCCTGCATCCCTGCAACCACACAGCATGTTCCTCATCTTCCATACCGTGCCTGCGCTTATATTCGGCAGCATGTACCACACCATTGTACCACTCTATCGCAAAAGGAAACTCGGGCAGGTCGTGATCATAAAAGCGAAAACAAGCAATTTCCTGCCGCCTGGCTATTTTGCTAAAGTGCTTGTACACCTTGAGCAGGCGGTTTTGGAACATGATGAGTTTGTCTGGTGTCAATGGCGCGGATTTGACGGTAAAAATACAGTGTTTCGAGAATCATTTGTTACGCTCGATGCAGGCAACAAAAGATTTGATAAAATAAAACAGGCGAACCACCGGGTTCGCCTGTTTTGTTTTAGTTGATAAAGATCAGTTACCGGATCACAAAATGGAAGGTCTGTGTACCCGTTTCGGTGTTTACGCGTAGCAAGTAGCTGCCTGCGGCTTCGTTGTCCAGTTTTATATCGGCTTTTACGGTGCCGTTTTGAGGCATTGTCTTGCCTGCATAAACCGTTCTGCCCAGCATATCCATTACTTCAAGTTCTACTTCCTTGTCCTGGCCTGCGCCTACTGTGCCGCTCAGGGTGAAGCTGCCTGTGTTCGGGTTAGGGAACAGTGTAAGGTCATTGCTGCCGGCCTGCACATTGTGCACAGATAACCAGCCCTGGCCATAAATGATCGCTGTATTGCTTGTGCCGTTATAGCTGCCCGTATCGCAGGGCGAGTTGCCGTTCACTACGCAATACACACTGTCGTTCTCATCATAGATGTGTGTCGTGAACACAGGGCCGGTAGCGCCGCCGATCGGTGCATTATTTACATACCATTGATAAGTGGGGCTTGGGCCGCCAAAGGTAACTGTGGTATAGAACGTATACACCTCACCAAG
>CAIVEW010000107.1 GCA_903905065.1 uncultured Bacteroidota bacterium | reverse complement strand
CAGCGAGAAAGTATCGCTGGACAATACTTCTGCAAACGGTATGTATATGCTCACCGTACACAGCGGCAGTGAAAACAAGGTGTTCCACTTTGTGATAGAGAAATAGTAACATGATTGGTTTATAAAAGGGAATGGGGGCAGTTAGCCCCCATTCCCTTTTTATATGAAAATTACATTTTTGAATACATATTTGGTGTATTTTTGCGAGAATATAAAGTAAGATGGCAAACCTCGCAGTCGATCACTGATAGGCGGGGAAAATAAGGTACATTATCAATTATGCACGAACCCTTAATCTCGTTTGGAACAGAGCAATTCAGCAGGATTTTTCCGTTCTATCTGTTGATTAATAGTGATTCGAAGGTTGCGGCTTGTGGCAAGTCGGTGGCCAAACTGCTGCACATAGAACCGGGGACGCCATTTGCAGATAACTTCATCCTCAGATCTTCGATAAAAAAGGCCGATTTTCAAGCGCTGAAGGAATTGACCGGTCAGGAGATAACACTTGATTTTGCAGCTGCAAACAACAAGAGTTTGCGTGGACGGTTGGAATTCCTCGACCAGCAAAATCAATTGTTGTTTATCGGAACGCCATTTGTCGAGCCAACTGAAGAAATTAATGGCAAGCACCTCAAGCCGGATCAAGCTAAACACGACCGAATCACAACTACGACCACGGATATTGAGCAGCAAAAGCAGTTAGAACACCAACTAAGGATCAATGAAAAGCGGTACAGGGACCTGTTTAATTATAGCCAGGCCTTTATCTGCACGCACGATTTGCAGGGAAAGTTACTTTCGGTTAACCCTGCGATATGTGAGAAACTCGGGTACACAAAAGAAGAGCTGATAGGCAGAATGATAACGGAATTCATCCCCCGGAATGACCTTTCGAACTTCCGGACTGAATACATGGAGGCGGTAACGGAAAAGGGCAGCGCAAAAGGCATATTCCGGGTGCAAGGCAAAACAGATAAGAAATCATTCTTGTTATATCAGAATTTCAAGGTGGAGGAAGATGGTGCTGAGCCTTATATTATAGGCTTCTCGCAGGATATTACCGAGCGGATCAAAATAGAAAAAGAGCTTAGAAAAAATAAGAAGAATACTGAAGAAGCAGCACGGGCGAAGGAGTTTTTCCTTGCGAATATGAGCCATGAGATAAGGACGCCATTAAGCGGATTGCTGGGCATCGCGAACCTTTTGTCAAAGACGCCATTGAATGAACAGCAAACCAAGTATACTAACCTCATTAACTCTTCTGCAAATAGCCTGCTTTCAATTGTAAACGACATCCTGGATATTGAGAAAATAGCTTCCGGCAAATTCGACCTGGAGCACGTTCCCTTCAAACTGGAGGAGAAGGTAATGGCCACGGTACAATCCTTTCAGTTTAAAGCAGAGGAGAAAAACGTTACGCTATCCTTCAAGAGCAATGTAGCGGACGATCTTGTGGTTATCGGAGACCCATCGCGGCTGGGGCAGATATTGAATAACCTGCTAAGCAACGCTTTGAAGTTTACCAACACAGGCGGCATATACGTGAGTGTTTACTACTATTTCAATGATGCCAAATCAACGACGCTGGAATTTGAAGTAACAGATACCGGAATCGGTATCAAATCCGAAAAGCTGTCTGATATTTTCAATCCTTTTGTACAGGCTACAGCCGATACTTCACGTAAATTTGGGGGTACCGGTCTTGGGCTATCCATTTGCAAAGAACTGATAGAAATGCACGGAGGGAGCATTTCGGTGAAAAGTGCGTTGAACGTAGGCACCACCTTCTCCTTTCTTATCCCATATTCAAAAGGGAATGTAGGGATGCTTAAGCAGGAAAATAGCATCATTCCGGATTATAAATCCCTCCAGAACTCCAGGGTACTCGTGGCGGAAGATTGGGAACTTAACCAATTTCTTGTGCAATACATTCTTGAGTCGTGGGGATGTAAGGTGACCATGGTGAACAATGGAAAGGAAGCGCTGGATATGGCGAAATCAAAAGAATTTGACTTGGTGCTGATGGATATTCACATGCCGGAGATGGATGGCATCACCGCTACAAAGAAGATAAGGAAGCTGGGTGACAACAACAAAGCATCTGTGCCGATCATTGCACTTACCGCCAATGCTTTAAAAACAGACCATTTGCATTACCTGGAAGGGGGAATGAATGAGTGTGTTACCAAACCTTACACCGAGGAAAAACTGTTCAGGGTCATCAGTAAGGCCCTCGGGCATAGCAATGTCCACGAGCAGGCGGCCGAGAACACGGCAGAGGTGGAAACTGAATTTATTGAGCAAAGCAGTTTGCTATATGATCTCTCGTTCATCAACGAATTTGCAAAAGGGGATACGTCATTCATCAAGAAGATGATAAAAGCCTTCCAGGAGTCGATGGTGACGGAGCTACGGCAAATGATCATTTCTGTGCAGGCTAAAAGATACCACGAGTTGTCGCGGTCTGCACATAAGATGAAGTCTGCGATCGACGGGCTGGGAATCAACTCCCTGAAGAAACCGATCAGGGATATTGAAGCAATCAATGCAATTCCGGAAGATCCCGAGGTCGTGAAAACCTTGGTGGACAAGGTAAAGCGAATTTTAGACGAGGTGTTTGTGCAGTTGGACGGTTATCTAAAACTATAAGTAATCCCGGACTATTCTATGCCGCTTGCGCAAACCGTAAAAAGTAATCCAGCCCTTAAAAAGTTCGTGCATCGCATGCTGGTGCCGAAAGGTGAAGCTCGGCCAAGACTTTGGGTGCGGCTGTTCCTTAACAGGTTTTGCCATACCCGCGGCAGAGGTGCTACAGTGCGGCGTTATGTGCGTCTGGATGTGTTACCATTTAATCCATTTCATTTGGGGGCAGGCTCCACTATAGAAGATTTCTCAACGATCAATAATGGCGTAGGTGCGGTGACCATAGGCGACCATAGCCTGGTGGGCATGGGCAATGTGATCATTGGGCCGGTAACGATAGGCAACAATGTGATACTGGCCCAGAACGTCGTAGCCAGTGGCCTCAACCATGAGTACAAAGATCCCACAACGCCCATACACGCCCAACCAGTAACTACCGCCCCCATAGTAATAGAAGATGACTGCTGGATAGCGGCCAACGTAGTGATCACAGCGGGTGTTACTATTGGCAGGCACTGCGTCGTTGCTGCCGGCTCAGTAGTTACCAAAGATATTCCTGTATTCTCCATCGCTGCAGGCAACCCGGCGCGCGTCATTAAGCGTTATGATGAACTGGCGAAGGAGTGGGTGAAGGTTGTTTGATACAATGAATTCACAGGCCTTCCTTTCAAATCGTTTTCCGGCTCTTCCTAAAGTTCGTTAATTTAGACGCTTAGACATCTTAATGGCGCGGTTTAAACTTTCGGATCTCAATAACAAACACTTTCTCTCGCTTGCGGGCAATGGTGTTATCGCGGTACTGGGGTTTGTGCTGATGATGCTTTATGCGCGCTCGCTTTCGCTGGCGGATACCGGTATATGGTTCTACTTTGCTGTTATCTACAACCTGGGAGATGCGGTACGCAATGGATTCCTGGGTACAGCTACTATCAAGTTCTATGCGGGTACATCGCAGGAGCGGGGCAGGGAAGTGCTGGGCTCGGTATGGTTCCTGGCTATCGCGGTGACCGGCATATTGGTCGCTGCCACACTTCCGTTCATCCCATTCATAGGGGATAAATCCAACATAGAGCTGACCACTACTATTCGCTGGTTTGGCCCCACGTTTATCAGCTCGCTGCCGTTCAACCTTATCTTCTGGGTGCTGGTGGCTGAGGAGAAGTATGGCAAGATACTCTGGCTGCGCCTCATCAACAGCGGCTCTATGATCGTCTACATCATGGTGCTGATCTTCCTTAAGAAGATGTCGCTGGAGGCCTTGCTGTGGTGCAACTTCCTTACCAATTGCCTGGCCAGTATCGTGGGGCTAGTGTGGGGCCTCGGCAAATTCAGGAGTTTCTTCAGCAGGTCGTGGGAATGCATTATGGAGCTGTTGCATTTCGGGAAGTACAGCCTGGGCTCTACCGCGGCATCCAAGCTTTTCAGCAGCGCCGACTCGTTCATCATCACTTCCATTCTTGGCCCGGCTGCGCTGGCCATCTACACGGTGCCGCTGAAGCTGATGGAGCTGGTGGAGTTCATACTGCGCAGCTTTGTGAGCACCGGTATGTCGGGTATGGCGATAGCATACAATAACAACAATATTGAGCACACTAAATACATCTTCAAAAAATATACTGGCATGCTCACCCTTGCTTTTGTGCCACTCACTGTATTCGTGCTCCTCTTTTCAGACCTCATCATACATGTGATAGGCGGTGGCAAGTACGTAGGTACTGATGCGGCCAACATCTTCCGGATACTCATGGTGCTTGCCTTGTCTTACCCTATAGACCGGTTCATAGGTGTAACGCTGGACATTATTCACAAGCCGATCTTTAACTTATACAAAGTGCTCATCATGCTGGCCTTTGATGTGGTGGGCGACCTCGCCGGGCTCACCATTTTCAGGAGCCTCTATGCGGTGGCATTTGCATCGTTCCTGGTTATGTCGTCGGGTATAATTTTCGGGAAGATGAAGCTGAACAAATATCTGAAGCTGCCACCGCTGCCTGATATACTCCGGTTTGGGTATGTGGAACTGAAGCTGCTGGTGAGGAAGGTTGTCTAGTCAGTCTGAACGGGGATTTTCTTGACCTGCCTGCCGGCAGGCAGGTTAAAGGATTTTCATGATAAAGAAATATGGCGCTGAGTTGAATGCCCCATTGTTTTTATATTTTTATTAGGTTTATATGTGACATTTGCATTTTGGGTAAAATCTTTTGTAAGCCTTTGCTGTTATGGGTTCCAGCCGATGAATTAAATTTATTCAGATTTCCCGTTTTGCCCCATGGTGGGGCATTTCAGTTGGCAGTTTTACAGTTAGCAGTTGGTAGTTTCCAGATTGCAGTTTGAGAAATAAATGTCCCGCTTCGTGCCCCAAAATTACCCATACAGCTGATGTGCAATTCTTCCTGTGCGTACACAGATTTCACGCAATCCCGATAGCTATCGGGAGCAAAGGAAATCGCAAAGTTCGCAAAGCATATATTCAACGCCTGGGTTGGAAGCCGTTCGGCGCTATGTACCGAACGTTGTTTTTTTTCTTTTTTGGAACAAAGGTCGGGAGGAAAAACGAGAGATAAAAAACGAAGTTTTATGGTAGTGCGTTTTTCGCACTGTGATGTGACGTAGGCGGGACATGATGTAAAATATTTTGGCGATAAATGCCTAGGAGTGGAAAAATGACAAAATTGGCAGTGATGATATATTCGCCCATCTTGGTCGAATTTATCATAAACTAGTTCGCAAGGCATATTTATTTCCGCATCTGGTTTTACATATTGTACTTACTGATTTGGGTGAATTTGTAGATATTCTGGAACACGATAAGGACTTAGTTCAGTATTTTAAGGCAAAAATTAGAAAATCAATTATTGACAAAGATCCATATTCAAAGCCCTAGGGCGGCTATGTATTTTCGTGTCTCGCCTAGGCTCAGGATGACACTTCTTCCATCAACTGCTCTGCCTATGCGCAATAAAGAACAGAACGTACAAGCGAGCCCTTCGGCAATGCTCAGGGCAGGCTGGGCAACGATGCTGATAGTGCCAAGTATGCTGTTTGCCAAATAGAATGTGTCATGGTGAGCCCCGCCGAACCATGACTGACGAGGACTATTCTATAGCCCCATTAAGTGCTGCCCAGTCTGTTTGAAAGCCGGATTAATTCATCATAGTCACCGTTAATCAGCGCTTCTTTTTCTTTCTCGTCCAGCTCTTTATTTGCTTTTCCCTTCTGATTGCATCATCCACATACTGGTATCGCATGCAATACTTTAATACTAGCGGCCTGCGCGAAAAAGTATAGCATGCCTCGATAAGTCCCTGGTTATGTTCTTCAAGCCTTTTGTCCATGTTGTTGGTCATGCCAGTATAGTAGGATTCGTCGGTGCATAGTAGAATGTAGACATAGTAGTCATGGCGGAATTTCATGCTAACTAAGTTAGCTATTGTTCGCAAATTTAGCTAAGTGCCTAGCCTCGGCCGGTCATGGTTCGGCACTTCGGCAAGCTCAGTGCAGGCTTAGGCTCACCATGACACCGCTACTATTTGGCACTGCGAAGAGGATCGTGATCAATCATCTCTTTTTCCCAATTTCCCATCTTAAAACTATCTTTGTATATTACTTTCCTTTTGTTTGTCCTCCTTCGTTGAAACTGCGGCGGATGAAAACGGATGAAAGCGGTGAAATGTGTGATCTATGTACGTAAAAAAACCGAAGAGTATGCCATTAACAGCCAATAGTTCTAAGTCTGCAAGGTTATCGTTTGATGAGTTTAAAGAGGGGGTGCTGGATGACTACCGGATAGTGGTGGCGAGCCGGGAAGCGAGCCTTATAGGTCGCCGCGAAGTGCTGACAGGCAAGGCTAAGTTTGGCATCTTCGGGGATGGTAAGGAACTGGCGCAACTGGCGGCTGCCAAGTGTTTTAAGCCGGGGGATATACGCAGCGGCTACTACCGCGACCAGACGCTGATGTTTGCCACGGGCATGAGCGATATACAAAAATTCTTCGCACAATTATATGCCGATATGAGCACGGAGAATGAGCCATCATCGGCAGGGCGAATGATGAACGGGCACTATAGCACGCGCTGGCTGGATGAAAATGGTGAATGGAAGGACCTTACATCGGGCCCGCAGTCGAGCAGCGATATATCGCCTACTGCGGGGCAGATGGTGCGGGCGCTGGGCCTTGCTTATGCCTCCAAGCTGTATCGTAATATAGAGAGCCTGCATACGGGTTTTGAGAAATTTACAGACAAAGGAAACGAGGTTGTTTTTTGTACGATAGGGGACGCTTCTACGTCAGAGGGGTTGTTTTGGGAGAGCGTAAATGCGGCGGGTGTGCTGCAGGTGCCGCTGGCCATATTTGTTTGGGACGATGGCTATGGTATCTCTGTACCGCGCAAATACCAGACGACCAAGAACTCTATATCGGATGCGCTGGCGGGTATGCAGTGGGATGACCGCAAAGGTGGTCTAAACATTTATACCGTGAAAGGCTGGGATTATGCAAGCCTGGTAGATACTATACAGCAGGGCATAGCGCGTGTGCGCGAAACGCAGGTGCCTGCCATATTTCATGTGCAGGAAATGACGCAGCCGCAGGGGCACTCCACATCGGGGTCGCATGAACGGTACAAGAGCAAGGAGCGCCTGGAGTGGGAGAAGGAATGGGATTGCATAGCCAAGATGCGGGAGTTTGTGCTGGATAATAAAATAGCTACCGAAGAAGAAATCACCGCCATAGAGGAAGATGCAAAGCAGGAAGCCCGCAGCGCCAAACAGCGTGCGTGGGAAAACTTCCTGGTGCCAATAAAGGAGCAGATAGCGCAGGCAACGCAGCTCTGCAACCAGGCAGTGTATGAAGCAGGAGCAAACGGCACAGCTATAGCGGCTATGGTGCAGGAACTGAATGGCCTGAAGGAGCCGATAAGGAAGGATGTGATGATGACGGTGAGCAAGGTGCTGCGACTGAGCCCGCAAGGCGGCGAGGCAACGAGGGCGTTGCGTGGATTTTATGATTATATAAAAGCTGATAACAAAGAAAAATTCTCTTCGCATTTACACTCGGAGTCGCGGTTTAGCGCTATGAAGGTGGCTGAAGTGCCTGCGCAATATGATGCAGATGCGGCGGTGCTGAATGGCTATGAGATACTGAATAAATACTTCGACATGATCTTCGCCAGCAACCCGGCTGTAGTGGCTTTTGGTGAGGACCTGGGTAAGATAGGCGATGTGAACCAGGGGTTTGCCGGACTGCAGGAGAAGTATGGTGCGCTGCGCATTACCGATACGGGCATTCGAGAAGCATCGATAATGGGGCAGGGTATAGGCCTGGCTATGCGGGGACTGCGGCCAATAGCCGAGATACAATACCTGGATTACCTGCTATATGGTTTACAACCGCTGAGCGATGATGTGGCTACGCTGCAATACCGCACACGTGGAGGGCAGAAGTGTCCGCTGATCGTGCGTACTAGAGGACACCGGCTGGAGGGGGTATGGCATAGCGGATCGCCGATGGGGATGATCATAAACGCCCTGCGCGGGATATATGTGTGTGTGCCGAGGAATATGGTGCAGGCGGCGGGTATGTATAATACCCTACTGAAAAGCGATGAGCCGGGGCTGGTGATAGAATGCCTGAACGGCTACCGCCTGAAAGAGAAGCTGCCAGATAACCTGGATACATTCACGGTGCCCTTTGGTGTACCGGAGATAGTAAGGGAGGGAACGGATGTTACAATTGTATCTTATGGCTCTACTTTGCGTGTGATAGACGATGCAATAAACACCTACCTGGCCGCCGAAGGGATAAGCTGCGAGGTAATAGATGTAAGGACGTTGCTGCCGTTCGATATTAATCACATTATTGTAGGTTCGCTGAAAAAGACCAACCGCATTGTCTTTATTGATGAGGATGTGCCAGGTGGCGCCAGTGCTTATATGTTTCAGCAAGTAATGGAGAAGCAGGGTGGTTTCAGATGGCTGGATGTGGCACCAAGGACGATAACTGCTCAAGCGCACAGGCCGGCATACGCAACGGACGGGGATTATTTTTCAAAGCCTAATGCGGAGGATATAGCGGCGGTGATAGAAGAGATGATGCGGGAGTAGGGGGGCTCACCCCGCGAGCTGCGCTCCTTCGCTGGCGCGAACTCCGAGCCTGCCTGTCGGCAGGCAGGGGAGAGGGAGAGGTCGAATGAGTAGCATAATGCGCGTTGAACATCCCCCTAGCCCCATTGCGCCAACGCTAAAGCTACGGCGGCATGCGGTCGCTTGCGCACATGCCTTCGCGCAAGGGGGAATTTTCCATCATGAGTCTTTTGGTCAAAGTACTTTCTAAATAAAAATCCCGCCTGGAGGCCAGTGCGGGTAAGTTGGGTTGCCGATAAAAGGAAATTACATATAGTTATGATATGGCGTTTTGTGTGTGTGAATAATATGTTTAATATTATGCGCGAATGGGACTTGGAGTTAACTTCGTGGCAGCCATAGCTTGCCTTTTCTTTACGTACAATACTACAAAACGAGTAAGGAATAAAATTGTAAGCATAGCATGTTATTTTATCAGTTAACGATTAGTTTGAAGATTGTAAGTGGATCGAACGGGAACGAGTTTTGCGGTCTTTCTCTTGTTGTAGAGAACCACGATGCGGGCAATGAGTGCAATTGTTATCATAACGTTTGTTTTAGGGGTGTGAAATGATTTTTGCTTTTTTTATTTAGGTTTTAATTTTTGGCACGTTTTTTGAATTTGTTGTTTGTTAGTTATTGAGTTGTTGTTTGCTTGTTAATGTAAAGGTACATAAAATTTATTGACATTCACAACTAATTAACGAAATAATTTCGAATATTTGTTTGTTAATTCTGTTATTTATATAATATTAATCCTGAAAGCCAGTAAATAGATGATAGAAAAATTAGGGATTGAAGCATTCCTGGAGCTGGCGAAACGGTGGCCTGTAGCAGATGTTAGAAGTCCCGGAGAGTATTGCCACGCGCACATTTCAGGTGCATATAGCCTGCCGCTGTTTTCAGATGAAGAGCGAAAGATCGTAGGCACCGCTTACAAACAACAAAGCAGGGAAGATGCGATAAAAATCGGGCTGGATTTTTTTGGCGTGAAAATGAAGAATATGGTCATTGAAGCCGAAAAAATTGCTTCAAATCACAAATCGTTAACAAAAATAACCTCTCCAAACAACGCCATAAAGCCATCAAATACTGAGAAAGGCACTAATATTATACTTGTACATTGCTGGAGGGGTGGTATGCGCAGTGCGGGGGTAGCCTGGTTATTGGATCTATATGGTTTTAAGTTATACACACTGGCGGGCGGGTATAAGGCTTATCGCAATTGGGTGTTGCGGCAATTTGAAGAGCCCTATCGGTTTAAGATGCTGGGGGGCTATACGGGGAGCGGAAAGACAGAGGTCTTAAAAGAGCTTGCGAAAAATACACATTCAGTAATAGACCTTGAGAGAATTGCCCATCACAAGGGTTCCGCTTTTGGTGCGCTTGGTGAAACACCGCAACCCACGCAGGAGATGTTTGAAAACGAGCTGGCCATGAAATTGCATGCCGTATCTGAAGCGGTGCCGGCGGATGGCCACATATGGCTGGAAGATGAAAGCAGGAGGATAGGTTCCGTAAATATTCCTGAAGCGCTTTGGGCAACTATGAGGCACGCGCCATTATATTTCCTCGATATACCTTTTGAAGAGCGGCTGGACTATCTGACGATCGGATATGGAAAATATAAAAGAGAAGACCTGGTAGCCTGTATTTTGCGTATCCAGAAGCGTCTTGGTGGACTAGGTACGAAAGAAGCGATCGCTTATTTGAACGAAGGGAATTATGCAGACTGTTTCCGGATACTGCTTTGTTACTATGATAAATTCTATGCAAAGGATATTGAGAACCGCAGCGAACTCTTGGATCCTCCCGCAGGCGCAAATAATCAAGGGGTAATATCTGTCCGTGAACCTTTCCATATGAAAAGGATAATTTGTGCGGCGGTAGATGCGGTGGAAAACTGCATGAAATTAATAAATGCCGAAAATAATTAGATGGAAACAGATAGCAACGAGATAAAACTTACCCAATATTCGCGCGGTGCGGGCTGTGGGTGTAAAATAGCACCTGCTGTACTTGAGGAGATATTAAAGACAAATGTTCCGCAGCCATTTAATGGGAATCTACTGGTTGGCAATAATACCAATGACGATGCCGCGGCCTATGACATGGGCGATGGCACAGCGCTAATAGCCACTACGGATTTCTTTATGCCTATAGTGGACGATGCCTATGATTTCGGGAGGATAGCGGCAGCAAATGCTATAAGCGATGTATATGCCATGGGCGGACGACCTTTAATGGCGATAGCGATCCTGGGGTGGCCTATTGAAAAACTATCACCTGCATTAGCGCAGCGCGTGCTGGAAGGGGCGCGCGCTATTTGCTCGGAAGCTGGCATACCACTGGCAGGCGGGCACAGCATTGATAGTTCGGAGCCTATCTTTGGATTGGCTGTTAACGGACTATGCGCCATCGCTGATTTGAAAAGGAATAATACAGCGGAGGAGGGCGACCTGCTTTTCCTTACCAAGCCTTTGGGTACGGGCATATTGTCTACCGCGCAGAAAAGAGGGGTGCTTAAGGAGGTGCATAACGAAATGCTTACGGCTCAATTGATACAGTTGAATAAAGTTGGCGCGGCGCTGGGGAAAATTCCGGGAGTACATGCTATGACGGATGTGACGGGTTTTGGGCTGGCGGGGCATTTGATAGAAATGGCGGAGGGAAGTGGTTTATCTGCCGAGCTTTATTATTCGCAGGTGCCGGTAATGGAAGGCGTGAAAGAATACCTGGCGCAGCGCATAGTGCCGGATGCTACTTACCGCAACTGGAATGCTTACAACAGTAAAATATCTTTTGGTCAGGGAGTTGATGTGATGGAAGCCTTCAGCCTGTTGCCTGATCCGCAGACGAACGGAGGGTTGCTCATAGCAGTGGATAAAGGCTCGGAAAGTGAGGTGATCGCATTACTGACAAAACATGAGTTGGGGGCTTTTATCGTACCTGTTGGAAAAATGGTGAAGAAGGAAGAGAAAGTGATCATTGTGAAGTAAGGGTTATTCTGAATATTTATTAAAAGGTGTAAATTTGTTCTATGCACGATAGGCCCCAAATATTGCAGAGGATAAAAGAGTCGGTAACGGCAAGTGATCCGCGTGCTACCCTTATTTTGTATGGTTCCTATGCGCGTGGCGACTACAATGAAGAATCAGATATTGACCTGTTGATTTTGGTAGACAAAGAGAAAGTAACTCGTGATGATAAAATCAAAATCACCTATCCTCTTTATGATATTTTTTTTGAAACAGGGGTAATAATTAGCACGTTAGTCTATTCAAAGGATTTCTGGCGAACGAAACATATGGTAACTCCTTTTTATGAAAATGTAAATAGAGAGGGTGTTGTTTTATGAATAGTGCGGAGAAAGCCAACCTTATAACGTATAAATTAGAAAGGGCTAAAACAACGTTGAAGGAAGGAGAACTACTTCTTGCAAATAAATTTTATAATGCCGCAATAAACCGAATATACTATGCTTGTTTTTACGCTGTGAGTGCTTTGCTGGCGAGTCGGGATATTAAATCCAGGAAACATTCGGAAACAATACAACTGTTCGGATTACATTTTGTCTTACCGGGAATCGTTAGTAAAGAAAGCGGTAAGTTTTACACCGAGGTCTTTGATATGAGGCAGTCAGGAGATTACGAAGACCTGCTTTATTTTATTGAGGAAGACACAACGCCTTTAATTGCCCCAGCGGCAGAGTTAATAGCGCAAATAGAAAAAATCCTTTCTCAATAATAATCTGTTTCAAATGGCACAACACGACCCACGCGTAGACGCATACATAGAGAAATCGGCAGATTTTGCCAAGCCCATACTGGTGCATTTAAGGGAACTGATCCATACCGCCTGCCCTGATGTGGAAGAAACCTGGAAATGGAGCTTCCCCTGTTTTATGTATCATGGTGCTATGCTGTGCAACATGGCTGCATTTAAACAGCATTGCGCGTTTGGTTTTTGGAAAGCATCGATTATGGGCGACCCGGACCAGATACTGAACCTGCGTGAAGAAAAGGACGGCATGGGGCATTTGAATAAGCTATATAGCCTGAAAGACCTGCCCAAGGACGCCATACTTAAAAAGTATATCAAGGCCGCGATGAAGCTGAATGAGGATGGTGTGAAGGTGGCGCGGCCAAAGCCTACTGCGAAGGATAAGAATGAACTGAAGACGCCAGACTATCTCAAAAAGGAGTTGAAGAAAAATAAGCAGGCCGAGAAGGTATTCAATGATTTTAGTTACTCCAACCGTAAAGAATACATAGAATGGTTTGAAGAGGCAAAGACGGACGCAACCCGCGAGAAGCGGCTAGCACAGGCTATTGAGTGGATAGCTGAGGGCAAGAGCCGGCACTGGAAGTATCAGAATTGTTGATTTTTTTCGTTTGCTAACCTTCGGACGGGATAACTTTTCTGCTGGTTAAACTGTACCTGGCCTGCTCGCAAAAAACAGCAATTGTAATAAAATTACCAACACACATCAGGTATTCATACGGCAACTGAATCAGGAACAGGAAGATAGCCATATATATCTTGAAGGAGGCCATGAGAAATACTCTCGTATTGATAGTGTTCCGTCTACGCCAAAACCATGCGCCAAGTATCGCTGTCGCAAGCAGCGAAACGAACAACTGTGTTTTCTGCAATAATTTTATTTTGCCCATAACGTCGAGATTTGTGAAGTGGGTGTAAAAAAAATATGCGATACCCGTACCCCTAAAAAGATGAATTGGCTGCCCCTTTGCATCAAGATGCTCCCATTCTCCAAGCGTCGCTGTGTCGTAGTATTGAAACCCCCGGAAGAATATGCTCCAGTCTTTACTTAGAAAAGGGATTACATAGAGTAAAAGGACCATTGCAGCTCCGGTAACAATGCTGGTGTAAAGTTGTTTGCGGTTGTTGGTAGTGAATAATATGAAACAAAAAAGCGGCAGCCAAAGCACGAGGCTGAATCGGGATAGCAGGCAAAAAGAAATGGCTACGCCCTGCAAAATGCCACTTTGTTTGTTTAAAGTGATTACTACGAACATATAGTAAGCCGCTATCAGCACTTCGACCGTTATCTCAAATAGTCCAATATTGTTGTCCTGCAGAAAATAAAACGAGGCAACCACGAGCAGGGGAGTAATTGCGCGCAACGCCTTCGACGGGATTTTTGTGCTTCTGAAACAAAGGCAAGTGGCAACACTGCACCAGGCTCCGTATGTAACCCATCGTGGGTCTATCTTCAGAAGTTCTGCTATCGAGTAGGGCATCCAGTGCATAGGGAAATAATCTGGCTGCTGCGGATAGCCGAAGTCCGTAATAACTTTGTAGGGAAATTCACCATTCAGCAGCCTGTGACAAGCTATCTGTATGCTAGGTATAATGTCCGAGTAGTGGTAATCGAGATGGTGTATCGCAAAAAAAGAATTGAACTGGAAACCCATGCATACCATTATCGTCAAAGCGGCCAGCACCATCACATAGGAAAGTATGTTTTTTATTGGTTGTATAGCATTGCATTCGATGGCCACCGCATTATTAAACTTAAAGATCAGTAATATGCCGAACGACAAAGAGGAAAGGAACAAGCCAATAGCGTTCGGTCCCTGGTCAAGTAAGCCGTGCCTGAAAAAAATGTAGAGAAACAAATTTTCTAAGATGATCAGCGAGAGCAGCAATAGGTTAGAGACGCGCTGTTTGTTTTCCATATTCAAGATTCGGTGCTTCGATAAAAGTATTTATAATTTCCATAAAACTCTCTTGAATTTCGTGACAGTGTCAAAAGGAAGTACTACGACGCTCTTTTTTTTGAAAAAGATATTCAGAACAGGTGGATAAGTTCAGGGAGGCGTAATTGGTAATAGACTTAATTTCACTACATACTTTTAGCGATTGATTTTTCAATTATTAAATTCTAAAAATGAAGGTATTAATAATAATGGGGTCTCAGACAGATGAGGCCGTAATGCAGGAGTGCAGCAAATGGCTCACCTGGTTTCAGATCAGTAATGATATGGTAGTGGCATCGGCCCACAGGAGTCCCGATAAAGTCAGGGATATAATTGTTAACGCACAAGGCAATGGATATGGCGTAGTAATTGCTGCCGCCGGTATGGCAGCAGCACTGCCGGGTGTTTGCGCTGCGTACACATCGCTGCCTGTGCTGGGCGTGCCGCTTGATGGCGGGCTGCCGGGTGGTATAGATGCGCTGTATAGCATTGTCCAGATGCCTGCGGGCCTGCCTGTGGGTACACTGGCGGTAGGTAAGGCCGGCGCAAGGAATGCGGCAGTTATGGCAGCCCGGATACTGGCACTCGGTGATAAAAATATTGCGACGCGTTTAGAAGAATTTAAGGCGCAGGATTACAGGATATAGTCGTAAGTCATAAGTCGTAAGTCAAGGATTGGGTTTTTCGGTTTCCCTCATTAAGAAAAAAGAGATTTGCAGTTCGGCCAGGCTCAATAAGAATTTGGAATTTGAAGTTTTTTAGGTGGGTTTTGCACAGTGGAAACTTAACTTGGTCTTAATACAGGTATTGGCAAGGAATTTGTAGTTTTATTTTGAACCTCAAAAACGAAGCACATTGACAGAAGCGATCATTAACCTGGAGACAGTAAATCCGATAGAATTTTTCGGGGTCAATAACAGCAAATTCGAAATCCTCAAACGAAGGTTCCCGCTGCTAAAGCTGTTGTCTCGGGGAACACAGATAAAGATATCCGGACAGCCGGACGAGGTGACAGCAGCACAGGCTAAGATAGGACAAGTGATACAATACCTGGAACGAAATGGCCACTTGTCTGAAAACTATTTTTCCAAAATATTGGGTGATGAAGAGCAGGGCGATACGGGCAACGAGGACCCTGCGAATAACGACATCCTGGTGTTTGGGCCGAACGGAAGGGTAGTGCGCGCAAAAACGCAAAACCAGAAGCTGATGGCGCAGGCCTCCGAAAAAAATGACATCATCTTTGCCATAGGTCCGGCTGGTACCGGTAAGACCTATACCGCTGTCGCGCTTGCGGTAAGGGCGCTTAAGAACAAGGCTGTGCGGAAAATTATCCTCACACGCCCGGCTGTGGAAGCAGGGGAGAGTCTCGGTTTTTTGCCGGGCGATCTGAAAGAAAAAATAGACCCATACCTGCGCCCGCTGTATGATGCGCTTGATGATATGATACCTAGCGACAAGCTCAACTATTATATGGCCAACCGTATCATAGAGATAGCGCCGCTGGCTTATATGCGCGGCCGTACGCTGGATAATGCATTCATCATTCTTGATGAGGCCCAGAACTCTACCGACCTTCAGTTGAAAATGTTCCTAACGCGAATAGGTGCGTCTGCAAAGGCGATCATCACCGGTGACCTTACACAAATTGATCTGCCTAAGAACCAGAAATCAGGGTTGATAAAGGCTACGAAAATATTGCAGAATATAGAAGGCATAGCCCAGATAAAACTGGATGAGGCAGACGTGGTGCGCCACAGGCTGGTGAAAATGATCATCCGCGCATATGATGGCGAGCAAGCCAAAGAAGAAGAACAGGAGCAGAAAATGGTTGCCGAGTATCAGTCCAAGCGGGATCCCGGGGCTAGATAATGATTGAAATATTTTTGTGAATAGGACGCTCTGTAGAAATACGGGGCGTTTCTTTTGTGCAACCCTGTTAGGAAGTGTCTCGCTGAAAAGGTATCTCGCAAAGACGCCAAGGGGCAGTTCCCTCATTTTGTTTTAAGACGGCAAACGCGTGTATTTTAAGCCTCCGTCTAATGTTCAAATAGTGCTACTTCCCGTATTTTTCTTTTTGCAGTTTTAGCAGGTCGTTGCTGAATGTTTTGGAAAATATTTCGCTGCCGGCCTTGCCAAGGTGGGAGTTGGTGTTGAAGTATTCGGGATGGCGGCAGATGGTATCTTTTGTGTAGTCGAGGAAGGAGACATCTTTATTCACCAACGACCGATATTTGGCAAGTATCGTATCCCGGTTGATGATGAGGTTGAATCCTTTTTCATAAATAGGAGACATAACCAGTACTACTTTGATGCCCTTAGCCGTGATCGCATCAACTGTTGACTTGAAGGTAGAAAACACATAATCGTCAATTGGCTGGCGGAAGGGTACCGTAATGGTCTCAAAATTATGGCTGGTGTCGAGTATCGGTTCATGCCCGCAAAGTGGATCCGGCTTGTGGGCGTTATAGATTATGCTCATGTAATACGCTTTGTTGAGCAGCGTCAATTTATATCCCGGCAGGTATTTTGCGAGGAATATTTTCTTGGGCTCAATTTCCTCCAAAGAATTGTAGACGTTGTCCTCATCGAGATATGCTAAAAAAGAGCTTGGGGTCAGAATGATCCAGTCCTTGCCCATAAAGGTGTTGCAGCCTATTACCACATATTTGCAGTTCTTCTCGTAGGTAAGATGTTCTTTTATCAGGGAGTTGAACTGCATGAAGAACATGCCATCGTACCCCATATTGTAGGAACTGTAGCCAGTGATATCCTTTATGATATTTGGGTTAAAATGCCTTAGTGTGCTGGACGGGCCAAATATCATGATGTCCGGATCCAGCTTATGATTCAGCACGAGCGCATATTTATCCGAAGCTCTTTTTTTATAAAGATAGTCGAGTGTGTGTTGCAACCCCAGCAGGATACCTACCAGGATAAGCAGAAACAACAAGCTATATTTTACTGCGCTTCTCATCAGGGCTAAAATTGAAAATAAATAAAAGCCTGCTCGTTGTAGGCGCCAATAAATAAAATAGAAGTAACGAGGAGGAGATAAAAACTCCATCTCCAGAAAACGGGTTTATTTTTCACTATCGTGCTTACACTATTCCCTTCTATTTTCTTTTGCAGGTATTCCAGCAGAAGGATAAGCAAGAGGCCCATCGCTATGTTAAACGTCCCGTAAATGGTATCCCCGCCGCCAAGGGCTGTGATCAGCGCCTTTATGCCGGCATAAGACATGACAGAGCGCCAGCCCGTAAGCAAATGTGAAATGATATATTTAGCATCGTGCAGATTATTTGCCCGGAAGAAAATGGATGCGAATACAACATAGCTGAACGTAATGAGCCGGCTGATGAAATCCGCAAGCCGCTTCGGCATAGCCCCAAAGACTCGTTCCCTGAATGGCCGCGTGAAAAACTCGTACACCAGCGCCACGCCGTAAAACAGGCCCCAGATAATGAAGTTCCAACTGGCGCCGTGCCAGAGGCCGCTGATAAAGAAGGTCGTTACGAGACCTATAGCAATTGCCCACCTCCTCCACCTGCGCAGCGATGCTACCATGGGATTAAAGACGTAGTCGAAGAACCAGGTGGACAGGGATATATGCCATCTTCTCCAGAACTCCGAAATGGACTTTGACGAATAAGGCCGGTTAAAATTCTGCATGAGGTCGAAGCCCATCACTTTTGCCGAACCAATGGCAATATCTGAGTACCCTGAAAAATCGGTATAGATCTGGAATGAAAAGAAAATTGCGGCGATGACGAACCCAGCTCCGTGATACTTTTCGGGATGCCCATACACATTGTTTACCACCATTGCCAACCGCTCCGCTATGACTATTTTCTTGAAAAAGCCCCATAGCATCAGTTTCAGCCCTTCTTTGCAATTGTCCCAGTTGAAGTCATGCCGGGCATGGAATTGGTGCAGCAGGTTTTGCGGACGCTCTATGGGGCCTGCCACAAGCTGCGGATAAAACATAACGTAGAGTGCATAGATTCCGAAGTGTCTTTCTGCCTTTTGATTGCCACGGTATACCTCTATGGTATAGCTCATGGCCTGGAAGGTATGGAACGACAATCCAATGGGCAGAATGATCTTTAATAAAGCAATGTTGGCGTGTAAGTTTGTTAGGTGAAAGAAGGCATTGAAATTGGTGGCGAAAAAATTGTAGTATTTAAAAAAGGCAAGCACACCTACGTTTGTAACAATGCTCACGATAAGAAAGAGCTTTCGCCTGTTATCCGGCGCATTCTCAATGACTATGCCGGCAATATAATCGATAATGATGGTGGCCAGCAGTATGAGGATATATACCGGGATAAAGAACATGTAGAACACACAACTGGCCACTAACAGGTGAAACCAGCGGAACTTGTGTGGCAACAGGAAATAGATAAGGGTAACGAGCGGGAAGAAAATTAAGAAATCGAATGAGTTAAAAAGCATAGCAAATGTGTTATCCCGCCGACGCAAAAGTAGATTTCGTTTAGCATTTTACAAACAAGTATAAATAAGTCTGCAAGAATTTGTAGATTTAAATGATGAAGCATGTTATCCTTTTCTCAATCTTTTTTTTGGCTCAACATTATATTGTTTTCGGGCAATATACTGCAACAAATGTTTTGTACGCCCAATATTCACAGTTGAAGCAGACTAACTTACTAATATCGACCATGGAGACAGCAAAGTATGGTCGCCGTGTCCATATAGGCGAAGGGTTAATGATTGCAGGGGGAGCGTTAATAACTGTATCTGCAGTTGGCATTGCTACAAACCAGCAAGCAGACGAGGGTGACGCAAGCCGACAAATATTATTCGCGTTGATTGGTGTAGGCGGATTGTCGGTGTTTATTCCGGGTGTAATAACGTTTGCTTACGGGCTTCGGGCAGATCGAAGATCGAAGTTCTCAATAGTCAATAAGCGAAATCAGTTAGGGGTTGCGTACAATTTTTAGCCAACCGGAATCAGTACATCCTTGACGCTCCGTTTTAGGAATTTACGGCAACGGTTTCTTTACTGTTGGTCAGTTTACGGAAAACGTCTTCTAGTGACTGCGTTTGTGCCTGGAGCGAGCTGATATTTATATCGTGCTTTACGGCCCACTGCATTACTTCCCTTCTCAGCCCATCGGGATCATTGGTGACGAGCATCCATTTATTCGGTGCTGTGTTTTCGTAACGCTCCAGGTTTTTTAAGTCGGAAAGAAGTATAGCGTCAATATCTTTCTCGAAGGCTACTGCCAGCACGCCTTGTTTTGTATTTACTTGCTGCAGGTGTTCTATAGAATCATCGGCCACTATCTGGCCGTTATTGATGATAATAACGCGGCTGCACATGGCCTGCACTTCCTGCATGATGTGGGTAGAGAGCAGTACTGTCTTTTCGCTGCCTATGTTTTTTATGAGGTCGCGTATTTCCACTATCTGGTTGGGGTCAAGGCCGGATGTGGGCTCATCCAGGATCAATACCTCAGGGTTGTGCAGCATGGCTTGTGCAAGGCCTACGCGCTGTTTATAACCTTTAGAGAGGGCACCTATTTTTTTATGTGCTTCCTTGCCCAGCCCGGTGAGGGCTATCATTTCCTCTATCCTTTTTTTGCCGTCCTTGCCCAGCTTGTGGATGCCGGCGGAGAATTCAAGATACTCCCGCACATACATTTCGAAATACAGCGGATTGGCTTCCGGCAGGTAGCCGAGGCGTTTACGTACGTCCATCGGGCGTTCCTGAACGTCAAAACCACATACTGTCGCCTTACCCGATGTCGCGGGCAGATAACCGGTAATGATCTTCATGGTTGTTGATTTGCCCGCTCCGTTAGGCCCCAGGAATCCTACTATCTCCCCTTTTTTCAGTTCGAAAGAAATGTTATTGACCGCTTTTTGCGTTTCGTAAACCTTGGTAAGCGCTTCAACTTTTATTGACATGATCCCTAACCCCCGTTATAAAAAATAAAATCGTGAGCAACACCTGCCCGGTACTTATCTCCCCGGAAATTATCTGGGTTAATTAAATTTCTGCCCGATAAAGGTGCACTTATTGATGATCGTATCGGGGCCGGAAACAGTATTGAAGATGTTTTCCTCGTATTCGTGAATAGAAAGGCTGTTGTCACTTTGCAGCGTGATCGTAAACAGGCGCTCATAGAAAGTGGAACCATTCAGCGTACTATCGTTATTGGTAACAATAATGGAATAAGTGCTGGCATTGTTGTTAATATAGCCCTGCAATACCTTAGGTTTAATGCTGTTCAAAACTATATTTACCGTATTTATTGCATCGCCGGCAGTAATGAACGCACTGTCTATTACCTGCTGGGTATTATTGCACGAAGTAAAGCCTGCATAGCCACCTATGTATCTTGTTGTAGACAAAGTTTGGCATTGAGGCCCCTCATACCCTGTGGGACAATGGCATATACCATTGCCGCAAGAGCCGCCGTTAAGGCAATTCACATTATTGCAGGCATCCTGCGTGCAGGATGTATAAAATATGGCAGATATAACAGCAGTGAATAGTATGCCGGTAAGCAGGGTTGTTTTCCAAATCTTCATGCGATGAATATTTGAGCGTAAAATACAAAAAAATACTTTAACAGCGGCTAAAAAGGGGTATTTTTTCCCGTTTCTCCAGGTAATTCCCTTCGCAGACCACCGCTTTTTAACTTTCGATTACAATGAAATTATCCATGAAATGCGTTCCAGCCCTGGGCGGTGAGCTTGTGCTTATTGCCGCCCTTAGTCAGCAGATTTGCGCCTTCTCCTTTTTCGGTGATATAACCGATAACGCTTATGTTGTTATTGCGCGCTACTTTTTCATAGTCTTCCTGCTTTATGGTAAAGAGCAGCTCATAATCTTCCCCGCCGCTCAGGGCGCAGGCCACAGCGCCCACCTGGAATTCCATGGCCAGTTTGCGGGCATCGTCGTGAATCGGTATTTTTTCTTCGTAAAGAATACAGCCGGTATCACTGGCGGTGCATATGTGCAGTAGCTCTGAGCTAAGGCCGTCACTTACATCGATCATGGAAGTAGGGACAATGCCTGTTTTTTCCAGCCATTCTTTTATATCGGCACGTGGCTCTGGCTTTAGTATCCGGCCAATAGCATATTTCTGGTTCTCGAGATCGGGCTGAATGCCGGGATTTTCGAGGAATATCTTTTTTTCGCGTTCCAGAATTTGCAGACCCAGGTACGCTGCGCCCAGGTCACCGGATACGCAGATGAGGTCATTCACTTTTGCGCCGGCGCGGGTCACATATTTATCAGGCGCAACTTCGCCTATGGCGGTAACGCCGATGACAAATCCTATTTTAGAGCTGGTTGTATCGCCGCCAATAAGGTCTACATCAAATTCCTCACAGGCAGCATACACGCCCTCATAAAACTCATCGAGCGCCTCCACCGAAAACTTATTGGAGATGCCCAGCGCCATTGTGATGTGAGTTGGCGTGGCCATCATGGCGTATATATCAGAGAGATTTACCGCAACAGCCTTATATCCGAGGTGCTTCAATGGCGTGTACATGAGGTCGAAGTGTATGCCTTCCAGCAGCAGATCGGTGGAGATAACGGATTGCCGGCCGAACTGATCGATCACAGCGGCATCATCACCTACGCTGAGCAGCGTACCGGCATTGCGGGTTTCATTATTTTTTGTGAGATGCTCTATCAGGCCAAATTCACCGAGCGACGCTATTTCTGTTCTTGTTGTATCCATTTTTTTTGTTTGGTGGAATTAGGAGATGGGGATTAGGAATTTGGATTGTTTTGGCTCATTTGGTTTCAATTTTCTTTAGGGTATCGGAAACAATCCCAATTCCCTAATTACTAATTCCCAATTCCCATTTCGCTTGTTTTATTCATAATTTTCTCCAGAATCGCTTCGTGTATCAGTCCATTGGTGGCGAGTGTTTGCCTTTCGAAAACGCTGGCATCCTTACCTTTAAAATCTGAGACACGGCCCCCTGCTTCTTTCACTATCAGATAGCCGGCAGCTACGTCCCATGCCTGCAGGTTGTATTCCCAGAAGCCATCGAAACGGCCGCAGGCTACCCAGCAAAGGTCTATGGCCGCGGAGCCTAAACGCCTTACCGGGAGTCCCTCCAGCACCAGCATTTCAAATACCTTTATGGGGTGTTCCGCACCATCGGGCCATTTATAGGGGAAGCCAGTGACCAGGAAAGCTTTCTTAAAGTCACTTTTTTTTGACACTTTAATTGGTTGCCCGTTCAGGGTTGCGCCTTTGCCTTTCTCCGCAAAAAATAATTCATTCATCATGGGGTTGTACACTGCACCGAGAATGATCTCGTCATTATGCAGTAGCCCGATGCTTACACAACATATAGGTACACCGTGCGCGAAGTTCACGGTGCCATCTATGGGGTCTACGATCCACTGGTAGTCGGACTTTTTGATCATTTCGCCTGCTTCCTCGCTGATAATGCTGTGGGTGGGAAACGTGGCACGTATCACCTCGATGATCTTATCTTCAGCAAGATTATCCACTTCTGTCACCAGGTTGTTGATGCCCTCCTTATGATCTATCTTGAACGCACCATCGAAGTGCTGGAGTATTATCTTTCCGGCTTCTCTTGTTGCATCAAGCAGCACTTCTCTAAGTTCGTCCATAGGTCACAATTTTAGTTCCTTGCCGAGATAATAGTCTATTACTTTTAGTTTGAAGATCAGGTCATACTTAGCCAGCGCCAGGTTGGCCGCAGCGGTAAACGCAGAATTTTGAGTTACCAGCAGGTCCACAGTGCTTGTGAGCCCTAGGTCGTAGCGTTTGGTGGCAAAATCAAGCGCGCGTTTCGCGGCTTCATCAGCACGTTTGGCCGCATAATATTTCTGGATAGAATTGAGGGCGTTATTATGTGCTTTGTATACGTTTTGCTTCAGCGTCAGTTCCGCGTTATATTCATTGAGCTGCTGTGATTCGAGGTTAATGCGGGCCTGGCGAACAGCGTATTGTGACTGCCAACCGTTGAGAATGGGGATATTAAGATTTAAAAATACAGTTTGGCGAAAGTTATTGTTTAACTGCGTGCCAAGCGGTATGGATGACAAAACTGGTGTGTAATTAACCTCCGGGAGGGACGTAGGAAGTGATATAAACCCGCCTTGTGTGGTTACAATATTAGTCGTAGTCGTGTCTGTTTTATACCCCGAAACGGTTTGGTAATTGTTCGCCCAGTTCGTCCCCACCTGGTAGCCAAGCGATAACTGGGGATATAAGTTTCCCTTCGAAGCGGCCAGCCCTTTCTCGGCCGAAGTTACCCGCAACTGACTGCTTTTTATGGAACCAAAGTGGGTACGTGCTTTTTCGTACACTTCTTCCGGTTGCAGGTGAGAGACAACCATTTGCTCTCCCACTTCCACATCGGGAATTTTAATGCTGAAGGGGACGGAAAAATCAAGATTAAGCAAAGATTTGAGATCTAATACAGCTGAATTGTAATTGGCAATTGAATTAATGAGATTGGAACTGTCCGTGGCAAGCTGCGACTCTAATTGCGCTACATTTAGCTCTGGTAGCCGGCCTGCGTCGGTAAAAGCGCGGGTCTGGGCAAGCTGTGCTTTGGAAAGATCTACCTGGTTCTTGCTGATATTGATCTGCTCTTCGGCCAGTAGGGTAGTGAGGAAGCTGTTGGCCACATTCAGTGAGACGTCGTCTTTGAGCTGGTCGAGGTCGGCAAGATAGGCTTCCAGGCTATACCGGTTTTTCTCAATGATATTGCGCACCTGCATCCAACCGAATAATAACAAATTTCCGTTACCTGAAGCACTTACAAAGTTGTAATCTGCATCTACGAACTGGTTGGTTGTGGGGTTGATGGAACGGCCAAGGCTGCGGCCATAGCTGCCGTTTGCGCTTAGGGTAGGTAGCTGGGATAGCTGGCTTTGCTTCAGTGTATACTTAGCCAGCCGGGCATTAAGCGAATCCTGCTTTATTGAAATATTATGGTCTATCGCATACTGCACACAGCGCTCCAGCGACCATACGTTGTCGAGATTGCCACCGGGTTGCGCATAGGCATTAGGATTTAATAATAAGCATAGGATAATAGCTAAAAAAAGGCGCATAGCGCAAAAGTAATGATTGGAACACAGAAAAAATCCATAGAAAATTCAAAATCTACAATCCAAATTCCAAATGTTTGAGCAATTGGGACAGATTTGGGTTTTGTTTTTCCGTTAATTGTAATAGCAATTCCGGCACCTCGGCTCGTAAACATCTTTCTCTCCCAGCAACACCTGGTCATCGATCTTTGCTTTGCGGTAAGAGTAGTTGGCTATATCGCCGCACTTTACACATATGGCGTGGAGTTTGGTTATGTACTCTGCCCGTGCCAGCAAAGCGGGTATAGGGCCAAAGGGTTTTCCGGAAAAATCCATGTCCAGCCCTGCCACTATAACGCGTGTGCCGCGCAGCATCAGTTGCTCCAGCACATCCACTATCCCCGTATCGAAAAACTGCGCCTCATCAATGCCTACCACATCCACATCAGATGCCAGCAGCAGGATATTGTAGTAGTTGTCTACGGGAGTGGAGCGGATCCTCTGCGCATCATGAGATACAATGTCATTAGCATCATAGCGGACATCTATAGCCGGCTTGAAGATTTCCGCCTTTTGCCCGGCAATCTGCACCCGCTTCAGCCTGCGGATAAGTTCTTCGGTCTTGCCAGAGAACATGCAGCCGCATATCACTTCCATCCATCCTTTTTTTGCGCCTGAGCGAAATGGTTCTATAAACATAATTGAGTTGTAAGTCGATAGTCGTAAGTCTCGCCGTTTCCTGGCGGACAGTTTACAAGATACTATTCTTATCCGATTTTTAATACCCGAAATAGGGTTGCAATTTGGAATTTCCGACCTGGAATTTTCCAGGGCTATTCAAACAACAAGTCCTCGGACTTCCTTTTAAAAATAGGTATGAACCAGCCCGTGCGTACACCAAAAAGAATATCCAGGCGATTTGCATTATCGGGGCGCATAACATCGTATAGGTAGTCGCGACGGCCCTGGGTGAAACCAAAGAGCGCATCAAGGCCAATGGTGAAATTGACCAGTTGGTATTTGCTGAAGTACGTATACCCGGCATACTGTTCTACGAAAGCTCCGTTGGTAAGCCGGTCGTATCCTTTCAGATACACTCCCCGAAGTTGGGGTACTGCTTTATCCTTATCATAAATGTCGAGCTTGTGCTGGATGAAGCCACCCGTAGTCAGGAGCATCAGGCCGTTGTCTGGGTGCAGCTTGTTCAATACGATTATCTTACCTACTGTAAGGCCCACCGCATATCCCCGCTCATACACCGGTATGCCCACTCTTTCCCCGCTGTTGTTGATGAATTCATACAGCCCGCCGCTTTTTGCCGAATACCGGTCTGTTATGTTTATCATCAGGGAGTCCTGCTTTATCTTGCTGCCCAGGATAAAATCGAACTTCGCACCGAACAGCCAGTTGGAAGACGTCTTATAAAGCACTGCCGGGCCAAGCCTGTAGCTATCGCCAAAGCGTTTTGCCATGTCAGCAGCCGGAATGTCGAAAGCTGCGTTGCCATTGAGTATGAACCCGCTCCTTGGCTTGGGCGCTTCTGTACCGAACAGTTTATCCTTATCCTGAGCTTGAACAGACGAGGCAATCAAAAGAAATAAAAGGAAATAAAGGCGGAACTTCATCTGGAAATACTGAACCGCAAAACTAGCGAATATTCCAATACCGGCTATTGCTTCTTTCCGCCTACCAGTAACACAGCAATGCCTGCGATCAATGTGACAGCCCCGGCATATACCGGCCAGCCAATACTGTGATTTTCGGTTTTGTCTATTTTAACAGGGCCAATATCTGCCACCCGTTTTTCGGTTTTGTAGCTGAAGCCATTGAATAGAAACATCAGGATACCGGCAACGATCAATATTATTCCGAATACTCTCATAAGAAATGATTTTTATTTTATGGGGTATAAAAACCATGCCTTATTTTGTAATGAACTGATCTGTAGTATATTTAGATGACATTTAAAAATAACCCATGCTGATCAAGCAAATCATTTCCTTAGCAGTCTTTATTTCGGTTGTTACAAGCTGCTCAGCGCAAACGTACCTGTCATTTGTACCCAGTCTTACCAACAGCGCAGGCACATTGGCCGAAAAAGCAAATCTTTCCTTTGAGGCAGGGCGACAGTGGGATGTATTCAGCCTGGGCGCGGATATAGGGAAAACCAGCTTGGGGAAAAATGATGGCAGAGACACGACCATTTACGTGGAGGTGCGGCCAAACCTTAATATTTTCCAGGAAGGTAAATTTACTAATACGCTTACCCCGGGCATCGGCCTTATTTTTAACTCGAAAGAGAACTTTATGACGGAGCTTACTTCCGGAATCGAATATGCGTACAGCCCCAACTGGCACCTCAATATCTATTTCGGGCAATATTATTATAGCGGCAGGTCGTCTGCCAGCAACGTTACTTTCTTTGGCTTATCTATCATGTATTTCCTGAAGCCGTACACTCCCGGTGCCATTATTGGCAAAAAGAAGGACAAATAAGTGGGGAAAGCGGGCGTATAATAAACATGGATTTTTGCCGTTATATTTGCGTCTTATTTTCAACCACACTAAAAACCTTTTTTATGAGCCCCGTAAATCTATTCCCTTTTAAAAAGATCATCACTGCTTTTAGCCTTTTATTATTGTCCTGCGCGGTTTATGCGCAACCTACTTATTGCGCCGCCGGCCTCGGTGGCGCAGCTTATGATGCCCCTATTGATAGCGTGGCCATAGTGGGCACGACCTTGCAAAACGGTACGCCGGGTAATCCCTACACTTATTCAGCCTTTCCTATTACAGGCAGTACTACTACCCATTTACAGCAGGGCGGCACGTATACTATTGCCGTAAACTCCAACAGCGGCTACTTTGCGAACATAGCCATGTGGATAGATTTCAACCAGAATGGCTCGTTCGATGTTTTTGAATGGTTCTCCGTAGGGACGAACATTATGGGTACTACTACTGCTACCTTCACTGTGCCCCTGACTGCACATACCGGCGTTACGGGTTTCCGCGTAAGAACACGCGATAATGGCGAGGGTAGTGTATTTGCCTATGATGCCTGTACAAACTACTATTCCGGGGAGACCGAAGATTATTACATCACTATAGATACGACATTACCTTGTGCCGGCACACCGGCTGTAGGCAGCATAACCGGGCCAACAAACATATGCCCCGGCAACCCGTTTACTTTGAGCCTGGCAGGTTATACACTCGCTACCGGCCTCACTTACCAATGGAAGTCGTCTCCTGCCGGAGCGGGCACGTTTTCACCTATTGCTGGGGCGACCAATGAGACGTATACCGTATCCAGCCTTGGTGCATCAACAGACTACGAACTGGTGATCACGTGCACCGCAAGCGGCTTGTCCAGCACGTCGGCGATATGGGATGTAGTCTCTAATCCGCCTACGATGTGTTATTGTGATGATTCTACCTTGCTGGGCGGCTCATCTTATTATGTGCAACTGGATAGCGTGGCTATCGCGGGGACCACGCTGAATAATTACACACCTTCCAATCCACATATTTACTCGTCGTTCCCGGCATCGGGAAGCACCACCACGCATCTGCAGCAGGGGGCCACTTATACTATGGCTGTCAATTCGGGCATGTTTGAACCGGCGTACGTGGGCTTGTGGATCGACTACGATCACACCGGCACTTTCGACCCTACCGAATTTGCCTTGGCAGGTGCTTCAGCCATCGGATTGGAGGTGATAACATTTACAGTTCCGCTTACCGCGCACACCGGCCAAACGGGACTCCGGGTAAGGAACAACGACTATTCCGTGATGCCCACGGATGCATGCGCCAATATGTTTGATGGTGAAACGGAGGACTATATAGTTACCATCGATACTACTTATCCTTGCTCCGGCACACCAGTCGCCGGCACTATCTCCGGGCCAGACAGTGTTTGCGCCTCATCGGTGTTTGCACTCAATGCCAGCGGTTACACAGTGGCTACCGGGCTTACCTATCAGTGGTTTTCATCTCCGGCCGGAATGGGAACGTTTACGCCGATAGCTGGCGCTACCAATACTTCTTACATGGTGGCCGGACAGGCTGCCGCTACCGACTATGAATTCCAGGTGACGTGTACGGGCAGCAGTGGCACTGCAACTACCCCGGCATTCACAATAGGCGAATTGCCATTCAGCCGTTGTTACTGCGATTCGGCATCGCTGGGCGGCACGCCTTATTATGCCACAATAGACAGCGTAGCCATACTGGGCACGACATTGAGCAACAGTACGCCATTCAATCCAAATACTTATTCGGCATATCCCGCGTCGGGGAGCACCACAGCGACGCTGCAGCAGGACGGATATTATGCTATAGCCGTGAAATCGAGCACGAGTGGCGATCTCGCTAACCGGTCTTTATGGATAGACTATGACCATAGCGGTACTTTCGATCCGGTAGAGTGGACCAGCGTGGGCAGCGCAATGGGCACAACATTGGCGGTGTTTCATGTTCCGGTTACAGCTATGACCGGGATCACCGGCCTTCGGGTAAGGACGGTAGACCCAACAGACGATTTTATGGGATCAGGGGACGCATGCACTCATTTCTTTTCAGGTGAAACCGAAGACTACTATATTACGATTGATACTGCCTATCCTTGCAGCGGTACGCCCGTTGCGGGAACTATTTCTGGATCGGCGGATATATGCCCCTCTTATGCATTTGGGCTGTCACTATCAGGCTACACGGTAGCTGCCGGTATCACCATTCAGTGGCAGTCGAGCCCGTCTGGTGCAGGCGGTTTTACTAATATCGCGGGAGCTACTACTCCATTATATTCTTCAGCGGGCATAACTACGGCGACCGACTACAGGGCTGTTGTAACCTGCGCAGGAAGCGGGCTCTCTGCCACATCGCCGGTTTTCAGCGTGGCCGTCAACTCCTTCCTCAATTGTTATTGCTCTCCCAATACAGGTACAACCCTGGTAATGTACAATGGGGAGAGCGAAATGACGCAAGCCTTGATATCCGGCACCACATTTAATGCCTCCGGTTTCTCTGTTCCGCTCTCTGGCTATGTGCAGATGGCACCGCTTGGTTCACACACAGCTACGCTGCGCATCGGTGATACTTATTCATTCCTGGTAAGAATGGATTCGTTCACCTACTATCCGTATAGCGCCGGTGTGTGGATAGACTACAACCAGAATGGTGTGTTTGATCCAAGTGAGTTTACCGCGTTCGCACAGGTTCCTTCCGGATATGGAGGAACATTTACCGGGTCGGTCACTATCCCGGCATCGTGCCTCACCGGGCAGACTGGTATGCGCATCATCTCCACTGACGACTACATAAATTATTCAGTGCCGTGCTCAGCGATCCAATACGGAGAGGTTGCTGATTTTGTGATCACCATAGATAGCAGCGCTACGTATGTGCCGACGACGACCACTACAGATTTTAGTGTTAATGCATTCCCTAATCCTGCAGCAAAGATGGTAACAGTAAATGCGCACGGCACACCGGGAGACAATCCTGCCGTGACGCTTACTGATGTTACCGGCCGCGTTATAACTAAAGCGGTAATGACCAACAATACCACGAACATTGATATGGGCGGCCTGGCGGCCGGTGTGTATCTTTTGAAGTATGAGGATGGTAAGTATGTGCGGGTGATCAGGATGACGAAGGAATAGAGCCGTTATCGAAAATTTTTGAATTGCCAGCTTTGAAAGGCTGGCAATTTTTTTGTCTGATAGTTTTTCAAATGTTCATTCGTCTCACTTGCGATACCTCATATTTCCGGTTGGCTGTGTGTGTTCTTTTTTTGGGTGGCCAAAAGAAAGAACCAAACTTGTCTGCCGGCAGGGATCGGCATAACAGACTACACTCTGCAGTTGGGGCTTACTATTACTATTATTGTTCATCTACAGGCGCATCCTCTTCAAATGAAAATTTAAACCCGGGTCCGTAAGGGTCTTCGCCGTATTTGTTTGGCCCGCGTGTGCCTTCGGTGCAGTTGAGTACAAGCAGCCAGATGGCAAAGCCCAGCATAACCAATGCCAAAAGCACCATCGCCATGTACGCGCCAGCGAAGAAAGACCAAAACAAGAGCACCAGCGGTGCAAATACCAACCAAAGCAGGTGACCGCTTTTATTCACATCATGCAGCCGCCGCACACTCACCGACAGGTTGGGGATGAACACGAGCAGGCTATAAAAGTTTTGTATATAACCCACCCTGACAGGCACCCCCATTGATGCATAATATGTATAGGTTGAACCTGCCACATTGTCGACAATGCTTAGTATGATGCCTATTATCATGTTGAAGAGAAAAAACATCCAGAATTCCTGGCGGGATGCGCGACCAGTGAATACGGCATACTTTTTCAAAACGTCGAGGTAGTATTTCATATGGAGTGTTTTATGCCCGCTGGCTGAGCGGTTGGTGATATCTGTTTGTTATGGAGTGCTCTGTTATATCCATACAATGATAATGAATGTTATTGGCCCATGCAATAAAAGAGTATGTTATTTTGGGCATAGCTTACGTGGCTTATGGGCACATTGCACTCAGCACGTCACTCGTTCTTCCGGATGTTCCGCAGGGCATCCGGAAGCGATAATACGCTCCGTCTCCGACGGCCTTCATAGAACTGTAGTTGACGGCTATGCTCAATAATATGTAAATAAAAAAGATACCCACAATTTCCTGTTCCCGAAAGCTATTGCCCCGCTTACATTCCACCGGATTTCAATTGCCGTTTTGTGAAGATCACCAATTCACAACGTCCTACTTTTGTTTCTCACAAAATCCAGCCACATGAAACAAGAAAAGCAACAACAAGCACAGCACTTGTACTTCCAGACAGACCTCAGCAAGAGTGAGATCGCATCCATGCTCGGCATCAGCCGCCGCACCCTCCATTACTGGGTACGTAATTACAACTGGGATCATATCAAAAAAAGCGCAGCTCACCTGCCATCGCAGCTTGCGGAGAATTGCTACTACATCATGGCGAAAATGCAGGATGAAATGTTATCTGAAGAACGCAGTGAAAAGGCACCAACTTATAAGGAAGTCAATGCACTCTATAAACTTACCCTTACCATCAACAAGCTCAAAACGCGCAACACACTCAATGAGACACTGGAACTTGGCGCTCATTTCATGGAATATGTAAACGATAAAAATCCGGAAGACGCTGATTTTATAAAATCATACATAGATGGCTACATCGTTTCCCGTGCCGCAAGTCAACCTCAACTAACCATCCCTGCAAGAACAAAAGAACATACACCTGCGACAGAACAAGAGGACAAAGAAGCCAGGCTTGATCTCGAAGACCTCGCCTGCTGGAACGAAAACTCCATTAAAGCAGGCATGGAAACAGAAACAAAAACGGTACACCCCACCAATACCGGTTATTCCATTAAAGAGCCACCACCATTTTCATCCACCCACAACAGACCCCAAAACGAAAAATTCCTCAATCGCGCCCAGCGCCGCCAGCTCGCCCGTACCAAAGCTGTAGCTTAAACAGCCTTATGGAAGAGGTGAAAACACGTATTTTTTTGCTTTTTGTTATCGACTGTGCAAAGTAGGTGCTGTCATGGTGAGCCCCGCCGAACCATGACATGCCGTGGTTTAAGCTGAAGCCTTATCAGGGTATCGACTCGCAATTTATACTCTTCGAGTAGAGTGCCAGCGGCTTGCAAAAAAATGCTATTAAGCCAATCAACGAATTCAACAAGTCATGGTTCGGCGGGGCTCACCATGACACTGCTATAATTCTGATTTTTTAATGAATCGAACAAGGAAACAAAATTGCACCCAGCCGTGCAAATGTGCAATTTTCAGAGTTTATATAATTGATTATCAACCCCGAGCTGTGCAACAATATTTTGATAAAAGTGTGCAATTCCCAGATTCACGCCAAACCACAGTTTTGTAGCAGCAAGTTGAGGTTCCAAAAATGTTGATTTTTTGGTATCTTTGATTTAGTAATTCAATGTGCTATTCTATGACGGCAGTAGAATCTAAAGAACTTAGGAAAAAGGTGAAACAATATATAGACCATGCGGATGACCGGATGGTGAAAATTGTATTTGCTATGCTTGAGGCGGTAGCGGATGATGAAACACCTGAAAATGAAGAACGTATGTGGAGGGATTTTTCAGCACAGAATTTCTTGAAAGGGTATGGAGCCGATGAGCCAGAGTATTCTTTGGCAGATATAAAGGAACCAAATGCAGCATACAAGGAATGGAAAGAAAAATAATTGTTACTGTTTTTCCGCAGGATAAACAGCAAAAACTTCGTCCTGCTCTTGTGCTTCGTGAGTTTCCAAAATATGGTGATGTTTTAGTTTGCGGTATCACTTCTCAACTGCATCAATATATTGAAGGCTTCGATCTTATGATCGATTTACGACATCCCGATTTTGGCAAAACAGGTTTGAAACATCCAGGTATTTGCAGACTGAATATGCTTAGTATGTTATCCGTGTCCGACATCAATGGTGCAATTGGCGAGATAGGCTCGGAAACGCATAGGGGCTTGCTGAAAAGACTATCCGAATACCTGCTCAAAACAAAATAAGACATCTGATTAGTTTTTTCTGAACTATAAGGCACGTTCATGTATCCTCCATCTTCCCAAAATTTTACAATTTGCCAATCTTACAGTTGTCCTTTTTTCACATTAAACCCATACCTTTGCACCTCGAATTCAAAAGATAAACGATTTTAACAACATAAACAATGGCAGATCTACTCTTACAGCGCAACTTCGGGATCGCTGCCCACATTGATGCGGGGAAGACCACGATGACAGAACGTATCCTTTATTATACCGGTGTGAACCACAAAATTGGTGAGGTGCACGAAGGCGCCGCTACGATGGACTGGATGGCACAGGAACAGGAGCGTGGTATCACGATCACATCAGCAGCTACTACCTGCTTCTGGAACTACCCAACTGTACAGGGTAAAAAATTGCCGGAATCAAAGAACTACAAATTCAACATCATTGATACTCCCGGCCACGTGGACTTTACCATTGAGGTGGAGCGTTCTCTGCGTGTACTGGACGGCCTTGTGGCATTGTTCAGCGCAGTGGATGGGGTAGAGCCACAGTCTGAAACTGTATGGCGCCAGGCTAACCGTTACAAGGTTCCGCGTATCGGTTTCGTAAACAAAATGGACCGTGTAGGTGCTGACTTCCTGATGGTGGTGCAGCAGGTGAAGGACATGCTGGGCGCTAAGTCAGTACCGCTGCAGTTGCCGATAGGCGCTGAAGATGGTTTCAAGGGTATCGTGGACCTGATCAGGATGAAGGGTATCATTTGGGATGATGCTACCCAGGGTATGACGTATACAGAGATCGAGATACCGGCAGATATGGTGGACGAGGCCAACGAATGGCGCGCACACCTGGTAGAGGCGGTAGCTGAATATGACGACAAGCTGATGGAAAAATTCTTCGAAGATCCGAACAGCATCAGCGAAGACGAAATACATATAGCTGTGCGTAAAGCCTGCCTGGACTTGAGCATTGTACCGATGCTTTGCGGATCGGCATATAAGAATAAGGGTGTACAGGTGGCGCTTGACTGCGTGATCCGTTACCTGCCTAGTCCTTTGGATATCGAAGCGATCAAGGGTACTAACCCTGATACCGGCGAAGAAATTGAGCGTCACCCGAATGCTAAGGAGCCGTTTGCTGCGCTTGCGTTCAAGATCATGACCGATCCGTTCGTAGGCCGCCTGGCGTTCTTCCGGTGCTATTCCGGCCACCTGGATGCAGGTAGCTATGTGCTCAACGTACGTTCTGGTAAGAACGAGCGTATCAGCCGTATCATGCAGATGCACGCCAACAAGCAGAACCCGATCGACTTCATCGAGGCTGGTGATATTGGTGCTGCGGTAGGATTTAAAGAAATCAAGACCGGTGATACGCTGTGCGACGAGAAGCACCCGATAATGCTGGAGAACATGTTCATCCCTGAGCCTGTAATCTCTATATCTGTAGAGCCTAAGACCCAGGCAGACGTGGACAAGATGGGTATGGCAATCGCCAAGCTGGTAGAAGAAGATCCTACGCTGCGTGTAAAGACAGACGAGGACACCGGCCAGACCATCCTGAGTGGAATGGGCGAGCTTCACCTGGAAATTATCGTTGACCGTATGCGTCGTGAGTTCAAGGTAGAGATCAACCAGGGTGCACCGATGGTTGCTTATAAGGAAGCATTTACCATGATGGTAGAACATCGTGAGATCTATAAGAAACAAACGGGTGGCCGTGGTAAGTTTGCAGATATCTATTTTGAAATAGGCCCTGCTGAGGATGCTTTCCTTGCAGAAGGTAAAGGCCGCTTCCAGTTCATCAACGAAATATTTGGTGGTTCTATTCCTCGTGAGTTCATCGCTCCGATACAGAAGGGCTTTGAAGCATCTATGTCCACCGGCCCGTTAGGTGGCTTCCCGGTAGAGAGCATGAGGGTACGTATATTCGACGGCTCGTTCCACCAGGTTGACTCCGATGGTATGTCATTCGAGCTTTGCGCTAAATCTGGTTTCCGTGAGGCTGGTAAAAAAGCTAAGCCGGTAATACTGGAGCCGATCATGAAGGTGGAAGTAACCACTCCTGACCAGTACATGGGTGATGTGACCGGTGACCTTAACCGCCGTCGCGCTATGCTGGAAGGTATGGACAGCCGCAACAACCTGCAGGTGATAAAAGCAAAAGTACCGCTGAGCGAAATGTTCGGTTATGTAACTCAGCTTCGTTCATTGTCTTCAGGCCGTGCAACTTCAGTAATGGAGTTCAGCCACTACACTGCCGCTCCGCGTAATATACAGGATGAGGTGGTTGCTAAGACCAAGGGTAAGGTGAGTGCGTAATTTAGTCATAAGTCGTGAGTCGTAAGTCTTGCGAGTAGAAATATGGATCGTCCCGCATGTTGCGGGGCGATTTTTTTTACGAAGTTGCCAGGGCATTTTTCACGCAAAGGCCGCGAAGGAAAAACGCAAAGAGCCGCAAAGCCGAAGGGGGTAATAGGAATAAATTAATACCAATTATGCATCAAAAATCAGCATTGTTACTAAGGGGAAATTTTACGATGTAATTTGATGTTTAATTACCATTTATTGACTACCTGCCGCAATGCGACCAGTTTTTCCAGTAGTGGTTCCAGAAGATTGAGGCTAAGCATATTTGCGCCATCAGATTTGGCGTTGGTGGGGTCCGGGTGGGTTTCGAGGAAGAGTCCATCCGCGCCTACCGCGATGCCTGCGCGGGCTATGGTTTCTATCATCTGCGGGTTGCCTCCTGTGATGCCGCTGGCCTGGTTGGGCTGCTGCAGGGAGTGGGTACAGTCGAGGACCACGGGCACGTTAAAGGCCTGCATGACGGGTATGGCGCGGTAGTCTACAATCAGATCCTGGTAACCGAACATAGTGCCACGGTCTGTGAGGATTATGTTGTTGTTACCGCTCTGTTGAATCTTTTCTACTGCGAAGCGCATTGCCTCTGGTGATAGGAACTGGCCTTTCTTTACGTTCACTACTTTGCCTGTTTGTGCGGCTGCTACAAGTATGTCTGTTTGGCGGCACAGGAATGCGGGTATCTGGAGTACGTCTACATATTCAGCAGCTGTAGTAGCTTCTTGCGCCGTGTGCACGTCTGTAACTACCGGGACCCCAAATGTCTCGCGCACTTTTACCAGAATCTTTAATGCGGCTTCGTCGCCAATTCCGGTGAAGCTGTCTATTCGGCTGCGGTTTGCTTTGCGGTAAGATGATTTGAAGATAAGCGAGATGTGCAGGTGCTTGCAGATGCGGGTGATTTCTTCGGCAGTCTGCAAGACCACCGTTTCGCTTTCCACCACGCATGGGCCTGCTATGAGGAAGAAGTTGTTGGTGGGGTTATTTACGAAGAGCGTAGGCTGCATTGCGTAAAAGTAAAAATATCGAGCAAAGCAGCAAAAAATGGTTTCTCGCAAAGACGCAAAGCTCGCTATCCTCTCATTTTGTTTTTAAGGCCGCCAAGCGGGGGGGTGAAGGGAATTGTACGCTGAGGTGTTTTAGTCATGCATACGCCAGTTATTAACTGGTTAAATTGTTTAGACACGAGTCCGCTCTGCTCATTGCCATGCTATAGACCCGCGCCAGTGTGAGCTGGTTACAAAAAGTAATTCTATTTGGCTACGTACATCTGCTGTGGAGATTGCCACAGCGCTAGCTAGTTGCAAGGCTCTGCAGCCCTTCGCAATGACGGCTTTGATTGAGCTGTTCAGCATGTGTGTTAACACTCGCTCAAACTTATCGGCAACTGCACGGCGAGGCCACCTTCGGCGGTTTCTTTGTATTTGTGGTTCATGTCCAGGGCGGTTTCCCACATGGTGTTGACGACGGTATCGAGGGAGATACGGGCGTGGCCGGAGGTGGCCTGGAGGGCGAGCTGGGTGGCGGTGATGGCTTTTATAGCGCCCATGGTGTTGCGTTCTATACAGGGCACTTGCACGAGGCCGCCTACAGGGTCGCAGGTGAGGCCGAGGTGGTGCTCCATCGCTATTTCTGCGGCCTGCAGGCATTGCTCTACAGTGCCACCAAGTGATTCCGCAAGGGCTGCTGCGGCCATAGATGAGGATACGCCTATCTCTGCCTGGCAACCGCCCATGGCTGCGGAGAGGGTAGCACCCTTTTTAAAGATGCTGCCGATCTCAGATGCTGTGAGGAGGAATTTAATGATCTTGTCTTCATCATAACCATCGCAGAAGGCAATGAAGTAAAGCAGCACGGCTGGTACTACTCCGGCTGCGCCATTGGTGGGTGCGGTAACTACGCGGCTAAAAGCTGCATTTTCCTCATTCACTGCAAGTGCAAAACAGCTTACCCAGTCGAGGGTGTACTTAAATGACTGGCCACCGCTGCGAATCACCGTCAGCCATTCATCAAAGTTGTTATAAACTTTATCGCCGGTCAGTTTTTTATTTATGGCGTCAGCGCGGCGCTGTACCTGCAAGCCACCGGGCAATACGCCACCTATATGGGCTCCACGGTACATACAATCGCGCATGGTCTCCCATATGCGTAGGACGCCTTTCCGTGTTTCTTCCGGTTTGCGAATGGCGTTCTCATTTTCCATTACCACGCCGGATATATTAAGGCCGGTTTTTTCGCAGGCTGCTTCCAGGTCGGCGGCGATCTCGATGGGGTAGGGCAGGCGCACATGGCCATCGTGACCATTTTCTTCGCCTTCTTTTACAACAAAGCCGCCACCTATAGAATAATAAGTCTCGGCTATTTCATCGCCATTATTGAACGAACACAAAAAGGTAAGTGCATTGGGGTGGTAGGGTAAGCTCTCGTCGAACAGGAAAACAACATCAACTAAAGGGTCAAAGTCAATTTCTTTTTCGCCGTTCAGCAACAGTTTTTTCAGATCGGTAATCTGCTCAAGACGCGGTGTTATCTCGTTCACATCGAAGGTTACGGGGTCTTCTCCGCACAGCCCCAAAAGTACAGCTACATCCGTACCATGGCCTTTGCCAGTTTTGGCCAGCGAGCCGTAGAGCAATACCCGTACGGCGCTTACTTCGCTAATACCTTTGGTTTTTAAAGTTGCAATAAATCGTTGGGCGGCACGCCATGGGCCAAGTGTATGTGAGCTGCTGGGACCTATTCCTATCTTAAAAATGTCAAATACCGAAATGCTTTCCTGGGCCACTTTTGTTTTCTGGGATTAATTAGCGCAAAGATAAGGAAGCTATTCGGCCAAATTCCAAAGATGAAATTGAAAATACCAAAGTTTCTTGTTAAATACCAAAGGGAAAATTCCAAACTCCGGAACTTGCTGGAATTTGGAATTTTCTGTTTAGAAGTTCAACTAAGGCATAAGCACTTTGTCGATCACATGTATCACGCCATTTTTCTGGTATACGTCCTTTATAGTGATCATGGCTATACCGCCCTTGCTGTCTTTTACTTCCAGGTGTTTGCCCTTTTTCATGATTGTTAGTTCTTCGCCTTGCACGGTGGTCAGCTTAGCCATGCCACCGCCGGCTTTTACTTTTTCCATCAGGTCTTTGGAGTCCATTTTTCCTGCCACTACGTGGTAAGTAAGCACGGAGGTAAGGGTTGATTTGTTCTCTGGTTTCAGGAGGTTGTCAACCGTGCCGGCCGGGAGTGCTGCGAATGCTTCATTGGTAGGCGCAAATACCGTGAAGGGCCCGTCGCTCTGCAGCGTAGGAACGAGGCCTGCGGCTTTAACTGCCGCCACCAGCGTGGTGTGGTCCTTGGAGTTTACGGCATTTTCCACAATGTTCTTTTGCGGATACATGGCTGCGCCGCCTACCATTACTGTGCCTTGTGCAAAACAGCTTATGGCGTTACCTGCTGTCATGGCAATTGCGAATACGGGAATCAAAAGAATACGTTTCATAAAATTGTTTTTTGGTTCGTTGGAAATTGTTTTACAAATACATCTACGGTTGGTTTTGCGTTTAGGTTTTGGGGATGGTAAAAATTTTGTATGGCGCCATATGCCGGGCAGACGTTGCGGTGCAACGTCTCTACAAAAAGTGTGAAATCATTATTACCGGATATCCAATAAGTGTTTTGCCACAGGGTATTAGTTTTTTACCTTTAAAACCGCATGAAAAAATTCCTGGCCACTTATTATCCTGGTATATTACTTTTTGTAGCGACTTTGTGCGTGGGCCTGTGCGTTTACCAGGACTATGGGATGAGCTGGGACGAGCCAGATCAACGAGGTATTGGTAATGTGACATACAATTATGTTTTCAATGGAGATAAGTCGCTATTAACTTATGACGATCGCGCCCTGGGGCCTGGATTTGAACTGCCATTGATCTTCCTGGAGAAAGCCGGGCATTTTAAGACTAGCCGTGACATTTATTTATCGCGGCACCTCGCAACGCACTTGTTTTTTCTTTTCGGTGTCTTTAGTGGGTATATACTGGCATACAAGCTATTTAAGAATCAGTTCACAGCCTGTTTGGCTTTCGTTTTACTGGCTTTTCATCCACGTATTTATGCGCATTCTTTTTTTAACACAAAAGATATTCCTTTTTTGTCGGCATTGCTGATCGTCATGCTGGTGAGTTACATAGCCTTCAACAAGAACAAAAGAGGGTGGTATTTGCTTCTTGGTATAGTAACGGGCTATGCCACAAGTATCAGAGCGATGGGCGTGCTTTTTGCGTTGCTGGTACTTTTTTTCTTAGCCATAGATGTCTTGCGGAAGAAGTATCTTAAAGAGCCGGTGTTGCTTTTATTTTTCGGTGCTTTAAGTTTCGTTGCCGGTTTCTGCGGCATGTTGTATTTGTGCTGGCCTTTGTTGTGGAATGACCCTGTTCATCGTTTTCTGGAGTCTTTTCACAACCTCGCAAATATAGTATGGACCGGAAAAGTGCTATTTGACGGACATTCCTTTGCGGGTAATGAATTGCCGCTGACCTATATGCCGGTTTGGTTTTCGATCACTGTGCCCGAGTTGTGGTTAGTTGCGGGCCTGGCGGGTTGTGCATGGATCATCATTGCTGCCGTCAGATTCCCGGTAAAATATTTCAGCGATACTCCGGAAAGACATTTTCTGTTTTATGTCGCTGTGTTCCTCATCCCTGTGCTGGCCATGATGGTTTTACATGGAGTGAACATTGATGATTGGCGGCACTTGTATTTCATCTATGCGCCCTTTGTAATGCTGTCATTGTTTGTAATAAACAAACTTGTAACTGGCAAAAGGAAAGCAACCGTCAAAGCCGTTTGTTTGTTGCAGACCGTCCTGGTGTTTTACTTTATGGTGAAGAACCACCCTTTTCAGCAGGTTTATTTCAACAATTTTGTGCGGCATGAGAAGGAGTATTTGCGTAAACGGTATGACCTCGAATACTGGGGTTGCAGTTTTTACCAGGGACTGAAGCACCTGCTCGCTACCAACCAAGGGGCAATAAGAATTACTACAGACCTTTCGGGACATCCACCGCTGAGGAATAATATAAACATGCTCACTGAGCAAGAAAAAAAGCGGGTAATAGTGACGGATGAAGCCGGGGCGGATTATTTCATTTCGAACTATCGACTTCATCCCAATGAATATCCGTATAATAAGGTTGAATTCTCGATTAGTGTCCTCAATAGTACCATTCTGTGCATTTACAAGATCCGCTAAAATCTGATGCTGGCATGATTTTTATATAGTTAGAAATTGCGTTTTAGTTTTATTGGAATGCCTAAATTGATGATTTTGGAAGAAGCTATTATGAACAACCAATCCGCTAAAAAGCATTCGAAAGGACGTCTTGAATTTCGGTATTTGCCTGGGTATGCTGCGTTCATCCGTGACAATTGCCTTATTCCGTATATAAAGGAGCAGCTGAACATATGCAGGGCGATTGAGCTGCCCATGATGAAATTTCTGGAAGGCATAACCGATGATCAATTGATCGCAATGGGGATCGAATCTCACAGGTTATTTCTAACTCATGCAGAAAACAACACCTTGAAGGCGCACCTGGAAGAGTCTTTACAGAAATGGGTATCGGATCAGCTCGTGATCATGAAAAAGGAAGATCTTACTGCTGAGGATATTACTTATGGCGGGTATGTGCGAAAAAAATCATTGACTAAATTTTTGCCGTCCTATACCAACGACCTGTATGAGGCTATTGAAATAATAAACGAAATTGATGAGCTGAGTGTGCATAATGACATTGCAGCTACTAACGTATATATAAGACTCCTTAAGGACCGGATAAGCGAACAGGCATTTTTTACGGAGATGTTGTCAAACACAACACCGGGTTTGAATTATATTTTTGATCTGCATAACCAGTCTATAAAATACGCAAACAGGAATGCGATCAACTTTTTTGGACAGACTCTGGAACAGATGCAGGAAATGGGTGGCGCTATAATAGCCAGTAATGTTCATCCTGAAGACGTACAAGCGACTGTTGATTCGCTGCAGGAGTGCGCTAGTGCTGCTGACGGTGCCATTGTATCCTGGGAATTCCGGCTCAGATCTGAAAATGGAACGTATCCCTGGATGCGTAATTATTGCTCTGTTTATAAAAGGAATGAAGAAGGTGTTCCATCGGAAATAGTGGGCATCATACTGAATGTTGACAAAGAAAAGGAGATTTCTGATCAACTGATAACCCGCGAAAAACAATTGCTGGAGGCACAATCACTTACTAACCTTGGCAGTTTTGAGCTGGAACCGGAAACCGGGCAAATGACCGTTACCCCTCAATTTGAAAAAATATATGAGCTCGGTGGATTTGATCTTAATCAATTGATCGATCATGTGCACCCGGACGACCGCGAGCGAATTAATAAGAACAGAGATGCGGCGATAAGAGAGGGAGGAATGTATGACAACGAGTACCGCTACCTCATCAACGGTAAAGAAAAAATATTGTGGTCTAGGGGCTCAGTGACCATGAGGAACGGGAAGAAGGTGATGATAGGCACTGCTATGGACGTAACAAACCGGCATAAGATGGTGCGGGAATTGCTGGAAAACAGAACGCTTTACCAGCAGGCTCAGCAATTGTCGCATATTGGCAACTGGAATTGCAACCTGGAAACAAACGAGTATTCATGGTCCGAAGAGTTGTTCCGTATTTATGAGCTGGAACCGCCTTATGACAAAGTTGACACCGTACTGACAAGAACTTATCGTCACCCCGACGATATAGCAATGGTTGATGAGCACGAGGAGCGATTAAGAAACGAGTACATAGCGTCCGACTATACATTTCGTATTATACTACCCTCGGGAAAACTGAAATACCTTCATGTGAAAGGCGACGTGTCCTACGGCGCAAACAATTTGGCAGTGGGGCTATACGGAACAGTGCAGGATGTAACTGAAAGGCAATTGTTGTTTGAGAAATTGCAAGAAAGCGATCTTTTGTTCAAGCAGGCACAGGAGTTGTCTCATATTGGTAACTGGTCGTGGGACCTGGTGAGTGGAAAAATAACATGGTCGGATGAACTGTACCGGATATATGGAAGGCAATTGGGGTCTGAAATAACATTTGATAAGATTATGGTCCTGAATCATCCGGAGGACCATGAGAACATAAAACAAAATCTGCAGGACTGCATGGATAGTGGCAAACCAATGGAAAGCAACTACCGGGCGGTGCTAAAGGATGGGACGTTGAAGATGCTATACGCGAAAACAGAAGCGCTGACTGACAAGTCTGGAAAGGTATATAAACTGGTAGGTACTATACAAGATGTGACCAAACAAAAGCTTGTCGAAAAAAAGCTGGCTGATTCGCAGGAGTTTATTCAGAAGGTGACTGATGTGACACCATCTATAATTGCAGCGTATAACATTCATACGGGGCAAATTTCGTTCATCAACGGAGCTGTTGAAAAACAACTTGGTTATACGCAAGCAACGGTGATGGAAGGCGGTGTTCCTTTTTTTGTTTCGATCACACATCCGGATGATCTCCCGGCAATGATGGAGAAGAATGCACGGGCGCTTGAAGAGGCCAATATGCTGCCGCGGGGCGCGGAAGAACCAGTTGCGGAATTTAAGTACCGTATGAAAGATAAAGATGGCGCGTATAAGTGGTTTCATACATTCGGTACTATTTTCGAGCGTAGTGCTAATGGATTGGTGGAAAGCGTATTGAATATATCCATTGACATTACGGAGCAGGAGGAAACAGAGCAGATGGTGTATCAAAAAAACCTGCAACTTCAGCAATCCAATACCAGTCTTGAAGAATATGCCTACGTAGCCAGCCACGATCTGAAAGAGCCATTGAGAAAGATCGTAACATTCAGCGACCGTATGCTTACCACTCAATCGGCAACACTGGGCGAGGAAGGCAAATTGTTTCTTAGTAAAATAATAGAGTCCTCGAGGCGTATGCAGAAAATGGTGAATGACCTGCTTTATGTGTCAACCATTGCCGGCAATAAAGAATACCAATTGTGCGACCTTAATTTTGTTTTGTCGGAAGCGTTGCTGCCCCTTGACCATAAGATCGAGGAGGTAAAGGCGGTAATAGATTCGGATGATTTGCCGACAGTAGTAGTAGTGCCGGCGCAGTTCCGACAGCTATTTTTAAACATGGTGGGCAACTCGTTGAAGTTTCAGCGGAAAGGCGTTATGCCGCATATAGAAATAACACACAGTTTCCTGACGGGCAGGGCGGTGGAGCAAATGGAGCTTGCGAAGGCAAAAAAATACTTAAAAATTGAGATCAAGGACAATGGTATCGGGTTTGACAATCAATATGCGGGTAAGATCTTTGCCATATTTCAAAGGCTGCACGGCAGGGCAGAGTATGAGGGCACGGGTATAGGCCTGGCCGTGTGCAAGAGAATCGTGGAGAACCACGGCGGGACAATTTTTGCGGAAGGAAAGCTTAATGAAGGGGCGACATTCACGATAATCATCCCGGTTTGAGATTAGTAATATCTGTGTAAAATGATGGTTGACTTTGTTAAGTCTGGAATTATTTTATTATTTTACGTACAGAAAACAATACCACCATGATTCAATCAGCACAGCAGTCCGTTTTTATTGTAGATGATGATGAAGACGACCGAGTAACGATGCGTGATGCCTTTATTGAAAATAAGCATAGCCATAACTATATTTTTATGCAGAGTGGCGATCAGCTAATGGGCCATCTTGCAGGTGACACTGTAAAAAAGCACCCTTCGTTAATTCTCCTGGACCTGAATATGCCGGGAAGGGATGGCAGGGACGTGCTGAGAGAGATAAAGAAGAATGATGACCTTAAGCCGATACCAGTAATTGTTGTGACGACTTCCTCATCTGCAAGGGACCGGGAAATGTCTTATAAGCTTGGAGCAAATTGTTTTGTAACCAAGCCGGATTCTTACCAGGCACTTGTGGCACTGACTGATTCGATCGCCAGGTTGTGGCTGTAGTAATTAAATAGCATACCGAGAAAACATAATGCCCTGCCCTCGTTACCTTACTTTTCTTTTGCTTCGCCAAAAGAAAAGTAACAAAAGAAAAGGCGATTTTTTTCCTAAGGCTCCGCCGGAAAAAAAGGGCTCTACGCTGTTGTCGCAGTCCGCTACGGGGCAGTATGGCGCTGGTTTTCTGCCTCCCATTGCTGTTGACTAGCAGCTTCAAGCGTGTTTGGCTGGGGTTTCGGTTTATGGGCTTCCGCTGTTCGTATCTACGGCAGAAAAAGGCGCCATCATGGGCTCGACCTCATTCCGACTATCATCTGCATGCTGATATATTTTAAGAATCAACCTGCTATAATTCCGTGAATGTTGAGAAATATTAATAATCTCCCGGGCGCCCGATCTATTTTTGACAGGGACACGGTACTGCATCTGCGTATCCCGTTTTCTTTCTTTCTGTTGCCGGTATTTTGTTTTGGTCTCAGCCAGGCTTCGTCGGTTTCCATCAGTAATACAGTTATTGTTTTTGTAGCCCTGCATTTTTTTATATACCCGGGCAGTAACATTTATAATAGCTACATGGACAAGGATACGGGCAGCATTGGCGGGCTGAAAAACCCACCGCCGGTAACCCCGAAACTGTATTATGCGAGTATCATTTGCGACGCAACGGGCTTATTGCTTTGTTCTTTAACGGGTTGGCAAAATATGCTGCTGATGTCACTATATGTGGCATTCTCCAAAGCTTATAGCTGGCGCGGCATACGGCTCAAAAAATATCCACTTGTGAGTTGGCTGGTGATCGCGTTCTTCCAGGGTGGGTACACCTTTATGCTGGCCAAAATGGTGGCCGAGAATAATACCCAAATTGCTTGGTTTAACGCTCAGAACATACTGGCGATGACAATAGCTTCATTGCTTATAGGCGGGTCTTACCCGCTGACGCAGATATACCAGCACGATGAGGACAGCAGCAGGGGTGACTACACCATAAGCTACAGGCTAGGTATAAAGGGTACGTTTATTTTTACGCTGGTGATGTTTCTCGGCTCGGCAACGCTATTGTATTATTATTTCAGCACCTACGGCAGGATCATAGATTTTTTCATTTTCTCGGGCTGTCTTGCCCCGGTTATGGTTTATTTCCTGTATTGGTTTTTAATAACCCTGAGGGACCCCAAAAATGCCGATTATGCTCATGTAATGCTGATGAACAAAGTGTCAGCTATGTGTATGGTAGTGTGCTTTACGATCCTATTTGTTATCAGTCATGCGCCGGTGGTATGAAAAGGTTTCTCGCAAAACCGCAAAGCGCGCAAGTCACCCATTTCGTTTTTAAGACCGTCAAGCGCGAAAGACCACTCCCGGCGTGCTACGTTTCTTCCCTGACCGTAAGTTCGAGGAACTGGTGAAGTAGTGTTAGTTAGGTAGAGCTTCTACCATAAAGTTCTTGTACGCGGCAAGGCACTTATTGCTTCACAAATTCCACGCGGCGATTTTCGGCTTTGCCTTCGGGCGTGGCGTTTGGTACTTTGGGTTTGGTGAGGCCGAAGCCTACGGGGATGAGCCTGCTGCCATCAATGCCGACCGATTCCAGTTGTTTTTTTACGGCATCAGCGCGCTCCTGCGATAATTTCATATTCGCATCGGCATCACCATCGCCATCGGTATGACCATCTATCTCTAATTTCAGAAAGGGGTTTGCTCTTAGAAATTGCGCCAGTTGCGCGAGGAATGCCATGCCATCTGCATTGATGACCGATTTATTTACGTCAAAGTTGATGGCGTGTGTGACCAGGGTGCTACCTGTAAGTATCTTTGCAAAGTCATAACTGTTTGCGCCTGTGGTTATCCGGAAGTGTTTGTAAGATACAAGATTATGGCTGCCAATGGAAACGCCATAGGGTGAAAATCCGCAATCTGGCAGCGGTGTAACAAGAGTGCCATCAATATAAAAATCAGCGGCTCCTTTCTTATAAGCCATGGCAAAATGGTGCCAGGTATTTTTTGCAAATGGAACGGGATATTTTCCTAATGCTTTTTCGAAGCGGCTACCGGAGCTTATGTCTCTTCGCAGTTGGCCTGAAGACCATACCTGGATGCGCTCTTTCAGGCAGGGGTTCGGGTTCTCATAAGGGTAGAATACGAGTTCTACGCCTCCATTTGGTGAATCGAACCGGAAATCAACTTCGAGGGCAAAGCTATCGTGCAGGTAAAATTGATTTGTAACATTCGGGTCTAAATAACTGCCATTTGTCATGACCAGCAAGGTGTGATCAATGCTGTCTTTTTCCACCCGCCACAGATGCCTGTTAGACGTGTCATGGGCATAGAATTCATTACAGGATGAAATGTGCCATTTTGAAGGAAATGCGCCTATGGTATCCTGGCTGAAATCATCTTCAAAGATCACTTTATTGCCGGGGGTAAACTCATAGGCCGTATTTGCAGTTTGGGCATGGCATATTCCGCCGGAAGCCAGCAGCATGAAAAACGGCAGTATAAGCCTGAGTGATAAATGCATATTTTCAAATTGTAGTCGTAAATATACATAATATGGCTTGGTGAAGCTAATTCTTAAAAAGGGACATTCAGACAGGCTTTCAAACAGGCATGGCGGCGCTAATTGGACTTTAAATAGTTCTGAGCAGGTCATGGTTCGGCGGGGCTCATCATGACACCAGCTATTTTCGTCAGTTCAGGTGGTATTTTCTGCGAATCGTTTTCACTTCGATTCCGGTATTTCCTAATCCTCCCCACGATTCCATAACCCCGACTTACCCACAAAATTTACCCTAAAATCGGCGGAAACCTGCTCCTGTTAAGGCTATAACCCGTTTTGAAAATTGTGGATATCTTCTTTTGTAAATTGGATATGGTGTAGCTTTTTAAAGTAATTTTGGTAAAATGTTTTATGGCTAAAATTGCAAGTAATATGGCAGACGACAAATTAAAAGTTTTGAAACTGGCACTCGACAAGATCGAGAAAGACTATGGAAAGGGCTCTGTAATGATGCTCGGCGACAAGCAAAAGGAAAAGATGGATGTGATCAGCACCGGGTCTATAGGCCTGGATGTGGCACTGGGTGTGGGCGGCCTGCCATGCGGCCGTATAGTGGAGATATACGGGCCGGAATCTTCTGGTAAAACGACAATAGCGATACATACTATAGCACAGGCGCAAAAGAAGGGCGGTATCTGCGCCATAATAGATGCAGAGCACGCATTTGACGCCAGCTATGCGCGTAAGCTAGGTGTGGACGTGGACAACCTGATCATCTCTCAGCCAGACTATGGTGAGCAGGGCCTGGAGATCGCAGACCGGCTTATCTCATCGGGCGCGGTGGACGTGGTGGTGATAGATTCTGTTGCGGCACTGGTACCTAAGGGTGAGCTGGATGGCGAAATGGGCGAAAGCAAGATGGGTCTGCAGGCAAGGCTGATGAGCCAGGCATTGAGGAAGCTCACGGCAACTATTTCGCGCACGGGGTGCTGCTGCATCTTCATCAACCAGCTTCGTGAGAAAATTGGTGTGATGTTTGGCAACCCGGAAACAACAACAGGTGGTAACGCCCTGAAGTTCTATGCATCAGTTCGTCTCGACATCAGGCGCATCAGCCAGATAAAGGATGGCGATGTGGCGAGCGGTAACCGTACGCGTGTGAAAGTGGTGAAGAATAAGGTAGCACCACCTTTCCGGCAGGTAGAGTTTGATATCATCTTTGGTGAAGGTATCAGCAAAGTGGGCGAGATCATAGATATGGGCGTGGAACTGGGCATACTCCAGAAAAGTGGCTCATGGTTCAGCTATGGCGACAGCAAAGTAGGGCAGGGCAGGGATGCGGTAAAACAATTCCTCTTTGATAATCCTGAAATGATGGACGAAATGGAAGGGCGCATACGCGAGGCGCTGCTGGTGCCGGTGGCGGCTGTTGTGGCTTAATTATGGAATTGGTAGTTAGGGATTTGGAATTTGGATTGTGTTGTGGCAATCCAGATTCCTTTTTTGTTTTTAACCGATCTTTGCCGGTTCATGAGTTTTACTGAACTTAGATATTAATCCCAATTCCGAAATACTAATTCCTATTTCCACAAAGTAATGGATACTTCAGATTTTAAAACTGTAGGCTACTCTAAAACTATACTCACAGAGTTGATGATACCCACTTATGCAAATTTCGGTGGGAAGGTGCATGGCGGGATATTGCTCTCGCTGATGGACAAAGTGGCCTATGTATGTGCGGCAAAACATGCGGGTAACTACTGTGTAACAGCCTCGATAGACAGTGTGGATTTCCTGGCGCCCATTGAGGTAGGGGAACTTGTGTCGCTTAAAGCCTCGGTGGTGTATACCGGGCATTCGTCGCTTGTGGTTGGCATACGAGTGGTAGCTGAGAATGTAAAGACGCAGACCACTAAGCACACCAATACGTGTTATTTCACTATGGTGTCTATGGATGAACATCACCGCCCGGTGGAGGTGCCTGGCCTTATACTGGAGTCGAAGGATGAGATACGGCGATTCGCGGATGCGATCAGGAGAAAGACACTAAAAAAAGACCAACGGAAGCAGCTGGAAGAGCTGAAAACGCCAATGGAAATAGAACACTATGCGAAGCTGCTGCAAAATGAACGTTGCGTTATTTCTAAATAAACTACCGCTTAGTGCACTTGATTTAATTTTAGATGTGTTTCAAATTTTAGGCATTTCTTGACGTTTGACTTATTAATTTTGGGTTACTTAGGTTAAACGGCCCTTAATGAGATCAAAACAACTACTCTTTATTCTTATTGCGTTGTCCGGGTTGGTTGCTTGCAGCAATAACAACCGGAAGTTTACGATCATTGCCAATATTAACGGCCTCCCAGAGCAAACGGTGGTGCTGGAGCAGTTGAACGCCAATGAGATCATTACCATTATCGATTCCGTTCATTCTAACGCTGACGGCCATTTTGAGCTATCGGGAGTTTCACCAGAGCCGGGCCTTTACCGCATACATTTTCAACAGAAAAAATACATATTGCTGTCGGTGGATAAAGGAAATATGAAGATCACCGGCGACTGGAGCGCCCTCGAAAAATATTCGGTTGCAGGTTCTAATGGTTCAGTACAGTTGCAAAATTACCTTGCTGCCATTCGTTCCTTCCAGAATAATTTCAGCATCATGAGCGTGATACTGGATACGCTGAAGGCAAGGGGAAATGATAGTATCCTGGCTATAGCGCGAAAAGACCTGCAGGACAGCAACGCCCGCTTCACACGGTATATAGAGCATTTTGCAGATACTACGGCGTATGAACCAAACGCAGTATTTGCGGTAAGAATGCTCAGCCCACTGAGCGAAGGACCCTATCTGGATGCCTTTACACAGAGCCTTGGGCGCAGATTCCCTAACACGAGAATGTCGCGGGATTTTACCGAATATTATCTAAGGGCTACTGCAAAGCTGGGCGGGCAACCGAGAAAGGCGGTGGCGGTTAGCGGGCCCGGCAGTTCTTCTACTGCGCCCGAGGTGGTGCTGCCTGACGTTAACGGGAAGACGGTGTCATTATCTTCTTACCGTGGTAAGTATGTGCTGCTTGATTTCTGGGCGTCATGGTGCGGACCTTGCCGCGGTGAAAACCCGAATGTAGTTGCAGCCTATCAGAAATTCAAGAACAAGAATTTTGTTATTCTAAGCGTATCGCTTGATAACAGCAAGGATGCCTGGGAACGGGCAATAAAGGACGACGGCCTTAGCTGGACGCAGGTAAGCGATCTGAAGGGCTGGCGATCTGCGGCTGCGGTGGCCTACAATGTTCAATCTATCCCGTCTAATTTTCTCATTGACACCGGAGGCAATATAATTGCCAAAAACCTGCGCGAGAAACAGCTGGATGAGACGTTGAGCAGTGTCTTGAAATAGGTCAACCTATCCTTTAGCTTTCATTAGTTCGCCGTCTTTTTATAAATGGCATGGTCGCCAAGTTGTTTTGCCAACGAGTATTTTTCAGCGAGGGTTTGCGGCATTTGTTCGTAGTTTTCCTTCACATAATACATTTCATTTCCAGAAGGGCAGTTGCTGATCATGCAGCCATTCTTCATACAAACATAGCGATAGAAAAAGCTTTCGTCTGAAAAGGCCACGGTGCTGCCGGATGGTATATAGTCCAGCCCTTCACTAAGTTCCTTATAGGTTTGATTGACATCGTGCTCGTAGAGGGTGACTTTAATAAAGGATTCGTTGGTGGTAAAAAAATGGAAAGAAAACCATGCTATCAGTATCGCCAAAATTATGGACAATGGCAACTGCAGCTTTGCGTTTTTCGAGAGAGCAGTAGTCAACCACTCCAGTACCAGTATCACCCCGGCAAGGGTGATACTGTAATGGACAATAAGGTTACGTTCAAAAGGCAACCGCTTCATGATGATCACTAGAAGGAAAAAGACCAGCCACATCGCCAGGTAAAAGGCGCCAAAGAGCCTACTCAATTTATTATTTCTTCTGAACAAAAGCAGTAACGGCACGAAATACAAAAGAAGATCAAATGAGACGCCACCCAAATGAATATCAGAAAATATGTGGCCAATACAGGACTGGACTGTTCCCCACATCCACTGCACGAAAGCCGCCAGGCTTTTTTGCCTGAAACCATTCATAGGTGCCACGTAGCCGTTGCCGGCGAGCGCGGTAAGGCCGGAAAAACAAAGCGAAGGCAGATACAGTAAATAAGTAATGGCAAGCGCTAAGGCCTGGGATTTCCAGAACATGATCTCTCTTGTTTTATTGAATAAAACATACAGTAGCATAAACAACAACTGGGCTGCATGGATATATAAGAAAGATGGCATGCAGAAATACCCCGCGCAGCAACAGAGGACATTAATGAGCAGCCAGCGCCTATGTGGCGATTGCAAGTAGGAAAAAAGCGAAATGCTCATGCCCCAACCGGCGAGCAGGTATAGTTCATAACCACGAGCCTGGAAGCTGAACCCCCATACAGGGCATTGTAGCGCAAGGGCTATGATTGTGAGAAACGCCAACCAGTAGTTTTTGAACAGGTGCTTAAACCAGTAAAAAACGGAAACAATAAGGCCGCAATACGCTGTAAGAGAAATGAGCCTGCCGGTGACAACTTTATTGGCTGATGAATGAAATAGTAACCCATTGAGCAGGTTGAAGAGCATGTGGTTATTGGGCAACATATAATAAGATATGGCCTGGAAAGGGTGTATGCCTGCTGAATTAAAAGCGGAGAAAATTTCGTCGTGGGCGGGGAGAGCAGTGCTGTTTCCCCTACACCAAAGCAAAAAGGCGACTATGAGCAGTATGGGTACGGACAAAAGATCCTGCCAGGCCAGATCAATTCTGAAGCCCGGCGTTTTTTTTGAGCTATTTCTGAAGTTTTTTGCAATGAGGAACAGCCCCGCAAGCGAAACGGCTATCGCGATGATGCAATACATGTTGCCATCTGATTTGATGCCCGGCGTAAAGAAATCTGTACTCCAGTTCCGGCTATTATAAAAGCAATTATTGAGACCGAGGTACCAACCTACCACGGTTGAATAAGCCGAAAACAGGTATATGCAGGACAGTGCAATAGTTGCCGCACACACCAGCATCATCAATATAAGCGTAAACCTATGCGTCGATAACCATCTTCTGTCGGTATGTGCTGTTGATCCCACTTATGCCGTATTATTCCATTAAAGATAGGCGCAGTGTGCGGTAAGGCAATTATTTTTTGTCTTTTTTTGCAAAATGCGCTAACATTGCACTCCCAAATAAAGAGTTCGATCGTATCGGTGGCACACAGACTCAGTCTGGTAAGAAATTGGTTGAAGGGGGCAGTAAATATTAATAGTACCGTATAGTTAGTGCTGCATGGTTCGATTGTGTCGGTAGCACCACAGACTCAGTCTGATAAGAATATGGTTGACGGAAGTTTATTGTTAAGGAAGTAGTAGATATTAGTAATACCGCATAGTTCGATTGTATCGGTAGCACCACAGACT
>CAIVEW010000106.1 GCA_903905065.1 uncultured Bacteroidota bacterium | reverse complement strand
AGTAGCGGAAAATTTGTTGATCATAGCCTATAAATACATGCTTTTGCTCCGCTTCAGCGCAGAAAACTCACCCTATTTTCACTACTGAAGTCCTTTGTAATGAAGCTATCTTTAGCACTCAAACAAAAAAGGAAATCCAATGAAATCAAAACACTTTATCCTACTCAGTTTTTTATGCCTGTGTGTAGCTATTAATGTAATAGCCCAGCCATCACTTGTGCTGCCCGAAGTAAGCCAGCTATCTGAGGTAAAACAAAGGATAGGCTACACAGATATAACCATCGTATACCATAGCCCATACGTGAATGGCAGAACGATATGGGGTGAGCTTGTTCCATATGATAAGGTTTGGAGGGCAGGTGCAAACGACAATACAACGATTTCATTTACCGACGATGTAAGCATCAACGGCAGCCCATTGCCCGCAGGCACGTACGGGTTGCATATGATCCCTGGAAAAGATGAATGGGTGGTCATTTTTTCTAAAGATCACACCTCGTGGGGCAGTTTTTTCTACAATGAAAAAGAAGACGCCCTGCGCGTTAAAGCAAAGCCTGCGGCGCACAAGTTCCAGGAATGGCTGGACTATACTTTTACAGACCGTTCAGCAAACTCAGCCAATGCTACCCTCTCCTGGGAAAAGCTTGAAGTACCGTTTACTATAACAGTGGATGTCAAAGCAATAGCTTTAAAGCGCATCCGCGAGCAACTAAAGAACCAACCCGGGTTTGGGTGGCATGGCTGGGAAGAAGCTGCACACTACTGTATCGAAAACAAATTTAATTACGATGAAGCGCTGAAGTGGGTCAACACATCAATACAGATCGATGAGAACTTTACCAATGTAGCCGCAAAGGGCCAGCTAATGAAATTGATGGGCAACACAAAAGCTGCGGATAGTGCTGCAAAGCGAGTGCTTACGCTCGCCGAAACTGCCAGTGAAAACACGGTGAACCAGTTTGGATACGAGCTCATGAACGAAAACGATATGCCCACCGCCCTGGAGATATTTAAAATCAATCTGAAAAGACACCCCGATAGCTGGAACGCATACGACAGTATGGGCGAGGCCTACGGCAAAGCCGGGGACAGCAAACAATCGCTCAGCAACTATAAAACCGCATTATCTAAAGCCCCGGATGACCAAAAACAGCGCATAAAAAAGATCATAGCAGGCCTTCAGAAAAGTTAGGAAAAGGGATCTTTTGAGGTGTAAAATGACAAAAGGCTGTTAAAACAAGTGTACTGTCAGCTCTTCTTGCGTTAGAACGGTATTTTGCCCTATATTTACACCTCCACAATAAATCAAACATGAAGAAGATAATAACTACACTTGCCCTGGCAATGGGCATCATTGTATCGGCAAACGCACAATTGAGCTCCAAAGTTCAGATTGGCCAAAAAGCGCCCGAATTGGCCTTCTCGACACCCGAGGGTAAGATCCTGAAGCTGTCTGAGCTCAATAAGGGCCGCTATGTATTGATAGATTTCTGGGCATCCTGGTGCGGCCCATGCCGACACTCTAACCCCGGGCTCGTGAAACTGTACCATGAGTTCTCTGAGAAAAAATTTAAAGGCGCTAAAAACGGGTTTACTGTACTTAATGTGTCACTTGACCAGAATAAAGAAGCTTGGGTAAATGCTATCAAGTCGGATGGGTTGACATGGCCCAATCATATCAGCGACCTTGGCGGCTGGAAGTCAAAACCAGCGGAAATATATGGTATTATGTCTATTCCCCAGGCTTTTCTTATAGACCCGAAAGGAAATGTTGTCGGCAAATACCAGGTATCTGAAGAAGCTGCCGGCGACCTTGCAAAATATGCTGAATAGCCTTCTGCGAAAGGTATTTTGAGTTTTCATTTTTTACTTTTGAATTTTTAAAGTACTTTTGCACACTCAATTCACGCATGGCAAAATCCATGCACTAAAAAAATCATAAAATGAAAAAAGGAATTCACCCGGAAGGATACCGCATGGTAGTATTTAAAGACACTTCCAACGAGCACATGTTTTTGACCCGTTCAGCCGCTCCTACCAAGGAAACTATACTTTGGGAAGACGGAAAAGAATACCCGGTAGTTAAGGTGGAAATTTCAAATACTTCACATCCTTTTTACACTGGTAAGTCAATGTTTGTGGATACAGCAGGCCGTATCGAGAAGTTCAAGAACCGCTACGCAAAGAAAGCGAAATAATCCACTTGCTATATTTACTTGCAATAAGCATGAAAAATCCCGACTTTTGCCGGGATTTTTCCTTTTAAATGATCTATGGAATATATACTCTTCGATAGTGCTGACCGAGACCGCCTGTTGCCGTTTACACATACCCGCCCGGTGGCAGATATCAGATGTGGCATACTCACTATGCGCGAGCGCTGGGAGAAGTTATTGGGAGGAACCACAAGCACAAGCACACTGACGGAAAACTATCTCCAGAAAGTATACCAGTTCAATGAATCTAATGACAATCTCTACCTGAATGGTGCTGTTTTTGCCAGTAGCCAGCTCCTGGAAGCGATAAATACACTAGCCATGGGCAAGGCTTTGGCAAAGGATGGCCTCGTGATCGCTGCACGGATTGCTGCCCATGAATATAGCATTTCAGACTTTCATGAGCGTATTCAATCGCTATCGCAACTGCAATATGACGGCCCTGTTTATTCGTTAAAGAACGTTTGGGATATCTTTTCATTTAACGATCGGGCGCTTCGCGACGATTATGCACTTATTACAAAAAGCCGGACGAGCACAACCCTACCGGATGGCGTAACCGTGGCAGGCAAGGAAAACCTGTTTATCGAAGAAGGGGCCAAGATCTATGCCGGTAGTATCATCAATGCTGCTACCGGGCCGGTTTACATTGGCAGGGACACGGAAATACTGGAGGGTACCATGATGCGTGGTCCCATCGCAGTATGTGAACATGCGGTAGTGAAAATGGGCGCGAAGCTATATGGCGCTACAACTATAGGACCGGGCTGTAAAGTGGGCGGAGAGATCAACAACGTTGTCTTCTTTGCCAACAGCAACAAGGCACACGACGGCTACCTGGGCAATGCGGTGATCGGCGAATGGTGCAACCTTGGCGCTGATACCAACTGCTCTAACCTTAGGAACAACTACGATGAGATAAAAATATGGGATGAAGCAGCCCGGAAATCTGTAAAAACAGGACTTACCTTTTGCGGCCTCATTATGGGCGACCATTCTAAATGCGGCATCAATACCATGTTCAATACCGGTACCGTAGTAGGTGTATCCTGCAATCTTTTTGGTGGCGGCTTTCCGGAGAAATTTGTGTCTTCCTTTTCGTGGGGCGGTAGCGAAGGAATTACGGTCTACGACTTTAACCGTGCCATGGAAACAGCAAACCGCATGATGGGCAGAAGATGTAAGCAACTCTCCGAAGGTGAAACCGAAATGTATCGGTATATTTTCGACCATTTCCGCAAGTAAAAAATACACTCCAACTTTAAATTTTCAAACTAATTATATGCGAAAAAAAATAGTAGCAGGAAACTGGAAAATGAACCTGGACCTGAATGAAGGCGCCGAACTGGTAAATGAGATATTCAAAGGTCTGCCTGTATTAAGCGAAGATAAGCAAGTGGTAATAGCCCCACCCTACCTGCATCTTACACAAACCGCCGCACAATTGACCGGCATAATTGATGTGCAGCTGGGCGCACAAAACTGCCACAGCGAGGCATCCGGCGCCTTTACCGGTGAAGTGTCGGCAAGTATGCTGAAGAGCGCGGAAGTAGCCTACGTGATCATTGGCCACTCTGAACGGCGGGAATACTTCAAAGAAGATAGCGCCATGCTGGCTAAAAAAGTAAACCAGGTACTGAGCAATGATATGAAGGTGATCTTCTGTTGCGGTGAACCTCTTTCTGTAAGAGACGCGGGTACACAAAATGCATACGTGGAAACACAACTACAAGAAGGCCTGTTCCACCTGCCTGAGACACAATTAGCCAATGTAGTGATAGCCTACGAGCCCATTTGGGCTATCGGCACGGGCCGCACCGCGACATCGGCGCAGGCACAGGATATGCATGCCCACTTAAGGAACGTTGTTGCTGCGCGTTACGAAAAAGAAGCTGCAGATAATATGACGATACTCTACGGGGGCAGTTGCAAATCGTCTAATGCTGCAGAATTATTTTCCTGCCCGGATGTTGATGGCGGACTGATAGGAGGCGCGTCACTAAAGGCTTCTGACTTCCTGGGCATTGTCGAGGCAATGGCCGATCTATAAAAAATGGTCACGAAATTTTGAGGAGTGCAAATACTGCCCTATATTTGCACTCCGAAATAAGGGCTTCCCGCCGGAATTTCGATCCAAGTCTTCAGAAAAAATTGAACAATTGCCGAAGGTTTTATATGGCGTGTTGGTCAATCGGTTAAGACGCCTCCCTTTCACGGAGGAATGACGGGTTCGATTCCCGTACATGCTACCAAAGAGGGAACATGCAATTCAAATTGCAGTTCCCTCTTTTCTTTTTCCCCTGAAAGCCTTGCCAGTCGTGCAAAGTAGCGGAATGCTACATTTACTTTGGGGGTTCGACACTCGTCTTTTTTACGATTGTAGTATATTCCATCTGGAAAGACCATATACTGAAGCTCTTGTCTGTCGTTGTAATCAGCGGAAGCCCATTCTGGAGCGAGTTTCGAGGATGTTCTAAAGGCAGTGTCTATATATAAATCAAGGTTCGACACCCTATCCCCAAATTTTGCCCGTTCCTTTTCAATATCCTTCTTTTCGTCAACGAATTTCGTCTTGAATTTATCGAACATATCCTTGGTTATTTCCTCCAAAACATATCGTTCTTCTAGGCGTTCCAACTTCTTATCTACCTCCGCTAATTGCTTTTCGATATTCTGAATGTTCTCTTCTTTCTGCTCATTCGACTTATTGTATTCCACAATCATTTGCTCTTTTATCAGGTACTTCATCGCCTCGTCAAATTCAAGGCAGTACTCTGACAACGTTTGAGCAAAACGTTCGTGAAGGGTATCTGCCCTCATATTGCAGTTGCATCCCTTTGTGTTGCATTTGTAGTAATACTTCTGATTCTTGTAAGCTTTGTATGCCCTGAGAAACTGCCCACACTCATCGCATTTGTAGAAACGCTTTAATGGTATTTCGTCATTTTCCGGGTTCGTGCGGTAACCTTGCTTGTTTTCAGATAGAACATCATTTGCTTCAAGGAACAACTCTTTAGAGATCATCTTCTCATGATTGCCCTCTATTACCTGTCCTTCCAAAGCTGTATGAACCATAAGTGCAAAACCATTATGCGCAACCAAATTTTGGTTTAAGATGAACGGTTCTATTTTCCCCCAAACATGGTTGAAGGTTGGCGCATTTGCAGTGAGATCAGGAGTAATTCCATGAATATCAATGAAATCGTTCCAATAGAAATTATTCGGTGGCTGCACCAGAATTGATAGTTTTTCTATTATAATCCCATTTTCAATACGGACAATCCCCACTTGGCAAATGCTCCAACGCTTTCCATGTGCTGTTTCAAAATCAATAGCAGTAAAAGAACTGTTCATGGATCAGGCGCTTTTTTCACTTAACCTTTTACATTTCTTATCATACGTCCTTAACCAACTTCCCTCTTTTGTGGTAAATGTCTGCCCGGCAGCAGCCCTAACAGTTTTATTGCTGGCAGACATTTCTGCAATTCTCTTGCAGTGCTCATCATAAGTCCTTATCCATGAGCCTTCTTCAGTCACAAAAAAGTCGGAACCGATGCAAACAACTTCCTTATTAGAAGCAGACATTTCCGAAATTCTTTTACTTTTTTCGTCATAAACTCTTATCCAAGAGCCTTCATTTTGAACGTTTGAAATTGCCATAACCGTATTTTTAGTTTCGTGCCTACTCTATCCAGTTTTCGGCATCCCTGTGTATTTTATTTTAAAGATGTACTTTTAAAACCAATAGCATTATTTTTCCCGGTTTGTTGAAAGTCCTTCTCATCTTGATTGTAAATTGCTGTCAATGTCATAGGCTTATTTATGCTTGTCGCAAACCCTAATTTCTGCGATAGCATTTGGGCTTTGTCAACTTCTAACTCATTAAACTCATATTTTGCAATTAACCTCCCCTTGCGCATCAATGCGGCATCTACCTTTGAAATATCAGTATTAAAAGAACAAATCACCTGTATATTTAAGCAGTCTGACAACAAACCATCAGATATATTCAATAATGCTGAAACAGGGGAATGCCCGTCCCTTTCCCGGTCAACAACTATGTTCTCAGCATCCTCGATCACAAAAACAGAGTTGGGATTTTCAATTAATATTGAAATCAAATCAGGATTTGTAATTGCGCCGGCCATGTTTGGTGGTAAAAATATGATGTCTTTTTTGAGTAGTGAGATAAGATACCGGATGTAAGAGGTCTTGCCGGTTCCAGGTTTACCGTGCAATAGAACCAGCCCTTTGTCATTATTCTTCGTAAGTCTCTTTAGTATTGTTTGGTGTATTTCTTTAAAGTCATCATTGTAATTATCACCGATATTTAACTTGGGTTTTGTTATCTCTAATGACTTAGTGGTAATGCCGAGCTTTGAACTCACTAACAGAGAAATTTCAGGTTTTTTTCTAGTGTAAGTCAAATTTGCCAATGTAATACTTTGGTATAAATTCTTGACCTTCTCCCGGAACAATAATTGCCTCTTTATCAAACAAATAAATATCACTTGTACGAATATCTTGTGACCTGTCGAAAAATACAAATTCACCGACTAAAGTGGAGTCTTGCCGATTAGATGAACCTGTCTTAACGGTTGCTATTTCTCCTAACATTTTAACCTCCCAATCAGGAAAGTCGTTTCCGTTTTCATCTTTAAACCTCAATTTTTGAGTAAACAATTTTTCCCTGAGACCTTGCATTAAGGTTTCCAGTTGCTCAATTATTTTGTTTTGGGTTGTAATTCGGTCATCAATCAAAGATAATAAATCAGCTATTTTCCTTTGCTCCGGGAGAGAGGGGAAGTGTAAGAATATTGAGGTAAGTATTTCTTGTCCTACATTATATCGGGTACTACCGCCGGACTTTGAGGTGATACTGTCTCTTGCTTTGTCTGTTTTCAGAAGCTTGTTAAAGAATATAGGTTCGTACTCGCCAATCTTCCTACCTCTTATCACGAACCCGCCGAACGTTGCATTTCTTTCTTTGTCAAGATAAACATTCGCAGTTCCTACCTCTTCTCGGGTCTCCGAACTTCTTTGAAAAAGGATGTCGCCATATCTGACAGCAAATTTCTCAGCAATAGCATCTTCCACATCTACTCTTCCGACAATATTCTCGTAGGTAATAAAATCGTTGTTCAGTATGTCCAGAACATTTATAAACTTAGCCCCCCGTCCATATTGTTCTTTTGAGGCATTGATTCCATTTTTAAATTCCAACAACTCCCCTAACCGCTTTTCCTCCCATATGGTAGTTTCAAAGCCCGGAAATCTCAAATTAGGAACCTTAATGACTTACCATCTGGGTTTTAAAACCCTGCCAATAATTTCCTTTGAGGTTAAATCAAAAAACATTTCATGAATCAGCAAAAAACAATCTCAGAGATAGTATCTCTGTGGAGAATGGACAAGAAACAGTATGTAAAAAAATCAAGCTTTTCGGCATATATGCTCCTGCTTGAAAATCATTTAATACCAGTATTTGGCAGTAAATACGATGTTGATGAAACCGAAGTCCAAGCCTTTGTCTTGCAGAAATTAGATCAGGGGCTGAGCCAAAAGACCGTCAAGGATATTCTTATTGTGCTGAAAATGGTTATCAAATTCGGGGCTAAAAACAAATGGCTGAATTACCAGCCGTTCGACATTCAGTTTCCTACGGAAAGAAACAGACAGAATATGGAAGTATTGAGCCGTACCCATCAGAAAAAGATGATGCAATACATACAGGAACATTTTACCTTTCGGAATTTAGGAGTGTACATCTGCTTGTGTACAGGTATGCGCATTGGCGAGGTCTGCGCTCTTAGTTGGGAAGACATTGACACTGACAACGGTATTATTAATATTCGCCGAACCATACAGCGTATTTATATCATCGAAGGTGATATTCGCAAAACAGAAGTGATACTCGACACCCCTAAAACCAAAAATTCCATTCGTGAAGTGCCTATGAATAAAGACCTGCTAAAAATGCTAAAACCAATCAAAAAGATTGTCAATCCATTTTTTTATGTCCTGACAAATGATGCCAAACCAACTGAGCCGAGAACATATAGGACATATTACAAAAACCTAATGAAAGAATTGGATTTGCCAGAACTCAAATTCCACGGACTTAGGCATAGCTTTGCTACCCGGTGCATAGAAAGTAAGTGTGACTATAAAACGGTAAGTGTTTTATTAGGACATTCAAACATAAGCACTACATTAAACCTGTATGTACATCCTAATTTAGAACAAAAGAAGAAGGCTATTGACCAGATGTTTAAAGGGTTAAAATAATCGGCTATTTTCTTGTTCACTGTGAGCATT
>CAIVEW010000105.1 GCA_903905065.1 uncultured Bacteroidota bacterium | reverse complement strand
CCGAAACTATTGCCTGTATTGACTTATGCCTTATTTTATTTATGCACACCAAATGTGGAAAAACGCACCTGACATTTAGTTTTTAAACAAAATAGGAGGGTGCCCTTTTGAGACACCCTCTTTCTATTCCTAAAAATCATTTTCTTATTTCTTCCTGCTGATCGCTTTCTCCGCAGCCGCTACGATGTGGGCAGTGGTGAGGCCGTACTTGTCGAGGAGTTGTTTTGGCGTGCCGCTCTCGCCGAAGGTATCCATTACGGCTACATACTCATGCGGAACAGGACATTCACGGCCGGCTACCCCAGCTATGCTGTCGCCAAGGCCGCCGTTGATCTGGTGCTCTTCGGCAGTAACCACGCAGCCGGTCTTTTTGATGGAGGCTATAACCGCTGCCTCGTCAAGTGGCTTTATGGTGTGCATGTTTATGAGGTCCACCGAGATTCCTTTTTCGGCAAGTATCCTGGCGGCTTCTACTGCCAGCCATACCATATGGCCGCAGGCGAAGATGGAAATGTCTTTACCCTCGGCGAGTATCTGCGCCTTGCCTACTTCAAACTTCTGGTCTTCAGCAGTAAAGTTGGGCCACTTTGGCCTGCCAAAACGCAGGTAAACAGGGCCTTCATAGTCAGCTATTGCAATGGTTGCGGCCTTGGTCTGATTGAAATCGCAAGGAACAACAACGGCCATTCCGGGCAGTGTCTTCATCATGCTTATATCTTCCAGTACCTGGTGGGTAGCGCCGTCTTCGCCAAGGGTGAGCCCGGCATGTGATGCGCATATTTTTACGTTCTTGCCACTATAGGCTACCGACTGGCGTACCTGGTCGAGCACACGGGAGGTAGAGAAATTGGCAAAGGTGGTGGTGTAGGGTATCTTGCCGCCGATGGTGAGGCCCGCAGCTACGCCGATCATATTGGCCTCGGCAATACCGCATTGTATATAACGATCAGGAAACTCTTTCATGAATGCGTTAAGTTTCAGGGAGCCCGCGAGGTCGGCAGTGAGCGCTATCACATTAGGGTTGCGACGGCCTGCTTCTAAAATTCCTTCACCAAAACCACCGCGGGTTTCTTTCTCGTTCAGTATTACTATATCGCTCAACATTAAAGTCAAAAGTTAAAAGTGAAAACCTAAAAGTGTGTTTTATAAATAATGGGCAAAAGTAAGTAAAGGGGAATAAAAATTGGGAGAATTGTGCTGCACGAATAAATTTGTGAAGGAAATGATATACGCGAACAACATCCCCCTGGCCCCCTTCGCCTTCGCGCATAGCCACGCGGCAATGGGGAATACTGCATCAAGTCAATCGGGCCTCATAACATTTATCATCAGCCTTATAAAATCGCCAATTATTGTTTGCCAGTAAATTGAATCTTAGAATGGAAATGTAACAGATGTGATATCTTTATATGATGTGGTAATAAAATGTTACTTTATGCTGTGAAGAGCAGCCCTTTTAGATAGTACAACTAAAACCCTTATTTTAGCAGCCTGATGCAATTAGACATCTCTATCGTAATACCGCTTTATAATGAAGAAGAATCCCTGCCGGAACTGGTGGCATGGATAGAGCGTGTATGCAAGGAAAATAAGTTTTCGCACGAGGTGATCATGATAGATGATGGCAGCACGGATAACAGCTGGGAGGTGGTAAAACGGCTTTCTGCTCAATACCCTGCCGTGAAGGCGATCCGGTTCCAGCGCAATTATGGGAAGAGCCCGGCGCTATATATGGGTTTCAAAGCTGCAACCGGCAATGTGGTGATCACCATGGATGCGGACCTGCAAGACAGTCCGGATGAGATACCCGGCCTGTATGACATGATCATGAAGGACGGCTATGACCTGGTGAGCGGCTGGAAAAAAGTGCGCTATGACAATGCTGTAACGAAAAACCTGCCTTCAAAACTATACAATGCGGTAAACCGCCAGCTCAGTGGTATAAAACTACACGATATGAACTGCGGCCTGAAATCTTACAAGCGTAAGGTGGTGAAAAGCATAGAAGTGTATGGGGAAATGCACCGCTTCATCCCTGTGCTAGCAAAACATGCGGGTTTTAAGAAAATAGGTGAAAAGGTGGTGCAGCACAGGCCACGGAAATATGGGGTGTCAAAGTTTGGCTGGGAGCGGTTCATCAATGGTTTCCTGGACCTGCTCTCCATACAGTTTGTGAGCCGTTTTGGGAAGAAGCCTATGCACCTGTTTGGCACGCTTGGTTCGTTTACCTTTCTTATAGGTTTTATCATCGTGTTCTGGCTTATTATAGAGCGGCTGAGAGAAGGAGCAAGCTTTGGCCTCACGCATAAGGTGGGTTTTTATCTCGCGCCGCCCATTATGATAATAGGTACGTTATTTTTTCTTACGGGCTTTATTGCAGAGCTGATCGTGCGCAATGCGGCTGACCGCAATGTGTATCTGACGGAGGAAATGATAGGGCTTAGTGATATGAAGTAGACCTCTCCCCCCCTCTCTCCTTCGGAGAGGGTGAACCAGAATGAGTTACGTAAGTACTTGTCACCCCTTTCGGGTGAGTACGGCTATCTATTGGTTTTAGATATTGCCCCATTAACAATATTTTATTCTGACAAAAGCTCATTTCTCGCTTATTTCCTTGAATTTTGCGCCACTTAACTATTATATGTACATACTCAGACACTCCCTCACCATACTGGTATTGATTTTATTTGCCTTGCCTTCGTTTGCGCAACCTGCAGCTTCCGGCACAGGTACTGTTGCCGGTAAGCTGGTGGACGCTAAAAATAACCCGGTATCCTATGCCACGGTAACGCTGCTACGCCCGGATTCGACAGTGGCAAACGGGGATCTATCTAAAGATGATGGTTCGTTCAGTATATCGAATGTTGCGGTGGGTAGTTATCGCCTGCGGATTGAGTCGATCGGGGTGGCTACTAAGTTTGTGAGTGTGCAGATAACCGCCGATGCACCCTCCAAAAATCTGGGCAACATCAAACTTACCGAAACAGAAAATACCCTGAACACCGTGAGCATCACCGGTGAAAAGCCCATTATGGAGCTGAAGGTGGACAAAAAAGTGTTTAATGTAGAAAAGAACACGACCACGGCCGGCGGCAGCGCAACAGATGTGCTGCAGAATGTGCCCTCGGTATCCGTAGATGCAGATGGCAATGTGAGCCTGAGAGGAAAAAGCGACGTGACCATACTGATAGACGGAAAACCATCGACCCTGCTGGGTACGGATGTGGCCTCTGCGCTGCAGAGCTTACCGGCAAATAGTATAGAAAGCGTGGAGGTGATCACCAACCCATCTGCAAAGTATGATGCGCAAGGTACCAGTGGTATCATCAATATCATCACCAAAAAAGATGGCCGCTTTGGTATGAATGGCAATATTACGCTTGGTGCAGGTACCGGCAATAAGTATAACGGCAACCTGGGCCTTAATGCACGGAAAGGCAAGTGGAATGTATTTCTGAACAGCAGCTTCCGAATCAACAATACCTACAATAATGTGACTACCGACCGCAACGACAAGGATTCTACAATCACTTACGGGGTGGATTCTGTGAGGCACGCAGCCCTGCAATCTTACCACACGTACGAGCATGTGCCTCGTGTTTTCGACGGCTCTTTCAACACAATCGGTGCGTCTTTCGACCCGGATAAATACAACTCCTTTACACTGACCGAGAATGTAAATGCTATGGGGTTCTCTTTTAAAGATACCTCCAATTATCACGTATATGGCGCTCCCGGCGAAGCAGGCACCCCCAGCTTTGACCAGCAGCGCGACTCCTATTTCTCAGGCCGCCCCACCTCTTTTTCAACAGCACTCGACTACAAACACAAATTCAAAAAGAAAGATGAAGAACTAAGCGTGGACGCTACTTACGCCACAACGCAATTCAAGCGTACGCAGGATTATACTACGCTGATAGATACCGTGATAAATGGCACTACGACAGCAAAACCATACAACCCCATCATAGAGCATGCACCGGGCCTGGGCACTAATAATACGCTCAATGTATGGGCCGATTATACCGACCCCCTGACAAAAAACGGCAAACTGGGCCTTGGTTTTAAATCGCAGTTTTACTGGTTCAACAGTACGGTTAACCCAATAGTGGACTCGACAGGCATTGACCCCCTTGGCACGAATAAGCATACAGACTCCGCCCTTTTATCCATTTACAATTATACACAACAAATCCATGCGGGATATGTGAACTGGAACGACCAGCTAGACAAATTCGGCTACCAGGTAGGTCTCCGCGTGGAAGATGCTTCTTACAGCGGCACCGGGCAAACGCCAAGGCCTGCAAGCTATCATAATGACTTCTTCGACCTCTTCCCTTCAGCATTTGTTTCTTACCAGCTGGCCAACCAGCAAAGTATTTATCTCAATTACAGCCGCCGCACCAACCGGCCCGGCTTTATGCAACTGCTGCCGTTTGTAGATTTGTCTAACCCCGGTACGGTGAATACTGGCAACCCGGACCTGGTTCCCGAATACATAAACAATGTAGAATTCAGCTATAGCAAGAGCGATAAAAGGGGCGATAATTATATTCTCAGCGCTTACTACAACTACACTCAGAACCTGATCGAAAAAGTGACGATCCCACTCTCCGCGCTTCCTGCTGAACAGCGTAACAAGTATGGTGTGCCTCAAACTGACCTGTTTTCGCAACCGCTGAACATTGCTTCGGGCACTACTTATGGCCTTGAAGGTACTGGCCATTTCCAGATAATACCAATATGGGACGCTACGATCAATGCCAACTTTTTCGAGAACCAGCTCATCATTGGGAACAGGTACCCACAATATGCTCAATACTTATCTAACAACAGCGGTTTTACCTGGTTTGGGAAAATAAATACCAACCTCAAGCTGCCGAAAAATTTCTCGTTTCAGGTAAATGCGAATTATGAGTCGCCCAAAGTGATCACACAAGGAACGCTGAAAGAAACTTACTGGGTGGATGTGGCGCTGAAAAAGAACTTCTGGAAAAACAAGGCTACGCTCGTATTGAACTGTTCAGACATTTTCAAAACACACGTTTTTGTGACCAATTACAACCTGCCTTATTACGATGAGACCATAAACCGTGTAAAGGAAACGCGAATCGGCAATATACAGTTCACCTACCGTTTTGGCAAGCAGGACCAGGGCAACAAGGCTGCGGGTAAGCGCGATAAACCAGCCGACGATAAACCGAAGCCGGTGAAACCAACAGACGAAGACCGGGAAAAGAACATGAAGGAAGGTGACGACAACGACCAGGGCGGTGGCGGCCCTCCGGGAGGCGGCAAAGGCGGCGGCAAGCAGCAATAGGCTGATAACTTTAACAACTGGTGTTAAAAGCCGGTACTATTTTTGAACCGGTTAATAAAAAAGACTTATGGCAATCAAAGGGATATGGGCGCTGGCCGCGTTATTGTGTGTTTCAGTAACGAGCCAGGCGCAGTTTGGCAATCTTATTAAAGACGCCGAGAAAAAAGTAGATAATATTGAGAACAGTAGCGGCGGCAAAAAAGGCGGATCGCTAAGCCAGTCCGATATTTCAGCAGGCTTGAAGCAGGCGCTGCAGGTGGGCGCTAAGAACGCAACCGGGAAAGTGGCTGTTGCCAACGGTTTCTTTGGAGATGCCCTGATAAAGGTGCTGATGCCGCCTGAAGCAAAGAAAGTGGAAAACACGCTCCGCGAAGTAGGTATGGGCCAGTATGTGGACGACGCAATACTTTCTATGAACCGCGCAGCGGAGGATGCATCTGGCAAGGCACTGGACATCTTCGTGAATGCCATAACCAGCATGTCGATACAGGATGCACTGTCTATACTGAAGGGGGGCGACGATGCAGCCACGCAATACCTTAAAGCAAAAACAACCGCACAGCTTACTGCGGCGTTCAGGCCGGTGATCCAACAGTCGCTGGATAAGGTGAATGCCACCAAGTATTGGGCTACGGTGTTCAATACCTACAATGAACTGCCGACTACTTTTAATAAAGTGAACCCAGATCTACCGGCTTATGTTACCGAGCGCGCGATGAATGGTGTGTTTGTTTACATAGCCAAGGAAGAAGCAAAAATACGCAAAGACCCAGCCGCACAGGTTACTGACCTGCTGAAGAAGGTGTTTGGAGGAAAATAGTCCCGACTAAGATTTTTAGAAAGCAGGTGCAGCTCATGCAGCTTGCAATAAAAATTTGTAACTTTGTTTGTCAATGGAAAAGGAATTGTCAAAAAGGATAACGAGCAATCATGATATATGTCATGGCAAGCCCACGATCAGGGGGCTTAGGTATCCTGTTGATATGATACTGGATTTGATGGCTGCGGGAATGAGTATCACAGAAATATTAGCCGATTACAGCGACCTGCAGGAAGAAGATATTTTTGCCTGCCTTGAATATGCCGCCAAACTTACCCAAGTTAACAGTGTGTACCGCATCGCTGTATGAAATATACGTTCAGAAGAGTTATTCCACAATTAAAGGTAGAAGAACAGTCCCCTCTCTTTAATAATCGTGTTCGCTTTATCGTTGATGCACAGCTTCCTAAAAAGCTTTCTGATTTTTTTATCACTCAAGGGTTTGATTCAATTCATACACTCGATCTGCCGGATAAAAATGCTACTACCGATAAGTATATTATCACACTTGCAGAAAATGAGAACAGAATATTGATCACAAAAGATGACGATTTCCTGCGCTCTTTTATGATTTCAAAAAAACCGGAGAAACTGGTATTGGTAAAAACAGGAAATATTCGCAACACAGATTTGATCGAGCTATTCGAAACAGGGTTGAGTTCTATTGTTTCTTTATTGCGTGAGTGTTCACTGATCGAAATCACTCAAAATGAAATCATAGTTCATAGTTGATCTTTATAAGATAAGCAACAAAATTTCTACTTTTACCGAAACCATAACATGCATCTACCCCACACACTCCTTGCCAAATTAATTCTGTCTGTGCTCATAGGCGGGGTGATCGGTATTGAGCGGGAGATCAGGAGTAAGTCGGCGGGGTTTCGTACGATCATATTGATCTGCCTGGGCGCTACGCTGTTTACTATATTTTCGAAGGTGCTGGGGTTCCCCAACAATATGGACCGAATTTCTTCGAACATAGTGACTGGTATAGGTTTCCTGGGGGCCGGTGTCATTTTCCGCAGTAATAACCGGGTGAATGGAATAACCACAGCAGCATCGATTTGGCTTTCAGCGGCACTGGGTATGGGCATCGGCTGCGACTATTATACCATTTCTATTGAGGGCTGTGCACTGGTAATGGCCGTCCTGGCCATTTTTTCTTTTATGGACCGTTTCCTGGACCGGATAAACCAGGTGCGGGAATATAAGATCACTTATCCGTATGAGGAAAGCATGGAGCATAAGTACGAGGACGTGATCAATGAATTCAAACTGACCATCAGGAGTAGGTCAAATGAGAAAATCGGCAACATCATTACCGGGTCCTGGGTAGTGACCGGCAGCGAACAGGAACATCACCGGTTTATTGAGGTCGTTTTGCATGATCCCGCTGTTACAGAGTTCAGTTATTGAGCCGCAGTGCGTGATGGCTTTTTGTTCTCCGAAACAACTGCAACTTTTGATTGTGCCTGATGAATGGCCTGATGAAACTTTTGCTGCAATATTCTTTTTGAAGGCAGGCCGGTAAGATATTGCGCCACGCGTATGTTACCATTGTTTAGTGTTAGCAGCTCTATATGTTCATCGCTCTTGGCGGCGCAGAGTATCAACCCAATCGGCGTTTCTTCACCTTCAGCCCTTTCATATTTATTCAGCCAGTTAAGGTATAGTTCCATCTGCGATTTATAGCCCGGCCTGAATTTTGTTAGTTTCAAGTCTATAACGACTAGTCTGCGAAGCTTCCTGTGATAAAAAAGCAGGTCCATGTAATAATCCTCATTGTCAATAGTAATCCTTTTTTGCCGCGCAAGGAAAGCAAAATCCATACCAAGCTCTATTATGAATTTTTGCAACTCAGCAATGATAGCTGTCTCCATATCTTTTTCACTATAGGTATCGGCCAACCCAAGAAAATCTAAAAAATAAGGGTCTCTGAAAATCAAGTCAGGAGTTATTGTTTGCTGGCTTTTTAGTTTTGCCAATTCTTCTTTGATCAGCTTTTTCGGTTTCCTTGAAATAGCAGTACGCTCATAAAGCATACTGTCTATACGCTCTCTCAACTGGCGCACACTCCACTTTTCATGCCTGCACATTTCTATATAGAAGCTCCTTTGCAGTTCATCGGGCAGATAAATGATCTCCTTGATGTGAGACCAGCTCAATTCTCCCGACAGTGTAGAGAGAATTTTAAACTCAGGGAAAATCTCTACAGTGTAGAGACAATTCCAAAGTTGTTGTTTACTCCATCCTCTGCCATGTAATTCCGTCAGCTTATGCGATAATGCGGTAACAATTTGCTCACCATAATCGGCTCTTTTATTTTGGAGTATGTTCTGTTTTACCGCTTGTCCAATATTCCAATACAGGCGAGTTAATTCGGCGTTTACTGTGGCGTTTACCCTCCGCTTACTATGCTCAATCAGCTGTGTGATATTCTTAAATAAAGTTGGAGATACCGTTACGACCTTATTTGATTTTTTTTGTATCGCTTTAGCCATACTTTGTCAAAGTGGTTGATAAACTAAAAAACGAATTCTACGCTACCCATGGCGCTAATGCATCTGCAATTTTCCGGTCGTTGCTTAACCGGGGTACTTTGTTTTGTCCACCCAGTCGCCCGATGGATTTCATATATTCAATGAAGGCGTTCTTCTTCATTGGGCGCACCTTCAGCGTCTGTAGTATGCCGCCGGTTATGAGGTCCTCATAATAAATGTTCTTCTCCACGAGGTACTTGTTCACCGCAGCAGCAAAAGCCTCCATATTGGCAGGTGTGTTTTCAAACTCTATGAACCACTCATGATAGGGCAGCCCTTCGCTTACCTGTATGGCCGGCGCTATGGTGAACTCTGTGATGTGTGTATTAAATTCTTTCGAAGCATTCAGTATGGCATATTCCACTTCTTCACCAATCACATGTTCGCCAAATGCGGAAATAAAATGCTTGATCCGACCTGTAACCACCAGCCGGTATGGGTCTGTGCTTACAAACCGAACTGTGTCTCCAATGTTGTATGCCCAAAGTCCAGCGTTGGTACTAACTATCAGCGCATAGTTCTCGCCCACCTTCACATCGCCCAGCGATAAGCGGGTAGGATTTTCATTGGCTATTTCCCCTGCAGGAATGAACTCATAAAACATACCTGCATTGGTGTTCAGCAGCAGCCCGTTATTCTCCACCGTATCCTGGAAAGCAAAGAAACCTTCAGAAGCAGGAAATGTCTCTATCATGTCCACAGTGCCACCCAGGCTGTCCAGTAATTTGGATTTGTAGGGTTCAAAGTTTACGCCGCCGTGCACGATCACCTGTAGGTCGGGGAATAGTTCTTTTATTTTTTTGCCCTCATTCCGCTGGCTCAGCCAGTCGAAATACATCTGCATCCATGGCGGTATGCCGCTTATCAGCGTCATATTTTCCTTCATGGTCTCCTGCACTATCTTGTCCAGCTTCGTCTCCCAGTCTTCTATACAGTTGGTTTCGTATGACGGCAATTGGTTGCCGCGCAGGTAACGTGGAATATAATGGTTCACAATACCGCTGAGCCGGCCGGTGGGGATGCCACCCACTCGCTCCAGCTCCGGCGAGCCGGAGAGGAATATCATTTTACCATTGGCAAAGCTGGCATTGCCGCTTTCGGCCATGTAGCAAAGCAGTGCATCGCGCGCGCCGTTGATGTGATAGGGAATGGAATCTTTGGTGATCGGTATGTATTTAGCGCCGCTGGTGGTACCTGATGTTTTGGCGAAGTATATCTGCTTTCCTTTCCACAGCACATTTTGCTCGCCGCTTTTTATCTTGTCGATGTACGGAACAAAGGCTTCATAATCTCTTATCGGAACTGCCTTTTTATAGTCTTCGTAACTCTTTACATTCCGAAGGTTGTGCTCTTTCCCAAAGACCGTACGGCTGCCGAGTTTTAGCAAATATTGCAAAACTGCCTGCTGGTCAGCTACCGCAGTTGCCATGCCTTTGCGCACCTTCGAATGTACCCGGGATGCATACGGCCTGGCGAGAAAGGATTTGATATTCATTCTCTAAATTTGTTCAAACCCAAAGTTAATACTAATTACATGCTTATTATTGTAGTTTTATTTGTGTAAAATAAACGGTGCAAGAGTTAGCGGTGCAGGATTTTGGCTAAAGCCCGTGAGTTTTTTATTTTTAGTTCCCGGCCTAACGGCCAGGGCTATTGGTGCAATCAGTCCTGCGTTACGTTTATTTTCAGAATAGCATTACCATAATTTCTTTGCCATTATGAACTTTAAAAAGTTTTTAGCGCTATTCGTCATCACATCGGTTTCGTTGATGGCGGTAGCGTTATACAATGGATTTCCGCTTGTGGATACCGATAGCGGCGCGTATATCGAGCAGGCTATTTACCCCCACTTCACACCGGAGCGCACGCCGTTTTATGGCATGTTCGTTCGATTAACGTGCTTATGGACCTCGTTGTGGTTTACCATTTTTGCGCAGTGCCTTATCCTAGCTTATCTGTTGTTGAAATTTATTGGGAGGTTTACAGTTGGCAGTTTCCAGTCGGCAGTTCGCAGTTCGCAGTTGGCAGTTGGCGGGAATGAGTCCGCAGTATCAAAATCTAACACAATAGAAGATGCCTCAGTTTTTAATTTTTCGCTCATTGCCGTTATTACCATCATCTCGTTCACCTGCGTTTCCTGGGTGGTTTCTTACCTGATGCCGGATGTGTTTGGTGCAATATTATTGGTGTCGACCATCTTGTTTATTACCGAAAAAGAAGACAATTTAAAGCCACAAGCTATCTATATGTTCTTTGTTTTTGTTGCTATGCTGATGCATAATTCCCACTTCCCGATCTTGCTGCTATTCTCGTTGGTTCTACTGGTGTGGGCACTGGCAAAAAAACAGAAACCAGTCCTTAAAAAAAGCATTACGCTCATTGCGGTGTGCGGACTGGTGTGGGGGATAATGTGCGGCATGAACGTTGTGAAAAAACACGGATTTACTTTTTCCCGAGGCAGGGATATCATGCTGGTAGCGAAATTTGCCGAAGCAGGAATTCTTAATACTTACCTGGACGACAACTGCGGAAAGAAGCCATTGCAAATGTGCAACTACAAAAACCAGATACCGGGCAACATCAACGAATTTCTTACATCAGGGGAAGGCCCCATGCTAAAAATGGGCGGCTGGGACAGCAACCGGGTAGAATACCAGACCATAGTCCGAGATGTCTTCACGACACCGCGCTACCTGTCTATGTTTGCACAAAAATCAGTCACCGGTACGCTGAAACAGATAACGCAAATAAACGCCCCCGATAAGGTAAACGCACAAGGGAAGGATTCAGAAACCTGGAGCAAGGTGAAAAAATATTTTGCGGATGAGCTGCCCGCTTACGCAACTTCATTACAAAACAGCAACGCATTCAGCGGCGGTTCGTGCAACTTTTTTTATTATCTTTTCCTGGTGCTCTCTTCGTTATGGGTGCTGTTGTTTTACACCAGTGTAATGAATAAACATGTGGCGTTCATCTATTGCTGCATCTTGTTGTTCCTGGTGGTCAATGCCTTTGTTACGGCATCGCTATTTGCTATTACCTACCGGTTTCAGTACCGCATAGCCTGGTTGTTGCCAGCCACAAATGCCATCGTTATCCTTAAATATTACTATTACAAAGAGGCCTCATCCGCGAACTTCGCCCCTTCCCTTGCGGGAACTCCGAAGGAGAGGGTGAAGTAGAATGAGTTACGTACTAATTATGAAAATGAAGACCTTTATATCACTGCTCCTGACGACATCGCTCGCGCTGATGGTAGTGGCGCTGTACAATGGCTTCGGGCTTACGGAAAACGATACAGGGGCTTATATAGAAAAAGGCATCCTTAACATTATCCCAAACGACCGCTCACCGTTCTACGGTTGGTTCATCAGGTATACGAGTATGTGGTCGTCATTGTGGTATGCGTTGTTCGCGCAATGCTTGCTGCTGGCGTATTTGCTGCTTAAGTTCATTTTTCAGTTGGCAGTTTTCAGTCGGCAGTCGGCAGTTGCCGATAGTAAAGCCGAAGGGCCAGACAACGATCCAAACCTGCCTGCCGGTAGGCAAGATTCCCAAGCACGGTTCACCCTATTCACTATCATTGTTATTGTATCCTTTACTTGTGTTTCCTGGGTAGCGAGCTACCTGATGCCCGATGTGTTTGCAGGTATATTGCTGCTGGCAATACTGCTTTTCCTTTCTGACAAAGACAAGAAAACGCTGCAACTGGTGATCTATGCGCTCATAATATTCCTGTCCATTATTGTACATAATTCACACTTCCTTATTGTAGCTCCCTTTTCGATGGTGTTAGTTGTTTGGGCGCTTATTAAAAAGAACAAGACTGTTTTGAAAAGAAGCATAGTGTTGCTGTGCCTCTCCGTGATGAGTTGGCTGCTGATGTGTACTGTAAATGCCGTGAATGGTTACGACTTCACTTATTCGCGGGGAAGCCACGTGTTTATGATGGGCAAGTTTGTGGAGATGGGCTTACTCAATACTTACCTTGATGAGAACTGCGGCAAAAAAAACCTGAAGCTTTGTAACTACAAAGATCATATGCCGGATTATTCCTGGGATTTTATCTGGGACAGTGAGAGCCCACTATATAAAACCGGTGGTTGGGACAGCAACAAGGTAGCGTACAATACTATCATACACGATGTGTTCACCACTCCCCGGTATATGAAGTTGTTTGCGCGCAACTCGGCCACCGCCACCATTCGCCAGTTGGTCCAGGTACAAGCTCCGGACCGAACAAGCCCTATGGGAAAATGGTCATCGCCCTGGCAGCGTATAGGCACTTATTTCGGTGATGAGCTGAATGAATTTTGTACCTGTAAGCAATATGGTGATGGGCTATCCGGCACCAGCAGCAATTATATTTATTACCTGTTTTTTATCCTGTCTTCGTGCTGGATTTTGTTTCACTACCGCGTTTTGAGCCGGGAAATTTTATTTATTTATTCCACGATTTTATTTTTTTTATTGCTCAATGCTTTTGTCACTGCAACATTTTCTACGGTGTTGTCGCGGTACCAGAACCGTGTGTTCTGGCTGCTTCCGGCCACTAATGGCATTCTAATAATAAAGTATTACTGGCATCGTTTTCAACAAGCGGAAAATATTGAGCGATAAAAAAATTTTAAATAATAATGAATTTTTGTTGTTTGAAATGAAAAAGTACATTACCTTTGCGAAAATATTTTAGGTACATCATGTTTGCAATAGTAACAATAGCAGGGCAGCAGTTCAAAGTGAAACAGAACGATGAATTGTTCGTGCATCGCCTCGAGGGCAATGCCGGTGACAAGGTTGAATTTTCCGACATCCTTATGGTTAGCAACGAAGGTGGCATCACCGTAGGAAAGAATAGCAAATCAGTTCAGGCTGAGATCGTGGATCATTTGAAAGGTGATAAGGTGATCATCTTCAAAAAGAATCGCAGGAAGGGCTACCAGAAAAAGAATGGCCATCGCCAGAGCCTGACGAAAATAAAAATTAATGCAATTGCATAGTTTTAATTTTATTCGTAATTTTATCCAGCAATAATTAGTAATAGTAATAAAGTAAACAATGGCACACAAAAAAGGTGAAGGCAGTGTAAGGAACGGCCGGGATTCGCACAGTAAAAGATTAGGTGTAAAAATATTTGGTGGCCAACCAGCCATCAATGGTAATATCATAGTACGTCAGCGTGGTACCGTTTACCATCCGGGTGATAATGTAGGACTGGGTAAAGATTTTACGATCTACGCCCTTACCGACGGAATAGTAGAGTTTAGGAAAACGCGCACTAAAACATTAATATCAGTTAAAGAAGTTAATACAGCAATCGCCGAGGCCTAACCCCCACGGCGATTTTGCCATATAAAGGTTTTTGTTTAACCCTTAAATTCACAGTTATGGCAACAGCAAAGAAGGCAGCTCCTGCGAAAAAAGCAGCACCTGCAAAAAAAGCAGCCCCTAAGAAGGCAGCACCAGCAAAGAAAGCAGCTCCTAAAAAAGCAGCAGCTAAAAAGAATGCTGGCCCTAAGAAGGCAGCCGCTAAAAAGAAATAATTGTTTTAGCGAACTTAAAAAAGAGACTGTTTTTAAACAGTCTCTTTTTTTGTGCCCTATAGTACGCTATAACTTCTTAATTTTAACCTGTATATGGAAAAGATGCACATCATAGCAACGATAGAGGAGAGCGCCCACCATTTTCTGTACTGTATAAAAACAGAATACGTGAGCACCAGGGAGGCCGGGCAGATCATGGAGAAATATATCAAAGAGGGCAAAATAACTCCGGACGAAGAACACATTCTTAAAACACAATTTGTAGATACCCTGAAGCTGGCAGGCGTGGTGGTACCATTTGTGCTGATACCGGGGGCATCGATACTGATGCCGATACTTATAAAAGTAGCCGCCCGCCACAACATAGAACTGCTGCCCTCGGCATTCAATCAGCCCAAACCAGAAATTAGCGGAACTCAACCCTCCTAAAAAAACGTTTATGAAGCTGTTAGTCTCAAAATATTTATTCCTCTTCCTTTGCATGAGCCCCATTTCTTTCCCTGCGCTGGCGCAGCGTCCCCATGCAGATCTCGCACCCGGCGACGATAAAAAGATAGCTGCTCAAAAGGCGGATGATGAGAAAAAACTGCAGGCTTTCTTCACGAAAAACCATATCTCTCCCTCAAAAACACCGCTGGGGCTGTACTATACCATCTCCAAGGAGGGAACAGGCAATAAGATACTTGCCGGGGAGACCGTGAGCCTGAACTATACCGGCAAATTGCTGGATTGGACGGTATTTGACTCCAATACTGACCCGGCACTCCATCATACTGACCCGCTGATTTTCGAAGTGGGCAAGGGCATGGTGATAAAAGGTTATGATAAGGGCGTGCAACTGCTGAAAAGAGGCTCAGTTGCCACATTATACATACCTTCAGGCCTTGCCTATGGAGAAAGGACGAAGCCACAGATACCAGCTAATTCTATACTGATATTTGATGTAGAGGTGCTGGATGTGATCAGGTAATAGCCCGAGAGAACCGCTCAATTGAACGAACGCTAACGATTTCTAAGAATATTTCCTAACCTCCCGTTATCAATTCGAATGACATCGGCCAGGAAAAAGTAGGGCGATAACGTCATAAAGTCATGATAATCCGTTAACTTGGTATTGCGCTTTTCCATTGTAACTAATTGACAGCAAATCTGTTATTGAACGGAGTACGAATTGTTACCATGGCAAATGAAAATTTAAAGCCGAAGTTATCCGGATGGAACAGGGAATGTCTAATAAAGTTTTATATGCTTCCTATGGCGCGCTGGCGGGATTCTTCTTTCCCGTGGCAGCGACTTTCCTGCATGCATGGCTAACACATACGCCTTTATCCCTTCAGTTTATTCTGCAGGAACAAAAGAGCAATGATCTGTTCTGGGTCATTGATATGGCACCATTGGTATTAGGTATTTTCGCCGCCTATATAGGCAAGACACGGGACTTCTATGAAAACATATTGAACAGCATACCGAGTGACGTTGTCGTGTTTGACAAGAATCACAGATACCTGTTCGTCAATCCTTTTGCTATCAAAGATCCCGTACACCGCAGTAAGATCATTGGGATGGACGATTTTCAGTATTGCAATTACCGCAAGCGGGATACTAAAATTGCAGAACAGCGCCAGGAGCAATTCCTGGTGGCCAAGAATACCGAGGGCGGACTGAAATGGGAAGAGACCATCAATGACGCCTCGGGCAAACCGGTTACGAACCTCAGACGGTTCTATCCCGTGCGCGACAGCCGGGGTAAGATGAAATACATGATCGGGTATGCAGTTGATATCAGCGACCGCAAGCTGCTTGAAGAAAAGCAAGACGTGCTGATAAAACAGCTGACAAAAACGAACCGGCAGCTGAATGATTTCAGTAACATAGTGGCGCATAATCTAAGAGGGCCACTGGGGAATATTTCTTCGATAGTAGCACTTATAGAGGATATGGACGATATGGAGCAGCAGAAGGAACTGATCGGTTTCCTCAAACCGTCTGTGGACAGCATTTCCGCCATTTTCAACCAGCTGATAGACTCGCTGCATGTGATGCACGATGTGGAGATAGAATTCGGCCAGAATAATATGCACGAGTGTGTGGAAGTAGTGCTGAAATCACTGGACCTGGAGATAAAGCACAGCAACGCTTCTATTACCCATGACTTCACCGCAGCGCCGGAAATGTATGGCCCTAATAAGTATATTGTAAGTATGCTGCACAATCTTGTGAGCAATGCGCTGAAATACCGGTCGGCCGACCGGGTGCCGGAGATCGCGATAAGAACACGGAATGAAAGTGGCGGGACGGTGCTGTCTGTGGCTGACAATGGCATGGGAATAGACCTGGCCCGCCATGGCCAACAACTTTTTAAGATCGGCAAAGTATTTCATGATAACCCTGATTCTAAAGGGTTCGGGCTATTTATGACCAAGGCGCAGGTGGAGTCGATAGGCGGGAAAATATGGATAGAAAGTGCAGCGGGCAAGGGCACTACATTCTTTATCATGCTCAAAAAAAAGAACTGATGGAACACGTAAACATATTACTGGTAGAAGACGATCCTATAACGACTATCCTGACGAAGAAGGTGATCAAGGGCTGTAATGCTGATACTGACGTGATATGCACGAAAAACGGGCAGGAGGCGCTTGACTATATCTCTACACAGGAGGATGGCAACCTGGTGCTGCCGGATATCATATTGCTGGACCTGAATATGCCTGTTTTGGACGGATGGGGATTCCTGGACAGCTTCAAAAAAACCATACATAAATATGGCCGGGAGGTAGCGCTCTACATCTGCTCTTCATCAACCGCGCCACGCGATATTTTAAAAGCCAGTGAATACAAGTTTGTCCGTGAGTTCATCAGCAAGCCGCTGAAGCCAGAGAAATTCATGGATATGTTGAAGCTGCTGTAAAAGTCTCACTTGGTAAGCACATAACCCCAGTCTTTTAGCCAAGTAATGACTTTGTCTTTATAATCGCCCTGGATGATGATGTAGCCATCTTTTACACTGCCGCCAGCGCCGCATTTGGTTTTCAGTTGTTTGGCAAGGGCTTCCATATCTTCCAGTGTGCCGATGAAGCAATCTACCAGTGTTACCACCTTACCTGCACGCTGCTTGGTATCCAGCTTCACACGTAGTTTTTGCTTGTCTTTGGGCAGCGTTTCGCCGGGTTCCTCCTGCGGGAAATCATTAAAGAAATCCTTGTTGGTGGAATAAGCAAGGCCATCGGGGCGGGCAATATTCTTTTTCGACATGTTTGCAAACCTGCCTACCGGCAGGCGGGTTCAAAAGTAAAAATTCAAAAGTAAAAAGGAAGGTGTGATTTTTAGTTATCCTTATCCAACTAATCCACTAATTTAGCACTCAAATTCCAAATAGATGAACAAAGTAGTTGCAGGCGCTGATGAGGCCGTGAAGGATATACCATCGGGCGCTACGCTGATGCTGGGCGGCTTCGGGCTGTGCGGCATACCGGAAAATTGTATCACCGCGCTGGTAAAAAGTGGCATCAATAATCTTACCTGTATCTCTAACAATGCAGGTGTTGACGACTTCGGTATCGGGCTGATGCTTCAGGGCAGGCAGGTGAAGAAAATGATCGCTTCTTATGTAGGCGAGAATGCAGAGTTTGAGCGGCAGATGCTGAGCGGCGAACTGGAGGTGGAGCTGGTGCCACAGGGCACGCTGGCTACACGCTGCATGGCTACAGGCTATGGTATGCCTGCGGTGTTCCTGCTGGCGGGTATAGGCACTGAAGTTGCCGAAGGCAAAGAAGTGCGCAATTTCAATGGAAAGGACTATTTACTAGAGCATGCTTTCGATTCCGATTTCGCAATCGTAAAAGCCTGGAAGGGCGATACTCAGGGCAACCTGATCTTCAAAGGCACAGCACGCAATTTCAGTCCGCTGATGGCGATGGCAGGGAAGATCACTATTGCCGAGGTAGAGCACCTGGTGCCTATAGGCGAGCTGGACCCTAATGCGATACATGTGCCGGGGATATATGTGCATAGGATATTTGAAGGGAAGAATTATGAGAAGAGGATAGAGCAGCGGACGGTGAGGAAGAAGATCAGTTAGCAGGGGCAGAAGGCAGCGGGCATTTTTAATTTTGACTTTTAATTTTTGAATTAAAAAAATGGCACTTAATAAAGAACAAATAGCGCGCAGGATAGCGCAGGAACTGCAGGATGGTTTTTATGTGAACCTGGGCATAGGCATACCTACGCTGGTGGCTAACTACATACCGGAAGGTGTAGATGTGGTGTTACAAAGCGAGAATGGCTTACTAGGCATGGGACCATTCCCGTTTGAAGGTGATGAAGATGCTGACCTGATCAATGCAGGCAAACAAACCATCACTACTATACCTGGCTCGGCTTTCTTTGACAGTGCTATGAGCTTTGGGATGATTCGCGCAGGCAAGGTGCACCTTACCGTGCTCGGTGCCATGGAAGTGGCCGACAATGGCGATATAGCCAACTGGAAGATACCCGGCAAAATGGTAAAAGGGATGGGCGGCGCCATGGACCTTGTAGCCGCGGCAAAAAACATCATCGTAGCCATGCAGCACACCAACCCCAAGGGCGAAAGTAAACTGCTGCCAAAATGCTCACTACCCCTCACCGGCGTAGGCTGTGTGAAAAAAGTGGTAACCGACCTCGGCGTTTTTGATATTACACCCGATGGTTTCAGGTGTATAGAATATGCACCCGGCGTGACCATTGACGAAATAAAAGCGAAGACCGCTGGTAGATTGACTATTGCGGATGATGTGAAGGAAATGGTGGTTTAACCTTCCTACCGGCAGGCAGGTTTGAAAATGTGCCGATTCGACAATTTGACAATGCCCCTATTTGAAGGGGCATTTGTTATTATTTACGATACATAATTTCCATTTAGAATTTAAAGCCGACCGCGAGCACTAATTCCGCATCAAATACAATGTAATCCCTTGCCTGTGGCGCTAAAGACGCGTTGTGCGTGATCTGGTGTGTCGTGGAGCCGTCCATGGATAGTGATATGTATGGCCCCATACCCCGCTTGTTGATCCGGACACCGTATCCAAGACCTAAACCGACGTACAGGCTGTTGGGATTAAGCGAGGCTTTATCAGGCTGTGGTATCCGCCCGCCGTAAAACATCATTCCAATATCTGCTATCCCGAAAAACAGGTTTCGTCTTACCACGCGGTATGGGCGGAAATCGAGGAATGTGGCAAACTTAATATTGTGGTACTGATCTGAATTAAAATCGTTCACTGAGAAACCTATGCCCATATCAAAATGCTTCACTATTCTGCGGTCATAGGTCACAGAAGTGCCCAGATTATTTATAGTAAGGTCTGCGTATAAATTGTTTTTGCTTTGGGCAAATAGGCTGCTTTGGCAGCAAATGATCAGGAGGGCTACTGCGATGATTTTTTTCACGTGCAAATGTATTTATTTCCAAAACGGGAATTTTTCTTTGTTATTGCCGGGCCAATATATTTTGAGGCTGCTTCTTTAGCAATAGCAGATAAAATAGTTATCTTTACTATATAACATCGGCCCTATGAAAAAGATATTACTCGTTTTGCTTTCGCTGCCATTATTTTCGAATGGGCAGATAACTTACCCCAGCGGATATGATTTGGATAGTACCACTTTCACTTTTTCAAACAACGATTCGTTAATCCATTACCTCCCAAACGGGACTTGGTGTTGTCCAACGACCCAAATCGTAATTGATACATCGTCTGCTGTTTTGTGGCAAATTGGCAACACACATAAACCAGTATTTTCAAATAGCTTTACAGCGTGTCGTGGAATTATGACGGACACAGTTAACCATTATTCACGTAATGCTAATGACTTTTTTACACTAAGAATGGATCACATTCTGCCAAATTTCATACTTGACATTTGGCACAAATATCAGACAGATAGTATGCACGCTGGCGGATATATTGAGTACTCTACCGATACTGGAGTTTCCTGGATGAATATTGCAAACTGTAATCAAATTGTAGCTCAAAAATTCTACTCGTCAACTGATACGCTTATTTCTGGAGAACCTGCGTTCATGGGTAATAGCAATGGTGAACAATTATCACGAGTTCAATTTATTAACTGTTGGGCGTTTAGAACAACCGTTACTAGTTGTATCCGAGAAGATAATTATGGCGATGGTGTGCCTATCTATTTCAGGTTCCATTTTGTAAGTGACTCCACAATTGATTCGCTCTCGGGCTGGATGATAGATTCAATAAGAATTGAGGATCCTGGATGTTTTTCTGGAGGGCTTGTCTCAAAGGTTAACAAGGGGGGCGAAATCATGATCTCACCCAACCCCACATCATCAGAATTAACCCTTTCTTCTCCCGATAACATAGCCACGGTTTCCATTTTTAATCTCTTAGGTCAAACCATCTACAGTAATCAATTCAATTCCTCAAATGTGCAAGTAAATGTAACAGAGTTGGCTGCCGGCGTATACTTTGTTAAAGTCAATGGGAGTTACGTTCAGAAGTTCGTAAAACGGTAACCTTTAAGCTAAAAACCCTAACTTTATTGGTTCCTAATTATTTTGAATGAGGTATTTTGTTGGTTTTGTTTTCACTTGTTTGCTGCTTGCCGGGTTTTTCAGTGCGTCGGGCAAAAAACACAGGCACAGGGGCGAGCCGAAAACAGAGGTGGAATTGATGAACAGTATCGTGAGTTGCCTGCGACACAAGGATACGGCCAGCTACTACTACCTTTTTCCCCCGTTCGATACGTTGTGGCGCATGGTCAATCATAATTCAGACCACTCGCCGGAGGCCGAAAAGCAGCTGAGCAATTTAAAGAATCATCCCCAGTCACTTATAGACTTTGACCCATTTTATAACCACCAGATAATGGGCGGATTCTGCCATGTATTAGCGAAGGGGGAAGACTCCGGTATCAACTGGAAGGGTATCGTAATCGCCCGTTATGAGCTGCAACAGGAAAGCCTCACACGGGATCTCGTGGGTTTTGACAAAATAGTGCCCGACAGGCTGAAGGGCTACTTGTTCGTAAAAGACGTGGCCGGCAGGGGCGAATTTTGCATTACTATTAAGGAAATACAAAAAATACAGGGATTGTATTTTGGCGGCCAGGTGGTAAATGTGCTGGAAGCATCTACTATAGACCAGTACCTGGCGAAGGAAGAAAGGGAAAACCGGTACTTCGAGTGGCTGGCTAAACATCCGATAATTGATACGCCGAAAACAGACTCGAGCAATCTAAACCTGGATTCTTTAAGCGCGGCTGCCGATGAAGATGGCACCAAGGTGCGCAAGGAGGTGGTGGAAAGAAAATACTACGAAGGCAAGTTTGACAACGAAATACCCGTGAGCCTGTATGTGCGGTATATGAAAGACCTGCATACCGGTAAGGTAGCCTTCTACGACGGGCTGTATAAATTTGGCGACCAGAAAAATTATGTGCGCCTGGATATAACCCTGGCCGACGGTAAATGGCTGATGGAAGATGACCCGCCGGTGGGCACGCTGGAGCTGGTGCTCAAAGACCGCACCTATACGGGCTCCTGGCTCAATAACGACAATAACACAGGGTATGACGTGGTGCTGAAGCAGGCAGACCTGCCCGAGCGGAAAATGGAGCAACTGGAAAGGATACTGGAAAAAGGAACATCTGGTGCGGCTAACCAGGATACAGCGCCTGAAAAATCGCCGGAAGAGATAAGAAAGGAAAAAGAAAGGAAGATGAACGATGATCGTGGGAATGATGGGAACTAATTCGACAATTTGACAACTAGCTAATTCGGCAATGCACTTAATAATTTGAAAATTTGCGGATTCGAAAAGGCACGTCGTTTAGCGTTTGGTATTGCGTTTATAAATAGTGACGGCCGGAGGTCAATTGAAAATAGGCCGATAACAATATATTATTGAGCTGATAATTTTATTAAAGCGAATATTGCAAAGCAATTATGACACAACCGGAAATAAAGAATTTTAGCGAGCTGAAAAAAGCGGGATATGCTCCTAAGAAGATAAAAGATGAGGTGCGTGGCAACCTTATTCAACTGATACAGAAAAAGCAAAGCCCGTTCAATACCATACTCGGCTATGAACATACCGTGATACCTGATGTAGAACGGGCGCTGCTATCCAGGCATAACATACTGTTCCTGGGGCTGCGCGGGCAGGCCAAGACCCGTATGGCACGCGAAATGGTGAACTTGCTCGATGAATGGATACCGGTCATTACCGGCAGTGAAATAAACGATGACCCCTTTGAGCCGGTGTCGTTATACGCCCGGCAATTGCTGGCGGAGAAAGGTGATGCCACGCCCATATCGTGGCTGCACCGCAGTGCGCGCTACGGCGAAAAGCTGGCAACGCCGGATGTGTCCGTAGCAGACCTGGTGGGCGATATAGACCCCATAAAAGCCGCCAATATGCGTCTCAGCTTTGCTGATGAGCAGGCGCTGCACTATGGCATCATCCCCCGCTCGCACAGGGGTATATTTGTGATCAATGAGCTGCCTGACCTCCAGGCGCGCATACAGGTATCTTTGTTCAATATTCTGCAGGAAGGAGATATACAGATACGCGGATTCAAACTGCGCTTACCGCTGGATATTCTGTTCATTTTCACAGCCAACCCCGAAGACTATACCAACCGTGGCAGCATAGTAACCCCGCTCAAAGACCGTATAGAGAGCCAGATCATAACCCACTACCCCAAAACGATCGAAATATCACGGGCTATAACCGAGCAGGAGGCACATTTGCTGCCTGACCAGTTGAACATAGTTACGGTGCCAGATATGTGCTCCATGCTCATAGAGCAACTGGCTATGGAAGCCCGTAAGAGTGAATTTGTGGATCAGAAAAGCGGTGTATCCGCGAGACTCACCATATCGGCCTACGAGAACCTGGTGAGCACTGCCGAGCTGCGGGCGCTCAATTCCGGCCTAAAACATACCATGGTGCGCATTGCAGACTTTATCGGCGTGGTGCCGTCCATTACGGGCAAGATAGAGCTGGTATACGAAGGCGAGCAGGAAGGGCCGCTTAATGTGGCTTACCGCCTGCTGGGGCTGGCCATACGGGCATCCTTCACCAATTACTTCCCTGATCCGCAATCGTTCAAAAAGGAAAGAGGCCCTCAGGGCGCCAAAGCCAAGCCAAGCCCGTACCAGCCAATTATTGACTGGTTTGGTAAAGGCAATGACCTGGTGATACTGCAGGACGAAAGTGATGCGGCCTACATGGCGCATCTATACCAGGTAGATGGCCTGTATGCCGCGGTAAAACAGTTTTACCCTGCTGCAGACGAAACACAAGCTGGCCTGCTGATGGAATTCCTGCTGCATGGCCTCGCCGAATTTTCACTCATCAGCAAAAAGGGCGTGGAAAGAGGCGGCTACTCGTTTGGCGATATACTCGGCAGTATGCTGAATATGAATTTTGAGGAGGAGTAACCCCCGCCCCCTAAAGGGGGGTGCTTGTGAACATATTTTCCGGCTTTGCTTCAACATTCAACTTTCCTAAGTTGCGAAACCTAAAGAAAACAATGGTGCCAAATTATTTGCAGCCGTTGACAATTAAATTTAAAGCTAAATACTTAGTTCCCCTTTAGGGGACAGGGGTGTGTTTGGGGTTTTAGCTTTATTTACTTAGATTTGACTCTTATTTCTAAAATTCGTTTATAATATGAGGGCATTGTTACTCACGGTCGTGGCTTTTGTAGCTCTGGAGGGCGGCCTGCTTGCGCAGAATATGCCACCTGAGTATAACTGGGAAGTTGGCGTTAACGGCGGACTGAGTGTTATTACCCGTCCATTAGGACCGGCTATTGGCTACCAGGGCACCAGTACTAATGTTGTACACGATTATTCTTTACGCATTACCCGTTATTTCAATGAGCATTGGTTCCTAACCTTCGATCTTGGCGACCGCAAATGGGAAACTTTCGGAAACTGGACACCTAATACTACTTAT
>CAIVEW010000104.1 GCA_903905065.1 uncultured Bacteroidota bacterium | reverse complement strand
TTATTCCTAATTATTTTTAGTATTAAACTTTTACTTTTGGGAGAATAGAATTTATAATTAGCATTATGGAAATACCATCATCTACCTCATCTGTTGATATACGCGCGCTGAATGAGCGCATACACCAGCAAAGTGCCTTTATCGATCTGCTTACTATGGAACTGAATAAGGTTGTAGTAGGCCAGAAACATATGGTTGAAAGGCTGCTGATAGGATTGCTGGCAAATGGTCACATTTTACTGGAAGGTGTTCCGGGTCTTGCAAAAACTTTGGCTATCAAGTCACTGGCATCTGCCATTCACGGCCGCTTTGCGCGTATCCAGTTCACCCCGGATCTCTTACCCGCCGACGTACTGGGTACCATGGTCTATAACCCGCAGGCACACGAATTTGCAGTGCGAAAAGGCCCTATATTCGCCAACTTCATATTGGCGGACGAAATAAACCGCGCCCCGGCAAAAGTTCAAAGCGCATTGCTGGAAGCCATGCAGGAGCGTCAGGTGACGATAGGCGACCATACTTATAAATTGGAAGAACCTTTCCTTGTATTGGCTACGCAAAACCCGATAGAGCAGGAAGGAACCTACGAGCTACCTGAAGCCCAGGTGGATCGTTTTATGCTGAAGATCATTATCACTTATCCTAAAAAGGAAGAAGAGCGCAACATTATCAGGTTTAACCTGAATCCGCAGGGGATGCAGAAGATAAACCCGGTAGTGCGAACCGAAGATATCCTTCGTGCGCGTACCCTGGTACGTGAGGTGTATATGGACGAAAAGATAGAACAGTATATACTGGATATCGTTTTTGCTACGCGTTTCCCTGAAGAATATAAATTACCTAACCTGAAGCCATTGATAAGCTATGGTGCATCGCCGCGTGCCAGCATAAGCCTGGCATTGGCTGCAAAGGCATATGCCTTCATCAAACGCCGTGGCTATGTGATACCTGAAGATATACGTGCAGTATGTCATGATGTGATGCGTCACCGTATTGGTATTACTTATGAGGCAGAAGCGGAGAATGTAACCAGCGAACATATACTGAACCAGATTCTGAACGTGGTAGAAGTGCCATAGTTTAGTTAGCAATTTTTTAGTTGACAATTTGCAGTTAATATCGTCAACTGCAAATTGTCAACTGCTAACTAACGAATTCCCTTAGTTGAGTTTTACTTTTTCTGATTCATTTTTGAGGGCCACTTCCCATTTCCATGCGGTATCAATCATTTGCTCCAGATCGTATTTAGCCTGCCAGCCCAGCCTGGTTTCGGCTTTGGTGTTATTAGCATATACGGCTACAACATCACCATCCCTGCGTGGGGCAACTTTGTAATTGAGTTTGGTGCCCGATACTTTTTCGAATGCAGCAATGAGCTCCAATACGGTTACTCCATTGCCTGAACCAAGATTGAAAATCTCGCAATTGGCTTTATTCTTTCCTTTTATCAGGTATTGCAGTGCTTTTGTATGAGCATTGGCTATATCCATAACATGGATATAGTCGCGCACGCAGGAACCATCGCGGGTAGGGTAGTCGCTGCCGAAGATGCTCATCTCTTTTCTTTTTCCGATGGCAGTTTGTGTGATTACAGGTACCAGGTTCTCCGGCATTTCCTGTAGTTCGCCTATCAATGCAGATGGGTGTGCACCAACCGGGTTAAAATAACGGAGTAGGGTAGATTGAAAACGTTTATTCATCACCGAGAAATCGCGGCATATGGCCTCGCCCATTTGTTTGGTGCGGGCAT
>CAIVEW010000103.1 GCA_903905065.1 uncultured Bacteroidota bacterium | reverse complement strand
TTCTTTCAGTGTTGCCGGATCGTAGACAAAGCCTTTGCCTTCTTTATAGGTCAGCTGGTAGAGCTTGCCGCTAAGTAAGGTCAGTCCTTCACCAAAATAACGGTCGTCCATCTTATGTGTCAATAGCTCTTTTCCTGTTTTCAGGTCGACCTTACGTATGTCTGACTTACCGTAATTACCAACGCTTTCATACAGTACTCCGTCTTTATATTCCAGCCCTTCGGTAAACGAGGTAGGATCGTGCGGGTACTCATTGATGATGTCGTAGCTGATCACCCTGGGTATGTCTATAGTCGTGCTGTCTGCCGCTGCAGTGTTATTATCTGCTGTCTTCGGTGCATTATTACAGGCAGCGATCATCATTAACCCCAGCAGGGCGGGGTATAATCTATTTAACCTTCTCTGTTGTATCATGGAGTTTAAAGCCTATTGGGTTATGTGCCACGGGTGTTTGCGGGACATCTTCATTCTCTTCCACATTCATACTCATGCCGGTGAAGCTGCTGTAGAATGCGCTCTCTATTCCTTTCGCCAGTATCTGGTCGGTGATATCATTGGTTAGCTGCGCAGGCTCGTCTATAATGGCCAGGGTGGCGTACTGCGGCGGGTTCTTGTCCAGCTCACTCTGGTGCGGTGATAGTAATACAAGTATCTGGCCGGTAATGGTGGGATTGAAGGTGATGTGAAACCCTTTTTCCACATAGCCCTTTTTCTCTCCCATGCTGTTCCTGAATGTTACCAGCATCGGCATTTCACCGGAGCGAAAAGTGATGGATGGCATACTGGCGCTGGTGCCATTCATTTCTTCGTTGAACGCGTGCAGCACATCTACGAAAAAGCCCTGCTTATATTCGGCATTGGTGTTTAAGTACGTGGCTATTTCGGTCAGGTGATCTTTGAGCTCTATGTATTTTTTCAGCCAGCTATCGCGCCTTTGCTGTACCTGTTTTAAGCCCGCTGCATAACTGTTTGCAGCTTTCAGAATGTTTTCGAGCATATATAGTATCGTTTTTTAATTATCTTTATTAAAATTGTATGGTTATGAGCAAAGTCTATTCGTGGTTGTTACTGGTGGCATTGTTATTCACCGGCAGCATTTCGATAGCGCAAAATAACGTTTTGGCAGGAAAGATAACGGATGAAAATAATAATCCGGTATCCTATGCGGTCGTGAAACTGACTTATGGCGATAGGGTGACAGCCTATGAGACTGATGCCGATGGGCTGTATTATACTGCTGTCTTGCAGCCGGGTCAATACAAGTTAGCTATTGTTTGCAATGGCAAAGAGCATAAGGTTAAGGGTGTTACTATTGTATCGGATAGCAGGAAGAAGCAGTTTTATAATTTCTCATTCGGTGGCAAAAAGGTTATTACAACTGTGACGAATGAGAATCCGTTCTTGGCTACAAGATTAAAAGCTATAGAAAAGCGGGATCCGCGACGGGAGATATTTTACGGTGATGACACGCGCTTGATGCGCTTTAATGTGGATTCAAAACCAGGTGTATTAGTTCCCGCTGACTGTAGCACAGTTAAAATTCCTGC
>CAIVEW010000102.1 GCA_903905065.1 uncultured Bacteroidota bacterium | reverse complement strand
CAATCACTCCATATGAAGGTGCTATTGCAGTAGACAAGTACGACAATGCTTATGTCGTCGGATATTTTGCTGACAGCATAAATATTAATGGAAGTAGTTATTATAGCAATGGCGTTTACGGAGCATCCTTCCTGGCTAAGTACAGCTCCGTGGGTAATATGCTTTGGTCAAAGGTAATTGCTGACACAGTTACTGCGTATTCTATGACATTAGATCCCAAAGGGAATATTTGGGTTTCCGGTCAGGAGGTTTATCCCGGTTTGGCTGGGCAAATAAGGAATATAGATGGGCATAATTTTTCTTTGCCTAGTGGTGTCGACCCTATGTTTTTTGCAGCTTGGGATTCTGGTGGGACATTTTTAGAGGCATCTTTATTAGGGAGCGGCGGTGATGACGCGAATTCCATTGCAGTTGACAATGCAGGGAAAATATACATTGTTGGCGATTACATTTCGACTTTTACCGCCACAATTGGGAATTTTGTTTTGCCAGTAGATACCGTGTTTTCGCCATTTCCTGAAGACCTATTTGTTGCCAAATACTTGCCTCATACGCAAACAACAGTCTATACAAATTCAGTTGAATATACACGCGAATTCTTTATCCTTCCCAACCCCGCACATGATGAATTCACCCTCAACTTTCCCGGCGACTTAAATAAAAATGCAAGCATGCAACTATTCAATATGTTGGGACAAATGGTGTACTCGCAGCGGTTAATAAACAATAACACTACTATCTCTACAGCTTCATTGGCAGCAGGCATGTATATTTGTAAGATCTCGGCCAATGGGCTGGGTATTGTTACTAAAAAGATACAGATTGAGAAATAGACTTTTTGCCTGCCTGGTTTTTATTTGTTGTAGTTCATACTCACAGGCCCAGGTATTCTGTGGCATAGGGATGACCTTTGCTATTGACACTACAGCTGGCCTGGTATACCCGAGGATAGAGGGTTTTGTTCCAAATTCGCCAGCGGAGAAAGCGGGTTTGAAAAAGGGTATGTTCATAAAAGGGGTGAGCGGGCAGAGTTGCGAGAACCGACCTAATAACGATATTCTTTTTATGATAAAAGGAGATGAAGGAACAACGGTTGACATCTACGCCAGCGAACATAAAAATGAAAGACCGCAGAAATATACAGTAACGAGGGCCCTGATAACAAGAGAAAGTGGCGAATTGCTTTCAGCTTTCTATACCACTTGCGACTCTATGCTTAAAGATCTGCAAAGCCATGGATACAAAATAGTGAGCAGCTATAAAGCCGGCTGTGAGGACAAGGATATCAGTTTTGAAGAAGAGGCCGGGAAGACCTATTATGCCAAGGTATACATGCTGGAGGTTTTCAATTTTGCAGGCACAGAAGCCTGCTACCTTACCGCAGAACTGACAGACGGTAAAAATACAACAGGCCTTGTAAGGCAGACCGCCTTCAAGGTTTCAGGGTTTGATATTAATCCCATGTACCTGGAGGCCAGCTTCCAGTCCAAACATAAAGAGACACTAAAGCTAGTATCCCACAAACGTGAAAACCCAGTGACTTGTAGAGAGGCTTATGTGGTTATTTATAGTAATTAGTAATTGGGAATTTGGAATTAGGACACAAGGATGATTGCCAACACCCCAATTCCTAATTCCAGAAAACCACCCAAACTACCAATTATCTCCGTCTATCATATTGCCGAGACCACCCAGTATGCTCCCTTCTTCTTTCTGGCTGTGGCTATAGGCAAGGATGCGGCTGGCCAGTCGGCTGATAGGCAGGGTCTGTATCCAGACAGTGCCCGGGCCACGCAGGGTAGCAAAGAACACACCATCGCCACCAAACACAGCATTCCTGATGCCACCAACGTATTCTATATCATATTGCACTGCACCTGTAAAGCCCACTATGCAGCCGGTATCTATCTTTATCAGTTCTCCGGGTTGTAATTGTTTTTCGGTAACATGGCCGCCCGCATGTACAAAACACATTCCATCACCTTCCAGTTTTTCCATAATGAAACCTTCACCACCGAAGAGGCCAGTACCCAGCTTTTTCTGGAATTCGATACCAATAGAAACACCTTTGGCGGCACAGAGGAATGCATCTTTCTGGCATATGGCCCGGCCACCCAGTTGAGCCAGGTTCAGCGGAATGATCTTACCGGGGTAGGGTGCAGCAAAGGAAACTTTCTTCTTTCCAGCTCCCACATTAGTAAAGGCCGTCATAAAAAGGCTTTGACCCACCAGCATTCGCTTACCGGCGTTCATCAGTTTGCCAAAGATGCCTGTATTCTGCTGGGTGCTACCATCGCCGAAGACGGTTTCCATCATTATTCCGTCTTCCATCATCATAAAGCTGCCGGCCTCTGCCATAGCAGTTTCGTTGGGGTCCAACTCTATCTCCACATATTGCATTTCTGCCCCTATTATTTTGTAGTCTATTTCGTGATTTTGTATCATATGGTATAAATTAATTGCACCAAATCTATAAAATATAGGCAGTGAAATACCATGCTGATATGCTAAGTCTTTGTGAAAAAAAACATTTTGCGGCGCTGGTACTGGCTTTGAGGTTTATTTTTGCGATACTGCGGAATTGTTTTGGGGTACTTGGGAAATTGAAATTTATCACTTACATTTGCAGTCCAAAAATTTATTGTTAAACGCAAATAATTTCTATTATGGCGGTAAAAATTCGTCTCCAAAGACACGGCTCTAAAAAGCGCCCGTTCTACTTCATCGTAGTGGCTAATACAACAGCACCACGTGACGGTAAATTCATCGAAAAATTAGGTACCTACAATCCATTGAGCGTACCGGCTACTGTTCGCATCAACCGCGAAAGGTCATTGCATTGGTTACAGAAAGGCGCACAGCCTACTAATACCTGCCGCCGGATCATGTCTTTCAAGGGTGTATTGTACCTGAAACATCTGATGCGTGGTATTTCCCTTGGTCTTTTCGATGAGAAGACTGCAATGGAAAAATTCGAAAAATGGAATGGCGAGCACGAAGAGCTGGTTGCAAAACGTGAGGAAACTCACCGTAAGCACAAAGCTGAAAAACGTCAGTCTACCATTAACGATTCAGTTCGTCGTGTTGAAGAAAAAAATGCAGCTACAGCAGGTTTAGCCGAAGCAGCAGCCGCAGAAACTGAAGCTGACGCAGACGTTGAAACAAGCAGCACTGAAGAAGCATAAAATTTACGATATATTGTAAATAGATATTATTAAAAAGAGCCCGACCACGT
>CAIVEW010000101.1 GCA_903905065.1 uncultured Bacteroidota bacterium | reverse complement strand
TTTTAATTATTTGATTATTGAAAAATTTGTGTTGCTGCCCTGATGTGAGGTGATTGTTTAGTTATTTTGTTATCCGGTTTTTCAAACAATTGATCATACTATGAAAAAACTCATACCCTTCATTCTACTGACCATATATGCCATTGGTGCAAACGCGCAAGCAACTTTTCTATCAGAAGATTATAATGCGTCATGCGCCTCCGCCGCTGGTTTCCCGGTGGGCTGGACTTTCTACAATCCTATTTCTGCGACCATACCCAGCGGCCAATGGAACTGCGCCCCGGGCGATGGAAGGTGGGGCAGTAACGGTATAGCGTGCACCAGCGTATGGGGCACGCCGGCAGCTTATCATACAGATACCGCATTTCTTGTTTCTCCGGCGCTCAACCTTTCGGGGTATCCTGGAAATATTTACCTGCACTTTGATACTAAGACCTCCAATATTAACCTCGCTGGCCGGTTGTCTTTTATTATTTCGTCTTCTGATACCGTTTTAGATTCAACCGGCAGCACGTTATTTGCAGACCGTACCACAGAATTGAGCCCGACATTCAGCAACGACGATTCGACAGAATGGGTTACCCATGTTGCAGATCTGACACTATTTAAATCTTCTGTTCCATTGTACATCGCCTTCCGCTATACCGCTGACAATACCAGCGGCAGTACGTGGTTCATTGACAATGTGTTCACTACAACCTTTCCTGCCAATGTGCCGCAGCTTAATAAGAGCGAGCTATCTCTTGATATAGTAGGAGCAAGCAACTCTTCGCAGATCACTCTTTCCTGCGAGGCAGGCACCAGCGGCAAATACCACCTCGGCATATATGATATGCTTGGCCGCGAGGTTTTCCAAAAAGAAATGGACTTATTCAGCAGTAAAGCTACCTATCCGATCAAAGGGCTAAATCTCGCCCCAGGGATATACCTGGTAAAAATGAGTAATGGCCTGGCCTATGCCACCGTGAGGACAGTGGTGGACTAATTTGATCGGTGCAATTTTCACGTTCGCGATTCAGAAATATTGCGACGTCGGAAAGTGTGGTCATGCACAGATAACTACCGATTTCATATCTCGTAATATCTGCATCAATACCCGTTCACCGGCACTAAGATCAAGGTTGTCAGTTTTCTCTGCCTTCTCAAGTGCGTCGAAGTATTTTTCGATAGTCCTATTTGAGTAGTGATCTATTATCGCGGGATGAACATAGTATTTCCTGCACACCGTCCGCGTGTTGCCCAGTCGGCCGGCCACTATATCAAGGGCTTCAACAACCTTCTTTTTTGTCTCTGCCTCCGTTTCACAGCATCCCAGGTCGTGAAAAGCTTCGAAGGCATAAGCAGTGCCAGCCCATGTACGAAAGTCCTTTGAGGTAAAATGTGCACTGGATATTTCTTTGATATAATCATTGACCATTCCGGAGTCAATGGGCCTTCGCTCTCCGTCTGCATCAAAATATTGAAATAGTTCTTGGCCGGGTATATCGCGGCATTGTTTCACTATGTGGGCCAGCCGTTTGCTGTGCAGTTCAATGTTATGATAGACACCCTTTTTGCCTTTAAAGGAGAACTTCAGGTGGCTGCCATCTATCTTCACGTGTTTGTCTTTCAGTGTTGTGAGGCCAAAGGAGCCATACAGTTTTTCATATTCGTTGCTGCCGATACGGATACAGGTTTACTGCATAAGGGAGACAATCGTTGCCAGGACCTTGTTTAAAGGCAGGCCCGGTAACGACATGTCTTTCTGCAGACGCCGCTTTATAGCCGGCAACGCTTCTCCGAAGTCAAGCATGTGAGCGAACTTGGTGAGGTTACGCGACGCATTCCATAGAGGGTGGTAGCGGTATTGTTTTCGGTTTTTTGTGTCAAAGCCGGTGGCTTGCAGATGCCCGTTGGGAATTTTGCAGATCCATACATTTGTCCAGGCCGGCGGAATAACCAGCGCTTCTATTCGCGCTAAAATTGTCTCATCGGCTATTTCTTTGCCGCCAAGGGCGTAGGAAAAATTGCCGGCGGTACCCATGCGCAGAATACCTGCATCATCGGCATGCACATATCTTAAATTTACTGCCGCCGCAGTTTGCTCGTGGTCGGCTGATAGCCGTCTTAGTTTGCTTGTCTTTAAGGTTATTTGCCTCGCATCTTCCATACCCAGATCAATAAAAAACCGCGCCCACGCCATCACGTATACAATACCTGGCAGATATCGCAATAGAAGGACCTGCGATTCGTGTTACCGAGATATCCAAACGAATAGCGCACATGGTCGCGCGGACAGACTTTCTTTGTATGTGCCAGCCAGTGCTTTTTTAGTTCGAACTTCTTTTTCCATTCGAGAAACTGAAAACAATAGTGATGTGCCTCCTTTATCAGCAATCTCAGTTGTTTGAGTGGTATGGCGCCAATCTTGCTCAGCGGATGTATCTTCACCCGGAACAACACTTCATTTTTTATTATGTTGCCTACGCCGGCAAATATTTGCTGGTTCTGCAAGGCATCGCAGGCCAACATTTCGGGATCTGCCCTTAGTTTATTTAATGCTGCTTTCGGGTCCCACAGGTCGGACATGACATCAGTAGACCAATCATACACCTCATCCAGGTCTTCGTCTATTATTTTTACAGAACAGGCGTAAAAATTGAGGTAGCCATTTTTAAATCTAAGGCTCAGCCGCGGAGAGGCCTCTTTCTCTTCATTAATGCGGTAACTACCATACAGCATAAGATGTATCCTGACAGTAAACTTTTTAAAGCAGATAAGAAACTGTTTTCCGAAGCTTCTGAAATCAATAACCTTCTGCCCGGCGATACGTTCAATACCGACTTTGCTATTACCGCTTACGTGAAGTACTTTCATGCCTTTAAAAGGCTGAACTTCTTCCTTTAGTATTACTATCGATGGTCCTTCGGGCATTTTAGATTCACTTCAGTGATATTTTAATTGGTGGTACTTAGTAAAAATGGTGCCAGCGGTGGGCATCATTTCTATAGCGCTGTATGTGTGGATTACATCCAGTGGCATCATTTTTACGATATAGCAAGAAACACAAACCAACTTTATGAAAAAGACAATTATGAGTGCCGCTTCGAAATGCTTCCTGTTATTTCTTTGCCTGATGTCAGGCGTATATGCATTCGCGCAGGATGCTACCGACGCTTCCCAGACAAAAACAACGGAAACACATACTACGACGTCAACTGCCGCTGATGCACCAGCCTGGATGAATAATCCTACGGTTTGGGTAGTGGGCGGCGTGGCGTTACTATTGATCATTGTTGCGATCGTTGCTTCACGGAGTTCTGCGAGTAAGAGCAAAGTGACCAGGACCACAACCACCGAAGTGAAGACTGAGTAGCATCTCGCATCGGGAGAAAATCGGTTAGTTTGATTGTAAAGGAGCAGGCGTCGCTTGCTCTTTTTTTTATTGCTGAAGCATCAAATATTTTCCGAAAAATCACCGAAAATTATTGCAGATATATTAATGACAGCTCATCTATATGTAACTTTAGCGACAATCTGGATTTAGCATGTCATACTGTAGCGCATTAGAAAACATGGCCGAAGAAAAGAAGGCTATCCATAAGGCTTACCACGATCATCAATATGGCTTCCCGATCCATGATGATAATGAATTGTTTTGTCGGCTCATCCTTGAAATCAACCAAGCGGGACTAAGCTGGGAGACGATATTGAAGAAGGAGGCCACCTTCAGGAAAGCCTATGACAACTTCAATATCAAAAAGGTTGCGGCTTATAAGGAGACCGATGTAGCGCGATTGTTGGCCGATGCCGGCATTATCCGCAACAGGTTGAAGGTAAATGCCGCGATAGAAAATGCAAAAACGATAGTGGCCCTGCAAAAGAAATATGGATCATTTGCGAAATGGCTGGAGCTCCATCACCCGAAGACAAAGGATGAGTGGGTGAAGCTGTTTAAAAAAACCTTTCGTTTTACCGGAGGCGAAATTGTAAACGAATTCCTGATGAGCATAGGAATATTGCCCGGCGCGCATTCTGACAGTTGTGTTGTGTATAAAAAGGTGTTGAAGACAAAACCATTATGGAGCCTTTCCTGATCTTCATCAAACTAATTTGGCGGTGCAATGACTATAGAACTGTTCAACGAAGAATTTAAAGGAGTATCGGGAAAGCTGAAATCTTACCTTTTGCGGATTACTGCCAGCATGCACGATGCGGAAGACATTGTACAGGACACTTACATACGCGCGTCGGAAAAGCTGCATACTTTCAGGGGCGAATCATCATTAAAAACCTGGCTGTTTACGATAGCATCTAACCTCGCCAAGGATAATTTGCGGGCACAAAAGCGATGGGTGGAAAACGTGACTGATATCTGCAGGGAGGAAGCTATGGGCAACCAGGAATTCTTCCGGGAAGCAATACACATTAGCGCGACTTCTACACAAGGCGCGTTTGAGATAAAGGAGCATATCACTTTCTGCTTCACCTGCATTTCTAAATCATTGCCATTGGAGCAGCAGTTGTGTTTGTTCCTTAAAGAAGTCTATGAGTTTAAAGTGAATGAGATCGCAACGATAATTGACACTTCGGAGGCGATGGTTAAATACTACCTGCATACCGGCAGGGCCAAAATGACTAATGTTTTTGACAATAGATGCGCACTGATCAACAAAGAAGGTGTTTGCCACCAATGTTCTGAGCTCAACGGCATATTTAACCCAAAACAGAAATTCCAGGAAGAGGTAGTGAAGATCGAAATGGCGAGGGAAGCAGGGAGTGCAGACAAGGAACACTTGTTTGATCTGCGGATGAAGATCGTAAAGGAAATAGACCCATTTGAATCTGGCGCAGCTCATTTGCAGTTGCATCATTTAGATCATAATAGAAATGTTATGGAAAAATATGTGTAATAAATAACCGTTTTGCCTATCGTTTTGTTTTGCTGGATCGTCAAAACCTAAACGACCGAAATAATGGCACAAAACGGAAAAGCAACTACAGAAAAAAAGACCTTCAGCAGGACTACAACGGTAGCGACCGATATTCATGTGGACACTGTAATTATCTGGAAACTTTTGACCACGGCATCAGACTATCCGAGATGGAACTCGACTGTGATCTCTGTGGAAGGTAATATTGCTGCGAGACAAAAGATAAAACTTAAATCGACACTCGCGCCGAAGCGTACCTTCAAACTGGAGGTAAAGGAATTCGTAACCGACGAACGTCTGGCATGGGGAGATGGCCAGGGGACACGGCTTTATACTTTAGTTAAAAAAGACAATGGCGTCATCACATTTTCAATGACCGAAAAGATCGGCGGGTTTATGTTCCCGATGTATGCAAAGTACATTCCTTCATTTGATCAGTCGTTTGAGCAATTTGCGGCGGATCTGAAAAAGGAGGCGGAAACGATCCAGAATTCTACACGGTAATTTATTATCCAAAATCAACTCACGAATAATAATTTTAAACAACAACCATATGAAAATTGTAAAAGTTACCTACACGACAAAGGCGGAGTACGCTGAACAGAATAAGACAAATATCAAGGCTGTGATGAATGACCTGCAGCAACTCAATGACCCCGGTATCAACTACAACGCCTGTGTAGGGCCGGACGATAAAACGTTTACCCACTATGCTTTTTTTACTTCAGACGTCGAACAAAAAGTGTTGTTTGAACTGCCATCTTTCAAGCACTTCCAGGAACAACTGAAAGCCAGCGGGCCTGAAGTGCCACCTAAGAATGAATTGCTAACTTTAGTGGGATCATCAAGAAATATTTTTTAACTGAATCAAAAAAGCGATCATGAAAAACAAGATTGGAACAAAGGACAAGCCAATGCAGTTGCTGACGCCTCCCGGTACATCTGAATACACCATGCATGCGGATGAAAAGGATGGTAAAGAAATACTGGTATGCACGGTAGGTAAAACGGTGCTGCATTATGACATGCGTTGCCTTAGCGATCTGCACACCATGTTGAAGAAACATGGCGATTGGATGGAACTTGGCAGTGCAGATGAGCAGAAGCCGGCAAAAGAAGGGACTGTTGAAGCGTGGGGAAGATCGGAAAGCAACCCTGTGGGTGGATGGTACGGGCTGAAAAAGGGATTGCGAGGCCGTTTCGGGATGTACATTCCACCGCTGATGGAAAAGCTGGGGCTTGCCGAGGTGACGCACGAGGCAAAAGGAAACAAGATGCGGGCGATATAGAACGCGGGAATTTCATTACTTCTTAATCTTTTTGATTTTTGTCCGTAGTTAAATGGCTTTCGTATATTTGTATTATGAATTCCTCGAAAACGTTAGGAGCAATTAAGTCAACCGTGAACTCCTTTTTGCCGGGCTCGCAAGTGCTTCTTTTTGGCTCCAGGGCGAGAGGGCAAGAGAATAGTCAGAGTGATTATGATTTATTGATCGTTACCGCCGATACTTATGATTCTTGTGAAAAAATGAGCCTGGAAAACAAAATAAGAAAGGCCCTTGTATATTCATTGGATCTTCCATTTGATGTGATGCTGCAAAGCAAAAGCGAGGTGAATGAAAAAAGGAAACTCGCGGGTCACATTGTGTATTATGCGATGAAGGAAGCAGTAGAATTATGACTGATGCCGAAATCAAATACATGCGGCAGTGGCTTGAAAAGGCTGAGCACGATCTGATCGCTGCACAATTGATTATTGAGGTGCAGCCAATCATACTTGATGTAGCTTGCTTTCACTGCCAACAAGTAGTTGAAAAATATTTGAAAGCCTTTCTCATCTGGGAAAAACAGGACTTCCCTAAAACCCACAATCTTGACATTTTGCTTAAAAAATGCTTGGATATTAATAATTCATTTGAAACTGTAGACCTTAGTAACCTTGAGGATTTTGCAGTAAGGGGCAGGTATCCGCATGACTTTATTAGTCCCAGCATTGAGGAGGCCAGATACTTTTACGAAATCGCGTTAACTGTAAAGGCGCTTGTTCGCAAAGAGATTGGTATAATGTAGGTCACTGCTATATCAGCATTCCATCTTCTTTGGCTTTGTATTGTTTCACTTGTTCCAGTGCATCCGGGACCACATCGCTGGTGATCACTATGAAGCTGTCTTTTACCGCATTCTGGAATGCATAGTCTATGGCTTCACTTTCCTTTTTGATCACAACAATCTTCTTTCCGGGATCGATGTTTTGTATGCCTTGCGTCATCAGGTCTATGATCTCTTCTTCTGTTCTCCCCCTGAGGTTTCTGTCCTGGCGGATGATGATCTCATCAAACACCTTCGCGGCTGCCTCTCCCAGTGAAATAATATCTTCATCGCGACGGTCGCCTACACCGGCTATGATGCCCACTTTAACAGAGGCATCAACCGACTTCACATATTTGCCTATGGCCAGTATGCCATGTGTATTGTGCGCATAGTCTATCATTACCGAATAGTTGCGGAAATGGAACAGGTTCATGCGGCCAGGCGTGAGCGCAGGCGATGGCACAAACGTCTGCAGGCCCAGCCTTATGTCTTCTATTTTAAAATCCTGGACGTATACGGCAAGCACACCAGCGAGTACATTGGCAATATTAAATTCCGCCATGCCGGAAAATGTGAGCGGGATATTGGTCACCTTCTCCACCCGTACCTTCCAGTTACCTTTTTGTATGGTCACGTAGCCATTTTCGTAGATTGCCGCTATGCGGCCCTTTGCGCAATGCCGCTTGATACGCACGCTATCTTCTTTAAGGGAAAAATAGGCCACCTTACAATCCAGCTCTTTGTGCATTTCATAGACCAGGTCATCATCCGCATTCAGTATAGCGTAGCCATCTTTGAAAACGGTGTTGGCAGCTACTGCTTTTACCTTTGCCAGTTTTTCTATGGTGTCTATACCGCCCAGGCCCATGTGGTCCTCAGCTACATTGGTCACCACCGCCACGTCGCAGTTATGAAAACCCAGGCCAGCCCGCAGGATTCCGCCACGCGCACATTCCAGCACGGCATAGTTGACTGTAGGGTCGCGCAAAACAAACTCGGCGGAAACCGGGCCCGTGCAATCTCCTTTCATCATCATTTGGTTTTGTATGTACACTCCATCCGTAGTGGTATAGCCTACTTTATAGCCCATTTGTTTTACGATGTGCGCAATGAGCCTCGTGGTTGTTGTTTTACCATTGGTGCCCGACACCGCAATGATGGGGATCCTGGCTGACGAACCCGGCGGATAGAGCATATCTATGACCGGTTCGGCAACGTTTCGCGGCAAGCCTTCTGTAGGGTCGAGGTGCATCCGGAAACCCGGTGCGGCATTGACTTCGAGCACAGCGCCGCCATTATCACTCACCGGAGTAGAAAGATCAGATGCCATGATGTCGATACCGCAAATATTAAGGCCAATGATGCGGGCTATGCGCTCGCACATAAACACATTGGTAGGATGCACATAATCAGTGACATCGGTGGCCGTTCCACCGGTGCTGAGATTTGCGGTGGGCTTCAGCCAAAGTTCTTCTTTGTTTTTTAAAACGGTCTCCAGTGTATACTCTTTCTTCGCAAGCATGTCCATCGTGAAGCCATCCACTTTTATGGCAGTGAGCACTTTCTCATGCCCGTATCCCCTGCGTGGATCGCTGTTCACGATATCTATTAATTGCTGTATTGTATGAATACCGTCGCCGGTTACTGCAGCAGGTGTGCGTAAAGCGGCTGCTACAAATTTGTAATTGATAACAAGCACCCGGAAGTCCCGTCCGGTAATAAATTTCTCGCAGATCACGGAGCGACCATAAACCTTTGCAGCAGCCAGGCCAGCTACTGCGTCTTCCCACGTGCGTATGTTTGTTGTGGCGCCCTTGCCATGATTGCCATTTACCGGTTTAGTTACAATCGGGTATCCTATTTTATCGATCGCGCTTTTCAGATCCTCTTCGTCGTATATAATGCGGCCGCGCGGTACGGGTATTTCAGATGCCTCGAGGAGGTTTTTGGTCTCTTCTTTATCGCAGGCGATCTCCACTGCAATGCTGCTGGTGGTGCTGGCGATAGTAGCCTGCACCCGGCATTGGTTAATACCATAGCCAAGCTGCACCAGAGAATGTCGGTTCAACCGGATATAAGGTATCTTTCTCTTAATGGCCTCGTCTACAATGGAGCCGGTACTTGGGCCCAGCCGTTCATTTTCGCGTATCTCACGAAGTGTCTGGATGTCGGCTTCCAGATCATAAGGTTGACCATCTACGAGCGCCTGCGCTATTTTTACCGCCTCCCTGGCAGTATATACACCTGCTTTTGCCTCCTGGTAAGAAAATACAACATGGTACACGCCGGGGTCCTTGGTCTCGCGGGTTCGCCCAAAACCGGTATCCATACCTGCCAGTGTCTGCAGCTCCAGGGCTATGTGCTCAATAACATGCCCCATCCACGTGCCTTCTTTTACACGCTGAAAAAAACCGCCGGGTTCACCTTCCGAACAGCGGTGCTCATACAAGCTGGGCATCAATGCAGACAGCCTTTCAAGGAAGCCAGGTATTTTGTCTGTGGGCTTTTGCTCCATATCCTCGAGGTCCAATAACATCACAATCAGTTTATGCCTGTTCACTGACCAGTAGTTAGGACCGGCCATTGTCTTTATTTCAAGTATTTTCATCCCGGAGAAATTTAGCTTATCAAGATAATGATTTTTGTGGGTATCAAGAGACTCTTTGCCTGAAAAACCTTAATTTTGCTGTTTTATTTTTTATCAAACCGAAATTAGCAAGTGACATATCCCCTTGGGCATTTAGTAGCAGTTGGTGGTGCAGAAGATAAAGGAACAGACCTTGAAAAAGGGATCTTACAAAGAAACAGGCTTAATTTTTTCGAATTAGGCATTCTCAAAAACATAGTCAGCCTGATTGGTGCAGACGGGCCTTCTGTTGAGGTCATCACAACAGCTTCTGCTATACCTGATGAAGTGGCACAGAATTATAAAGATGCTTTTGAAAAACTTGGCTGCCTGAATGTAGGACATATGCGCATCCGCAACCGCGAGGACGTGGGCCTGCCCGAATATACGGAGCGCCTGAAGGCTTGTAACTGCATAATGTTCTCCGGTGGCAACCAGCTACGGTTGTCATCTATTTTTGGCGGTACAAACTTTCTGGATATACTGAAACAGCGCTACCAGGACGGCAACTTCCTTATAGCGGGCACGAGTGCCGGAGCTATGGCCATGAGCAACACCATGATCTATGAAGGCAACGCTGCGATTGCCAACCTGAAGGGTGAAGTGAAGATTACAACGGGGCTGGGGCTTTTGCAGAACGTGATCATAGACACGCATTTTGACCAACGTGGCAGGTTCAACAGGCTGGCCCAGGCAGTGGCTGCACAGCCCGGCGCAATAGGAATAGGGCTTGGCGAGGATACGGGCATTATTGTATCGCAAGGCCATGAGCTTAAAGCTATCGGCTCGGGCAGTGTGGTAATTATTGATGGAAAAAAGATAGAGTACAATAATATTGCAGACATCGACTTTGGCATGCCTATATCTGTAGAAAATATCATTGTGCACATCATGTCTAAGGGAGACATGTATAACCTGGAAACGAGGAAGTTCATGGGCGCTGAAATAGCGATGAATGAGCCTTAGTTCAGAGGGCCATTATTTGTAGATCAACGCTTCATATCTTCCGATGTTATTCCGGCAAGCCCGATACATACCATCGCTGTTAAAAGGCATTTCCATATTTCCGAGCTTGTCTATGGCTATCAGTCCGCCTTCACCTTCTATCTTTACGAGTTTGTCATACACTACCAGGTCGCAGGCTTCTTTGAGCGATAGTCCTTTGTACTCCATCAGGCAGGAAATATCATAGGCAACTACGCAACGCAAGAATAACTCTCCATGCCCCGTGCAGGAGACAGCGCAAGTATTGTTATTGGCATAAGTACCAGCTCCGGGTATGGGACTGTCTCCTATACGGCCAAATTTTTTGTTGGTCATTCCACCGGTGCTCGTTGCTGCAGCCAGATTACCTAGTTGGTCTAAAGCCACCGCGCCAACCGTGCCAAATTTTTTCTCCGAGTGGTCAAGTCGGATTTTGTCTTCTTTCAGCGCGTCTTGCCATTGCTGGTATCGCTGCTCCGTATAAAAATAGGCGTCATCTTCAAAAACCAGGTTTTGCTGCTTCGCGAATTGCTCTGCTCCTACTCCGCCTAGCAGCACATGGGGACTACGCTCCATTATAGCCCTTGCAAGCTTTACGGGGTTTTTGATGTGGCCCACACCGCATGCCGCACCAGCTTCAAGACCTTTGCCAGACATTATGCAGGCATCCATTTCGTGCCCGCCAATGTTGTTGAACACCGCGCCCTTCCCGGCATTGAAGAGCGGAAAGTCTTCCAACGTCACAACTGCGGCCTCAACAGCGTCCAGGCTGCTGCCGCCGGCTTCCAGTATTTTGTAGCCCGTGTCGACTGCGTCCTTTAGACCCATTTCGTATTGTGACTGCAGTTCAGGTGTCATGGTGCTGCGCAGTATAGTGCCCGCGCCGCCATGAACCGCTATCGAGAAATTGTTTACCATTTGGATGTAAAGGAATGAATAATAATTGATCCTGACTGCACTAATTAAAAAGCAAAAAATGAGGCCAAAAATTTGGCCCCGGTTTTACACAGCAGACGTTGTATCTGAGCAGGGGTTAATTATACCCTAACTTCTTCAGAGCGTCTGTTATCTCCTTTTCGTTCTTGTACTTTGCTTTCATGGGTTTGCCGGCTTTTGTACCTTCAAATCCACCGTCTATTTTTGCGGTCATATCATCGAGCCGGCGAAGCCTGTTGGGAACCAAACGGCCAATGTTGTCATAGACCCTGTTCATATATAATGTGCCTGATGCATCCCTGTCGTGTTGTGTGCAGGTAGCTATGATAACAAGCTCTTTCACCTTGTCACTGTCCGCATTAGCAAAAAAAGTTGCTGCAATGCTCACCGGCTTTCCTTCGTTGATGAAGGTGTCAATAAATACACGCTTGTAGGTATCCTTGCCGCTGGGGATGAACATAAATGCCAGTGTGCGGAAATTGTCGTGTGCCTGGGCGCCATCTTCCTGCACATAGTACTTCTGCGTATAAAAGGCGATAACGGAAGATTCGGCTGTCCATTCTTTGGTCTCCACAACCTTCGTGGTCATTTCCTGTGGGAACTCTGTATATAGCGGCCTGGCGCGAACGACAAACTGAAGTGGAAGTTCGCCGGGAATTCGTTTTACAGTTGTTCCATTCGCCTTAACGGTCTGAACCGCGCTTTCCGGACTTGAATAATATTCTTCGGTATTGTTCTCCAGGCATTTCTTGATGCGCATGTCCCACAAAAACTGTTTTTCTCTGTCATCTCTGCCATCAGGGTTTACCTCACCGTCATAGGTTTCCTGGATCTTATAATATCGCTTATGGAGGTCGTCGGCTATTTTGTCAATTTCTTCGGAATATTTATCTGAGCTATAATCGCGCGAAGAGAGGTCAGCCTGCAAGCGATTTGCATACGTCAGGGCAATGTCATAGTGGTCCTGTTCGTGGATGAGTACGTAATTTGAGTGTTCCTGCTTGGTCGACTCCCTTGCAAAGGCCCTGCTCTGAAAAGCGCATTTGATCCGGAACTTAAATTTCACCCTGCCGTTGTCCTGCCGTTGTCCGCTGTCTGCATAAAAGTAAATGGCAGGCGATACATATGCCCGGGCCTGGAGGTTCTCTTCAGCCAATCGGTCTGCCAATTCCTTGTCCTCTTTGCCCTGGAAGTCATTCCAATTTAAGGTGCGATAGTTTAGTATTTTCCCTTCGGGAGCGATCCAGTCTCCGGCGCTCTGGGCAAACAGGTTTACAGAAAAAAAGACAGATGCTGTCAGCAATAAGAAACGCATAGAGCAGGTTTTAGCAATAAAAGTAGGAAGTAAATATCAAATGGAGATATTCAGGATTTGAAGATAACCCGGAACTTAGTTCCCTTGCCGACTTCGCTTTCGACTTCGATGCGACCACCCATAGCATCAACCTGGGATTTTACAAGAAATAAACCGACACCTTTTGCGTCACTGTTGTTATGGAAGGTTTTATACATACCAAAAAGGTCACTTCTGTATTTCCCGAGATCTATTCCGAGTCCGTTATCTTCAATAGTTAGCACGACTTCTTTGCGCTTAACAGAAGCACTTAAATCAATTATTGGATCCCGGTCGGGGTGCCGGTACTTCATCGAGTTGGTGAGAAAGTTCAGTATGATACTGTCCAGGTAAGCCGGGTTTGCCAATACATAAATTTCTTTATCCACATTGTTACGGATAATTGCCCCGGTACTTTTGATATCGATCAAGAGCGTGCCGATTGCCTTATTTATATAGTCATGCAAACTTACGGGCTCTAGTTGAATGGCTTTGTTTTGGGTGTCCACTATTTCCGAAAGATGAATCATAGTGGAACTGAAACCACTTGATATATCCTTTAGGAAATTGAGCATTTCATTTTTCTCTTGCTCGGAATCCGCGTCAATAAACAGCTGAAGAATTAGTCCTAGGTTATTTGCGTACGACTTTAAGTTGTGTGTTACTATGTTCGCAAAACTTAACAGCCTTTTGTTTTGTTCCTTTATTGTTTGATTAGAAGCGATCAGTTCATTTTCCAACAGCTTTAAGTTGGTGATATCCGCCACATGCACAAAAAAACCTTTTACATCTCCATTTACAACATTGGGGTAATAGTTTGCCAAAGTAAACCGGGAACCTTCGCCTTCACCTGGCAGAAAAGGTATCTCCCGTTCGAACGTCTGGACTTTACCATCGAGCGCACCTGAAATGTAGGGGAGATTCTGTTCGTATATGTCAGGCCCTACCAGATCCTTCATGGTCATCTTGTCAATCATTTCCTCATGTGACTTTCCGAACCAGTGTAAGTAGGCGTCGTTGGCAAAACGGCATACCAAGTTCTTATCCCAATATGCCAGCAAGGCAGAAACATGATTAGTCACCGATTCTGCAAACGAGACTTTGCCGTCGGCAGTGTTTGTATTAAAGTTCATAAAGGAGAACCGAGTTCACATTGATATGATGCAGGCCCGTTTATTTTTAGATGCAAGTTACAATAGAATATGGGGATGATGACTGACCGGGGTCAATTGGCAGGCTGATACTGGTCAGGGCCCGCTTTTAGCAGAAAATAAAAGACACAAAGACATATGTTTATTGGGAAAAATGGCTCGCCGCAGCAACAAAATACATTTTCATCTGGCCCTTATTCTTGGCTTCGATCTCGCCACGGTATTGGCAATTGAATTTATCTTTTACCAATTCATAGGTCGTCTCTGAAATGTTTATTTTTCCGGCCTCACTGTTCTGCTCCATCCTGGCGGCCGTGTTCACGGTATCCCCCCAAATATCGTAGGCAAATTTCTTGACGCCTACGATCCCAGCAACAACATTACCGCTGTGAATGCCCACCCTCACTTCGAACGCTTTAGCTCCCATTTTCGCCTGCCGCTCCTTCATAAAGGCTACAATATCTATAGCCGCCCTCACCACATTTTCTGCATGTTGCGGATTAGCTACCGGAAGCCCCGAAACGGCCATATAAGCATCCCCGATCGTTTTTATTTTTTCGACGTCGTACTTACTGATGATGTCGTCAAACGCTTTAAAGCAGGTGTGCAGCTCATTAACGAGTTCTTTCGGGCTGAGCAGTTCGCTGGCCTTTGTGAAGTTTACAAAGTCAGTGAAGATGACCGTAACCCGGTCAAAGTATTTAGCTTCCGATACTCCTGTCGACTTCAGCTCTGCGGCCACTTCCGCGGGCAGTATGTTCAATAGCAGGTCATCTGATTTCTTTCGCTCAATGTCAGATTTTCGGCGCGCTTTCACAATGAAGAAAGAGAAACCAAGCAACAGCAGTGTGCCGCCGATTCCCAACAACGTGTAGGTGCGCTGGCGGTGCAATTCAATGGCTGTTATTTTTTCTTTTGCAACAGTTTTCAAACTGTCGGCCTGGTGCCTCAGGTTATACTCATTTTCAGCACTTATTTTTGCTATTTGCTGAGTGTTATCCTTTGAGAAAATACTGTCCTTAACGGCGCTGTATTTCTTGAAATTTTCAATTTCATTTTTCAGGTCGCCCTTCAGTTGGTACACTTCGGATATCCCTTCGTAACAGTCCATCTGTATATCCAGCTGGTTGATGTCTTTGGCTATCTCCAGCGCACGCCGCAAGTAGTCCATCGCCTTTTTTATCCTCGCTGCTTTGCCAGCAGGTATCGTCTCGTCTGGTTTGTACTGGCCTGATGCCAATTCGCTGTTACCAGCATTCAGAGAAGCACTTTGAGGACCTTTTGTGGTGCTGTCATGTATGATCGCGAGGTAAGCAAAGCCGATATTTTTCAGCAGAAATCCCATAGCGTATTTATCGCCCAGCTCCTCATCAATCTTCAGGCCTTTCAGCATGAACGTTATAGCCATCGAATAATTTTTCTGATCGGTGTACACATTTCCGATGTTCGAATAGCTTTTTGCAACCGCCGGATTGTTCCCAACGTCTTCGGCCATTTTCAATCCCATAAAATCATATTCCAGCGCACGGTCGTAATTTTTCTGCCAAAAATAAATGGTGCCGATATTAACGGTCGCTCTTACCAGCAATTGTTTGTCCCCTGTTTCTTCACTTACCTTGGTTGCTTTCTGAAAGTATTCCAGCGCTTTTGAATAGTCACGCTGCATTTGACAAACACTACCAACGTTGCAGTTGTTTTGCGCGATAGCGTTCTTGTCACCCATTTCTTCTGCCATTTTCAACGCAATAAAGAAATATTCCAGTGCCTTTGGGTAGTTGCCTTGTTGCCCATAGGCCAGCCCGATGTTTGACGCGGTATTCAATACGGCTTTTTTGTTTCCGATCTTTTCCTGTGTTTTCAAAGCCACCTGGAAGTACTCCAGCGCCTTCGGGAATTCCGCCTGGCTCAGGTAATTATTTCCAATAGAATTATTGGTGATGGCAACGCCTTTGTCCCATTGTAATTTCGTTGCCAGATCCAGTCCTTGCTGGCCATATTTTATGCCTTCAGCAGGATTAACGTGGCTATAGTTGTATGACAGGTTGCTGAGGAGCTTCACCTTATTGGTATCATCGTTGTTTTTATAACGATCAGCATTTAACTCCGTAATAAACGAATCGATGAGTGCTTGTCCCTTCTTTTGAGCATAGACATCCTTATCCACGCACAGGGATATCAACACCAACAAAAAGGCAAACCATTTCATTTGAACAATCTTTGAATTCACAAAATAGAGATATTTTGGGCAGATATATGCCCCGATAAGTTATTGATTCGTAAACGAGTAGTCCAAATAGCTAATTTATTTTAAACTAAATTTGGTTATAAAAGTCAAACACATATGAAAGCAATTGTACTAGCCGTAACTTCTGCATTGTGTCTATTCTCTAATGTGGGCCATGCGCAAAGCAATGAGGATATCTCCGGTGGTGTGATATGGGAAAGCGAGCCATACATGGCCGTGGACCCGTTGAACCCGCAGCATCTGGTTGTTGCCTGGATGGGAAGTGCAGGATCTGCTTTGAACATCAAAACTGTAACCACCTTTAATGGAGGCGCCACATGGAGTAGCCCTGCGGTGATTCCGCACCAGTCGCCCACTTACACTAGTGCGGATGTTTCGATGGCTTTCGGCCAATCAGGAAATATGTACACCGCTTATATTGACTCCCGGAAATCTCCCGATTCAGGGGCGGTGTATATTGTAAAATCAACGGACGGCGGCCTCACATGGGGAAGCGCAACACAGGTGATCAGCGGCTTTGCCGACGGCACAAAATACCCGCTAGACCGTCCATGGCTGGCGGTAAACAGCAAAGGGGCCGTTGATATGCTTTATGTGACGTCAAAACCCGCACCATGGGTAGCGCCGCCTAACAGGCCATACTTTGTGAAGTCGTATGATGCGGGCATTACCTGGTCGGCGTGGCGGAATATCGATTCTACCGGCTACCTGGTGGGCAATGTGATACAGGCGCCAATGGCGGCTCCCGCGATCGATTCAGCCGGGAGATTCCACTGTATATACCCGGCTTATCTGCCATCAGAAAGTTTATACCCAAGGTATATAATGGCAACGAACGGTCCCGGCAATTCTTTCAGTTACAACACGGCCGAAACAATTACTGCAAGTGGCGGGACAATAGATACCCTCGCCAAGGCTGGCGGGAAATTTATCTGCGACCCTGCCCACAATGGCCATTTTGCATTTGTACATATAGAAAACCGCCTCGGCGACCTCGATGTTTTTTCAATTGAAACAACTGACGGTGGTGTTACCTGGAGTGCGCCTGTAAGAGTGAATGATGACGCTGCCGGAAATGGCAAAATGCAGGATATGGCCTGGGCAAATTTTGATGAAAACGGCGACCTGGTTACGGCATGGAGAGACCGCAGAAATGCGCCGGGAACAGGCTATGAACAGCCAACCGAAATGTGGGGCGCTATAAAGTGGTTTGACTCATCTGCCTTCTCTGGCAATTTCAAAATATCAGATACAGCAGCGCCTTACGATAGCATTTATCTGCATGGCCCCGGCAACGATTTTATGAACGTAGCTATGGCGCAGGATACACTGAGTGCAGTATGGGGTGATGTAAGAACGGGCGCACTGAATATCTGGTTTTCACGGCGGGCGATGCGCACCGGTGTGACGACTATGGTGAAAAACATAGTGACAGAACGAATGCCTGGCGTTAATATCTACCCAAACCCCGGCAGCCAGCGCATAACAATTGAAGGCGCGGGTATGACCGGAATTATGCTGAATGATCTGTCTGGAAAAGTCGTACTGAAAAAGAAAATAGATGCTGCAAGATTTGTGCTCGATATTTCGGGCATCGTGCCGGGCGAATATATTGCAGTGATAAATACCCAAAATGGAATGATAACCCGAAAGATAGAAATACGGTAAAGCTTTGGGAAAAGGGCGATTCAGACTACCGGTGTGAACTGTCGCAACTCATAGATGCCAAGCGTTTTCTCGATTGTCGCTACTTTGTCCACCATGGTGTCGAACCCATCCTTCCCGAAAAGTTTTTGTTCGTTGTTTTCAAACTCTTCGCCTAATGCATCATACTCGTGCCTTGACACGATCTTTCTAAAAGCAGGAAACAGAATGGTATCCTCGCGTGCCTCGTGTGGGCGGTACATGTAGTTGAAGTCGTTTAGTGCCTTCAGCAGTAGTTGATTATCGCTGTCTGTAGGTGCCGCTATTTTTGCAAGCTGAGATATCTTGTCGGTAAGCGCCCTCCCGGCATTATGCTGCTGTAACAGCGTATCCACCAGGTCGGTGAGCTGATTGGCTTTCCGGAACCGCGGAAACAGGTAATTCTCTTCCTGTTTTTCGTGATAGTCTTCCACGAATGTTCTTATGATTCCAGCCCCATCCACCAAGGCCTGACGTTGAAAGGATTCCTTATTCGCAAGGTGTTGGCGGCAATTGTCATAAATAAGCAGCACCCTGTTCAGTAGCCCGTGCTCCTGCATCAGGTCTTCTGGCGGCGACACCTTTTGCCCATCATCGTCATCTTTGTCTTTGCAGCCTGAAAAAAGGCTCAAGCCGCCAACGCCACCGACGATCGCGAGCTTCATGGTTTTTTCTATAAATTGCCTGCGGCTGTTTGCGTGTTCTGATCGGACCATTAATTCCATTGCTTGTTTATTTTAGTGCTGAGTTTAAAACACTAAAAAAAACGTGCCCGCGTCAAATAGTATGCCACCTGAACGCTAATGAAAGTTGGAACAACACTTGTGTTATTATTCCTTCTCCTCCATCCTCATCACCCTCCTGCTCCCTTCATATAGCTCAAACTCCATCATGCGGCAATCAATGATGCTGGTGTAGAATTCTATCCGGCGTTTTGCTTTCAAGCCTATTTTTTTGGCCAGGTCCAGGTTGCCGGTGAAAATGTAGCCGTAGTAGCCGCCACACTTTTTCTTCATAAAGTCGCCTATGCGGGCATACGTGGCTTCAAGTTCAGGCTCATTGCCCAGTCGTTCGCCGTATTCGGGATTCATAAACATCACACCCTTGCCACCTTCGGGCACGTCGGTAGCTTCAAAGTCGCAGATCGAAAATTCTATCAGGTCAGCTACACCTGCTGCTATTGCATTCTTTTTAGCGTTGGCAATGGCTATATCGCTGTAATCGGTGGCGATGATGCGCAGGCCGGGCACATCAATGATCTGATTGTTCAATACCTCCATTTCGCTGAGGTATACATTTTCATCATAGCCGGTGAGGTGCATAAATGCATAGTTCAGACGGAAGAGACCCGGCCGGGTGTTGGTGGCTATCAGCGCTGCCTCTATGGCTACCGTACCGGAGCCGCACATCGGGTTTACGAACGGTGATTTCCTGTCCCAGCGGGTGGCCAGTATTGCGGATGCTGCAAGGGCTTCCAGCATCGGGGCGCGGCCTGGTATCTTGCGGTAGCCGTGCCTTGCCAGCGAGTCGCCAGACGTGTCGATGAACACTTCCGCCGACTCATTCTTCCAGAACAGGTGAACCACTGCACCCGTGAGCTCTGCACCTGTGGACGGGCGGGTGCCGGTCTTTTCCCGCAGCCTGTCGACTATGGCGTCCTTCACCCGCAGGTTGGCAAACATATTATTGTTGATAGTTGGATTGAGTACGTTGCTTGTTACCGAGAAGTAGCCGTTGTCCGGCAGCACTTTTTCCCAGGGATAGGTGATCAGGTTCTTATAAATATCATCCGCGTTTACAGCCTCAAATTGTTTTATGCTATACAGTACCTGGCTGGCGCAGCGCAGGTTCAGATTTAGTTTTATGCAGTCATTGATGGTTCCTTTAATGCGGACGCCGGTTACAAAGGTTTCATCCGGGGTAAAACCCAATTCTTTTACTTCCTGCTCCACATAGGGTGCCAGGCGTTTATTGCAGGTAATGGTGATCGGCGCGACGGTAGTATATAAAGACATGGCATAAAGGTAAGGCTACAAAGGAATCAATTATTGGTTTTCCGTTCAATCGTTATATTTACCCTGTAGCATAAACGGATTTGACCAAAAACTCACCCGAAAACTGCAGCTACGAACTAAAGAGATCAAAATGATAAATAAAGAAAACATAATCGGCCTCGTTGATATTTACCTGCGACAATTTCCCCGCGAAAAAGACACCACTAAATTATTTTCTGGTTTCCTGGCTAGAAATGCAGCCAATGAATTGTTCACACGCAAAAACTTTGACGGTCACATAACCACTAGTGCATTTATCGTAGACCACGCCCATACCGAAATACTATTACTCCGGCACAAATCCCTTAACAGGTGGCTGCAGCCCGGCGGGCATGTAGAGGGAGATGATACTTTGCTGTTGTCAGCCTTAAGGGAAGCAAATGAAGAGACTGGTATTCCTAAAGTGGAAATGAAGAATATCCCTATTTTGTCAAACAGCGAAGTACCATTTGATATAGACTCGCATTACATTCCGGCTAATCCTAAAAAGCAGGAGGACGGGCACTATCATCACGATCTCCGGTATTTGTTTGAATACACCGGTGATGGCAACATCATTTTCAATACCGACGAATCAACCGGCCTAAAATGGGTAAAACTTCATGAACTGGCTGATGACGAGACATTCGGGGCAGTGGTGAAAAAGATCAGGAACTTAGAAAAAAAATCAGTAGATCGCGTTTTGTAGGCGTTGGGTTTTTTCGTGCGGATAGATTTGACAACTTTTAAAAGTTGTCAAATCCGGGGAAACACAAACTATCGCAAGGAAGATTCCCTCGATTATTTGCAATATTTTTGCATTCAAATAACCTCATTTGAGCGCTACCGTTTTTTTGATCACGCCGCCATTTACACAGTTGAATACGCCCTATCCGGCAACTGTTTATCTGAAAGGTTTTCTGAACACTAAGAACATTACTTCCTTCCAGTCTGATCTTGGTATTGAAGTAACGCTGGAGTTATTTTCGAAACAAGGTTTGCAGCGGTTGTTCACACAAGTAAATGATCACACGGCAGAGTCATCCGAGAACACTTCCAGGATAATTGCATTGCAAGACGATTATATTAACACAATAGACGGCGTGATCTTGTTTTTGCAGGGCAAAGACCCGACACTCGCACACCAGATCGTTAAAAGGGGATTTTTGCCGGAAGCCTCGCGCTTCGCTCAGTTAGACGATCTGCAATATGCCTTCGGCAGCATGGGCACCCAGGATAAGGCCAAGCACCTGGCCACTATGTACCTGGAGGACCTCAGCGATCTCATAACAGAATGTGTTGATGCCCACTTCGGATTCAGTCGTTATGCGGAACGATTAGGGAGATCCGCCAATAGTTTCGACGAATTGTACGCTGCGCTTCACAAAGAGTATACTTACATAGACCGCATACTGCTAAAAATCCTCGCGCAACGAATGGAGGAAATAAAGCCAAAACTTGTAGCGTTATCAGTGCCCTTTCCCGGCAATCTATATTCCGCATTCCGTATAGGGCAATGGGTAAAGAAAAATTATCCCGACGTAAAAGTGGCCATGGGTGGCGGTTTTCCGAACACAGAGTTGCGCTCGTTATCAGACGCACGGGTATTTGAGTTTCTTGATTTTATTATACTTGATGATGGCGAAGCGCCTTTGGAAAATCTTGTAAAGCATATCGACGGGGAATTGCCTGCAGAAGAATTGAAACGGACATTTATTCTACGGGATGGAGTTGTTTCTTACATCAACAATAAGGCGTGCGCGGACTACAAACAGGGCCAGGTTGGCACGCCTGACTACAGCGACCTTTTACTGGATAAATATATATCCGCCATAGAAGTAGTGAACCCCATGCATAGCCTGTGGAGCGATGGCAGGTGGAATAAGCTCACTATGGCCCACGGTTGTTACTGGGGCAAGTGCACGTTTTGCGATATTTCGCTGGACTACATCCGGCTCTACGAGCCTATCGCGGCACAACTGCTGTGCGACCGGATAGAGGAGCTGATCGCTCAAACAGGTCAAACAGGATTTCACTTTGTGGATGAAGCTGCTCCGCCAGCCCTGATGCGTGCGCTGGCACTGGAGATCATCCGCAGGAAGATAACCCTCTCGTGGTGGACAAATATCCGTTTCGAGAAAAGCTTCACCCGCGATCTCTGCCTGCTGCTCAAGGCTTCCGGTTGCATTGCTGTATCTGGCGGCCTGGAAGTGGCGGCAGACCGGCTGCTGGAGCTAATACAAAAAGGAATAACGGTAGCGCAGGTTGCAAGAGTGAATAAGCATTTTACGGAAGCTGGAATCATGGTTCACGCCTACCTGATGTATGGCTTCCCTACGCAGACCGCACAGGAAACGATAGACTCGCTGGAGATGGTCCGGCAAATGTTCCAGTCCGGTATTTTGCAATCAGCTTTCTGGCACCAATTTGCCATGACGGCTCATAGCCCGGTAGGCCTGGCTCCAGAAAAATTCGGAGTGAAAAAAGAAACGGAAGCCATAGGCTCATTTGCAAACAACGATATAGTACACCTCGACCCCACCGGCGCAGACCACGATACTTTTTCTTTAGGGCTTAAAAAGTCTTTGCTCAACTATATGCACGGTGCCTGCTTCGACTATCCGCTGCAGAAATGGTTCGACGTGAAGGTCCCTAAAACCACTGTGCAACCGGACTATATCTCTGGTATTCTCAGTGAAGAAGAGTATGCCACGTGGAATCCCAATGCAAAGATCGTGTGGCTCGGAAAGCCACCGAAGACAGACATCGTCACCAAATCTAAAAAAGGCAGCACCTGGGAATTGGCTTCGCTGACGTTCACAGGTAAGCAGGAGACTTTAAATATTAAAGTCGACAAGCCGCAAGGCACATGGCTTGCGAAAATGCTTCAAAGGCTAACAGTTGAAAATGCTAAAACATATACTGCGGCGGAAGTGAAAGAAAGTTACGAAGCAGCAGGGCTGGAAGATTTTGAGCTTTTCTGGGACAATAAACCGGTTAATGGGCTTTACAAAGTGGGGTTGCTGCGGTTGTGATAGTCTCTATTAATATTCTTTTATCCAGAGTTTTAAAAGATTACTATAGTGGGACTCGTACATTTTATAGCAGGCTGGTATTTCAGTTATGGAAAGCCAATAGGTAGCCAGCCGTGTGCCGACGGGCATTTGTTTTAATTGCGTAAGTAAATGCTGCGTATACAGATTGTACAATTCCGACGACCTGTCCACCTGCTCATCGAGGGAATCGGCAAGAACAATGTTTTCATGAAAGGAGTTATAGAAGTAGATGCCATTGAATTGCGACAAATCGATCTCGGTGAAATTGCCATCCAGTAACTCTACTTTGTTCAACCCGAACTGCTTGATCACTTTTCTGCCGATCGTCACGAAGTTTTTTCTTTGCTCTATGCCCGTGAAATGACCATTCGTGAAAAAACTCCCGGTTATACAGAACTTGCCCACCCCCGCTCCAATATCAATAACCCTGGCATTTGGTTGCCTAGTGAGAAACCTGGCCGCGGTTATTGCTACGTTTATTGGCGTCCAGTGAATGGCAGAGAGTTTCTGAATGTGTATAGGGAAAAGGTTATCAAAGGCAGCATCGGAGAAAAAGTAATTCTGTGGTTGGGTAAGATACATTTGCTGCCTTATTAAAGTGTGAAAATACTGTATCTTCACTTAGGAACAATTGAATACATATTATTATGAAAAAGTCTATTGCAATTATATTGCTCGTCATTTATTGTTCCTGTAAGACTACTCACGAGTCCGGGACTGAAAAAAATCATCCCGCAGCAATAACGCCGGGCACCTGCAATATTAAGGGTCAAATAATCACTACACTGCCGCCGGAAGACCCGGACTCAAGCGCCATCTGTGCGAAATATGCATGCAGGGCAAGAGTGAAAATACTGGAGGTCTACGGCTGCGGGTCTTCCGTTACGTTGCCGGTTAATAGCGGAGATACTATGGTGATGAAGTTCGCTTATACATTACACAGCACTGAGATTATCCCAAATATGCCCGCACATTTCCCCGGATTGAAAAACGGGGATATTTTTTACGCGGCTGTTCATCAGCGAATGGTAATGGGGACATCGGGGGAGTTCACGGTGTATGATTATGAATTGAAGAAGTAAGAGATCAGGTTCGGAACGTTGCCGTTCTCGCAAAAGATGTATCTTTATTAATAATAAAACGATAATTATGAAGAAATCATTTGTCCCTGTTATCGGCATGTTTATCGTTGCCGCATTTTATATACTGACCAGTGCAAATGGTATTCCGAGTAATGGCAGGCAGGGTGATGGGGAGCGCAGTAATGGTGGCGATGATGAAGAAGGAAGGGCTGCGTATGAATTGAATATGCTCAGGGACCCGGCAACGGGGCAGATACCCTATGATATACGGAGTAAGGAACTGGTGTTTGCAGCAAACCTTCCAAACGATATTGGCATGGTTCCCTCATCCTCATTAGGCAAAACGACGTCATCACTTACATGGCAGCCGAGGGGTCCTTGGAATGTTGGTGGAAGGACACGCGCATTTGCCGTTGATGTAGCTAACGAAAATAACTTAATTGCCGGCTCCACATCCGGAAGTATGTGGCGCTCAACAGACCGGGGATTGACATGGACGCCCACAACCCCTCCAAATCAATATAAAGGCGCAACGGCTGTGGCCCAGGATACGCGGACAGGCCATACAAACGTATGGTATTTTTGCACCGGTGAAGGCATAGGACAGTCTGCTGGCGTCCCTGGTGCCTACTATTTAGGAAACGGCGTTTATAAATCTACAGACAGCGGCGCTACGTGGACAGCTTTACCGTCTACAGTTACTTCCAGCATAACGACGTTCGATATTTGGAGTGACGTAGTTTGGAATATTATAACCAACCCTGCAGACCTGGCCAATGATGTGGTTATTGCCGCTGCTTATGGCGGTATCTACCGTAGCAGTGACGGCGGTACGACCTGGAGCATGATTAAAGGAACAACGAGCGGGACACCGTCTTATTATACCGACGCGGCAATTTCAAGTACAGGAGTATTGTATGTTACATTAAGCAGCGACGGACCGCAAGGCGGCATTTACAGGTCTACAGACGGTGTAACGTTTACCAATATTACGCCTGCCGGCTTCCCTACAACCTATGACCGCGTAAAAATCGGGATAAGCGCCGCCAATGAGAACCAGGTCTATTTCATTGCAAACACCCCCGGCTCGGGAACCGCCGATACCAACTATTTAGGCACGGTGGAGTGGAACAGCTTGTGGAAATACGATTATATATCCGGCGATGGAAGTGGCGCTGGAGGGGTATGGAATAATTATTCGGCGAATATTCCGAGCGTCGGAGGGTTCTTTGATAAATTTACCTCGCAGGGTTCCTACAACCTGGTAGTGAAAGTAAAGCCTGACGATTCCAATACTGTTTTCCTGGGTGGATCTGGCTTATACCGGTCGACATCAGGGTTTGCCGACAATATACACACGTCAATAATAGGTGGCTACCAGCAAGGCGCAACTTTGCCGGTAGTGAATGAGTATTTGGATCACCATCCCGATCAGCACCAGCTGGTGTTCCTACCCAGCGACCCTGATAAGATGTTTAGTACGAATGACGGAGGCATCTTTTTCACCAACAATGATACGGCGGCCACTGTTAGCTGGACCTCCCTGGACAATGGATATATTACAACGATGTTTTATAGCTGTGCTATAGATCATGCTACTACTACAGATATCCTGATAGGCGGGGCGCAGGATAACGGCAGCTGGTATACTAACTCTGCATCAGTAACAAATCCCTGGGTTACACCACGTGGCGGCGATGGGTCTTTTTGTGCAATCGCAGACAGCGGTAAGGACTTCTATTTCAGTTTGCAGCAAGGTAGAATGTGGCGCACCAAACTAAATGCATCGGGTGTCGTTGACAGTTCAGCCCGCATTGATCCTATAGGTGGATTTGGCTATTTGTTTGTGAACCCGTTTATTATTGATCCCAATAATAATGATATTATGTATCTCGCGGCAGGTAGGTGCCTCTGGCGGAATAATAATCTTTCAGGGATACCGCTTGTCAATAATTGGGACACTATCTCTACGAACTGGGAAAAATTTACAGATTCATTGCCTGCAGCGGGGACGCAGATCGCAGCGCTTGCTGTTTCTAAGGTTCCAGCCAACCGTCTTTATTATGGATCATCCTCCCGGAGATTATACCGGGTAGACAACGCCAATATAGGACTGCCAACGCGCACCGAAATTACTTCACCGCTTTTTCCCGGTAGCAGTAATGTTGGCTGTATTGCCGTCGACCCTACTAACGCAGATAATATCCTTGTTGTATATACTAATTATGGCGTATACAGCTTGTTTGCATCTTCCAATGGCGGCGCAACGTTCAGAAAGGTTGCAGGTAATCTTGAGGCTAACCCTGCGGGGACAGGCAACGGGCCGTCATTGCGATGGGCGAGCATATTGCCGGTGACAGATGGGTATGTTTACCTGGTAGGCACAAGCGTCGGGTTGTTTGCCACTACGTACCTCGACACACTTACCGACGCCACCGTATGGGTGCAACAGGGGACATCAACAATAGGCGCTTCAATAGTAAATATGATAGACTACCGAGCCACAGATGGGCTTGTGGTAGTGGCAACGCATTCCAGTGGCATGTATTCCACCCACATTACGCAGGTGGCAGATGTGAACTCGGTAAAAAGCATCGCAGCCAGTCCGTTTGGCCTAAATTTCAGCAATTTTCCAAATCCGTTTACAAACAGAACAACTATTGAATTCACCCTTCAGGAGAAAGCATATATCAATCTAAAAGTATATGATGAACGTGGGCGGCTGGTGACCACTTTAGCAAATGGATTCGCCGATGCCGGCGAGCAGAAGTATACGTTTGAACCTGGCCTCCTTTCGTCAGGCGTATATTATTGTACACTTAGTTCCGGTACTCAAAGTGAGACGAGGAAATTAATGTTGCTGAGGTAGCCAATAATTGGTTACTGTGCTGAGTATAAAGAAATTTTAACTTAATTTAAACTAAACGTGCCGTATCATTGTCTAATTGTGGGCTAAGCCACTACGCGTATTAAATAACTATTATTTATATCAAAAACTAACTAAAATGAAAAAACAATTTTTACTCTTTTGTGTTACTGTTCTTATGCTGCTTGGCTTCAAGTCCTTCGGCCAGTCAACTGTTACGATTTCTTCAGGTTTAAGCTCTGATACCGCTTGCGCAGGTACAACTATTAACTTCACAGCAACGCCGGTCCCTAGCGGTTCCTATGGCTATATCTGGAATGTAAATGGCTCTTATGCCGGTCCGTCTTCAGCAACCTACAGCACATCTACATTGCCAACCGGCATGAATGTGGTATACTGCCTGCTCACAAATGCAGCCGGTGATACTATCTATGGTGCATCGGACACGCTTACGCTTACTATTGATTCATTACCTGCAATATTTCCGATCGCATCGGCTACTACGCCTGCTGGTGTTTGCATAGGCGATACGCTGAACCTTACCGATGATGCAAGCGGTGGTATTTGGGTGAGCAGTAACCCCACGGCAGCAACCGTAAGCACCATTGGTACCGTAACTGGTATATCGCTTCCTGTGGGCGGCGGCGGACCAGGCGGACCATCTGTTCGCATCTACTACATCATGACCAATAGCTGTGGATCAGATAGCGTAAACATACGTGTTCGTGTGGCGCAGCCGGCGAGCGCTATTACAGTGAGTTCAGCAACCGTGTGCATCGATTCTTCTGTAACTGTTTCAGATGCCGCAGGCGGCGGTGCATGGAACAGCAGCGATTCTACAATTGCTATACCGGGCGTTAACTTTTCGGCAGGCCCTCCTCCATCTCTTATAGAGACGGTGACCGGTGTTGCTGTTGGTAGTGTTACTATCACATATAGCGGCACAAATGCCTGCGGCACCTATACAGAGACTACGGACATCTCTGTTATTGACTGTAGTAGCACGGCCGTTCACAATGTTACTTCTCTTGCCGATGGCTGCAACATTTATCCAAACCCTTCAACGGGCGTTGTGAACATTTTGGCCAACTCTTCAAAATATGCTCAGGCGAAATGTACTGTTACTAATATGGTAGGCGCACAGGTAAAAACCGCTACAATTAATACCAACCAGGAAGCTACACTTGAACTGAATGTTCCGACGGGCGTGTATTTTATGACCATTACTGCTGGTGAAGAAACATACACTACGAAAGTGGTGATCATGGATTAATGTCTGAACCTTGATTCAAGGGTTATAGGATTATCTTGATTCTTACTTTTTTTGAAACTATTCTATTGGGCGGGCTTCTTCGGGAGCCCGCTTTTTTGTTATCGCATCTTCCAAATAAAAATAGCCGCTCAAAATAAATACACGTCAATGCACGAACATTCTTTTAACTTTATTTCTCAGCTACCTACCCCTTTATGAAAAAAGTCTTTTTCGTTGTGTTATTGACACTAAGTATCAAACCTGCCTTCGCCCAAAAAATATATTTTACAGATACAACAAATACATGGTTCACCCATTTTAAAGATGATAATGCTGGCATATCTGGAACACCGTACTACTATTACTCAGGTAGTTTCTATAATGGACTATATACATATTATTATTTGAGTGAGTATATAGGTGCGCCCGGAGTGTATTTTGTAAGAGAAGACACCATTGGTGGAGTCGTGTATATAAATCCAGGATTTCCCGGAAGCAGCGACAGTGATAGAGTATTATACAACTATAATTTGCACGCTGGAGATACTATTCATTTTACTTATGGATACAGACATCCATATTCCTATTATCCCTATATTGACAGTGTGATATGGGTTGATTCCATCCTTATCAGAGGTGTATATCACAAGGTCTTTTCACTGATTGAAATTGACACATTTTATATTCATGATATTGGCTATAATCCGTTCCAGACTTATATAGAAGGAATCGGTAGTGTCTATGATCCGGTTTGCAACATATATGACAGTTACCATATTCATGATGCGGAAATGCTGTTTTGTTTTTCTACAGGCGCAGGCGTTATGTGGGATTCTCCAGCTATAGACCTACCCTATATTTATCCCAGCTATGGAGATACCGCTCACTTTATTAACGACTGCGCCCCATTAAAAGTTCCTGAAATAGTAGCAACGAGTGGCATTAAGGTGTGGCCAGACCCTGCCACCGATGAAGTAAATATTCAAGTTGTGCCAGGCAGCAAAATAACCCTTTATAATACTGCGGGGCAAATACGAACCGGGGTAACAGCCCAAAAGGATGTAGAGAAAATCGACGTTGCTAACCTCCCACCCGAGATATATTTTGTGCAGATCATCAACCCTTTAACCAGGGAAAGAACGATACAAAAACTGATGAAGCTGTGACACTCTTCCGTAAGTACAGAAAAAAATACAACCCCAACCCTAACACTTATCGCTATTTGTATGTCGCTCCCAAACTCCCGATCTTTTTGTATCTTTCCGGCGGTATGAGCAATCATACCTTTTTTATTAAAATACAATAACCCGCGTGATAGAACGGGACCGTTTTTTACTTTTTATTTTTTAATTTTTACTTTGAAATGTTTGCGTATTTAGAAGGGCCGCTGGTATATAAATCGCCATCTGTGGTGTATATGGATGTGCACGGCGTTGGGTATGAGCTGCAGATAACACTGCAGACCTACGCAATGATACAACCCGTGGAAAAATGCCGCTTGTTTACACACCTGCAGGTGCGTGAGGATGCATGGGTGTTATATGGCTTCGCAGATGAGGAAGAACGCGCCACTTTTCGTCAACTACTCAATATAAGCGGCGTAGGAGCTGCCACAGCGCGCATCATATTGTCGTCTCTTAATACGGGTGAGCTGGAGCGGGCGGTTTCAGGCGAGGATGCCAAGACGCTGGAACGGGTGAAAGGCATAGGTGCAAAGACAGCCCAGCGCATCATATTAGAACTAAAAGGCAAGCTATTAAAATCGAAAAATACATCAGGATCGTCGCCTGTAGTGCACAATACAATGCAGGAAGATGCGTTAATAGCATTGGTAAATCTTGGTATAAATCGCGCGGTGGCTGAAGGTGCCATAAAGAAAATAAACAATGCGTCTTCATTGAGTGTAGAGGAGCTTATTAAACAAGCGCTTCGGGCTTTGTAAAAATAAGGTGTGCAATGCGCCGAAACGCGCTTCAGTAGCGCTTCCAGGAACCCACATTATTTATTATAAATAAGAGCGCAAAGGAATAAAATATTTTTATTTTATTCCTTTGTTTAATATAAAGGAGAAAAACATTGAAGGGCCAAGGTAATTTTGGATATAAAATATTGCTTTTTATCATCCTGGTATTCGTAATTGCGAGTGCCGGGGCGAGGGGCTTCCGCATACGTTTTGATTTTTATGAACCTGCCGATACCCCTGCTACCAAAAAACCTACCCCTCCTCAACTCAATGACATCAACGATTCCCTGCACTTTCCGCTGCATGACAAAACCGGTGACCCGATTACAGACTACAAACGTCCGCGAAGCCTGGACCTGGCCGACCCGAAAAATGAAAAAAGCAATGTGGAGTATGAGCCCGATTCTAACCGGTACTATTTTAACGACAAGATAGGCAACGAATATCTACGCAACCCGACTTACCTGAACCTTGGTGAATACATGAAGTACCAGGGACAACAGGATGAGGATGCGTATTGGGCGCGCCGGCTAGATGCGCTGATGCTGTTTAATAAAACTCCTGAGCTGCCCCAGATGTACAAAGAGGGTTTGTTCGACCGCATCTTCGGGAGCAATACCATATCGGTGAAACCGCAAGGTAATGTGGATGTAACGTTTGGCGGTAACTGGCAGGACATTAAAAACCCTACGCTCACGCAGCGGGCGCAGAAGTATGGCGTTTTTGATTTCGACATGCAGATGAACATCAACCTGCTGGCACAGGTAGGTGATAAACTGAAACTGAATATCAGCAACAATACCAAGGCGACATTCGATTACCAGAACGTGCAGAAGCTTGACTACAGCGGCAAGGAAGACGAGATGCTGAAAAAAATAGAAGCTGGGAACATCAGCTTCCCGCTAAAGAGTAACCTCATCAGCGGCGTGCAATCGTTGTTTGGACTGAAGACCAAGCTGCAGTTCGGTAAGTTGTGGGTTACGGCCGTTTTATCACAGCAAAAATCGCAGCGCAAGAGCCTTACCGTGCAGGGGGGTGCGCAGTCGCAGCAGATAGCCATAAAGGCGGATAACTATGATGAGAACAAAGACTTCCTGCTGGCGCAATACTTTCATAACAACTACAACAAGGCGCTGGCAGATTTCCCGGTGATCAATTCGCTGGTCACCATCAATAAAGTGGAAGTGTGGGTGACGAACCGTACGGGCGCAGTAAACGGGGTGCGCGATGTGCTGTGTTTTATGGACCTGGGCGAAGCAAACCCCTACCTGTCGCAATTTACGGACCCCAACAGTGGCATACGCGGCGGGCTGCCGGACAACAGGGCCAACAAACTGTATACGGAACTGGTACAAAACCCCAGCGGACGCCTGCAGCGGTCGGCGACAAATGCGGCTGTGGGGCTGGGCCTGACACAGGGCCAGGATTTTGAACGTACCACCGCCCGCGAGCTGGCGCCAACTGAATTCACTTTCAACGCGCAGCTTGGATATATCATGCTGAATACGCAGCTCAACTCAGATGATGTGCTGGGCGTGGCGTACCGTTATACCTACAGGGGTAAAGTTTACCAGGTGGGAGAGTTTGCCGAAGACCTGCCGCCGGATACCACAAACCCTAAAGTACTGTTCCTGAAACTGATGAAGGGTACCTCAGCGCGGCCGACGCTGCCCGTGTGGAACCTGATGATGAAGAACGTATATTCGCTCGGAGGCTTTGGGGTATCGAAGGATAACTTTACGCTGAACATTTTATACCAGGATCCGGGCGGCGGTGAACGCAGGTATATGCCGGAAGGACATGATGAAGGGGTTCCCTTTCTTACCTTGCTGAACCTGGACAGGCTGAACGCCCGCGGTGAATTATCGCCGGACGGTGTCTTTGACTTTGTGGAAGGTATCACGATAAATACACAGCAGGGTAAGATCATTTTCCCGGTACTGGAGCCGTTTGGCAAAGACCTGGCAGGCGCGGTAACTGATTCGACCAAGAGCAATTCACCCGACCCTATACTCTCGCGAAAGTATCTTTTCCAGGTACTGTATGACTCCACGAAAACTGTTGCACAACAGCAACAATCTACAGACAGGTACATTATGCGGGGCTCGTATAAATCGTCATCATCGTCCGAGATATTTTTGGGAGGATTTAATATTCCGCAGGGATCTGTGTCAGTGACTGCGGGTGGCACCCGGCTTGTGGAAAACCAGGACTATACGATCGACTATGGGCTCGGGCGACTGAAGATAATCAATACCGGGATACTCAACTCCGGTGTGCCGATCAATATCCAGTACGAGGATAATGCTACATTCGGTTTCCAGCAGCAAAATTTTATGGCTGCGCGGCTGGACTACTATGTGAATAAAAACCTTACCCTGGGCGGTACCATCATGCGGCTCAATGAGCGGCCCTTTACCCAGCAGGTCTCCTATGGCGATGACCCGATAAAAAATACGGTGTTGGGCCTTGATGGAAATTACCAGACGGAAGTACCTGCCCTAACACGGGCACTGGACAAGCTGCCTATCTATTCCACTACGGCTCCATCGTTCCTGAACGGAAACCTGGAAGTAGCCGCCCTGCTGCCGGGCCACCCAAAACAGATAGATGCGCTGGACCCGGAGGGATCTGTATACATAGATAATTTTGAGGGTACCAGCAGCGCCTACGACCTGAAGTTCCCGGCACAGGCCTGGTCGTTGGCTTCTACGCCGTTTGGTGCTGTAGACAAGAATGCGCGGGTGTTGTTCCCGGAATCGCAACTTGATGACCAACTAACGAATGGAGAAAACAGGGCGCGGATAGCCTGGTACACGATAGAGCCCACGCTGGTAGATCCCGGATCGACGGTGCCTGCCTATGTGAGCAAGGACCCGAACCAGCACTATATACGCATGATATCGGCGCAGGACGTGTTCCCCTACCAGCAGAACGCGGCGCTGCAAAATGCACTGCCTACTTTTGACCTTGGCTATTTCCCTAAGGAAAGAGGCCCTTACAATTTTACGGTAACTGCCGACCAATATTCTGCAGGCGTCAACACCGACGGTACGCTGGTCAATCCCCAAAACCGTTGGGGTGGATTGACGCGGCCGATAGATAACACTGACTTTGAGGCATCGAACGTGGAATACATCCAGTTTTGGGTGATGGACCCCTTTATTAACAACCCTACATCTCCGGGTGGTTCACTCTACTTTAACCTTGGTGATGTGTCAGAGGATATACTTAAAGACTCCAGGCTATTTTTCGAGAATGGTATCCCCTCTCCTTTCGATGGAACAAAACTGGATACTACCATATGGGGCTATGTACCGAAATTTGAGCAGCAGATAACACGCGCATTCGACAATGATAACACCGCACGTGCATTGCAGGACGTAGGTTATGACGGGCTGCCGGATACGTCTTCTATACCGGGCCAACTGACCGAGCAAAAGAAATTTGCGGCATTTCTTACTTCACTTCGCCTGAAACTGGGAGCTGCTAATCCGGCATACCAGCAGGTATTCAATGACCCATCTAATGATAACTACCACTATTATCGCGGCTCTGATTTTGACGCTGCAAATAATGGCATTGGTGCTTATGTGCTGGAACGGTACAAACGATACAACAGCCCGCAGGGCAACTCACCGATAACAGACCCTAACGCAACCTACGCCACATCAGAAACCACCATCCCCGAGTCGGAAGACATAAACAGGGACAATACACTTAATGAAGGCGAAAGTTATTTCCAGTACCGTGTGGATATGACTCCCGGTATGCAGGTGGGCACGAACAACATCATTAACATACAAACCAGCTTTGTGAAGCTGCCAAACGGCAATTCTGACTCTGAAAGGTGGTACCAGTTCAAGATACCGATCGAGAATTACGACCATAAAGTGGGTGGCATCGGCGACTTCAGGTCCATACGCTTCTTGCGCATGTTTATGAGCGGCTGGCAGGACAGTACGTTCCTTCGTTTTGCCACACTGGAACTTGGGCGTAACCAATGGCGCAATTATAACTACTCGTTGACGACACCGGGAGAGGCGCTGCCACAGCAGAACGCAGGCCTTACCGACTTTACGGTGACCTCGGTGGATATTGAAGAAAACGGCTCCCGGTTTCCCATACCATATGTGATTCCCCCAGGTGTGACCCGCCAGCTTACGACAGTATCCGCAGGGCAGACCGTTCAGCTGAACGAAAGATCACTGTCGCTGAAAACCTGCGCACTCCAGGATGGCGATGCACGCGCAGTATACAAGGAAGTGGATGTGGACATGCGCCAGTTTACCTACCTGCGCATGTTCATACACGCGGAGACCGTGGTAGGGTCACCTGTGGTAAGGGACGCCGATGTGGATGCTTTCATACGGATAGGCAGCGACTTCACAAACAACTATTACGAGTACCGTATGCCGCTGGCAATAACGCCGCCAAACGCAGCGTCAGCAGATATCATCTGGCCCGGCTCCAATGAAATGGACATTGTGCTACAGGATCTCGTAGATGCAAAAAAGAAACGTGATGCACTTGGATGGACCACCTATGTGCCATATTATTCAACAGACTCAAAAGGGAACACGATAGTCGTAGTGGGCAACCCCAATATAGGCGGCGCCAAGGATGTAATGCTCGGTGTGCTGAACCCTAAGAAAACAAGTACCTCACAAGGTGACGACGGATTACCAAAATGCACAGAGGTATGGTTTGACGAGTTGAGAATGGCGGGCATCAACGACCATGCAGGGTATGCAGCTGCCGGAAAAATGGCCGTGCAACTTGCAGATCTGGGCAATGTGAATCTTTCGGGTAGTATGCATACAGCAGGCTATGGAAATATTGACCAGAAAATTGAGCAGCGGTCGCAGGACGAATATACCCAGTACAACACATCAACCAACCTGCAACTGGGTAAGCTGATGCCGAAAAGCTGGGGTGTGCAATTGCCATTTTTTGCGGGTTATACGCAAAATGTCAGCAACCCGAAGTATGACCCTAATGACGAAGACGTACTGATAAGCGACGAGATGGCAAAAGCGCGGTCTGCCGCTGCCCGGGACTCTATAAGGAGAGCCACCCAGGATTTTACTTCTATCAAGAGCTTCAACTTTACCAATGTAAAGATATTAGGAAACACCCCCACCGGAACGACAAGCAAACCACGAAAGTTATGGAGCATCAAGAATTTTGATTTCAGCTACTCCTACAACGACCAGCTAAAGCACAACCCGAACATAGCCGCTGATAACTTGTCCACACAAAAATTCGGGCTGGGTTATACCTACGCAATTAAGACTAAACCGATTGAACCATTCAAGCGATTTGTCCGGTCCAAGTCGAAGTGGTTTTCACTGGTGAGGGATTTTAATTTCAATCCATTACCATCTACATTGGCTATGCGCAATGACCTGACGCGTGTAAACGAGGAAACTCAGGTGCGCAATATCAATGATGGCAGCGGGTATGTGATACCACCTACGTTTTATAAAACGTTCAACTGGAACCGGGTTTATACGCTGCGATGGGAACTTACAAAATCGTTATCGTTTGATTACTCGGCCACCAATGTTTCGCGTATAGATGAGCCATATGGGCTGATAGACACCAAGGCTAAAAAGGATTCACTTTGGGACAGGATAAAAACATTCGGGCATACTACATCCTATGTGCAAACGTTTAACAGCTCATACAATGTGCCGCTGGCAAAACTGCCGGCTACCGACTGGATAACCGTGCGCCTGGGTTATGTGGCTAACTACTCCTGGACGGGAGCTCAGCCGGTAGCATATGACCTTGGCAACACCATCGGCAATACGGTAACGAAAACGCTGACCGGCGAGTTGAACTTTACGCAGCTATACAATAAGAACAGGTTTTTGAAGGCACTGAATACCAAGGCACCCCCCAAGCCCGGGGATAAACCGGGCACAGTAAGCCCGCCAGCCGATAACTCTAAAAACGTTAAAGACCTGCGGCAAACGAAAGGCGGAGGAAAAGGCGGCGGCTTTGACAGCGATGGAAATTCAGGAAGCAGTAGCTCGGGTACTGCAGGTAATGCCACCGGTGGCGGCTCAGGAAGCAGCGGGAGTTCGGGTAGCAACGCTGGTGGCGGCGTTACGGGTAGCAATGCCGGAGGGGGTTCTGGGGGGAGCAGCAGCGGAAGTGCCGGAGGTAATACAGGCGGAGGATCAGGAGGCGGTTCAGGCGGTAATACCAGTAGCAACTCGGGTGGCAGCACCAGCGGCAATAATGGAAGCGGGACCGGGACCGGCGGGGGTACAGGTAGTAGTACCGGCAGTGGAACCGGAACCAGCGCGAGCAACACAGGAACTGGCACAGTGGTCGGGGCAGGTGGCAACACCGGAGGCGGTAATAGCACCGCTGGCGTAAAGGGTGGTGGCAAAGGCGGCGGCAATAAAGGCGGCGGTGGTCTTCCGGACAGCACTAACAATGGTACCGGATCTGGTGTAGTCAGCGCTGGCGGCGGTAGCACCACCGGCGGCGGTAGCGGCGGCTCATTGCTGTCGGGTATTAATACTGCCAACCTCACCGATCAGCAGCTTGACTCGCTGGTACAGGTGCAGAAAGACCAAGACGCTGCAAAGAGGGCGGCAGAGAAAGCGAAGAAAAAGGCGGCAAAGAAAGCTAAGCGAAAAGCGAGACGCGCAAAGGTACCCATTCTGTCTCCAACCGAGCAGGTGATCGGGCATATCCTTACTATGGTAAACAGGGTGACACTAAACTACACACAGACTGGTGGTACCATTTTGCCGGGGTACATGGATAGTACACGTTTTATGGGCGTCAATAATTATTCGAGTGCACCGGGCTTCAATTTTGTCTATGGTTACCAGCCCAACGCAACATGGCTTGCGGCACAGGCAGCAGCAGGACGGCTGACCCGGGATTCACTCTTCAACGCACAATTCCAGCAGACGTATTCCCGCAATATCAATGCCACAGCCACCTTACAGCCGCAAAGAGATTTTAGGATAGACCTGACGATGACCCAAACGTTCAGTAAGTCGCACAGTGAATTATACGCCGATACCCTGGGTGCGAATAGCCCCTATATTTACAACCACTTCAATCCGTACGAGACCGGGTCATTTAATATTACTTACATGGCATTGCATTCCATGTTTAATTCCACAGATGAGACCTCCAGTATATATCAGCAGTTCCTAAGTAACCGCCCCATCATTTCGCAGCGAATAGGCCTCAGCAACCCGTATACCAATGGAATACCAGACCCAAGCAACCCGGGATATACGAAGGGTTACGGGCCGTTCTCTCAGGATGTGCTTGTGCCTTCGTTCATAGCAGCATATTCCGGCAAAAGCGCCAGCACAGAGCCGCTGATCGACTATACACACTCAGGAATACAGGACAATCCATTTAAGTATTACAATCCATTGCCAAACTGGAAAGTGACTTATAACGGGTTGAGCAAAATTCCTTTCTTCTCCAACTACTTCTCCAATTTTGTGATTAACCACGCTTATACCGGCACTATGTCTATGAATGGGTTTAATTCCAACCTCTTGTTCAACGACCTTTTCGGCCTGGGCTTCCCATCGTTTATTGACTCCAATTCGCACAACTACATTCCTTTCTTCCAGGTACCGAACGTGACTATTTCACAGGCTTTCAATCCGCTGATAGGATTTGACGCGGCATTGAAAAACCACCTGACCGCTAAGTTTGAAGTGAGGATGTCTAAAATGGAAAGCCTTAGCCTCATTGACTACCAGATAAGCGAAAACGCCAGCAAAGAATATGTGATCGGCGTGGGATACCGTAAGAAAGGGATAAGATTGCCGTTCAAAATACTAGGCGTTCAGAAGCTGAAGAATGAACTAATCATGAAGCTGGATATCGGGCTGCGAGATGACAAGTCGAGCAATACTTTCTTTGCAAATAATATCAGTGTGGTATCGCGCGGGCAAAAGGTGATAAGAATTTCTCCCACTGTGGACTATTCTGTGACGCAGAAGCTGACGCTGCACTTTTTCTTTGACCGGTCGCAGACCATTCCGTACGTGTCCAACTCATACCCTACCACCACCACCCGGGCAGGCCTGACGCTGCGGTTTATTTTCGCGAATTAGCGGCTGTACAGGCATAGGTGTGCCCTTTTTTATATTGTTGTTTGAATTTCCAGCATGCAGAAAACAATAAATGTATTACTGTTTACCGGATTTGCCCTCTGCCTGCTCCAGGTATGGGTGCCTGCATACTACCTTACCGGCGATGGACCTAGCCATTTATATAATGCGCAGATACTGCATGACGTATGGTGCAACAAGAACACTGCCTTTTACAGTCACTTCTATCATATCGTTTACCGGCCTGACCCCAACTGGTTGTCATCGGTTCTGCTGGCGCTTCTTCTTTTTGTTGTGAAGGGGGCCATAGCGGAAAAAATATTTCTTACGCTTTATGTAGCGCTGTTCATTCGTGGTTTTTATTTGCTGCTGGCGAAGATCATGGGCCGAAATTCATATTGGCTACTGGCTATTTTTCTTTTTGTTTTCCCGCATGAGCTCGCGAAAGGGTTTTATAATAGTTCGTTGAGCGTCGCCTTTTACTTCTGGGTGGTTTGGAGTTGGCTGAGGTTTATGGAGAAGAAAAGTATAACAAATGCGGTGCTGTTTTTCCTGTTTACGGCACTGATCTATTTCACGCATCTTCTGGCCTTTGGATTTGCTGCATTTACCTGCGCGGCATTGCTTATCTCTTTCGCATTGGCAGACCGGCAGGCAGAAGTATGTGGGCGAATGAAGTTTATTTCCAGATGCGGGGGGATGCTTGCGTTGATGATTGCACCATTTCTTATGCTAATGGTATTCTTTACCCAGGGCGAAGGAGGATTGCAACTGACGTTGAAATGTCATTTTTACCGGCTGGTAGAACTAGCGCAATTTAAATACCTGGCAAATGTGACTACAAGGGAATTTATTTTCACCACCCTTGCGGGAGTTGTTGTCCTGCTGTTATTTTGTTTTGCTGTGATAAAGTATAGATTCAGGGCCGGAGTAAACAGGTATGATGGGTTGTTGGCAAGCCTGTTGTTCGCGACGGTAATTTATATATGCTTTCCGGAGGCGTTTATGGGCAGGCTGATACTGACAACTATGAGAGTGCAGCCGATTGCGGGGGCTATGATGGTGGCTTGCATAGCATACCTGATGCCCGAAGGGCAGCTCAAAAATATTGGTTCACTCGTGTTGTTTGCGTGCTTTGCCGGGCTGACCGGGCTCAGGATAAATTGTATCGCTGCTGTGTCGAGAGCGACGGTGGATTATCTATCGGCTGAAAATATCATCAAGCCAAATTCGGTGGTATTGCCGCTGGATTTTTCGCCTTCCGGTACAGATGACAATGGGAAGGTTATAGCTGACTGGAATTTTTTGTTTGCGCACGCTTCACAGTATATGGGTAATGCAAAGCCACTTGTAATATTGGACAATTATGAAGCGAATATGGGATACTTCCCCGTAAGGTGGAACGACACAATGAATCCCTACACTTACCTGAGCAAATGGGAAGGGATAGAAGGCGTTCCGCCTTTTGCAACTATTGCTTCCTATAAACAGGCCACAGGTGCAACTATTGACTATATACTCATGTGGTGCTATAATCCATCTTTTTTGCAAAATGAACATTTCAAGGCATTGTATGCGGAGATAGCTGGTGGCTACCATATTGTGTATAGGTCACATTCAGGACAGAGTGTGCTGTGGGAAGTGAACAGATAAAGCGAACGCTGAAATAACTACGCAGAAAATCGTATCTTTACAGTTGAAAAATTCAGCATACATGACAGTGCACTCATTCCAGGAGCATTTTGACGACCTGATAGACAGGGAGGTGACCATTGAGCCCAAAGACTGGATGCCGGATGACTACCGGAAAACATTGATCAGGCAGATATCCCAACATGCGCATAGCGAGATAGTGGGTATGCTGCCGGAGGGCAACTGGATAACCCGCGCCCCAAGCCTGCGCCGCAAAGCAGTGTTGCTGGCGAAGGTGCAGGATGAGGCAGGCCATGGCCTTTACTTGTATAGCGCAGCCGAAACACTGGGCGTGACAAGAGATGCGCTATATGATCAACTGCATACCGGCAAAGCAAAGTATTCTTCAATTTTCAATTATCCAACACTTACCTGGGCCGATATGGGTGCTATAGGTTGGCTCGTGGATGGCGCGGCCATCATGAACCAGGTGCCATTGTGTCGTACTTCTTATGGCCCGTATGCGCGGGCTATGGTGCGCGTATGCAAGGAAGAGAGTTTTCACCAGCGGCAGGGGTTTGAGATCATGCTTACTTTGTCCAAAGGCACAGAGATACAAAAGAAAATGGCGCAGGATGCCTTCAACCGCTGGTGGTGGCCGTCGCTGATGATGTTCGGGCCTCCAGACGCCGAAAGCCCACATACAGAGCAAAGTGTAAGGTGGCGCATAAAACGCCTGACAAACGATGAGCTGCGTCAGAAGTTTGTGGATGTTACTGTAGAGCAGGCAAAAGTGCTGGGGCTAGAAGTTCCGGATAAGGATTTGAAATGGAATGAAGAGCGCGGGCATTTTGATTTTGGCGTCATTAACTGGGAAGAATTTTGGAACGTGGTGAAAGGAAATGGCCCCTGCAACAAGCAACGCCTGGAAACAAGAAAAGCTGCCTGGGAAAACGGGCAGTGGGTGCGTGATGCAGCAATGGCGCATGCAGAGAAGAGAAAAGCGCGGAAGGAGACGGCAAAAGCTGCTTAGTAGGTGGATAAGCTAAAAAAGTTGATAGGTTAATAGGTTGAAAATTGTAAAACTGTTCAAGTAGAATGAGTAATTCAAACAAAAGTGAATGGCCGCTGTGGGAGGTGTTTATCCGCAGTAAAGCGGGCTTAGACCACAAACATGCAGGTAGCCTGCATGCAGCAGATGCAGAAATGGCAATAGAAAATGCCAGGGACGTATACACCCGGCGTATGGAAGGGGTGAGCATTTGGGTTGTGGAGAGCAAAAACATTCACGCCTCCGACCCTGATGAAGCGGATTCACTTTATGATCCCGCAAATGACAAAATTTATCGCCACCCTACTTTTTATAACTTGCCCGATGAGGTAAAATACATGTAGGGTTATTTTGAAATTTGGGATTGGCAGGTGGGAATTTGGATTGCAATCCCAAACAAATAGTTACCTCTGCGTATTTCAAAATAAAACGACAATCCCAATTCCTAATTCCAAAGGACCAATTCTATAGAAAAAAATGAATTCCACAAAAAAACTGGACTATACATTGCGGCTTGCGGATGGTGCACTCATACTGGGGCATCGCCTTGGCGAGTGGTGTGGCCATGGGCCTATACTGGAGCAGGATATTGCGCTCACAAACACAGCCCTTGACCATTTGGGCAGGGCCCGCTCGTTATACCAGTATGCAGCGGAGCAGTTCAACCTGCTGCCGGCTGACGACAAGAAAAACGCATTTACATCAGTAGCGATACAAAATCTGATCAGCGCAGGAGCCAGCGTTGATGAAGACGATCTCGCTTACCTGAGAGACGGATGGGATTTCAGAAATGAGTTGCTTTTGGAGCAGCCAAATATCGACTGGGCATATACGGCAGCCCGTTCATTCTTTTACGATACCTTCAATTATTTTTTCTTTACTCAGTTGCTGCGGAGCAAGGACGAGAGCCTCTCTGCCATAGCTGAAAAGTCTTTGAAAGAAGTAACCTATCACATGCGGTGGAGCAGTGAGTGGGTAGTGCGCCTCGGTGATGGCACTGATGAAAGCCACACACGTATGCAGCAGGCAGTGAATGAACTCTGGATGTATACCGGGGAACTGTTTAGCATGAGTGAAACAGACACCACTTTGCTGAAAGAAGGCATCGGTGCCGACCTTGCAGCTATAAAACCATTGTGGATGGAACGGGTGCGCTCGGTGCTTGATGAAGCTACTATCAGTATTCCCGTAGACGCGTGGATGCAGCACGGAGGCAGGGAAGGCCGCCACTCCGAGCACCTCGGATATATACTCGCCGAACTCCAGTTTATGCAGCGCGCCTATCCGGGAATGGAATGGTAATTTTTCTTTTTTAGTGCCGTAAAACAGACCAACAACAGCTACCGGATGATCGTTTCCCTTGTCTTACCTTGCTATAATCCACCGCCGCACTGGGAGCAGATCGTTTGTGATAACTACAACTCTTTTAGCAAGAGCTTGCCGGAGGCACTTGAACTGGTTGTCGTTTTAGATGGCAATAGTGAAAATGTTACAGAACAAGCCCTTTCCTTTCTAAAACATCATATTCCGAACCTGGCAGTCGAGAAATACCCGGATAACAGGGGAAAGGGGTACGCCATCAGGCAAGGAGTAGCAACGGCCACCGGAGACATCATTATATACACCGATGTGGACTTTCCATATACATCAGATAGTATGCGCCTTATTTATGAGCGCCTGAAAAACGATGAGTGTGACGTCGCGGTTGGTGTAAAGGACGCAGCATACTATACGCATGTTCCATTTGTGCGCCGGCTCATCTCCAGGTGGCTAAGGTTTGTGGTACGCACATTTCTTTCCATGCCAATAACTGATACACAGTGTGGGTTGAAGGGCTTTAAGCGCGATGTTGCTCCCTTATTTCAGCGAACAACAATAGATAGATACCTGTTCGACCTGGAGTTTGTACGCAATTGTTACAAGGGGAAAAAATACCGGGTACTGGCAGTGCCGGTTTCGCTCAATGACAATGTTCACTTCCGCACTATGAATTTTCGTATTTTATTGCCTGAAATGCTCAACTTTGCCAGGTTGCTTTTTCGAAAACAGTAATGGATAAATTACACCGTAATATTTGGTTGATTATTGCCCTAATATTCGCAGCAGGAGTTACCATACTCACACTGTCTCGTATTGTCACGGAACCCTGGCATATTCTTCCTGACATCGGGGGAGACGGCTCAAAAAATAATTTGACCTACCTCTATCATTCCATGTATGGCCACGGTTATTGGTTCGAGGGAATGAATTATCCATATGGTGAGCACATAGTATTTACTGATGGGCAGCCGTTATTGTCCATTTCTCTATCTTACTTCAAGAATGTTACTTCTGGCGAGGCGCTGACCGTATGTTGGTTGCTGATGGGGATAAGCTATGTTCTAGCAATAGTGTTCATATACAGGATCCTTACTCACTTTAAGTTAGAGCCACTGGCTGCGATGATCTTCTCGGGGCTGATAGTAGTTTGCTCACCACAACTTTTCTGCCTTAATGGCCACTATGCACTTGGGTATACCAGCGTGGTACCAATACTTTTTTACTGGACCATAATGTACCATGAACGACCTAGACTGAAATATTGCCTCTATATCTTTATTATGGGCATTATTATGGCCTTCCTCCATCCTTATTACCTCGCGGTAATACTGGTATGGACGGTTGCCTATACAGGCGGATATTTTATTCTTGAAAAGGGTGAAACTATGGCCAAAATAAAGCGGCTATGGCCACTTATTGCTTCCGCTGTTTGTATTTTCCTCGTAGTAGCCGCTATAATGAAGATAACAGACCCCTATAAAGATCGGCCTGTATCCCCCTATTTCGAGCCGGGAATGTATACCAAACTATCCCACATTTTTTCATCAGAGCACTCGCCGCTTTGGCAACTGGCTATTGCAATGGGAATTGTACCCAAGGCCAGCAAGGGAGGGGAAGGATTTACGTACCTCGGTGTTGTAACTATTGTTACGCTATTTGTTTCGTTTGTGTTGTTCCTGGTAAAGAAGATAAAGAAAAACAAATCGGATATAGTTTCCGAGAATGGCTTTTCGGGAGTATGGCTATTTATATCGTTTGCTGTTTTGATACTGAGCATGGGCATACCCTTCATCTGGAATATGGAATGGCTTATGGATTATTTTTCAGTTCTCAAACAGTTCCGGACAATGGGCAGGTTTATCTGGATATTCTACAACGTTATCAGCATCTATGGCGTAATGGTAATTTATTCCTGGCACCGGAACATTGAGAAAAAGCACAACTCATTTTTAGGTCGCGCATTCCTGGTGGCATGTATGTGTGTATGGGGATATGAGGCTAGCGGATGTATCAGCTACTCAAGAAAACTCGCAGATAGCGGTATCTATAATTATGGCTTTACGTTCTCGACATTCGGGCAAAGCTGGGAGTCATTTTTGCAGGAGAAGAAAGTTGACAAAAATGGATTCCAGGGAATATTGACACTTCCGTTCTTTCACCTCGGCACCGAAAAAATATGGGTTGGCGATCCGGGATGGATGATTACACTGGGCGGCTCTGCGGCTCTGCAGCTTCATTTGCCTCTGGTGGATGTGATGATGTCGCGCTCGTCTTGGTCGGTGGCACAAAAACAGGTAAAAATTGCCGGCGGGCCATTTACGGAAAAAGCAATATTGAAAGACATTAAAACCGACAAACCCTTCCTGCTTCTGGACATTGGGACAAACCCCCTGTATACAGATCAGCAATACCTGCTTGCAGCAGCTGACTATATAGGTGAGCGAGATGGATTGAAAGTTTATGCATTCTACCCAGCGAGGCTGGCTGCGAATGATAAAAGGGTGGCTGACTCTGTAAATTCTATGTTGCCTTATCTCAGGTCAGGCGATACCTGTATCGGCGATAAAGGATCGCTGTACATTGACCACTATGATGCCGGAGCTGGTAAGGAACACTTTTTTGGGGCTGGAGCAGCAAGGCCCTTAAATGGAGTTGAATGTACGCTAACCACCATCCCTGTGCGGCCGGTGAACGACAGCACATTATACGAGCTTTCGTGCTGGTTCCTGCTGGGAAACAAGGATCCACGCTCTCCATACATTACCATGCTACAGCTCGACAAAGCAGGTAAAATTATATCATCATGCGACGCACTTACCAAGCAAGCCACGGATAGTTATGGTATGTGGTTCCGGGCTGGAAGTTACTTTTATATAGTACCTGGTTGCGTCGCCGTCAGGTGTTTAATCGTAAATGACCCCGCCCCGTCTTACAGAGCGATGGACGAGCTGCTTTTGCGGCCGGCAAAGTCGATGGTGATCTCTAAGGCCGCAGATGGAAATATATTGGTGAACAACCACAGATTCAGTGCAATAAAACAACAGTAATGGAAGCGATAAATAAAGAACAGGTGTTTGAATGGCTTTCCAACGTTACAGATCCCGAGGTACCTGCCCTCACCATTCTGGACCTGGGGATCGTGCGCAAAGTGGATATAACCGGCAGCGGGCCTGATACAACGGTCACAATTTTTATCACACCTACCTATAGCGGTTGCCCGGCGATGGACGTTATATCTATTGGTATCCGCATGGCATTGCTCAGCCGCGGAATCGGAAAGGTGGTCATAGAGCCTCAGCTAAGCCCCGCGTGGACAACAGATTGGATGACGGAAGAAGGGAAAAGAAAACTGAAGGCTTATGGCATAGCGCCACCACATAGGAAAGCATTTCAGCCACTGGGCTTGTTTGAAGAAGACATAGTAAGCTGTCCCAGGTGTGGATCGGAGGAAACAGAACTCGTAAGCCATTTCGGGGCTACCTCCTGCAAGGCACTGTATAAATGCCTGTCTTGCAAAGAACCTTTTGAACATTTTAAGTGCCACTGATCTTACTGTACGGCACTGGTTCCTTTTGACAAATGATCAGCAACTAGCACTAAAACTAGCACTTCTGATTTTTTTAACAAGGCATTAAAGTCTACTCGTTAAAAATCTTCAGTTTCACCCCAATGTTTTGGTTATTTGTCGAGGACACAATATTTTCGCAGGATATTTATAAAACTCAAAAAAGAAAAAGTATGAAAAGGAAATTATTTAAAAGAGTGGTGATCATAGCCGCCGCGTCAGTTATCTTTTACGGATGTAAAAAACAATCAACACCTAGTCCGGACTCAACAACCGCGCTTACAGTGCATAAATATGGATTAAATCCCATGACTGCGGAAGAGTGGAGCTTCGTTCCTGTTTTCAAACCAGAAGTTCTGGGAAAAGATGCGAAGACCAGCGGTTCTCCTGCTGCTACGTTGCCCACCAGTTACCTGTTGGCTTCTCCGGCTGTAAGAGATCAGGGCCAGATTGGCAGTTGCACCAGCTTTTGCGGCTCAGAAACCAATGAAATACTTAACTATTATCACAGCACAACTTCGCCGGTTACTTCAACTGGTCTTGATTCTGCACACGGCCTGGTTACAGCAGTAGCTACCCAGTTCTCCGGTACGTCATTGTTCGGAACAACCGGCGAGTTAAGCCCACTGTTCATTTATTATGTGGAGCGCGTTATCATTGAAGGAAAAGCAATAACTGCTGATCCTGGTGCCAACATGGTAAATATCTGCCAGACTTTACAAGGCTTGTCCAACAATACAGGTTCGGGCACTGCTCTTAAAAAGACGCTCTCTGGTGTTTCTTATTCATTTGCCGGTCAGTGCGAAGAAAACTACTATCCTTATCCATCAACTGGAGCAATAACATCTACACAATACAAAACAGCTCCTTCCGCTAGCGCGATCGCTAACGCTCCAAGTTTCAAAATTGCCGCACAGTCTGGCACAACAGGCAGCACAGGCACTACTACACACGGTTATTATGTGATCAATTCCACTACACCGGTTACAGATGTTAAAACAGCGCTGGTTAACAACAAGCCAGTAATGATGGGCTTTAACGTTTATGATAACAGCGCTTATCAGTACTTTGAAGGCCTGGGTGTCACTGGTTATTCTCCAAACAATTTTGTATATAACCCACTTACTTCAGCCGGTAATATCATTTCCGGATTGTCATTGTTGGGCGGACATGCAAACGCAATAATCGGGTATGTCGATCAGGCTTCCGCTCCAGGTGGCGGTTACTTCATCGTTGAGAACTCCTGGAACACGACATGGGGTTACAAAGGCTACTATTATATGCCTTACTCAGTTCTGGCGAGCACCAAAATTGTACCTGCCGGAAGTTTGTATGTTATGATTATGTAAGAAATTTGAAACAAAAAAAGGGCTGTTCCAAAAGGAACAGCCCTTTTTTTTATGCCAATGGCGATAAGATACCGAATGATCACGAATACTCCATCCACGCATGGCAATCATATATATATATGATTTAAATCAGTTCCTTTACCACTTTATATCATCTTTTTTCGGGCAAACTCAAAATACATTTGCCAAAAGAGTATGTCATGAGTAGGATTTTACACGAACAATTTAATGGTATGGCGTTATCCCTGTGCGCGGAAAAGCTTGGCCTGGAATGCTATGATCCACTCGAGAAGTTATGTGAAAGCGCACAAAAACAAGTACATAAACTGGAAGGCCTTGAGTCACAATTGGCAACATCTCAGTATACGACCCTATGCGATAAACTAATAACAGAGATCATTGACTGCCTTAAAGCACGAAGGGATATCTACCTGCCTTACATCAAATCACTGGCGGAAAAAGTAGTTGCCGATCACAATTGCAGCGAGTGCACCGGAAGCTGTAAAGTAAATCACGATATGCAGCTTATCGAAATGAAGGTATCTCACTCCAGCTTAAGAAACATAATAAACAAGCTAAACATGGTGTCTTTGCCACTCTATTCGGATACGATATACCCGGATACTTATCGGGTGCTGCGCAACCAGATGGCACTAATAGAAAATATGCTCACAGAACTCCTTTTCCTGGAGGAGCACTACCTCATTCCGAAAATTATCGAAGCACAAAAAAAGATAAATGCCGGCAGTTAGTGAAATAGCGGTCAATGTGAGCAAACGGCAAACCCTGACAGAGATTGTATGTTATCACTGCGGTTTACCGTGCATTACAAATAGCATAACTTCAGAGGACAAAGTATTTTGTTGCGAAGGATGCAAACTGGTGTACGAAATACTTAATGAGAATGGGCTTTGCAACTACTACAATTTGCAATCGCACCCCGGCTTATCCCAGATAAAGGGTTTAAGGAACGACAAATTTGCCTACCTGGATAATGAGGATATAGCCAACCAATTATACCAGTTCACTGATGGAGACCGAAGCATTGTGACTTTTTACATTCCGGGTGTTCATTGCAGTTCCTGCATGTGGCTGCTGGAACATTTGAGAAAGCTAAATAATGGCGTCAGCGAGAGCCGGCTGAATTTCAGCACCAAGGAAGTAACGATATACTTCTCCAGGAAAACGACCACGATAAGGAAGATAACCGAATTACTTGCCACCATTGGCTACGAACCCTACATAAGCCTTAAAGAGAGTGACCAGAAAAAAACAAAGAGTTACAATAAACAGCGAATATTAAAGCTGGGTGTTGCCGGGTTTTGTTTTGGCAATATCATGATGATGAGCTTTCCTGAATACCTGTCTCATAAAACGGGTATTGACGAACAATACGCCCACCTCTTCAGATACCTGAACCTCGCCCTTGCCCTTCCCGTCTTCTTTTACAGTGCATCAGAGTTTTTTGTCACGGCATGGAAAGGGATAAGACAAAAGACACTGAATATAGATGCACCCATAGCGCTGGCAATCATCATCACGTTCATAAGAAGTATTGTTGAAATTACAGGGAACACCGGGGCCGGCTACCTGGACAGCATGAGCGGCATTGTATTCTTCATGCTGGTAGGGCGTATCGTGCAGGAAAGAACCTATAAATCGCTTTCGTTTACACGAGACTACAAATCTTATTTCCCACTTGCTGTGAACGTAGTGAGTGCAGAAGGAGTTACCAGCAAGAAACTGCAGGACCTTAAAGAAAAGGACGTAGTACAATTGCATAACGATGAGATAATACCTGCTGACTCTGTTTTGATAAAGGGTAATGCGTGCATCGACTACAGCTTTGTAACAGGAGAAAGCGAACCAATGAAGGTTGCAATTGGCGAGGTAGTATATGCGGGCGGCAAACAAAAAGGAGAACAATTGACCATACAGATCGTGAAACCTGTAGCGGGAAGTTACCTGACCTCCTTGTGGAACCACTACGCATTTTCAAAAAATAAGGCGGAGAAAAATGACCGTGAGAGTGCCGTGCACGTCCTGAGCAAATACTTCACTTTTATTTTATTCGGGCTGGCTTTGATCACTGCGGCCTACTGGTACTATGTTGATCCATCAAAGATAATTAATAGCGTATCGGCCATGCTCATTGTTGCCTGCCCTTGCGCACTATTGCTATCGGCCACCTTTACAAATGGCAACATCATGCGCATCCTCAGTGACAACGGCCTGTACCTGCGCGACCCTTCAGTTATTGAACAGCTCGGAAAAATTAACGAGATCATTTTTGACAAAACCGGTACGATAACCACTGGCTCCAGCGAAAATTTCGTTTGCTCGGGGCACCAATTATCTGATTGGGAAAAAGACCTGCTGTACACCGTAGTTTCATCAAGCAAACACCCTAATAGCAAGAGCCTTGCACGCTGGCTAGGCGACCGAACACCAGTCCGGTTATCAGCCTGGAAAGAAACGGAGGGCAAGGGATTGGACGCACTGGCAGAGACCACCCGGATACTGGTAGGTTCCGCAGCCTACGTGGGAATGCCAAAGGAAAAAGCGAAGGAAGAAAAAGCGACCACGTACGTTAGAATCAACGACAAAGTGAGTTCGTTTCATCTTCAGTCGGTATTCAGGGACGATGTTCCGCAGATGATCGGTTCGCTTGGCCAGCGTTATCAATTATCCGTTTTGTCTGGTGATAACGATAAACAACGCTCTCTGCTGGAAAAAACCTTTGGTGACAAAAGTGGTTTACTTTTTGAGCAAAAGCCCCTGGATAAACTGAAGTATGTAGAAACACAGCAGAGCAGCGGGAATCACGTAATGATGATAGGAGACGGACTCAACGATGCGGGCGCGTTGCAACAAAGTAACGTAGGCGTGACACTGGCTGATGACATAAATAATTTCACGCCATCCTGCGACGCCATACTTGATGCGAAAAAATTAAGTTCGCTGCCCTCCATTCTGAAGGTGGCAAGGTCGGCAAGACTTGTCATCAGGACGAGCTTTGCTATTTCAATTGTATACAATGTGATCGGGTTATTCTTTGCAATGCAAGGGCTGCTAAAACCAGTTTCTGCAGCAATATTGATGCCATGCAGCACGCTTAGCATCGTTATTATTACCAGTGGCGCCAGCAGTCTTATAGCTTGGCGTTCAGGCCTTAGATTGAGGGCTTCAGAATAGTCTCCAGGAGCCGTCATCCGCGGTTGTTCAGCGAATCAATAAATCTGACGAGAAACACATTGAGCCATGACGGGAGTCAACTGAAGCTGAATTAGGTGAAACTATTTTTGTTAAAAAAAAACAATTCATGAATAAGCATTTTATCGCGGGAGATAGGGTGAAGACGATATCCGGAGGGCCGGAAATGACCATCAGGGGCCAGCATTATGACGTTGACACTAATGAATACTGTGAGACCAAGTTTGACTGCATTTGGTTTGCAAAAACAAACGAGGGGAAAGAGGAAGTACGCTACCGGCCATTTGACGAGGACGAACTCGTAAAAACAAAGCAACACAGTACATCTACCCACCCAGGTGTCTATAACAGCCACGAACAATAAAAAACATGACGATTATCATGTTTCTCCTTGAGCAAGATCATGAAAATCATTTTTCAACCGAAATAGTTTTGTGTATTAATTAACGAAGAGATCATGAGCGCATTTTTTGTCCTGGTAGGAGTAAGCATATTGGTAGCGGGCGGTTTCCTTTTCGCTTTTTTATGGAGCGTTAAAAGCGACCAATATGAAGACAGGGACGGAGCTGCGATGCGCATGTTATTTGATGACGAAATACAAAAAACAAAATAGTTAACACCAACTACACTGATATGAATTTAGCATTTGATGGATCAAACCTGCCTAACGGACAGGCAGGCGTAACAGAGCCGTTACAAACAGACAAATTCTTTTATGACAACAAGATCGTAAAATGGTTTGCATATGCCACTATGTTTTGGGGCATAGTGGGGATGCTTGCCGGGTTGCTTGCTGCATTCCAATTGGTATTCCCGGTATTGAATATGGGTATGGCCGCAACTACTTTTGGCCGGGTACGACCGGTGCATACCAATGCTATCATATTTGCATTCGTGGGTAATGGTATTTTCATGGGTGTTTATTATTCGCTGCAAAGGTTGTGCAAGGCAAGGATGTTCAGCGACAAGCTGAGCAAGTTGCATTTTTGGGGCTGGCAGTCGATAATTGTACTCGCTGCGATCACTCTCTTGGCGGGTTTTACGTCAGGAAAGGAATATGCCGAATTAGAATGGCCGATAGACATTCTTATCGCGCTGGTATGGGTAACCTTCGGTATCAATATGTTTGGCACCATTCTTAAACGCCGCGAACGGCACCTTTATGTTGCTATCTGGTTCTACATAGCAACATTTGTAACGGTGGCAATGCTTCATATTGTAAACTCGGTTGAGCTTCCTTATAGCTGGATAAAATCGTACTCCTGGTATGCAGGGGTGCAGGACGCGCTGGTACAGTGGTGGTACGGGCACAACGCCGTGGCCTTTTTCCTTACAACCCCTTACCTGGGCCTGATGTATTACTTTCTACCCAAGGCTGCGAACCGTCCTGTATATTCATACCGCCTGTCCATCATCCACTTCTGGGCGCTGATATTCCTGTATATCTGGGCGGGTCCGCACCACCTTCTATATACTGCGTTACCTGAGTGGGCGCAATCGCTGGGCACGGTGTTTTCGATCATGCTTATTGCACCATCATGGGGTGGTATGCTCAACGGCCTGCTTACTTTAAGAGGTGCATGGGATAAAGTAAGAGAAGATCCGGTTCTGAAGTTTATGGTTGTTGCTGTGACCGCATATGGTATGGCCACATTTGAAGGCCCAATGCTAAGCCTGAAAAGTGTAAACGCCATCAGCCACTTTACTGACTGGACGATAGCACACGTTCACGTGGGCGCCCTGGGCTGGAATGGTTTCCTGACATTTGGCATCCTGTATTACCTGATACCCAGAATATTCAGAACGAAGCTCTACTCTGTAAAACTTGCTAACCGCCACTTCTGGATAGGTACGCTTGGTATCGTGTTCTATGTAGTGCCTATGTATTGGGCTGGATTTATGCAGAGCCTTGCATGGAAAGAATTTACTCCCGAGGGAACTTTGAAATACCAGTTCCTGGACACCGTAAAGCAAATGCAACCTTTCTATGCGATGCGCGGCGTTGGTGGTGTTCTCTTCCTCATAGGAGCACTGATGATGTGCTACAACCTGTATAAAACAGTTAAGGCAGGCAATGCGCTGAATGAAGAACCTGCTGAAGCAGCACCGCTGACAAAAGTATATGTACCTCACAGCAATCAACATTGGCACAGGTGGATAGAACGCCGCCCGATACAGTTGCTCGTATTAAGCCTTTTACTGGTTGCAATAGGCGGTATGGTGGAAATGATCCCCACGTTTATGGTAAAGTCTAACATACCAACAATAGCAAGCGTAAAACCTTATACACCACTCGAATTGCAGGGACGCGACATCTATGTTCGGGAAGGTTGTTACCTCTGTCACAGCCAGATGATCAGGCCTTTCAGAAGTGAAGTGTTACGCTACGGCGAATATTCCAAGGCAGGTGAGTTTGTATATGATCACCCATTCCAGTGGGGCAGCAAGCGCACCGGGCCCGATCTGGCGAGAATAGGAGGCAAGTATCCCAACAGCTGGCACTTCAATCACATGTATGAGCCTTCAAGCATTTCGCCCGGCACCATTATGCCCAACTATCCTTGGCTGTTTAAGAATGACCTGGACACGGCTATCACCGGCGCTAAGATCAGGGCTATGATAACAATGGGTGTTCCATATGCCGCTGGTTACGACCGGATAGCTAATGCAGACCTTATGAAACAAGCGGACGGTATTGCTGCCAACCTTGCAACGGACAAAATCACCGTGAAAAGCAATAAGGAAATAGTAGCCCTCATTGCATACTTACAACGTGTGGGCACAGACATTAAGCTGGAACAGAAAACGACTTCAACCAAATAAAATCATAGCAAATGAAATTCATCCATTATCTCGAAACGATCACGGGCGTTGGGATTTACCCGCTCACTTCATTGGCCATGTTCTTCCTGTTCTTTACTGTAGTGGCAACATGGGCGCTGAAAGCAGACAAAAAATACATCGACGCTTTGAAACACATTCCTTTTCCCGAGGAAAACGAATAATATTCATTCATACCAAACAGAACAACATGCAAGCCAAAAAGAAATTACAACTCCTTACTGCAATTGCGCTGATCATTTCCCCTGCATTTTGCATAGCAGCAGAAACCAATCCGCAGGACAAGGCCGCCAACTACAATATGACACTTATTAGCCTGGTAAGCCTGATGCTGATATTGTTACTTGTGATCGGAGTGCTGGCAGGCGTTTTGAAACAACTGAGCCTGGCTGTAAGAGATAAGACATTGACAGAACGGGCCGGAGGGTCCAATGTTATTAAAAGTGTGCTATTGTTCTTTGCAATGGCCTTGCCTGCGTTCCATACATTTGCAGCAGAAAAAGCAGCTACAGCTCCAGTAGCTGAGGTAGCTCACAATTTCGGCGGCATTGCGGAGACAGATTTTTACGTGCTCACCAGTTTTCTTTTCCTGGAGCTCCTCATCATATTTGTATTGATGATGAACATCAATTCACTGATAAAGGCAATCAGGAAAACACCGGAGCTGCAGGCGAAGATGCAAGCGCAGGCTGCGATCAAGAAAAGCTGGTTTTGGGATAAATTCAATGCGGCTGCTTCCATCGAAAAAGAAAAAGATATCCTCCTGGATCACAATTATGATGGCATACAGGAGCTTGATAACAGCCTGCCACCGTGGTGGAAATACGGTTTCTACCTCACTATTGTGGTAGCATGCATATATCTCTACAGGTACCACATCTCCCATGACGGGCCCAGCCAGCAGGAAGAATATGCAGCTGAAATGCAAAAAGGAGAAGAAGATAAAGCCGCTTACCTGGCTACCTCAGCAAACAACGTAGATGAAAGCAATGTAGTGATGCTTACAGATGCCGGTGAAATTGCTGCAGGCAAGGAATTGTTTTCTAAGAATTGTGCTGCTTGTCACCTCGCCGATGGCGGCGGGGTTGTAGGCCCAAACCTTACCGATGACTACTGGCTACATGGCGGTAATATTAAAGATGTATTTAAGTCGATAAAATACGGATGGCAGGACAAAGGAATGAAAAGCTGGAAAGATGACTTTTCGCCCAAGCAAATACAGGAGCTGGCTAGTTTTGTAAAATCACTGAAGGGTACCCACCCCGCTACGCCGAAAGCGCCACAGGGCGACTTATATATAGAGGGCGGTAAAACACCCGCAGCTCCGGAAAACGGAAAATCAGATACTGCGAAGACGGGAAAGGTGGCAATAAAATAACAAGAATGGCAGAGATAGGAACAGGGCAGGATTCATTCAGAGACAAGGTAGCAACGGTTGATAAGAGCGGTAAACGGATCTGGGTGTACCCCCAGGCGCCTGAAGGAAAATTACACGATCTGCGGAAATGGGTGACCGTTATTTACATGTTGGTCTTCTTTGGACTGCCCTTTTTAAAGGTTAACGGGCACCCCATTTTCCTGATAAACGTTCTTCAACGCAGGTTCATCCTTTTCGGCCAGATATTCTGGCCACAGGATTTCTTCATATTTGCGATAGGGATGGCGGTGTTCATTGTTTTCGTAGCACTGTTCACCGTTGTGTTCGGCAGGGTGTTTTGCGGATGGGCCTGCCCGCAGACGGTGTTTATGGAAATGCTGTTCCGAAAAGTAGAATACTGGATAGAGGGGAATGGCAATGAACAGAAGCTCCTGGACAAGCAGCCATGGAATACAGACAAGATCACCAAAAAAACCCTTAAGTGGGTATCGTTTTGGTTACTGAGTTTTATAATAGCTAACACCTTTCTCGCATACCTCATAGGAGTAGATGAGCTGGATAAAATGATTCGGGAGCCACTTGCGTTGCATCTCGGTAGCCTGATATCGCTGGCGGTATTTACAACGGTTTTCTTCTTCGTTTACTTGTGGATGCGGGAGCAGATATGCACGGTGATCTGTCCATACGGTCGTATGCAGGGTGTGTTGCTTGACAAGGACTCGGTAATCGTTGCCTATGATTACAAACGCGGCGAAGAGCGAGGCAAGTTTCATAAAAACGAAGAGCGCACCATAGGTGACTGTATAGATTGTGCGCAATGCGTAAAAGTGTGCCCCACCGGTATAGATATCCGCAATGGCACCCAACTGGAATGCATCAACTGTACCGCCTGCATAGACGCCTGCAACAAAATGATGGACGCAGTAGGCCTGCCAACCGGCCTTATCCGGTATGCATCTGAGAACAACATTGCCAAGAAAAGGCCGTGGCGGTTTACATGGAGAATGAAGGCATATAGTATAGTTATGTGCCTGCTGCTTGGTGTGCTGGTGTGGCTACTTGCCAGCCGGACCGATGTTGGCGTAACCTTGCTCAGGACACCGGGGCAACTTTACCAGGAGCAGCCAAACCAACAGATGAGCAATTTGTACAACTATAAGTTGTTAAACAAAACATTCAAAGATAAGCAGATCATATTGCAGCCGGAGAACTTCAGGGGATCTATAAAACTTGTGGGCGAAACGAAACTGACAATACCCAAAGACGGAATAGTAACAGGCACCATGTTCGTATACGTAAATAACGAAGATGTGAAAGGGAGAAAAACACCGATAAAGATAGGAGTATATGAAGATGGCAAAAGGATAACGACGATCTCTACTTCATTTCTTGGGCCATTTAATGGTAATGACTAACCACTAAAACAGAAATCATATGAAAATAGGATGGGGATGGAAAATCGCAATTTTGTATGTCGGTTTTGTGATCGGCATGGCAACACTGGTTCTTGCCAGCAGTCACCAAAAATTTGACCTGGTCACAAAAAATTATTACGAAGCCGAGCTGGGTTTTCAGAAAACGCTGGATGCCGGCAAAAATCAGTCCAGCTTGTCGAAACCGGTTTCCGTTCATGCTGATGTAAATACTGTGATCATTGATTTCCCTGAAGAGTTCAAGAATAAATTGTTGTCGGGAGATATCTGGTTCTATTCGCCAGTAGATGCCGAATGGGATAAGAATTTCAAGATCAATACTGATAACAATAGTGTCACAATATCACGCAAATTGCTGCGCAACACAACCTACACCATAAAAATTAGTTGCGCGGTAGATGGGAAAAATTATTACCAGGAATCTGAAATAGCATTGCACTCCTAATGAATACTTCCGTGGCAATAATGGCTATATTGATGGGCTTCACTGGCAGCCTGCATTGCGCCGGTATGTGCGGGCCTATAGTATGGATACTGCCTTTTCAACTTTTCACAGGTATTCGGAAATTTTTCGCAATTGCCCTTTATCATATCGGCCGGGTATCTGTCTATGCATCACTGGCTTTGGTATTGCACTCTTTCAGGAGCCTGTTTGATCCTAAAATCCAACAAGGAATTTCTATAACACTTGGTGCGGCCTTGTTGATTACCGGCATCTTTTCTTTTTTCCCCGGCCACTTTGCGCAAATAAAATTGCCTTGGGGGGTATTTGTTAAGAAGCAACTGGGCAAAGTCATTGGACAACCGGGGTTGGGTGCGATTACGGTCGCCGGAATATTGAACGGACTGCTTCCGTGTGGGCTTGTATATATGGCGCTCTCTGCATCAATGACATTGCACTCCCCCGCCGAGGCAGTCGGGTTAATCTATTTATTTGGAGCGGGCACATTACCTATGCTGGTAAGTATTACCCTGTTGAAAAACAAAATTCATATTTTCCGCGGCGGTCACATTAAGAAATTAGTTCCCGTTATTGTATTTTCTTTCGGTTGCTTGTTCATATTAAGGGGTATGAACCTGGGTATCCCCTACCTCAGCCCTAAAGTAGTGGTTGCACAAAACGAAATACACTCCTGCTGTCATAAAAGATGATTTAAATCAGCTTAAATTATGACCATAGTCATAATTCCTGCATTTCCCGACACATAATTTCGCTAATAATGTCACGTTCTAAGCAGTATAGATATATGCCATCTGATCATAATGCCTTATATTTAGGGATGCCGTTCACTACTTTAACCCATGATACATTTGAAGCGTTATTTAATTATGCAAGTATCGGCATTCTGATAACTAATTCTGGCGGCGACATCCAAATGGCGAATAAGTATATCGAAAAGCAATTTGGCTATGGGGAAGGGGAACTGATAGGAAAGAAGGTGGAAGTATTAGTGCCCACGCGTTTTTCCAAAAGGCATGTGGGGCACCGGGAAAAATTCAGCCATGACCCGCACAGCCGGCCCATGGGGTTAGGCATGGAACTTGCGGGGCTAAAGAAAGACGGTACTGAATTTCCGGTAGAGGTAAGCCTGGGGCACTACAAGATAGGAGAGGAAAGTTATGCGCTGGCATTCATCAATGATATTACTCAAAGAAAAGAGACAGAACATGCCATTGTGCAGCTGAATGCGCATTTGGAACAAAAAGTAAAAGAAGGTTCACAATCGTTAGCCATAACCGTTGAACAACTCGGCAACCAGATAAAAGAGACGGAAAGAAAAGATGCCGAACTGGAACGGGTAAACACATTCCTGAATAACATCTGGAACCATGCGGGGGCCATAATATTTGTGTGTGATACAGATGGTCTGATCCAGTTTTTTAACCCTGCCGCCGAAAAATGGCTGGGATACTCATCTGCCGAGGTAGTTAATAAAATGACGCTTGCCAGTTTCCACATGAATAGTGAACTTGAGAAAAAGGCCGAGGAACTCTCTGAGAGAACAGGAAGGATGATAAAGCCTGGCTTTGAAGTTTTTACCACTGCCGTGGAATTAAATCAAGACACCAACCAGGAGTGGCACTATGTACGAAAAGATAGAACTACGTTCTTTGTTTCACTCAATGTTACACCGTTGAAAGATGCCAACAATAATATTTCCAGCTATCTGGGTATAGCTATTGATATTTCCGAAAAGAAAAAAGCAGAGATGGAATTGCTTGCTGCGCTGGAAAAAGAAAAGGAACTGAACGAATTAAAATCCCGGTTTGTGTCCATGGCCTCGCACGAGTTCAGAACGCCGCTCAGCGCGGTGCTGTCTTCTGCCTATCTTTTATCGAAGTATCCAAAAACTGAAGAGCAACCGCAGCGGGAAAAACATATACAACGCATAGTTTCCTCGGTGACCTCACTTACTGAAATACTTAACGACTTCCTCTCCGTCGGTAAAATTGAAGAAGGCGATATCCAGGCCCATTCGCGGGAGTTTGACATCAAGGAACTAATGAATGAGATCCTTCATGAAGTAAATCACCTGTTGAAAAAAGAGCAGAAGATATCCTATGTTCATACCGGAAAGGAAAGAGTCACTTACCTGGATCCTTCGATGATGAAGCATATCGTGACAAACCTACTGTCGAATGCTATCAAGTTTTCTCCGGAAAAATCAATCATAGAACTGGTCTCTGAGAAAACCGACAAAAAATTAGTGGTTTCTGTGAAAGATTCCGGCATCGGCATCCCGGCAGAGGATATCGAGAACCTGTTCAAGCGGTTTTTCCGGTCTTCGAATGTCACCAATATACAAGGCACCGGTCTCGGACTGCATATTGTAGCAAAGTACACCGAACTGCTAAACGGCAGAATAACATGCGAAAGCAAACTGGGTGAAGGAACAAAATTTACCATCACATTTCTAAATCATAATTAGTCCATGAAAAACATTCTCATCATCGAAGACAATGAAGATATCCGGGAAAATGTAGCGGAAATACTAACGCTGTCTGATTACCAAGTTTTAACCGCACCAAACGGCAAGGAGGGGATAGAAGCCGCTCAGAAGCATTTGCCGGACCTGATCATTTGCGACATTATGATGCCAGGTGTGGACGGGTATGGCGTACTCCATGTTTTGCACAAGACTCCTGAGACCCAAAATATTCCTTTCATTTTCCTGACGTCGAAAAGCGAGCGTAGCGACTTCCGAGCTGCCATGGAACTGGGTGCTGATGATTATATTACCAAGCCCTTTGCAGGCAATGAACTGCTCAATGCCATTGAAAGTCGGTTTAAAAAACTGGATATCCTTAAGAAAAACCTCGCGCCTGATATTGAAGGAATTAATGAACTAAGACAAACCCTGGGTAACAAGAAAAGTCTGGAACAACTTGCAGAGGAAAGCAATACCAGCACCTACCGGAAAAAACAACTCATCTACAAAGAAGGCAGTAACCCGCATTACCTGTACTATATAGTAAAAGGAAAAGTAAGAACTTACAAGACACACGACGATGGCAAAGATCTTGTCATGGACCTTTATAATGCCGGTGATTTCCTTGGTTACATTACTCTTTTGGAAGGTAGTACTTATAAAGAAAACGCGGAAACAATAGAAGAAACGGAGGTTGCCACTATACCCAAAAAAGAGTTTGAGGAGCTGGTAAACAGCAACCCGAGCATAGCGCGCAAATTTGTTTCAATACTGGCAAAGAATGTCGTAGACAAGGAGCAGCAACTACTGGGCATTGCTTATAATACACTTCGTAAAAAAGTAGCGGAGGCGCTGGTAAGCCTGCATAAGAAGTACCATGCCAATAAAAAAGAACCTTTCATGATCGACATCAGCCGGGATGACCTGGCGACGATTGCCGGTACGGCGTCTGAGTCGCTGATACGGACACTAAGCGATTTTAAAAGCGAACAGCTCATAGACATTAAAAGCGGTAAGGTTATTATTGCCGACGAGAAGAAACTGGCTAATCTTATACGATAGTTCCTGTATTCTTTCCGGACATTTAACATTCGTCGATTACGGCCGCTTCAAAGTTGCAGATCGCAAACATCTCTTTTACAAAAAAGCGGGAGGAATCGGCTGCTAATAAATAGATGATCCCCGGTATTGGATACCGGGGATCATCTATTATGTTAAGAATTTTGTTTAGCGCACGAGCGTTACATCGCCCTTAGCCTCCAGGGTTTCACCACCACAATCATATTTCAGGTAGTAATAGTAAACATCCATGTCCTGTGGTACGCCATTAAAATTACCATCCCATGCAACGTCACTATTCGCTGATTCGAACACCGTTTGTCCCCAACGATTTACAATTCGGAATTGGTGGAAATTATGATAGCCACTTAATATAGGACGGAACACATCGTTATGGTTATCTCCATTTGGGGTGAACGCATTCGGGAAAAGCACTTCACAGCATGGCTTTGGATTCATATACAAACTATCAGTTGCCCTACACCCGAACGGATCAATAACAGTGAGTTTTACATAACCGGCATAATCAATGATACCCTCGACTGTCGAATTATCATTGCTTTGCGGTCCAAGCCTATAGCTAAAGAAATGCACCGGCGACCATGCGTAAGAGCAATTGTAGCAATCTGTCGCTGCGCTGAGTACAACCGTGTCGTGAATGCAAACCGCACCCTTTGCCGGCACTTTTATTGTGGCATTAGGTAGGCCATGTATCATGACCGTATCAAATACAGGAGGTGTGCTGCACCCAATGTCGGTTGTCGTTATCAGCGACAAAATATGTATTCCTGTGTCGTTCCATGACAAACTGAACGGGCCGCCACTATTTGAGTTAGCAGCAACGATATTCGCACCGGCAAAATTCCACGCAAATACAGTTGCACTTGGGGATCTGTAAGACAATGCAACTACAACCGTGTCGTCTACACAAATATTCGGCTTAACATAGAAATTTGAAAGGGGTGGGGCTTCAACATTTACTGGTATTGTTTCTGTAGTGCTGCACCTGCCGCCATAGTCGCTAGCCGTAAGTGTTATGAATTGCGCCTGTGAAGAATTGAATTGTACATCGATCGCATTGCTTGTAATTGTACCACTAACCAACGTAGCATTAGCGGGTATCGACCATGTATAGTCAGGTGTGTTAAGCGCTGGTCCTGAATAACTGAACGTGGAACTGTCGCCGGTGCACATTGTTGTATTGCCTGCAATGTTGAACTCAGGCAGATACAATACGGTAACATTTATCGGCGCTTTCGGTCCCTCACAGCCGTTTATCGTTTGGCTCACATACCAGGTTGTAGTACCAACAGATGTATCCGCAGGAACCGGGGCTATGGTTGATCCGGTGCCGGTTGCAGAGGTGTACCATAGCAGATTACTGCCGGTTGCCGTAAGTTGCGGCGCATTGACAAACTGGCAATAGCTGGTATCTGATACGATCGGCGCGGGAGGCGTTGGGTACACTGTAAATGAACCAATACCCGGCAATGACGGACAACCGTTTAGCGTAGCAACAACCGTGTATGTGCCCGAATTGGAAGTGGTAACAGGTGTTATTGTTGGGTTCTGTGACGGTGAAACAAAGCCTGCAGGGCCTGCCCAGCTATACGTACATCCGGCGGCAGAACTAGCAGTAAGATTTAAGGCCCCTCCGGTACACGGCGTATTGCCACTCACCAATGGCGCAGAAGGAGTAGGCTTAACAGTTATCGTTATGGAAGATGTAGAACTGCAGCCGGTAGTAGTATTTGTAACCGTAACATTATATACTCCCGAGGCTAGCGTTTGCACATCAGTGATAAACGGATCGGCGATGGTTGAAGAAAACGAGTTTGGTCCTGTCCAGCTATAAACAATGCCAGTAGCAGCATCCGTAGCCGTTAGTAACAAAGTACTGTCTGCACAAACCGGCCCATTGCTGGAAAGTACAGGTGGCGGAGGATCCAATGGGTTAACCAGTACAAAAGTCAAAACATTTGAAGTGCATCCACTGGCTGTTGCGATAACATATACATTCGTGTAGTTGCCGGACGGCAGGCCAGTTAATAGTATTTGCCCGCTTGCATTTGCAGTTACAGTAATCGTATGCGGAGTTCCGCTTTCGGTGTAATTCAATGTATATGAGGCTCCGGGAGTAAGCCCTGACAGTGTTATCGTCCCATCAGGCGGAGCGCACACAGTAGGGTTCGTGAAAGTACCAGTAATAGTCACCGTAATGCTGGAAAGCGTAAAGGTCACGATATTGGATGTACATCCGGTGGTAGTTGATGCCGCATACACGCCTGTGTAACTACCCGCCGCCAGGCCGGTGACAGTAACCTGCCCCGCAGCATTTGCAACCATGACAACCGAATAGTTTGTCCCACCTACCGTATAGTATATAGTGTACGAATCGCCCGGTGTAAGTCCGGACACAGTAAATGAACCGTTTGCCGGGGCACATACTGTTGGGTTAGTTGCTGCAATAGTGATGGCGATAGGCCCCGCGATAGTAATGACTGCGTAAGTGTTACACGTGCTGCCTGCAGCCGATGCGATATGGATAGTGTCTGTTCCTGGAGGCAAACTATCGATGAAGCTAGTTGTGACTCCTGTAAAAGATTGCGTCGTTGTTCCCGTTACATTGATGTTCCAGGGAGAGCCCGTGCCTCCTGGAATTATAGATATAGCTTCCTGTGCAGAGCAGGTCGCAGCAGATATTACTGTAAAAGTTACAGTTGGAGCAGGAGTTACCGTTATAGTAATTGCCTGCGTATTAGATCCGGCGAGTGGACAGTTGTTATCAGTGTAAGTAACATAGAAAACATAAGTACCAGGAGCCACCCCTGTTGAGCTCCATGAAAAAGTTCCATGCGGCGTAGTTGTTCCATTACCCACTACCGTCAACGTTGAGCCAGCCGGCAATCCCGATGAAGTGATTGTAATATTATTGCTGCTTCCAGGCTCCCTCGGATCAAAAAAGATGGAAAATGGCCCTGAGCCCGCGCACACGGTAAAATGGGTACTGTCAACAACGGTACCATTGGAGGCGGAATCGATCCATCCGATCGGGTCGCTGTGTGTACAAGTAAGCACCAGGAAGTTCATTTCCCGCTGGCAACTTCCTACATGACTACCACCGCGAAACTCTTGTACGTTATAAACAACAGTGGATCGTTGCGTTACATTTGGTGTAAAGTTCAGCTGTCCTGTTGACGAATTAAAAGAAAACGTGCCCGCAGCTACCTGTAACGGCGTCGTGGCTGAAACCGGCGTTGTAGGAGGAGTCCACGCAGTGCCTGTATAGGTTACCGGCACACCAAACGCACATCCGGAAGAATAAGCGCAGTCCATTGCTGCGATAAGATCAATATTCAAATTGTCTCCATCAGGGTCTACGCAGCCCGGGTTATAGGTGTCGGCCTCATTAAGACAGAAGAAAGGCGTGGGTATCACCGAAAATTGCGCGCTGGAATTATGCGCATAAACCGAATTATCCAGGGTATCTACCAACTCGATCGATGTGAGCGAAGGGTTAATAAAATTAGTGATCGCGGCAGATCTTCCCGAAGATGAAGCATAATATCCATTATTGGCAAAATAGGCAAACTGCCAGCAGTTAGAAACAGTGGGCGCCGGTAAAGTATAATTGGCACTGTAGACAAATTTTTTAATTCCGGGGACAGTTGATGACGAGTTTTCGCATTGAGTATGGCCAACTTCCGAAGGGCAAACCGGTGTAATATCCACCCCATCAGTGGGCGCTTCGATATTAAGGCTGATAGAGGTGACATAAGTTGAACCTCTGTATATGCATATAACAGGAGCTGCAGACGGCAATGACGAAAATGCTGTGTATGATGAAGGGGAGCAATCACCATATAAAACAGCTGTAATCTTGTATGTATTTCCGGACACCCAAGTATAATACAGGTCCATACCAAGGATATGAGACGCATACGAATTCATGTTTGTAAGCAGTAAAAAACAAGCAATTAGTACGACCCTTATAGAGTAGAATAGATTTTTTTTCATAAAACAACTTAATAATAAACTAGATCAGCAAAGAAAATGTTCTTATCGGTTTCCCTCCTTGAGGGCACGAATCAAAAATCAATAATAAATGTAATGCAGTTTTTTATTATTTGCAACCACCATTCCCAAAAATTATAATAATAAAACTAATTGCCTACATATTGTGACTACCATTAAAGCAGGCAAGAGAATATTATTAATCAGAAGTTAATAAGCCGCAGTTAAAATACCCTAATTGAACTAAAAGACAGACAAAAAGGGACCACGGGTTGGTATGGTATAGGATTATATTATTTTTTACCGACTCGCCAGATCAGTTTTTCAAGATCTTTTCGGATATTGATGACACTAGCCCGATATTGCGTTGTTCCTTCCCACATCTTTTCATCGAGATTCCATTTCTCCGGTACTGCGCTCCACAGTATTTTTTTATCTATGTTAACGATGAATAGCTCACTATATCCGCTGCACATGGAAACAAAAAGTGAGTTATCAGCTAATTCTAAGACATTTCCACCGGTTGTATATCTGTCACTAGTCTGTTTTTTCTCGGACCTCATTTCATCATTACATTCATATCCCCAAACCGCTTTCAGTTTCTCTTTATCAGACACTGGTTCTTTTATCATTAATATTTGCGGGAACGCATTGGAATTGCAGCTATTGTTGTTGTATATGTATAAATACCCTTTTTGTGAACGCCTGCAGCTATGCTGATAACAGAACAGGCTGTTTTCAGTTAATGATCGTCCCGGGTTATAGACATTGCCATAAGCGCCTAATACCCTTCCATCGGGATAGCTGATCTTGACGACCCTGCTGATATTCCTGAAACTTATGTAGACAGTTTTCGTTTTCTCATCAAAAAAAAATGAATTCTCATGCGTATCTATATCGTACAGGCCTTTGGGTGTTTTGCGATTAATGAGGTCCGAGGTTTTAAAATAAGCCGAAGATTTCCACGACCATACTACTTTGCCTTTTTCATCATACTCGATGATCGTACCAAAATCTATTTTCTGGTTAATTGTCTTTTTTGCTTTATCCCATACCACGTTGTCATCATGCAATACACTACTGTCCGTTGTCGGTGGCAGCTTCCATAATACCTTTTCATCACCCAAAACCATATAATGTCCACTGGCCAGCCGGGTAAACTCGTGATGGTAATGCTCAATTCGTTTCCCGCTGACAACACCGGTATTCGGACCTTTCCATAAGATGTCACCGTCGTAATTTATCTCATACGCCTGCTGGTCGAGGAGAAAAGTTATTGTTCCCTTGGGCGACAGCTTCAGATCGCGCAAGTCACTCAATTTTTCTTTGCTGAATCCCGGCAGCGCTGGCAGATACCAAACGGGCTGGCCTTTCATATCATAAAGCGTACGCTTGCCATCAATAAAAACATAAGCGGCGTTACATTGATCGCAGCTCTTAAGTATCCTTAGCCGCGACACATTTGTATCAACATTGGGAATCATGCCGGTACTGAAATGGTGAAATTCGCTTTTGGCAACGCCTGTCTTGCTTGCAGATATTACCCTCCAGGTATATTGCGCACCGAAGGCAGGTACTTCAGCTATCGTTTTGTTCTCGTTACTTGAACGGGTTACTATTATATTCTTTTTAAAGGAATCTTCGGTCCCGAAATTGCCAGTGGCAATTTCGAAGGTATAATTTGCGCCAGATGTCATCTGAGGACCTGATAACCCTATGACCCGATAATGTAGTTTACTGCCTTCTGCCGGAAACAAATGGGCAGACAGCTGCGGCGAAAAGGATATCGTTAAAAATAAAAACGAACACCAGGCCAGGGCCTTGTAATAACGCAGAGCTGAGCCTACTTTCTTAATGTTCCATTCCATATTAAACGCTCCTTATCTTTTTGATCAGTGATGATGCTGGCCCTGTATTGGAACACAGGTTCCCATTTTGATTCTAGTTGATTCCATTTTTCGGGCATCCCGCTCCATTGCACTTTTTTGTCTCTGCCGACAATAAAGATATTGCTGTACAGGTCGGTAGCCAACGACGTGAAAATTGATCCATTGGATAGTTCTATCACATTTCCACCCGATCGGAACTGCGGATGTCTCTTTAATGACCAGCCGTCGAGGACACAGGAATATTCCCATATCTTTCTTAACCGCCCGCCGACAAATGGCAGTTCTTCCATTATCTCTATCCTTGGTGTTTCGTCTTTGTTGCAGCAATTGTTGTTGAACAGGTATATGTAACCCTGCTTCGAGCGTTTGACACTGTGCTGATTGCAAAACAAATCACTACTTGACCTCTCGCCGCTGTTCATCTTGTAGTGGTGGCCATAGGTAGCAACTACTGCACCAGTGGGATAACGTACTTTCAATACCTGGCTTACATTTCTAAAGCTTACTAAAATTTCCTTTTTCTGCTCATCAAAGCAAAATGAATTTTCATGCACATCCTTGAATTTGCCGAGGGCATTGATACTATCTTTAAGATCAGACCTCTGAAAATACTTGGAAGACCTCCATGACCATAGCACATTTCCTTTTTCATCGTATTCTATCAGGGTACCAAATTCCACTTTTTGAAAGAAGGCTCTGTTAACAGAATCGTATATCGTATGCGCATCAAGCAACACATTACTATCTGCATGATCAGGCAATTTCCATAATGGAAATTCAGCGCCCAGAATCATGTAATGTCCATTCCTGAGCTTTGTAAACTCATGGTGATAGTGCTCCAGACTGTCATGGCTTATTGCCCCATTGTCAGGCGCTTTCCACAAAACCTTTCCATCATAATTGATTTCGTAACCCACATTATTAAGTAAGAACGTTATTGTTCCTGTTGCGGTAAGCTTCATATCGCGAACATCGCGCAGTTTCTCATTATTCAATCCATCTATTGTTGGGAGATACCATACCGGATGCCCGTTCATATCATATATAGCCCTGTTACCATCCAGGCAAACAAGCGCATCTTTATAGGTACCCACATTTTTTGTTACCGTTACCCGCGTATTACCCGTATCCATATCGGGGATAATGGATGTGCTGAAATGATGGAATTCGCTTTTTGTCTTAACGGCATTTTTATCAGCATAAATCACCCGCCACGTGTAATCTTTACCGAAGTAAGGCACCTCAGCAATCAGGTCGTTTCTATGGCCGTTATACGTGGCGATCACCGCTCTTCGAAAAGCGTCTTCGGTGTTATGGTTGCCGAGTGCGACCTCTAGCTGGTAATTATTACCGCCGGTGTCTGCAGGAAATGAAAAACCTATAAGCCTGTAATGAAGTCTACTGTTTTCAGCCGGCAATAGCTGCGCCCACAAAAAATGAGGCACAGCAATAAAAGAGAGGGCAACAATAAATTTATACATGACCGGCACCGAAATTCCGGTAAATATAGTACGCAAACGGTGTTATTGATCTTTTCTGTCATTCCATATCAGGTCTTCCAGGTCCTTGCGACTAAGAATTATGCTGGCCCGGTAATTGGCATCTACCGTCCATTTTTTTTCGGTTGGGCTCCATCGTTCTGATATAGCATTCCATAAAAGTCTTTTATTCCGGCCCACGATTAACAGGTTGCCATATTTTACGCTCATGCTGGCAAACATAGACCCATCCGGCAATTCAATTACATTGCCACCCGACGTAAAAATAGAATGAAGGGGATTTCTTTCTCTCATGCCGGCCACATTGCATTCATATTCCCAAACCTTTTTTAATGAAGTGTTGCCTCCCCCCGTCTCCTTCATCATTATCAACTTAGGACATTGGTTCAAATGGCAGCCATTGTTATTATAAAGGTACAAATACCCTTCCCGCGACTGTTTGCAGCTATGTTGGTAGCAGAACAACGGGCTTTCTACTTCGCGGGTGTCTTTTTTGTATGTGCCGCCGTAAGCAGCAGTTACTGTACCTTCGGGGTACTTTATTTTCAGCACTCTGCTCACATCTCTGAGGCTCAACAGCAGTGTTCTACTAGCATCATCGAAAAAAAAAGAATTTTCATGTACATCAAGGTCGAATAGGCCTTCATCTGTACGCCGTAGATAGAGATCCGACCCTTTTAGGTATTCCGATGGATCCCATGACCATATCAAATTTCCCTTTCTGTCATATTCTAAGACTGTTCCTAATTCAATCTTCTGATAGTATTTATTCTGGGCGCTATCTCGCACTATTATTTCACCTGGGGCGTTCAGAACTTTACTGTCTATTGTTGCCGGCAACTCCCACTGCACTTGCTTCTTTCCAAGCACCATATAATTGCCGGAAGCAAGCCGTGTAAATTCATGATGATATCCCCCGCCCAGGTTCTTCCTGGAAACATCGGGAACCGGAGTAGTCCATAAGACGGCTCCGTTATAGCTTATCTCGTAGGCACAATTGTCAAGCAAGAAAGTAATCGTCTTTTGTTGCGTCATCTTCAGGTCTCGGGGTCGTGTACCAACACCTCTTATATCTGGCAAGTACCACACCGGCTTACCGTTCATGTCATAGAGGGTCTTAGTGCCGTCTAAAAAAACATAAGCATCTTTATATTTTTCAGCCTTTTTTAGAATTTTTAGACGGACAATATTAGTATCCCCGGATGGAAGTGTACCTGTGCTGAAATGGTGAAATCCGGGATTAACTGCCGTTATATCATTGCTGACAACGCGCCACGAATATTCCCGGCCGAAAGATGGCACCTCAACAACTAGCCTGGACTGTTTTGTCTTGCGGATAAGCACAATATTTTTGCTGAATGAATCTGTCGAATTGTAATTCCCCGATGCTATTTGCAATGTATAGCTACCACCCATTTCACCCGGAAACGAAAAACCAATAAGCCGGTAATTCAATTTACTCCCTTCTGCAGGCAATATTTGCGAACGCCCTTTGTAGGAAAACATCGAAATAAGCAAAGCAAAAAGGAATTTATACATGAATACAGGTTCGGAAGCGACTTACGTGTTGAATACAAAGTTAAACGAATCTGCTTATGAATGCCACTGCGGAATTACATTAAGATGCGAGCCGGAAAACAAAAATGCCTGATCTCTTTAACTGGGATCTTAAAAAAACGTTTAACGTCCGTGGGGTAGCTTGAAAAACGAACTCGCCAGGGGCAGCCCTATCAAAATAGGGTTTTAACATTCACCAAAGCCATCAAAGCTAGACCCCGATGGCAGGTCACGGCCATAGTCGTCCTGGTTCATGAATTCTTTCCCGTTCCAGCTTACTGAAAAGAAGTCCCCGGCAACCTGGGCGAAAATGCAATAGTGAGCTTATGTCCAAGAACATTTGAATAAACAATGTTCGCTATTCGCGTGATTGAGATTAAACGGGGCTAACCCAAAAAAATGAACCAATCGCTTACCGGCATATCCAGAAAAAAAAATTATTATTTTCGGGTACTATCAAAATTAAAAGCAATCACATGAGAAAACTGATATTCGGAATAAACCTGACAATTGATGGCTGCTGTGACCATACCAAAGGTGATGCAGGCGAAGAAGTACATGAATATTTTGCGCGGCTGATGAGAGATGCTGACACGCTGGTGTACGGAAGGAAAACGTATCAGCTAATGGTGCCCTACTGGCCCGACATTGCAAAGAACCATTCAGGCCCCACAAAGTCGATAAACCATTTCGCCGATGCATTTGCTTCCGTAGATAAAATTGTTGTTTGCTCCAGGACGCTGGACAAAGTGGAAGGGAAGAATACAAGCATTATCCGGGAGAACTTAAAAGAAGAAATACTTAAACTGAAACAACAACCGGGCGGAAATATTTCGACAGGTGGCGTAGATATACCATCGCAACTTATTGCGCTGGGCCTGGTAGATGAATTCCATATCGTTGTCCAGCCAATAATGGCCGGAGCAGGAAGACGCTTTTTAGACGATACCAACTTGCCGGAAAAACTACAGCTGAAACTCGTGGAGTCAAAGGTTTTCAAATCAGGATGTATTGCACTTCGCTATTTTCAACAGTGAGCTTTGCGTATGCCGCTTGTATCTTCTCCGATCAGGAGAATACCCAGCAGGACCTGGTCTGTGACTTACGGGAAAACCAAAACAACCAGGGGTGATCGTGAGTGGCTAGCTTTTAGTCAAAAAACAGGCGCCAATGCACGCGTCTCTGTGAACTTAGAAATAGATAGATACAAAAAAGGGTAAAAACAAACGCACCGGCTATGCGTACTGTTTTTACCCTTGGGATATTGTGTTTTTGTTACTATTATTCAATCAGCACATGGAATACCACGTAATCATAGCCCGAAGCCACACTGACAAGGTACGTGCCTGACGGCAGTGAACCCGAAAGCGAAATATGCTCATCCAGTGCACCATTGGCTGCGGTCGCAGTATTCTTATAGACGGTTTGGCCAAGTACGTTCGTTACAACAATGTCCACTTGCTCATCAGCGTATGTTCGTAGCAAACCCTTTATGGTGAACGCACCTTTGTTCGGGTTCGGCTCCAACAGAAGTTTCGTTGCATTAAGCCCAACCTGTGTTATACCGCTTGGCCTTACTATGATCGAAATACCTCCACTGAATACCGAGTGAGGCGAGGAACAAAGAAAACTGCTTGTTTCCTCGCAACTGACGATCTGCCCGTCAGTGAGAGAATCCGTGATATACTGCCTTCCGGTTGCACCCGGCACTGCGGTGCCATTTATGAACCACTGGAATGTCGGCGAGGCCCCCGCACCGCTTGCCACCGCAGTAAATGTGTCGACACTTCCCGATACAATAGACGACTGAGAAACCGAAACAGAGAGCACATTTGCTGAAGACGTAAATGCATGAATAATGAACATATTGCTTACCGCAACTGACGTAGCCAAACACGGATAGTTACTGGTCATGGTAACGATCAATGTGTCGCCATCATGCGGCGCGTAAATGTAGTAAGGGCCGGTAGCCACGTTTACTCCATTCTCCGTCCACAAATAAGTTGGCGCAGTGCCCCCAAATACGGGGACAGCCGCGAATTGAACGGTATCACCTATGCAGGTGCTGTCATTATGTATCGAAGTAATGCTTACGGAAGGAGTGATCAACGGGCTTATCGTCATGATCACTGTAGCACTCGCGGTGTCAGGCATTGCACAGGCAGCGTTGCTGGTGAGCAGGCAACTGATCGCATCGCCGTTCGCCGGAGCGTAGGTATAGCTCGCCCCCGCGCCTACTACCACTCCGTTAACACTCCACTGATAGCTTGGGGATGCCCCGCCATTTAAGGGATTGGCCGTAAATGTTTCGGAAGTACCGGACGCGCAGAGTACCGTTCCCAGGCTGGAGGTGACGCTTACTGAAGGCACAACAACCGCTCCTACTTCTACTGTTACAATAACAGTAGCAGAAGTAGCGCTGCAGCCAAGTGCGGACACGACCACATCAAAGCTGCCAGCCGTGGAAGCAGTATAGGTGACGGTCGTTGCACCCGGAATGTTTACGGAAGCATCCTGCCATTGGTAGCTATAACCTGCACCCGAAGAAGCAGTGAACAATACACTGCCACTGGGACATATTACGATAGGGCCGGTGGGTGACACTATTGCTGCAGGTTTCGGGTTAACCGTTACAGTGATCACAGAGCTCGTAACACAGCCGGAACCACTTGTCACACCATAGCTGATAACTGCAGTGCCTCCGGCAACTCCGGAAACGAGCCCCGTGCCTGAGACACCCGCTACGCCAGCATTGCTGGAACTCCAAGCGCCACCGGTAGTAATATCGCTGAGCGGAGTATTTCCGCCAGCGCATAAAATCGCGGTTCCCGTAATGGGAGCCACAGCGGTACCGGCGCTCACAGTGACCACGGTCGTGGCAATGGCAGTTCCACAGGAATTGGTATACGAATATGAAATTGTCGCGGTACCTGCAGTGATACCCGTTACCATTCCAGTGCCAGATACTGAAGCGGTACCAGGGGCCCCGGAGTTCCATACGCCGCCCGTCGTAACATCCGACAGTGGTGTAGTCTGCCCGATACACACAAGCCCGGAACCGGTTATTGGGGAAACAGAAACAGAATTTACAGTTACGGCAACAGGCGCTGAGGTAGCACTGCAGCCACTGCCGGTAATGAAGATAGTATAGCTTCCTCCGGTACTTGCTGTATACGAAGAAGTCGTAGCGCCCGTAATGTTTACGCCGCCCAGCTCCCATTGGTAAGTATACCCGGCCGCGGTGCTTGAATTCAATACCACACTGACCGGTGAGCAGAAAGTAGTTGGGCCCGCCGGAGTGATCACAGCGGTAGGCGCCGCATTTACCGTAGTTACAACTGTTACTGCGCATCCGGTGGATGCTGTATAAGATATAATAGTGGTCCCTGTACTGATGCCCGTAACTGTACCCCCGGAAGAAATGGTTCCAACAGTTGCGTTCACACTGCTCCATGTGCCGCCAGTAGTGACATCGGTTAGATTGACCGTAGATCCGACACATACCGAAGCACCGGCAGGAGAGATGGCAGATGGCAACGCAACAACGGTAACAACCGCGGTAACAGTACCTGTGGATCCGACGGTGTAGCTAATAGTAGCAGTGCCCGCCGTTACCCCGGTGACGATGCCAGTCGATCCAACGGTTGCATTTGCAGAACTGCTGCTCCATGTACCACCGGAAGTAGCGTCACTGAGTGGGGTTGTTGAGTTAACACAAACTGTAAATGTCCCGGTGATCGGGGCAACATTGGTGAAGAGATCAGAGCTCCACAACCCACGTCCGAATGTTGCTGCATATATCTTGCTGTTGGCGTAGCAGATCTCCAGTTCATCTACTACCACATTGGGCAGCCCGGTATTAAATGGCACCCAATCGGAAGCCGATGTTCCCAGATAGTATACGCCGAGGTCGGTACCTATATATTCCCCATTGGAACCGGTATTTGAATAAACTATTGTATTAACAGGAATATTTGGCAGCGTTCCGGAGATATTAGTCCAGCTTGCACCGCCCGTGGTTGTCACAAACACCTTGCTCCCGGCGGTATACCCTGAAAGAGTAAACCATACATTGTTTGGGTTAGTATTGTTGATAGCGATGTATGTTATGTTTTCCGCAGCGGTGTTAACGAGCGTCCATGAACTGCCACCAGTGGTTGTCCGGTACAAATAGTTGTCACAAGCGATATAGATAGTGTTTGAATCCGTTGGTGCAACCGCAATAGCATTGATAAGTTGCGACGAACTGGTCGGAAAGGTGAGGCTGGAACTGATAGAAACCCATGTAACAGCTCCTGCCGTTGCGGCAGACCCGGCATTGAACCCTCGGTATAATTGATCCTTACCCACATAAAGCCCATTATGGTTCAATGGATTCTCCACGTATGGCGTCACCCAAAGCCCTGCGCTGTTCACCCCTGATGCCGCATTGTTGTTTACAAGCGTCGTGTTGCTGCCCCAGTGGTTGGTTGTCCGGTAGATCAGCCCTTGCACGTAAGTCGAATATTGTATGTTCACATTAGTATAGTCGATGAGCGCCTCCATCCCGTCGCCACCGGTCCGGTTGCTCCATGTGCCGGCAACATCTTCTTTGGATCCGTTATCCTGCAACCCGCAGATAACATCACCTGCAGACGTTGCCGATGTGCCGATCCTGTATATCTCGCTGATGACTAATCCATTTGAAAGATGTGTCCAGGTGGTGCCGCCGTCTGCCGTCTTGTATATGCCTCCGTCATTGCCTTCAAAAAACACACCTGTAGATGGCTGATACGTAAACCAATGTTTATCCGCATGAACCGTCGGTACTCCACCACCACCAGACCAGTAATTCTTTATCGTCCATGTAGCGCCATTATCTGTACTTTTCCATGTATTGACACCACCCAGGTACAGCTCATTCGGATTAGTAGGGCTGCATGCAAACCCTACATCATAATATCCTTGTCCATAGCATCCGGATGCGTTGTTTGCATCATCCATGTAGTCATTAGTGCAACCGGCATTAATTGTCAGTGCTGTTACCCATGTCGCTCCGCCATCGGTTGAGTGCATAATACTATTGAAACCCCAACTGGTGGCATCAACACACAATGCATCAACCTTATTCACCGAGGCGGGTGTTACGGCCAATTTGATCCTTGCGATACCAGCTCCGGTATAAACTGATGTCCAGGTTACGCCATTATTTGTTGACTGGTATATCTGGGCACCGCCGCCATAGCTATACGTGGTGGCACACAGGATGTTATGGTTGCCGGGGTTCATCTGCATGTCCATAAAATAACCCGTACGCGTATTCGTCCATGTTGTTCCCCCGTTGGTCGTGCGGTAAATACCGTTTGAAGTAGCGGCAATAAGTACCGAAGGATTAGTTGGGTCCAGGATCAATCGCTTAATAAAATTCACACTCGCCAGAGTCCACGATAGGCCCGTAGTATTCCAGGTCACCCCTCCGTCTGTCGTTTTCAATACACCCACACTTTTTGAGTCTCCACCCGAGCCTGTATTGGCGCCATCGCCATCTCCGGTAGCAATGTACATTGTGTCGCGATGCTGATTATCTATAGCTATATCGCTTACACCCAGCACCGGGAGGTTATCTGTATTCGTTGTCCATGTTGTTCCCCCATCTGTTGTTTTCCATAAACCGCCATCCGGCGACCCGATCCAAAAGGTTGTCGAGATCAAAGAATCAAATGCGATACAATTCACCCTACCAATGTCCTGGTAGTTGCTTGGGCTCGTGGTTGGCCCCAGGGATGTCCACGAACCTGAAACTGAAGGCGCGTACGCATGGTGGCCCGAGCCGCCTGAGCCAGCAACAGTTCTGATGCGGCTCGCAGCATTCGGATGTGACTGAACGTACTTGTTCCATTCAGTGAGCAGCACATCCGGAGCCGGAAATTTCCCGGTCGTACCCACCCTCGGTTGCCAATACCATTCCCATCTTTTGAACTTTTCGAACTCCCCGTCCTTATTCCCGTCCTCGTCTTCCGGCTCCGCAGCATGGGCGGGATCGTAATGAGCATAAAACTCCCGTTGAATATCAAAAAAGGTAGGATCTGATTTTTGAAAATCTTTTTGCGTTGTGGTGATTTTTTGCCCGTAAGTAGCAAAAACCGGAACTGCAAAAAAGAATGCTGCGAATAAATATTTCTTCATAATTTTTGCCTTCTAGGGCCTGTTTGGACTTTCCTGAAATTGAATATTTTTTATCGTCAAAAAAAACGGTTTTCCATCTTTATAATATCTTAGCAGCGCGGCTCCCTCATAACGTATTGGAGGACTGATCTTTGCTTTATTTTTCTCATTAACCTTGGTTGCATCCAGTGTAACAGCAGCGTTTTTTTTAAATGCCGCCGAACCATTAGAACCGGAGTTCTCTTTTGAGACTTTAGTACGACACACCCCGCCATTAACCCACAACGAATCAAAAGTTATTGTCTTATCCGACAGGATCTTGATTTTAAAGTGGTACAAATTCAAGCTATTACTACCATTAGTTCCTTTCATCATAGTTCCGCTGCTGTGCGTTTCGAAGCGGGCTTCAAGCAACTTTAGGTCACTATTCTGACGGGCAAAGCAATTTACATGCGACACGCACAGTGCGAAGAGTAATCTATACAGAAATGGCCAAAAATGATTGCGGACCATCTTCAGCAGTTAGTTATACGACATGGGTACTGTTATTCGACGCAAATTATAACTATTTTTTCAACATTAGATTTTCCGGAATCATTATATTTATATATTTTGTTTCAACCTATATGGCAATCACATTCACGAATTTGCGCGGATGGCCTCATCCGCTGCAGTAAAATCGGCAATGTGGCTTATGCAGGCACCACAAGATGCACTTAATAGCCGCATTCAGGAGCAAACAACTTAAGAGCCGAAACGCGCTTCTTTCAACCATACTGCAATGCCTGGTGCAGATTTTCTAAGGAAAATAGAAAACAGTTAGGCCTGGACCCGGCCGCCTGATATAAAGTGCCCCGAAAAGGAACCGAACAGGCCATTTTTGACGCTTTAATTTTTTACTGGCATAAATTTTATTATCTATTCTGTAGCCAACTGAATATATCAATTTATTGTCTGCTTTACAATCATACTTTCAATTAGAAAAATTTGACTAAAGATCAAGATAGTCTCAAACATCGTGGATCTACTGGTGCAAAACTGCTACTTATACTATTTCTTGGTATTCTTTTGGCTGTGGAGGGATACTTTGGTTACCGGCTTCATAAGTTATCGGATCAGCAAAAGGAAGTAAAAGAAGATTATGCCAGTGTCAACAATATTGAGCTTGGGCTGTTTTCTGTTGAAAACTGGCGCGAGCAGGTAGCCAACATTGTAGATCACCAGGTCCGTAATTTCAGAATGACGCCTGCACAAAAAAAGGAACTACAACTGGAAATACAAGATATCATCCTTGCGCTGATCAATAAGGCGGAAGTGATGATCAATAAACCCCAGACATCGGTAGGAGGCAGAATAAAGAAATTCGCGGTCAAAAAATTCGTCAATATTGATAAAATAAAGGCACAAGTACCTGATTTTGCCAGGTCGATAATGGCTAAGGTAGACAACCCGACAAATAAGAACAAGCTAAGCGACATGGCCCTGTCCAAGTTCAGTGACCTTCAGAAGCACGGCTACATAGATAGTACCATAATGACCAGCGACTCGCTCTCTGCCGCGTTGTTATCTAAGTATAACATATCATCACACGACGATTTAAACAATAAATTATTGGGGCTGCTTGGACCTATAAGAACAGAAACCTACAACTATTCCTTTGCTATGCTGGGTTGTGTGATAGTGGTGCTGCTGGTGTGGTGGGTATTGAGGAAGCGGGTGGACCTGCACGCGGCGCTATTTGTGATGTCGTTATTGTTTGCCTTTATCCTGCTCGGCGTAGGGCTTACGGCATCGATGATTGAGGTGGACGCGAGAATCAGGTCGTTTGACTTTGTGCTGCTGGGCGAGCATGTAGTCTTCAAGGACCAGGTACTTTTCTTTCAGAGTAAAAGCATCCTGGATGTGGTACACGTGCTGATAAAACAGCATCATGCCGATTCTATAGGGGTAGGCATCTTAATACTGGTATTCAGTATCCTTTTTCCGATCATGAAGCTGAGCTCCACAGGGATTCACTTGTTAAGCAAAAGACGAATTGCTGAAAATAAAGTTGTCAAATACTTCGCTTTTCAATCTGGCAAATGGAGCATGGCCGATGTAATAGTTATAGCTATACTGATGACCTATGTAGGCCTCACAGCGCCACTGGAAAACCGCCTGCAAAACATGAACATTCCCAGTGAGGGGCTGAGCGTCATCAGTACGAATAACACAGCCCTGCAACCCGGCTATATCATCTTCATTTGTTTTGTGCTGTACGGACTTATACTGTCCACTATTCTTAAGTTCATAACCCCTTACGATGCTCATTAGCAAACACCATATTCAGTATAACACCCCCAAAATGCTACAGCGTAGAAGGGAGCAGCATAATCACGTGCCACGAAAATTTGGACTTGCTAACATTATACTCATCCTTAGGCTTGGCATCCTGCTATGCGGGGAGGCATGGTATGGTTACCACCTGCAGGCGTTGTCTGAACAACAGGAACAGATAAAGCGCGACTACAGTACGATGAACAGCATTTCTTTTGGCTTGTTTTCTATTGATAAGTGGAGCGATAAGATAGGGAATATAGTCAATGGACAGGTGAGCGATTTTAATGTCTCCCCCGAACAGAAAAAAGCACTCCAGGTGCAGGTGGAACAGCAGCTTCACGGCCTTATCAGTAAGGCGTTTGCCGATATAAATAAACCACAAAAAAGCCTGAAAGGCAGAATTGAAAAACTGGCTGTAAATAAATTTGTAGATGAAGATCAGATATATGCCCAGGTCCCGTCATTTGCAAAGACGATAGTAGACAATGCGACTAGCCCTAAGAGCACCACGCGCATAAAGAATATCGTAACAAGCAAGGTAAACGAACTACAGTCACAAACCTACGACAGCACAGAGGTAATCTCTAATGCGGTAGCTGCTTATATGTACCATAAATATAACGTAGCAGATTCAACGCAATTTAGCAAGGAGATCAGCACCAGGCTGGCGTCGATCAGTGTAGTCAGCTATAATGATTTGTATTTTATGCTTGGGTGTGTTTTAGCTGCGCTGTTACTATGGCTGCTGATGCGAAACATGGCACACCTGCATACTACGCTCTTTTTTATGTCTTTATTGTTTGCGCTGGTATTGTTGGTGGTGGGCATAACATCGTCTATAATACAGGTGGATGCGCAGCTAGAGTCATTCAGCCTGGCCGTCGCGGGCCATAACCTTTCTTTCACCAACCAGGACCTGTTCTTTCAAAGCAAAAGTATAGTTGAAATAATACAAACGCTGGTGAGGCAGCCAAAGCCGGATACCGTAGTTGTAGGCGTATTAATGCTGCTATTTATTATCATACTGCCGATAATGAGAATTGTTGCCAAAGGTATCCACATACTGGGCAACGAAGCACTTGCTGAAAATAAGGCAGTGCTCTACTTCGCCTTCGACGCCGCCAAATGGGATATGGCCGATGTGATGGTGGTAGGCACCCTGATGACCTATATTGGCCTGAACGGCATTTTAAGAAGTGAGCTTAGTGAAATTGAATTTCATACCAGCAATCTAAATACTACAACCGGGAATTATACATCACTGCAGCCAGGGTATTTTATTTTCGTGGGTTATGTGGCCTTTACAATTATTTTGGCAGCTATATTAAACCACATCCGGCCGCGCGATGCGCACTGATATACGCGTGATCAATTTTTGTTGCATGCATTCATTGACGCAACAGCCTCATACATTTGCAATTTTTACTGTAAAGTGCATTTTTTAGAACAAAGAAATAGGAGTTACATATGAATGCAACTCCTTAAATTTCACCCAGGTGCCCCGAACATCCCGATAGCTATCGGGAGAACGAACCTGCACTACTTCGTGATAACCAGACAAACCCTGTATCCCTATCCCCATGGCCAAATTCACCCCATGCCTACAGATCGGAGTTTGAAGTTATCTCTGCCGTATTTCCTGCATGTATTTACTCGATTATGAACTTACCATTTGCAACGGCGGTTTCGTTGTTAGCAACGTGGTAGAAGTACAATCCGGGATTTAATCCGTCCCTTTGTATTGTAGTTTCATTACCGGTAATGTGAACTGCTTTGACTTCTTTGCCTACAAGGTCAGTTATGATCAGCGTTGCATTAGTTAATGTGTTGAAACCGTCAATTTTTAAAGTTGCTGTGCTGGAAAATGGGTTTGGATACAGCGTGGTATTAGTGGCCCGAATGGTCTTTGTACCGGTAGTAGTACTTGTATCATGCCTGAGGATCGTGTACGCGTTATTCTGTGCGTCAAAACTGGCAACAATGCCAAGGTTTGGAGACGTCGTGTACCAGTTATAATCGTAGTCGCCGGGGCCCCAGTATTTATAGATGCGCACCACATTTGTATAAGTTTCCCATGGGGTTATAAGCGTTCCGTAACCATCATATTTAATAGTAACGGTGCTTGGGCCGCTTCCCGTTTTCTGGAATGTGTCGATAAGCGTGTCCAGATAGGCCATCGGGAATTCCAACGCTGACTCCGGATTGGGCGTATAATCTGATCCTGTTCCGGGTCCGTAATAGTTTTCGGCCAGCTGTTCCCATTTACTAGCCGATAATCTTTCGTAAATATATACATTGTTAATGCCGACTGTCAGTTCAGCGCAAAAAGTAGTGGTTGGGAAAGTGGAAAAATAAGGAGTTGCTGAAGGAGTTACTACGGATACATAGCCTTGCAGGTATGGTGCCAGGGTGCTGAGATTCCAGGTAACCCCTGCGCCGCCACTGCCTGGAGCAACCGCCGGGGGCGCACTGTAAACGCTGTCAACAGTTCCTACCGGAAATGGCGTCATTGTATTGACGAGGATCGGTTGGGCAAATAAAGCGGTCCCCGATATCAACAGGTAAATGCTTGTAAGCACAGAAAATGTAGTTGTCTTTTTCATACGTTTTTTGTGCAAAAATATTTTGTCAAACATTGTATGTCAATTACACTTTCGTTGTAATTTTTTATTGTGGGGCGGGGAGCCCGTTGATTCCTGGAATAGCATTAAAAATTGCGAGTTGTTACGACTGATGTTGGCGGATGGATTTGAGGCATTGCTAACATTTGATAAGAACCTGCAACACCAACAAAATTTCTCAAAATATACGATTGTTGTTTTTATATAGAACGCACACATCAACACCCATTCAGAATTGACGAAATTATCCTCAAAAATCCGGGAATGCTTAAACCGGGATATCACCCCCCGGGACCTACCGCAATAACTTATGTCAGAATTTTACAAAAAGGCGGAGAAACCGCTCGTCGCTCTGTTTCTCCGCTCTCATTTTTGTGCCCCGAACAGGAATCGAACCTGCACTACCTTGCGATAACCAGATTGGGAAATTGGGCATCCCGACCTGAATAGCTATTGCGCCCACAACAGATTCAATTTACCCGTTGCCCTAAGAAAATCCAGATAGTACAGCCAGTATTGTTTCCTGTTGCCTTGGTAATCGGCTTCAAGTTTTTGCAGGTCGGCTTCTTCCAAATTCAGGCTGGATGCTGATTCCTGTCCTTCAGAAACACGGTCCTGGAAAATAGTAACAGACTGTTTGCTTAGCAAAATATTTTCCTCCTGTAATCTTAACTCAGCTAAGATACGTTCCATCCTGATTTTTGCCGTAATTGCGTCCTTATCATATTGAGCAGCTTTGTCTTCCTTTTGCTGCTCGTATTGGCTGGCTTGCAATTGGAGCTGTTGTATCTTCTTCTTTTTATCTTCTCCAAACAGCAGTGGATACTTAAGATCGATACCCACATAGCTAAGGCCAAACCATGAATTGGGTGCGGTGGGATCCAGGTTATTCGTGTATTGATTTGCACCCAGGTAACCCTTGAGGCTAAGCGTTGGCAGGTATTTTGCCCGCTCGGTCCTTATTTGCTTTGCGGACACTTCGCTATTCAGCTCCAGTTGCTGCAACTCGGGTATGGAGGTAGCCGTTGCCTGATGGGTGGCAACAGCGAGAAGCGGTGTTGCCATGAAGCTGGTATCGAGGACAATATCTGCGTTGTCAATGTCTTTACGGCCAATCAAGAACAACAGGTACACTTTGTCTTCTATCAATTGGGATACAGCCTTTTGGTATTGTTGCAAGGCATTATTATGATTGATCTTACCCTTGTTTAGCTCAGACCTCAGCAAGCGCTTCTGGTCAAACTTATCTTGCAACAGCTGATAGCTCACCCATGTTCTGCTAGTATCCGCAATAGCCGACCTAACCTTTGTCTCTTGTACATTAATGTCAATATACGCCTGTGCCACAGTATAGGCGAGATCATATTCGGTCTGGGCCTGAGCGGCTGCAACAATGCGCTCCTGCAGTTTCGCCTCATTGATCTGCCGGTTGACTGATAAATCTATCAATGGCTGGTTGAGAGTCAGTCCGGCTGCTTGCGACCATTTTGTGCCAACCTGTATAGCTTCTGTAGCGCCGGGAGGATAAGAAGGATTGAATACTCCAATAGGCAAAATAGAAGTTTGCAAAATGGGGTTGTACTGATACGTATATTCTGCACTCACCTGCGGCCAGTATTTGCGATATAGGGCATCGGTCTGCAGTTTTCTAATCACCTGGTCTGATCTTCCGGCCTGAATATTCTTCCGGTTCTGAAATGCATTGTTTATGGCTTGCGACAAAGTCAAAGCTCTCTGGGCCACGGCGGGCACCGTAAGGACCAGCACCAGTAAAAGCGCAATACACCAGCGAAAATTTAAGAGCAACCCATTTTTAAAAGAAAGTAAACGATTCATAAAAGCATTTTAAACGGTCATCTGAAAACAGCCGCAGGCTCTACACTTCTTATTCTGCTCAACGCAAAAGACGCTCCGCTGAGGGAGATCAATGCGATGGTGCCGAACATCCCGAGCAGCACCAGCGGTGAGAAAGAAAAGATAAGACCGGAATTGGCCACCCCTGCACGGAAACCCTCCAGCAGAGATAGCCCGATGAGAAAACCAACAATAGAAAATAAAAGGGCCTGGGTAAGGATGAGGCGGCTGATGTAGCCATTCCCGGCGCCAATGGCTTTCAGCGTACCATAATCTTTCAACCGGTCCAGCGCAGAGGAATACATGGTTAGCCCGATGATGAAGAAACCGGCGATCAAAGCAAAAATTATCAGTGTACCAGTGCTCAATGCTATGCCGCTGCTGGACAATATCTTCTTCACTGAAGAAGCCGCCAACTCTTTGGCCGGCCATGCGTGCACGCCCTTTATGCTGTTATTAATATTGGCAACAACATCAGTGGCATTAACACCCGGTTGCAGGTTCACCAATACTGCACTTATGGTATTTACCGACTGGTTAGAGAAAAACCTTGCCCGTTCTATGGTAGTGACGCAAAAGCTGCTGCCAAAGCCACGGAAACCCTTTGTCTGCAGTGCGAAAAATGCGCGTTTGCCGTTGATCTCAAAGGCTGTGCCCAGGTCAATATTGCCACCAAGGTTTTTCTTTTCAAAAAACTCTGCGCTCACAGCCCCATCCAACTGCAGATCAATAGTTTTACCGGCTGCTATTTTGCCCGGACTGATAACGGCATTTACCTGGCTGGCATCCACACCTATCAAAGTAATAGCTCCGCTACTTCCGTTTTTATAGTTGCAGGATGCGCCGCTGATGATGAGCGGGAAAGCTTCTTTCACGCCATTGATACCCTGCACCGCGCGGAGATTTCTTATGTCGAGCCTGCCCAGTTGGTTTACGTCATCCGTCTTACTGTCTACCACCCATATATCCGCCCGCACATCGGTAGCCAGTGCGCCCATGAGCCCTGAGAGAAAGAAAAATACACCCAACTGCTGCCCAATAAGGAAGGTGCTGATGAGAATACCCACCACAACACCAATGCTCTTGGCTTTGTCGAACCGTATGAATTTCCACGCGATCTTTAACATTGTTTCATTTTTTAGGTCCGGTTGAAATATCTATCACACATTCCACGCGGGCATTCAACAGCAATCTGTCCGGGTTGTCCAGCATTATCTTTACTGTTCTTACGCGCCTGTCTTCTTTCTCCCCCGACTGGTCTGTGAACAGCGATTTCTTTTTAAGAAAGGAGGAAGCGAAGTAAACAGTGCCGGCAGAAAGCGTATCCGACGAGCCCACATTGCGCACCCAGCCCCGCTGCCCAACGGCAACTTTATCCGCATACAGTTCGTCGATCTCACAAACAGCAATTGTTTTGCTGACTGGGCTGATCTGCACGAACGACTGGCGGGTATCGATAGCGCCGCCTATGAGGGTGCTTATTTCCAGTATTTTTCCGGCAACAGGCGATTTGATTATTTTCTGGTCAAGCTCTGCTTCTGCCAGTTGCAGGCCAGCCTTTGCTTCCGACAATTTGCTTTTTGACACCGCAACATCTGCCTGCAGGCGTTTCATATTCGATTGAAAGGATCTTAGATTGGTATTGGCATCATCTACTGCCTGCTGTGTTTCTGCACCCCTGGCGAGTAGTTGCTGCAACCTTTGCACTTCAGACACTGCATTGCTATACTTCGCTGCAAACTCCTCTATGCTCGCTTCGTCCGCCTTTATCTGGTCCGCCTGGGTATTTACCTGGCTGCTGAGCTGGCGCACTTTTGCATCTTCCACTTGGTGGTCTAATTCCAGTATTGCCGATCCGGCCGCTACCGAATCATTTTCCTTTTTCAGAAGTTTCTGAACGATGCCGCTTACCGCGGATGATAACTGGATAATGTCGCTTTCCGGTTCTATTTTGCCTATGCCCACTACCTGGGTCACGGTGCTCGCAGCCTTCAGTTTATCAGCGGCGGTCTTGTCTTTGGCCTCATTATTGCTGCACGAACTCAGCATGTACAGCAGCAGTGATAACCAAACAAATTGTTTCTTCATGGAAGTTTATTTTTGAGGTATTTCTTCTTCAATCGGTTGATCGGATATATGGCCATCTGTTACGTAAATGATGCGGTCGGCAAATGGTGTGAGCCTGGTGTCGTGGGTTACCACAGCCACGGCCTTTCCCTGTGTGGCCAGCAGTTTCAGCTCTTTCATCACAATGCCAACACTCTTAATATCCAGCGATGCAGTGGGCTCGTCACAGAGCATCATTTCGGGGTCTGTTACCAACGCCCTTGCGATTGCCACACGCTGTTGCTGGCCACCGCTAAGGTCGTTGCTCAGGTTTTTCATGCGGTCGCCCATGCCTACTTTGTCCAATGCAGCGGTAGCCTTTACTTTAGCTTCCTTATCCGAGATACCCTGCAAAATGAGAGGCATCATTACATTTTCGAGGGCGGTTAACGGAGCGATCAGGTTGAACTTCTGGAATACAAAACCTATTTTTTTCAACCTGATTTGCGCCAGACTTTTTTCATTCAGATCGTTCACCTTAATATTATCAATCCAGACCTCGCCAAAACTGGGATAGATGACGCAGCCTAAAAGAGATAAAAGCGTTGTTTTTCCGGAGCCAGACGGTCCAATTATGAGCGTAAGTTCACCGGACCGCAGATCAGCCGAGCTGGCCTGGAGTGCCGTTATCACTGTATCGCCTGCTTTGTACTCTTTACCCGCGCCTATGAGTTTTGCAACGATCTTATTGTTGGCCTGTATCAATGGTATTTTTGATTATCAACACAAGTTAAACTATAAATCACGGTCCGACATTGATCAAAATCATTAAATTTAGTGACGAAGTTATAATGTGAGAACTGTTGCCGATATCGAACCGTAAACTTTCTTTCTGAATAGAATCGTTAAGAACTGCTTTGGTGGCTATTTTCAGCAGAGTATAGTGCAAAATTTAGTGCAAGACGTTTTTGACTAAAACAAAAAAGCAGTTATACTAATGTATAACTGCTTGATTTTCAATGTGCCCCGAACAGGAATCGAACCTGCACTACCTTGCGATAACCAGATTTTGAGTCTAGCGCGTCTACCAATTCCGCCATCGAGGCGTTTTAGTCGTAAGTCATAAGTCGTCAGTCATAAGCCCGCGAATATTCCTTACTGCTAAATTGCCCATCGTAAAAAATAGTTATGAGGGTTTGGTGCTTGCAGCACTTACGACTCACGACTTATGACTTACGACTTTTTTTACCGGGCTGCAAATCTATCAATTCTTTCCTTAATGCGCAACAGGTATTTTTTCCTGAAATACTGGTCTTTTACCTGCTGCAATAGTTCTTTGCTTTTATCTCCGTGTTCAAACCGTTGCACCAATACTTTGGTTGCATCCTCCCATAGCTCCATTTGTTCGTTGAGCATATCTGTAGCGCCCATCATTGCATCATCGTCATTGGGGTCGTTTTTGTCATGGTTGGTCTCGTAGTCACTTATGGCCTCGTTCAGGTCCATCATTTCCATAAGGAAGGAGGGCGGCAGCGCATATTTTTCCTCATCTTCCAGCAGGTGGTTTTGCTTCAGTATGTAGGCCATCGTCGCGTCACTGTTTTTGAGGGTTTTGTAGGCCTCGTTGTTCAGGGCAGCCATGCGCAGTGCTTCTGCAAGTTCTGAGCCGCCGGCCTGGGCGAAGCGGTCAGGGTGGTACTGCCGGCTAAGCTCATAGAAGGCGCTTTTTACTGCAGCCTGGTCGGGCTGGAAGCTAACAGGGAGGTGGTATAGTGTGAAATAGTCTGTCATGGTGTTATATTTGCCGCAAATTACTAAAGATCATGCGCATAGGGCTGATACGGGAAATGAAAAAACTGCAGGACGATCGTGTGCCGCTGATACCACGCCAATGTACTTATATTCAGTCTAACTATCCGGGTATAAAAATAGTGGTACAGCCATCACCCATTCGTTGTTATACCGATGCCGAATACCAGGTGGAAGGCATTGAGCTGAACGATGATCTCAGCGACTGCGACGTACTGCTGGGTGTAAAGGAAGTGCCTGTAGCCAACATAATACCGGATAAAACCTACTTTTTCTTCTCTCACACCAAGAAGAAACAGCCATATAACCAGGGCCTCATGCATGCACTTATAGAAAAGCGCATCCGTATGATAGACTATGAGTGCCTCACACACCGGGACGAGCAGCGCATACTGGGCTTCGGCCTGTACGCAGGTATCGTGGGGGCACATAACGGCCTTTTCACCTATGGCAAGAAATTTGGTTTGTATGATTTGCCTGCCGCTCATAACGTAAAAGGCTTTAAAGAACTAATGGCGGCATATGAACACGTAAAGTTGCCGAACATAAAAATAGTGATGACCGGATCAGGCAAGGTGGCCGCTGGGGTGCTGGAAGTGCTTACACAACTGGACATTGAAGCGGTAGAGCCAAATGACTTCCTGACGCACGAATATGACTACCCGGTGTTCACGCACCTCAAGGGGGCAAATCTATATGCGCGCAAAGACAATGACCTATTTTTCCGCGATGATTTTCACGCACACCCCGAGGCTTACAAATGCCTGTTTACTTCCTATGTAAACCAGGCGGATATACTGATGAACGGCATATATTGGGAACAAAGGATAGCAAGGCTGTTTGAAAAAGAAGAGATCAAAAGAAATGACTGGCGCATTAGCGTGATCTCAGATATTACCTGCGACATTGATGGCTCAGTGCCTATCAACCTTGGCTCTACTACTATCGCAGATCCTGTATACGGTGTAGACAGGGACACTGTTGCGCGTACTACCCCTTTTCAGAATACAAAGGACACGGTAGATGTGATGGCTGTAGATAACCTGCCCAATGAACTGCCGCGCGACGCTTCACGATACTTTGGCATACACTTTGAAAAACATATACTGCCTGAATTGCTGAAAGAGCATAGCGACATACTGAACAGGGCCACAATATGCGAGAACGGGCGGCTGACGAAGAAATATGAGTACCTGAGCGATTATGCGTATAGCTGATAGCTGTATTTTTCTTATTTTTGATAAAACCATTTTGTTATCAAAAGTGCCGGGTACATATTGCTTCTACTTGCCTGCGGGCTCTGCAGTTGCAACAGGTATTATTATAAACCCAATGGAGTGAATGCCCCGCTTTTTACCGGAGCGAAACAGGTCCATCTCGCCGCCTGCGCCACACCCGACGGGGCCTTTACCGATGTGCAAGCCGCTTACTCCCCCATCAACCATTTAGGCATTATTGGCAACTTCAGTACGTTTTCTTACCAAGCATCAGATGCTGATGTTTCTTCCGGCAATGTAGATGCAAAAGCGCACCTGGCCGAATTGGGTGCGGGATATTATTATGCAAACGGGAAAAAAGTAAAACTTATCTATGATGTTTATGCCGGCGCAGGCGGCGGCACCATGAAAAGCGATGTAAACATGAGTTTCATTCGTGCTTTTGTCCAGCCTGGGGCAGGCATACGCACCCCCTGGTTCGAGATGTCGCTAAACTACCGCTGCTCAGCCATCAGATATTATGACCTGAACACAAACGGACATGACATCACCTACCTGCAGCAGCACAATCTCGTTTATGGCAACAGGAGGATAGACAATACCGATTATCTTTTCGCAGAACCGGCCATCACCTTTCGCGGCGGTTACAAATTCATCAAAGTACAAACGCAATACGTGATCGCAAATCCCATATCGAATGTGCCCTGGCAATATTACAATACACTCATAAATTTCGGCCTTAGTTTTGAGCTGGAAGAGTTGCTCAATGCCATCAATCCTAAAAAAGAACGCAAGAATTAGTCCGCCATTATTATGATCGTAAAAACATTACTGACCGCCAGCTTATTTTTCACAGTCGTTAGCTGCGCCGCACAGAGCACATCAACAAACTACACTTCCATTAAGACCGGCATACTGACACTTGTCAACAAGCACCGCGCGGGTATGGGGCTGAAGCCGCTGAAAATGAATGAGGCGATAGAGAAAGCCGCGGAGCAGCATAGCCGTAATATGGCCACCCAAAAAATACCCTTTGGCCATGATGGTTTTGACGAAAGAATGAAGAACATCAGCCAGCAACTGGGCGGCGCCACCGGCTGGGCAGAGAATGTAGCCCTTGGGGCGGAGACCGCAGAGCGCGCTGTAGATATGTGGCTGCATAGCCCCGGCCACAAAAAGAATATCGAAGGCAAATACAGCTTCACCGGCATAGGTATAGTGAAGGGCGCCGACGGACAGCTATATTATACCCAGATATTTGTTGAGAAAGGAAATTGACTTATTGATCAGGCTATTCTTTGATAAACTTTCTTACCGTACTCCCGTTTATCTTCACCATGTAAACGCCTGCAGACAAACGCGATACATCAACAAACACACTTTGTGAATTTATATCGTTGCCGGTATAGACCGTTCTGCCTACCAGGTCGTTAATGGCTACTGTTTTCACAAGGCCATGGGTTGAGATAGTCAATTCAGTTGTTGCAGGGTTCGGGAACATAAGAATATCATCTTGGTTGCTATTAACCGACTGAACAGCCGTCGTTGCCATACTTCCCCCGCAGATGCCATTTGATGGAGTAAAGGAGCCGCCACTAAATGTGGTAAAATTGCTGATGAAGTACTGGTAATAAAGATTGGCCAAAGTATCGCTATGAATAATGACGATATTCTCATCATTGTAGTTTGTCCCGGCGCTGGTCCAGTTCTCGGAACCTGTCAATACCATCGGATCTGAACACGTATCCGATGGATCAACGATCATCATCTTATTGTGGTATAGATAATAGCCGTTATAAACAACGTAATTGCTGCCGAGCCCGGTGCTTAAAATACTGTTTACCGATGGAGATGAAGTAGGCGTATAGGGATCCACAACAGCTAGCGTATAGACCCCGCTGCGCGACATATTTACAATATCGGTGGCATCACCGGTCCTGGTAATATCATATACGCCAACATACAGATCCTTGTTCGCGGTCAGGATCGTACTGGCAATGTGCGAATCAGGGTTATCCGAAGGGCTGAAATATAGCTCTACCAGGTGGCCGTCTACATGGAACGTATTGATTCCGATGGGCGTTTTTGCTGTGCCGAATTCCGCCAGGCTTGAATCAGGTACCGCCGTCGTGCTTCCCCACATCATATTAAATTCTAGGGTGTAGGCACTTGCAAGCGCCGAATCCTGGATAAATAACCTGTTATTGAAATCTTTGTAGAACATCTCGCTGCTCCAGTCTTCTGACCCGGTAGAGAGTATGGCATCTTCAGGGTTACCGGAATTAGCATCTATAATAATGAACTTATTGTGCATGATATTACCCGAGCTATTTACTGGGCGCCCAAGGGTATGAATACCTGGGTCAAGCAAAGACAAACCATGGTTGGAAGCGCTGGCGTCATATATCCAGCGCACAGTTACACCATGAGCGTAGGCGGTATCAACTGCAGCAGCAATGCTGGTATAGTTCCCCTTAGAATTATCCTGGTTATAATCATACTGCGCAATGTCTACTGTATATTTTGCACGGCCGATATAGGCGGCGATCGTATCTGCCAATGTAGCGGATGGAAGATATGCAGCGTCGATACCGAAAGTCGCGAGACCTGTGTTTACGGGCTGGTTAAAATATGCCTTGATCTTAGATTGTCCGAATGTAGTGTTACTAACAAGGAGAACCGCGAAAGCAATAACAGACGGAATGGTGCGTATTTTTTTCATGTATTTATTGTTTCAATTTCAGGATGCGAAATTACAGGAAGCGGACACCGACGATGTTAAGCTAACATCAACAAAATATTATTTTTGATCACTAAACGTACATTCCCTCATGCAAGGGACAACAATCCAAATTCCTAACTACCAATTCCTAATAATTGTATTTTTCCTTCCAGCAGTTTTTCAGGTATTCCCGCAACCTGGCCTCACTGGCATTATTTCCTGGATCATAGATTTTGGTTCCACTTATTTCCTGCGGCAAAAATTCGAGGTCCGCAAAATTACCTTCGAATTCGTGCGCATATTTATAGCCCTTGCCATAGTCGAGCTTTTTCATCAGCCCCGTGGGTGCATTGCGAATGGCGAGCGGAACGGGCAGGTCTCCGGTCTTGTTCACCAAGGAGCGGGCCATACCAATGGCCACGGTAGCAGAATTACTCTTTGCTGACGACGCCAGGTAGATAGCGGTTTGCGAGAGTATCAGGCTGCATTCCGGGTAGCCTATCATCTCTACCGCCTGGAAACAGCTTGTAGCCAGCAGCAGCGCATTCGGATTTGCATTGCCTATGTCCTCACTTGCCAGTATCAGCATGCGCCTGGCTATGAATTTAGGGTCTTCCCCACCCTCTATCATCCGCGCCAGCCAATACACTGCAGCATTAGGATCACTGCCGCGCATTGATTTAATAAAAGCCGAGATGATATCGTAATGCTGCTCCCCGTCTTGTCATACAGCGCCATCTTTTTCTGCACTATGTCCTGCACCGCCTCGTTGGTAAATATCTTATCGTCATCCGGCAGCGAGGCAGCTACCAATTCTACAAGGTTCAGTAGCCGGCGTGCGTCACCGCCACTTAGCTGTAACAGCGCTTCCCACTCCTTTATTACAACATGTTGTTCGGCCAGCCATTGGTCTTTTTTCATAGCCTGGTGTACCAACGCCATAAGGTGCTCTTCTGTAAGTGGTTTCAGCACATACACCTGGCACCGGCTCAGCAATGCACCGATCACTTCAAACGAAGGGTTCTCCGTTGTTGCGCCTATCAGCGTGATAATTCCTTTCTCCACAGCCCCCAACAAGCTGTCCTGCTGCGCTTTATTAAACCGGTGGATCTCATCAATAAACAAAAGGGCATGCCCGCTCTTACGCGCCATTTCTATTACCGCCCTCACATCTTTCACACCACTGTCTATCGCGCTCAGAGTGAAGAATGGCATATCCAGTGAGTGGGCTATGATCTGTGCAAGTGTAGTTTTTCCAACACCCGGCGGACCCCAGAAAATAATTGAATGCCCCTTGTGGCTGTGCACCATTTGCTCCAGCACTTTTCCCGGCCCTACCAGGTGTTCCTGGCCTATGAACTCATCCAACGTTCGGGGCCTTACCCGTTCTGCGAGCGGTATATTTGAACCCTGCATAGAAATTATATTTATTTTTTGAAGTAATTCCCTAAATTAGCTGCATGCTACGCTATCTGCTTATACTCGTGTGCCTTGCCGGAACCACGAACGTTATCGCCCAGAAACCTAAGGAACCAGCTACCAAAACTACGGAAAAGCAGGCTGCTGAAATAGACTATAAGGAACTGGGCTCCCCGATGCCTCGGCTCAAAGTGATGCTGTATAAAGACACTGCCAAAAAAAATGGGGATGCCGAATCGACCCGTAAAAAGAAAAAAGAAGAAGAGAAAGTCTACCTGACTAACGACGACGTGGATAACCGCGCTAACTTGTTTGTTATGATGTTTAACCCCACATGCTCACACTGCGAGGACATGGCTGCATTAATGAGGAATAATAGCAGCCTTTTCAAAAAAACGAACCTTGTTTTAATGGCCAACCCCGGCATGAAACAATACCTGCCGGATTTCGTGAACAGGCAGCACCTTAATGAATACCCTGTCTTTAATATAGGCATTGACAGTTCAGACTTTATCAATAAGATCTATCTTTTTCAAATGCTGCCGCAGATCAATATTTACGATCATAACCGTAAATTGCTGAAAATATACAACGGCGAAGTGCCCATAGACAGCCTGAAACAATACATAGAATAGCGCCTCTATATTATTACTGTCGCCGAAATCGGGACCTTTGAAGGGATGGGGTCTGACTCCGGAATGATCCAAAGCACAAAACGAAAGCAGAAAAGAATCTCAGGCACGGCTCAACCGGTGCCAGGTAAATAGTTTCACGCCACAGCGACTATATCGCTACCTGGGCATGCATACTTGAGGATACAAGACCGTCCCCCTTCTCAACAACGTATGCACGTACTTTCCGCACATAATCGAAATAGCCTTTTTGTAAACGATACAAAAAGAAACTAAAAATCAGAAAGTCTGCCCCTAAAAGTATGAAAGTCACATTCCAGTCTCCACCCACGAGGCGTAATACGAACGCAGCAAGGAAAATAAAAATGCAAAAGATCAAGATGAGCTGAGGCCCGCCGGAATCTACCTTACGCATTTTAGAAGTAACTTTTACTTTTGTTTTACCGCCTTGCTCGGTCATGTCCACATGGGTTATTGGAAGTGTCTTAATCGATTCTTCCTGCTCCGCATGAGGTATGATCAGCACATCGCCCTCTCTTTCCATGATCTCAAAATCCAGGTTATGGATCTTAACGTGGCTCCCCATCAGTCGCTTTTTAAGATCTGCCTTGGATACCGGGGAATTAAAATTGTGCGTCTTTGTGAAAAACATAGGCTTAGTTTTAATGGTTAGAACAAATTAGCAAATTGAAGATACACCTAATTTTTTGCATTTCAAATTCTTCAATTGAATATAATCTAAATCCAAAACCGTGCCAGATTGCAATATATAGAAGATAAATAATCGTACATAGACCGACTGTAGTCAGGTTTGATAATTTATAAATCTTTTACTAATACAAATAAGAAGTAATATCATTAACTCTCAGTTAATAAAAAAATTCGCGGTAACAGCTACTTTTTTTAACAGCCGCGATTAAAAAGGGTTGAATGCGGCATTATTTGTTGCCAATAATATGAAAATAACTCTCCACCATATCCCGGTAGTACGGCTTTAGCTGGGGTGGGACTGTCTTGTACAGTTCCAGCAACTGTTTCTGATCTGTTATGTATTTTTGTAAAGCCGCTGGCACAGGCCTGCTTATCTCTTCTCCTGATTTAGACGAGCGTTTGTCATCCTGTTCCTGCTCACGCAGCGATTTTTCTGTTTCCAGCAGTCGTGTTGTTATTTCCTTTTGCCGCAGCATCAGTTCATCGGTTATGCGGCGGTTTACAAGGTCAGTTTCATTCTTGTCCATTTTCTGCTCCAGTTCTCTGAGCGCCTTGGCACTGCTTCCAAGGCCGGCCTTGCTGTTCAGCTCATTGCTCAGGTCTTGTATTTTCCGCCTGATCATGGCCTGCTGTTCGGCGAGCCTCGCCAGTTGCTCCGGATCTCCGTATTCTCCTTGTGCCCCCTGCTTACCCTGGCCGCTGCCACTGCCACTGCCCTGTCCTTGTCCGCTGCTCTGCCCGGGTTTCTTGCCACCCGGTTTCGGCATTTTCCCTATGCCTTCACCCACCTTCTGCTGCTCGGTGATAATGTCGGAGAGCTGTTCACCAGGGCTCTTACCCGGTTTCTTTCCGCCGGGCATGCTACAGCTACCCGACCCTCCCGGCTTATTGGCATCGGCCTGGGCCTGCATTAGGTTGGCAAGCACCTCGTTCAGCATCAGCGCCAGGTTGTTGGTATGGGTCATCACATACTGTTCATCCATTTGTGCAAGGTCTACCCTCCTGTCTTCCAGGTTGTCCACGGCTTTCTGCATATGGTGCTCCAGTTCCGTCGTCTCCTTGTTTATGGTGACTGCTATCTTTTCCACACGCTTGCTCAGCGCAAACATACTGTCGCGTATCATCTGGGAATTGCGGTGAAGCCTGTTTTCCTCTTCCTGGTTGACAACATACTGCTGGCTCGATGTGGATGTTACCTTCACAGACCCCATAAGGTCTTCCTGGTCAAATGACAGCCTTATCAGGTTACTCAATATCTGCCGGGTAGCCTTTATGTCTATATCTATTTCCTCCGGGCTCTGGCCACCGGCTTTTTTGCGAAGGGATTTTGCCATTTGCTCAAGGTTGTCTGCTGCGCTCTTCTCCGATTTACCCGCTTTGCCACCTTCTTTCTTGTCCAGGCTCTCCTGGCTATCCTGCATATCTTTCTGCGCATCCTTGCCCTGCTGCTCTTCGTTTTCCAACCTGTCCTGCTGCTTGGCATCCTTGGCCGCTTTTTTCAGGTCGGCCACATCTTCCTTCATCGCCTTGTCCAGTTGGTCTTTTAGTTGTTTTTGGTCTTTACTCAGCGCTCCATTATCCTTCTTGCCCTCTTCAGTTTGCTTTTGCAAGCCTCTTTCCTTCTGCGCCAGGTCGTCCATTTTATTGGCTACGTCCTCCATATGCATCTCCATTTCCAGCTTCTTCATCAGCTCTTCCATGCGCTGCATATCCATATTGAAGAGCTTATTGTCCTGTTGCATTTGCTTCATGGCGTCTACGGCCTGGTCCTTATTCAATTTCTGCATCAGCTCTTGCAGCTTCTTCATTTCTTCTTTCAGCTCATTGTTCAGCAGGTTATCCAGCTGCTTATCCATGTCCTTCTGCTTTTCCTTTAGGTCGTCACTAAGTTTCTTCTGCTCACTCTGCTGCATCTGCTCTTCAAACCGCTGTTTGATATTCTCCACATTGGTCTTCAGCTCCAGTTGCTTCTTCATCATCTCCTGCAGCGATTGCTGCTGCTCCCACTCCATGCTGTTGCTTTGCAGCATTTTGTTCTGCATATCCTTATAGTCGCTTTGCAGTTGCTCCGTTTTCTTTGAGCTGTTACTAATGCCCGAATTTATCTGCTGCGAATTTTCGTTTATAGCAGAGTCCAGTTGCTTGGGGTCATACATCTGGAAGGTCATCATCTCACTGCGGGATGCCTTGCTGCCATGCACACCGTCATTGTCCCAGGCCTCTATGTAATAAGACACTTTTTGCCCCGGTTGCAGCTTCAGGCTCTCAATATCAAAATATTGTTCGAACGTCGTAAGCGCACCCTCCGCTATTTTCACAGGTATACTTTTGGTAACAACCGGTTTGTCTTTATCACTCACTTCATAATTGAACGATACCCGTGTAATGCCATAGTCATCCCCCGCACTCCCGGTAAGCAATATCTGTTTCCCCGTTACAGAATCTTTAATCTGTTGCAGCTGTATCACGGGGTACTGGTCTGGTATTACCTGTACCTGGTAGCGATAGCTGTCGGCAATGGCGGCTTCCTTATTATGCAGTGTTATCGTATAAGCAGTATCGCTCATGAAGCGGTATTGGTAGGAAAACGTAGATGAGCTGTTGGGCAACAACACCGGCATACCACTACCGAAATGAATAGTAGCATTGTCTGTATGATCGGTCTCAAATGTCCAGTTTACGGTTGTGCCCACAGGCAGTGTCATATCGCTGAGACTGTTTCTTACTTCGTTTTTCCTGCCCGTGTAAGCAGGATAATTTACTTGTATTTTAAAAGCCTTAAGCACAGGCCGTTGAATTACCCTTAGTGTATTAGATGATGAGTAAAAGCCCGCCGCATAAAAACGAAAATTCACCGCTTCGGTCACATTCTTAAAAGTGTATTGGAACGTATGGTTCTCCAATGGCTGCATGGGTAAGCGTTCGCCATTGACCTCGATTGAAGCATCAGCAGGTAACATACTTCCGGTGGCTTCCGCAGTTAGTATGTAATCAGCATTACGAACAGCAATCAGTGATGGATTCTTAATCGTAAAATGAAAGGGAGATGGTTTTTCAAAAGCCTTAGTGGGCTGCAGCAGCCGCGATGAACCCTCGGTAAACACACTCGGTGCAGCCACAACGATGAATACGGCCGCCAGCAAAAGCGGTAAAAGATAAGGTAGATATTTTTTGTTTTTAGAGAGGTCTACAGCCTTGGTGATCGGCACTACAGATATGGCGCTTATCTTCTGGTTGATACTGGCCTCCGCAAGCTCACGGCTGGCGTTGTTATCCGGGTGCCGCTTCAGTTGCAATATGTTCAGCAACCGGTCACTGATCTCCGGGAAATGCTTACCAATTATGCTTGCGGCCTGTTCGTGAGAGATCACCTTTCCCAGCCGCCCCATTTTAGTAAGCGGGATGATAACCCATGCCACCAATGAAGAAAGTCCCAATACCGCAAAAATGGACACGATGGAGACTTTCGACCACACCGGCAGATACAGGTAATACTCACCTACGCTTACAGTAAGCACATAGAACAAAAGGCAGCTCAGAAACACCAGCCCGCCACGCAATACCTGGTTGGCATAATACTTCCGTATAAATGCATCCAGTCGCTCTATCAGCCACTCATAATTGTTCGTACTCATCAGGGTACGCAATTTAACTGATTTTCCTGATGCAGAAAGGTTAAAAAGGAGGAATTATGACATTTATCGGATTGCGTAGTGGTTGCAGTAACAGACACTTCATCGGTCAGCCTCAAATGTGACCGTATTTTCTTAAATTTGTAACGTAAAAGGTTGATTATGTCAGACGCAATGTTATATGCTGAAATTGGTTCATTGCCCGATAATTTAAAATCGGAAGTGGCAGATTTTGTAGCCTTCATTAAACAAAAACACCAGCCAAAGAAGAAAATTAAAGAGCGCGAATTTGGTGGGTTAAAAGGCATGTTTATTATGTCTCCTGATTTTGATGAACCTCTGGAAGATTTCAAAGACTATATGTAATGGAATACTTAGTTGATACTCATGCTTTGATTCGGTTTATGAATGGAGATACTTCGCTTTCTCCTGAGAATATTGCCAGAATCAAAAATGAAGCGAATTATTGCTACGTCAGTATTGCAAGTATCTGGGAAATTGCGATCAAAATTAATCTCGGGAAATTGGAAATAAAGATAGGCTTTGGAAAAATTGCTGATTTCCTGATTAAAAATGAGCTGAAGGTTCTCCCTATAGAATTTGACCATTTACAAGTACTTTTAAAACTCGAGTTGATTCACCGTGATCCGTTCGATCGAGTAATTATCGCACAAGGGGTATCTCAAGATTTTACCATTATTACCAGAGATGAAAATTTTGCGCATTATCCGGTAAAATGTATTTGGTAACGCCATGATGCAATTATACCCGGCGCATGCCGCCGAAGCCCTGGAATTTCATAAAGTTTGCGACTTGCTCCTTCAGAAATGCCGGACGGATGCCGCCCGCGAAAGGGTAGGCAATATCCGTTTCCATACCCGCATGGACCACATGGAACGGGAGCTGGCACAGGCAAATGAATTTAAAAACATACTGCAGGCTGGTGACCACTTCCCAAATGACTTCACCCGCAATATGCAGAAGGAGCTGAAGTTATTGTCCATAGCAGGCGGTGTCCTTACCGGCGAACAATTGTTGGCATTCCATCAGCTTGCGCTCAATATGAAGGATGTATTGCTGTGGTTCAAAAAACACGATGAGCTCTTTCCTGCCCTTCGCCTGCTATGCAACGACATTACTTACGAAAAGAAAATAACCGACATCATCACCTCGGTTATAGACGACTCCGGTATTGTTCGTGATACAGCTTCACGTGAACTGATGATCATACGCTCTGAACTCGGCAAAGCTCGGCATGAAGCCCGTCGTACATTTGAATCCGTACTGCGCAAACTGAATAAGGCCGGCTACCTCGCCGATATTTCCGAGAGCTTCCTCAATGGCCGCCGCACCGCCGCTATACTGGCGGAGTACAAAAGAATAGTGAAAGGCATATTGCACGGTGAAAGCGATACACAAAAGACAGTATTCATTGAGCCCGAAGAAACCATAGATATTAACAACGAGATATTCTCACTGGAGCGCGCCGAACAAAAGGAAATACACCGGATATTGGTACAGGCTGCAAAAGATCTCTCGGAATTTTCACCACAGTTGGAGGCGTACTTTAAGATAGGTGGCCTATATGATTACATCAGGGCAAAAGCACTGCTAGCCGTGGACATGAAAGCAAGCATGCCGCGCCTTAGCCCCCACCCCGGTGTGCAATTAGTAAAGGCATATCATCCACTTTTATTCCTGCTAAACAGCCATACCAATAAAACAACGGTGCCGCTCAACCTCACGCTGGACCGGCAAAACCGTATCCTCATTATCAGCGGACCAAATGCAGGAGGAAAAACAGTGGCCATGAAAACCATTGGCTTGTTGCAGCTCATGGCGCAGGCTGGGTTGCTCATAACGGCCGACGAAAATTCCGAGATAGGTATCTTTCGCCAGCTGATGGTGCAGATAGGCGATACTCAATCCATAGAACACGAGCTCAGCACATATAGTGCCCACCTTCAGCACATGAAACACTTCATGGACTTTGCCAACGGCAAAACCCTTTTCTTTATTGACGAGCTGGGCAGCGGCTCAGACCCCGACCTTGGCGGCGCATTTGCCGAGGCCATCGTAGAAGACCTGGCGGCAAAACATGCACTGGGCATCATCACCACCCACTACCTGAATCTTAAGGTAATGGCGGGTAAAGTTCGTGGCATTTTTAACGGTGCAATGGCATTTGATGAACAAAAACTGGAGCCGCTTTACCGCCTCACCATAGGCAAGCCCGGAAGTTCCTATACGTTTGCCATAGCACAGCGTAGTGGCTTGCCTGCCCCCGTCATAGAACGCGCAAGACAGCTCACCGCCCGCGAACATTTCAAACTGGACAAAATGCTGCACCATACCGAGCAGCAATCGGTGAAGCTCTCCGACAAAGAAAAAGAACTGGATAAGCTCCTGAAGGAAAATACACGCCTCAAAAAGCACTACGAAGAGATAACCGATAGGGAAAAACTAAGGCAGCAACACGAAACCATACGCCTCCAGAACGTTATTAAAAAAGAAGAGCTCGACTACCTCCGGGACACCGAACGCAAATTCAAGCAGATAATCCACGACTGGAAAAAAACAGAGAACAAACAGGAAGTGATCAATGCTGCAGAAAGCGTACTGTTCCGCAAAAAACAAGTGGCCACCAACGCTGCCGCCGCAAAGAAGGCCGACAAAAACTACGATACCATTGGCGGCGCCCCAAAACCCGGAGACTTGCTGAGAAACAAAACTAACCACCAGGTAGGCGCCCTCACCGAGATACTCCGCGACAAACGCGCCCTCGTGAAGATCGGCAACATGCCCTTCAACATAAACCTGGAAGAATGGGTAGTAGTGCGGAAAAAAGAGAAAACAGGGAAGTAATCTCGGCTATTCTTTGAACACTTTCAGTTGTCTTAACAAATGTACTCGTGCTTTGCGACCTTGAAAACAAAACATTGAAGCCGCGCCTTTGCGACTTTGCGAGGGCTTTTTTGTTTGACTACCTTACCCGGCCCATCAAAATGAACGAAAGGTCCCGCTAATGCAGGACCTTTCAGAAAACTTCTATAAATCAGTTATTATTTTTTCTTGGCAGGCGCAGAATTCTGCTGGGCAGCGTTTCCGTTCTTAACAGGCCCTTCAGGTTTCTGGAAAAGCGCAACGGTAATGATACACAGCCCGGCGACAGTGCTGATGAGTATCCACGTACCTTTTTCCATTACATCTGTGCTTTGCTTTACGCCCATTACCTGCGAGCTCATAGTCCCGAAGCTACCGGTAAGGCCACCACCCTTAGGGTTTTGGATAAGAATAAAAAACGCCAATGCCACACAGGCCAACAATATTAGTATTACAACGAGAGATGTCATGATTGCTTTTCCTTTAAAACTTCCTCTATTTTGCGGGCAAAGTAAGCGTTTTTTTGAGGATTTCGCAAACTTAATTTCCGGTACATGTCCATCGCCTTGTCATATTTACCCTGTTTTATATATATTTCCGCCAGGGATTCACTGGCGAGGCCGTCCTCTTTTGCGATAGAGTTCACAGCCATTTCAAATACATTTTCGGGTATTTCTTCGTTCTCTTCCTCCAGCACTGCTGCCAGTTTTTCCTTCTGCCACATCGTTTTCAGGGCCCGCTGGTCTTTCTTTTCCTCTTCGTGCTTCCGGGTGGTGCTCTTAAAATGAAGCAGCCATTCAGAGAAACTCATCATCACCATCAGCGATTTATCAACGTCGTCCGTATCCGGGCTTTCTTTTAAGTCCTCAATTTCTACCGGAATTTCTTCTGATATCTTCTCGCCCTGCTGCAGAAAATAGTCCTGCGTATATATAGGAGATATTAATGCTTCTGCCGTCTTATCGTTTGTTGTTTCCTTAGCCGGCTCTTCAAACGGGGGTGTAACCAAATGGAGGGCTACCGGCTCAGCGGTTGGCGTCGCATCTTCTGTGATCTCATATTCGTCGCTAGCCTCGTTATGAACGTCGGCGGAGTCAAAAACAGGTCGTGGTGCTATTCCTATGGGCTCCGGAATAACGGACGGCTCCTCCCTTATCAACTGTAAAAACTCTTCACTCACCTTTACCATCGGTTCTGAAGGCTCCGCAACTGGCTCATGCAGTATTTCCGCGACTATTTCATCAGCCATAATTTCCTCCGGTTCCGGCTCAATAATTGGATCAGGAGCGAAAAAAGGTTCCTCAGTCAGCAGTATACCTGGTGTAGGTTCAATAACCTGTCCAGGCACTTCCTCGCGCTCCACCTGCACCTCCGGGGTTTCGGGTTGTTCCTCGTATCGATCACCTTCACTTTCTAGGTCAGTTACCACAATGGCCTGGCTTGCAGCGTCCGCAAAATCGCAATATTTTATCCAGTTGCCAATATAGGGCCGCGCCTTCGCCAGCATTTCCGTAGAGAACGCATGTGGCGTTCGCTTTTCAGCAGCTTCAATATATCGTAGCGGCACCAGGTAGGGATACGACCGGAGTAATGACTCCACACTGCTACGGTCGCCCTCAGTGATCAAGGCGGGGCTATCCAGCAGTCGGGATATGTATTGTATGGAAAATTGGTCTGTCATTATGCGTAACCGGCTACCAATTTACAAAAGCTTTATTAAAAATATCATCTGCAAGCTGATTTCCGATATCGTCTATCAGCGCAGCCTTCACATTGTCAAGTATTTGTGAGGCGTCAAAATCGGAAAAACGGGTAAATGTCTGGCTGAAATTGGATTTTTCGTTCAGTCGGTTCTTGAACGTGATCTTCACACTCATGGTAAGCCTGTTTTTCGAGGCCACCTGCACATTAGTCGCCCCGGTCACCGTTACCTCATATGCAGTTATGTCGCCACTCATATCATAGTCCGCATCATCCCTGGTAACGGGTGAAAGGCCCGTTTGCGACAATATCCGGCTTCGTAGCTTATCCGTAAGCGTGGAAGCCAGGCTCGGCTCCACATTGCGCGCCTTATTTTCCAGTTGGTGTATATTCAGGGTCTTACCCTCAATAGTAGCCCCAGAAAAACTATACACGTGACAACCGGCAGCCATTAGCAGCACAGGCAGCACCAGCAATAAGATGAGTTTGCTCCGCATGAGATGTAAAAATAGGAAAAATAGCGGGTGCGATTACTTCAAATGTTCTATCTATACATAAACAAGGGCCAGTGTTTCCACCAGCCCTTGTTCTTAATTGCAATTTCCAGTCTACTCACCCGACCCCAACCTTTGCTTCAGGATGAGGGCCGGGGTGAGGCTATTTCTCGATCACAAAATGGATTGTCTTGTTTTCAGTACCATTGCTGGCGATCAGTACGTAATTACCAGTAGTAAGATTGCTGCCAATCGATACCTGGTTGTTGATCATACCCGCAGTCGCAACAGACTGATTAGTATAAACAACCTGTCCCAGCATATTTGCAACTTCAATAGTTACATTGACATCCTGGTCTGTGCCGGCAATGCCTGTTACACTGAACGAACCATTGTTAGGGCTTGGGAAAAGCCTTACGTCAAAAGGCAGGGCACTTACGATAACCTGTGTGACTGCTTCGGTAACAACGCCATCACTTCCTGTTGTGGTGTGGGTAATGGTTGTGCTGCCTGGTGCAAGCGCTGTAACAATGCCATTACCATCTACTGTTGCAACACCATTATCACTGGAGGTCCAATCTCCGCCAACTGTTTCATCTGCTACATTTACAGTACCGCCTACATTGGTAGTAGCGCTTCCATGGCTATGCGGTGCAGCGCCTACGGTTATCAGCATTGAAACCTGGCCTGTGCAACCGTATGAGTTGGTAACTGTATAAAAAGCTGAAGCGTTCGTATGTGGAAACGTTGGGGTAAATGTACCGGTAGCGCTGCCTATATTAATTATGACAGAGTTGTTGCTGCTCCAGATACCGCCGGGTGTAAGATCAGACAAAGTTACCGGTGTACCACTGGACACTGAAGATGACCCTAAGATAGGCGTAACAACTGGCACCGGATTAACAGTAACTACCGCTGTAGTATAACAACCGGTTGTCTTTGTATAAGTGATCACGGTAGTTCCCACTGACAAACCAACGACAGCACCAGCTGGGTTCACAGAAGCAACTGAAGGGTTACTGCTGGTCCATGACAACTTAACTGTGCTTGTATCAATTACAAAGGTAGTTGCTCCGTTACAAACACTCAGGTTGCCGGTGATAGGCCCGGGCGCTGGGTATATAGTAATGAGATCAAGTGAAGAACAACCTGTGCTTTCTGTGTAGGTAACTGCGATCCCACCTGCAGAGATAGCGGTCACATTTCCTACTGAATCCACTGTTGCATGAGCATTGCTGCCGCTCCACACGCCACCAGCGGTAGAATCATGCAATGTTGTTGTTAAACCTGCACAAACGCCGCTCGCTCCCATTATACCGGCAGGAAGAGGGTTTACAGTTATGTTCATTGTTACACTGCAGCCCGCAGGAGCCACCAGGGTATAATAAACAGGCACCACTCCCGGATTGTTTGCGGTTAATACCCCGGTTGTGCTTATCGCTGCAGTAGAAGGGATACCGCTCGACCAAACTCCACCTGGGGTAGCATCAGACAATTCTATGGAATGAGTGTTGCAAAATGTAGCCGGTCCAACAATAGGATTTGGAGCCGGGTATACTGTAATAATAGTTGTTGTAGTAGCACCCCAGTAACTGTAGCTCAGGATCGCGGTACCAGCGCTCAGACCGGTTACAAGGCCGGTTGGTGTTACAGAAGCGATGGCGGCGTCTGCTGGGTCTATGGTAAATACACCACCTGAATAGGCTGTCCAGAATGCTGCTGTTCCGCCAACACAGGCCAAATTAGTAGTACCTTGAATACCTGACAAATGTCCAACAACCGGGCTATCAACGGTGATCACTTTTGTAGCATAAGCTGTTCCACAAAGATTATCCAGTGAATAAGTAATAGTACTTACACCTGGCTCTACTCCATATACTATGCCACCGGAAACGCTGGTATAGTAGTTGTCGGTATTCCATGTTCCGTAACCTGTTACATCTGTCAAAACTATAGTTGACTGGTAAGAAACATGCGATGGGCCTGTGATCACACCTGGATCAGGAAGAGGCTTAACATGTATCCACCTGCTAGCAGTTACTGAGCCGCAACCATTGGTAATTGTGTAGGAGATCGTAGCGCTACCAGCCAGAACACCGGTTACAACACCAGTTATTGCATCCACGGTTGCATGAGTCGGGTCGCTGCTGCTCCATACACCGCCCGCTGTTGTGTCAACTAAAGTTCCTGTTAACGCGATGCATACACTATCAAAACCAGTAACCACGCCTGCTGTGGGAGGCAGGGCATTTACTATTATTGGGAAGGTAGTCATCGCTGTACCGCAGCTGTTGGCAACTGTATAAGTTATGATCGCGTTACCAACCGCAACACCAGTCACAACACCGCTTGCACTAATTGAAGCTATTGTTGCATCACTTGTGCTCCATACGCCACCGCTTGCCACATTTGCAAGGGTGTTTGTTGTGGCCAGGCAGGCATTAGTACCGGTGATAGTTCCCGCATCAGGTATAGCGGTAACATTGATAACTTTGGTAGCGCTTGCATTGCCGCAACTGTTCACGATGGTGTAGGTCACTGTGGCTATGCCACTTGCAATGCCGGTTACAACACCAGAACCATCTATAGTAGCGATTCCTGCTGCACCTGTGCTCCAAACTCCACCGCTCACTGTACTGTTCAATACTGTTGTAGTACCAGTGCAGATCGCGGCGCCGCCGCTTATTGTTCCGGCATCGGCACTTGCGCTCACTGTAACTGTACTGTTAGCCATAGATGAGCCGCAGCTGTTTGTTACAACGTAAGACACATTGGCAACACCGGCAGAAATACCCGTAACAACACCGGTTGCATCTACATTCACAACACCAGTTGCATCAGCGCTCCAAACACCACCGCTCACTGTAGTAGCAAGGGCCACTGGTGTACCCATACAGGCTATTGTAGCGCCGGTGATTGTGCCGGCATCGGGTAGTGCATTAATATTAACCGGGATAGTTGCTGTTGCAGTTCCGCAACTGTTGGTAACAGTATAAGATATAGTAGCAGCACCACCCGAAACACCTGTTACTACACCACTCGCATCGACAGTAGCCTCGGTGGCATCGCTTGTGCTCCATACACCGCCGCTTGTTGTATTATTCATTGCTATTGTTGCGCCCGCGCATACCACTGTACCACCGGTGATCGCACCAGCGTTTGGCAGCGGATTAACAGTGATCGCACCATTTGCTACCGCTGATCCGCAACTGTTAGTTACTGTATACGATACATTTGCTACACCCGCAGATACGCCTGTCACCACGCCGGACGCATCTATGGTAGCGATCGCAGATGCATCAATGCTCCATACGCCGCCACCTGCTGCATTGTTAAGCGCTGATGTTGCACCTGCACACAGCGTTGTGGTGCCGGCTATTATACCTGCATCCGGTATTGATGTAACGGTTACTCCGGTAGTTGCAACCGCTGTGCCGCAACTATTGACAACTGTATAAGAGATGCTAGCTGAACCGGCACCTACGCCTGTAACAACCCCACTTGCATCTACAGTAGCTACGGCAGCTGCACTTGTGCTCCATACGCCGCCCGATACTGTGTTGTTAATAGTTGTAGTTGCACTTCCGCAGATCGCACTAAGGCCGCTTATTGTTCCGGCATCAGGCAATGCGTTAACAATGACCGGGCTGCTGGTAACTGCAGAACCACAGCTGTTGGTTACAACATAAGATATAGTTGCAGCACCTGCAGCTACACCAGTTACAACACCTGCCGCGCTAACGGTAGCTATGCCTGTTGCATTGCTGCTCCATACACCGCCGCCTGCTGCGTTAACCAGGCTCGTTGTTGCACCTGCACATATATTGCCGCTGCCGGTTATTGCGCCTGCATTTGGCAAAGAGCCTACGGTTACCACCTTTGTAGCAGTAGCGTTGCCGCAGCTATTTGTTACTTTATAAGATACAGTGGCAGTTCCTGCAGTAACAGAGGTAACAACTCCGCTTGCGTCAACTGTTGCTATCGCTGGTGCACTTGTGCTCCAAACACCGCCGCTTGTTGCGTCCGCCATATTTATTACTGCTCCTGCACATGCAGTTGCGCCGCCGGTTATTACACCTACACTTGGCGCTGCACCCACGCTTATCACCTTAGTGGCCACAGCATTACCGCAGCTATTGGTTACTCTATAAGATATAGTAGCATTGCCCACTGCCATGCCGCTTACAACACCAGAGGCGCTAACGGCAGCTATGCTTGTTGTCCCTGAGCTCCATACACCACCGCTTACTGCATCGGCAAAGGTTGTTGCTGATCCGGCGCAGATGTTGCTCGCCCCGGTTACAGTGCCTGCACCAGGTGCAGCAATTACAGTTATTGTTTTTGTAGCGGTTGCTGTACCGCAGCTATTAGTAACTACATAAGATATAGTTGCGGTACCGGCAGCTACACCTGTAACTACGCCGGCTGCGCTCACCGATGCGATACCTGCAGCGCTTGAGTGCCAAACTCCGCCCGCTGCTGCGTCAGCCATGTTCGTTGTTGCGCCAACGCAGATAGTCGAACTGCCGGTGATGGTCCCTGCATTTGGCACAGGGTTCACATTTACCGTAGTTGTTGCATTTGCCTGGCATCCGTTTGCGTCTGTATAAGTTACATTATATTCGCCATTCATTGATGAGCATGCACCGGTGCGTACTGGATTCTGCGACCCGCAGGCGAAGCCCGATGGACCACTCCACGTAAAGGAAGACGATCCGCTGCCACCGCCGCAGTAGCCCCATCCGCCGCTTCCGCTTCCGCTACCACCACCGCAACTACCGCCGCTTCCGCTGCCACCGCCGCAGCCGCCACCAGTTCCACCGCCGCAGCCCGATCCGCTGCCACCACCACAACTGCCGCCGCTACCGCTGCCGCTGCCGCCTGGAGTAGCGGTCAAAGTAAAGGTTCCACCAGCACAAGTTGTACCGGTTGACCCGCCGGACACTGTAGGTAAAGCATTCACGGTTACAACTTTTGTAGCTATATCAGTACCGCAACTGTTGCTTACTGTATAAAATATCGTTGCTGTACCAGCGGCTACGCCGGTTACAACACCGCCCGAACTAACGGTTGCAATCACTGCTGCGCCAGAGTTAAATGTACCGCCTGTGCCTGTATGGCCTATAGTAATTGATCCACCAACACATACGCTGGCTGGGCCGTTCAATACGCCGGCATTTGGCGCAGCACTGATGGTTATAACCTTGGTTGCTACTGCATTACCGCAACTGTTGGTTACTTTATAAGATATAGTAGCAGTACCCGCACTAACACCGGTTACAACACCGCCGGAGTTAACAGTGGCAACACCTGCTGCACTGGTGCTCCATACACCGCCGCTCACAGCGTCGTTGAAAGTGGTTGTTGTTCCCGCACATATTATTGATGACCCGTTAACTGTTCCTGCAGATGGCGCGGAGTTCACAGCTACATTGGTTGTTGCCGTTGTCTTGCAACCATTTGAACTAGTTACTGTAAAGCTGTAGGTACCAGCCATAGCGGTAGTCATGCCTGTCCGTGTTGGATTCTGAGAAGCAGATGTAAACCCTGCTGGCCCCTGCCATGAAAAAGTTGAAGAACTGCCGCTGCCGCTACCACCGCCGCAGGTGCCGCCACCGCTGGTGCCGCCACCGGTGCTGCCACTGGTAGTGCCGGTCAATGGAAGTGATGCACCCTGGCAAACAGAAGCAGGCGATGAAGCGCCCGCTGTTGGCGCTGCGTTAACGGTAACTGTCTGGGCTGTAGTGCAACTGCCGGTAGCATAGGTGATCCTTGCTGTGCCCGCGGAAACGCCGGATAAAACACCGCTCGCATTTACCGAAGCTACTGATGTGTTGCTGCTGCTCCATGTACCGCCACTTACACCAGCGTTCAGTGTTGTTGTACCGCCTGCGCAAACGGCAGCCGAGAAGCTGCTGCCAGTGATTGTCAATGACTGTGATGCAGAATAGCTGCCGGTATAGCTGGTGCCTGATCCTGATCCGCACATGCCACCACCACCGCTGGTGCTGCCCGTTGCGCCGGTGATCACATGCGACATATAATGTTCCGGAGAACCTGCATGGTCCGCATTTGAATAAGCTGAACATGAAGTACAATCAGATGGCTTTACGCCAAGGTCATTCAAGTTGCTGTTGAAAGAAGAATAAACAGCCGCCGCCCATTCCCAGCTTATAGATACATTAGCTCCACAAGTGGAGAATGTACCGGTCCAGGATACTGGGTTCAGCCCGCCGGATATGTTAGTGGTCAGCGAATCGCTATAGCCGGATATAAAATAGTGGCCTGCCGCGTTTGGCGCTACCGTTGTCACCCAGGCCGATCCGTTGAAAACTGTTGTCGCCGTTGTTACGGTTGGATCCAGTATCAACTCTCCGTTTGGCACAGAAAGTGAAAATGCCGAACTCGAGATTACCTGGTTGGTGAAATTAATGGTAAGTGGGTATGTAGGCGTACCGCTTACATTAACTACCGCACTAAACCATATTTTCTTGCCAGCAGAGATCGAAGTGCTGTTGAAGCCCTGCGATATGGTGCTGCTGGCCTTTACTACGTACCCGGTCATCAACAGCAATATTGCTATTATGCCGGAAAGAAGATTTTTTTTCATGTCCGTATATTTAAGAAATGAACGAGATGATGAAACCGATGAACGTGTGGATAAACGGGATGGCGTGCATGCCTCTGCGAAAGAAGCTGTGTGTTGGTCGGAAACAATTTGAGTAGATTTTCTCATACGCTCTGTTTTTTAGATTGGTGCCTTAAAAACAATTTTTATCAAACTTCACTTTTGTTATCAATTGGTAAATGACTTGCTAATGATTTACTAATTAACTGCAAGTTAGACCGTAGTTTTCAATTTTACAACCAATTAACAAAGAAATTTAATAGCAATGTTTACTACAACTGTAAATCAGCCGCTATTTCGACATTTTTTAATTTTCATTAAAAATTACGAATATTCACATTCAACAACCACCCACCACGGGATTAGTTATTTTCACCCTCACCTTTACCACTTTTTGGGGTTTTTGGAAGAAATGGCGGGAGTTTTGTAAAGAAAAAAAATAGGCAAGAAAATGATTAAAAAATAAAT
>CAIVEW010000100.1 GCA_903905065.1 uncultured Bacteroidota bacterium | reverse complement strand
TAATCAAACTATGATTTTTTTTGGAAATATAGGGTTTGTCAATAATTGAGTTAAGTTTTTAAGTTTTTGATTTTATTTATATTTTATATTTATATTTTAAACTTCTCGCCTTGTGTTTGTGAATTAAATTATTGATATTAATCCGTACGTATTGGATGTATTACTTGTGAGTTTGCAAAAAAAATGAAATATATATTGAAGTGCAATTTACTACATGTCAACAGGGCGCGGCAGCGGTGTGGAAAGCCGGACTTTGAAAATGCAAGCTTCGGATGCTAAAAGGAATATGCTTATCTTGCGTGCTTTTAGCAACACTGGTTTTTAATAACTGATCACATAAATAGATGCTTAAAATTGGAGTTTTTGGGGCGGGGCACCTTGGCAAAATTCACATCCAGCAGTGGCAGCAGGTAGCGGACGCAGAACTTACCGGTTTTTACGACCCTGATGATGCCCAGGCGGAAGCGGCAATAGCCAAGTACCAGGTAAAGCGTTACCCTGATATGGACAGCCTGATAGAGGCATCAGATGCTATAGACATAGTTTCCCCTACGACAACTCACTTCGACATTGCCAAAAAGTGCCTGCTGACCGGCAAGCATGTATTTATTGAAAAGCCACTGGCGCACACACTTGATGAAGGAATGGAACTGGTGCAATTGGTAAAAGAAGCCAATGTGAAGTGCCAGATAGGTCATGTAGAACGATATAATCCGGCTTTCCTGGCCGTGGGGGAGCAACTGATACAGCCAATGTTCATAGAGGCTCACAGGCTAGCGCAGTTCAACCCGCGCGGCACTGATGTGTCTGTGATACTGGACCTCATGATACATGATATAGATATTGTGCTGAGCCTGGTAAAGTCGCCGGTAAAGCGCATATCTGCAAGCGGGGTTTCTGTGCTGAGTGAAACAGCGGACATAGCGAATGCAAGGATAGAATTTGATAATGGTTGCGTAGCAAATCTTACGTCGAGCAGGATATCGCTGAAAAACATGCGCAAAATGCGGTTGTTTCAGCGGGATGCATATATCGGCATTGATTTTTTAGATAAAAAGACGGAAATAATAAGGATGAAGGCCGGAGGTAGCCCCATTGGGCTGATGGATATTCCACTGGAAACCGGCAATGGCGAAAAGAAACTGATATCTGTGGAAATGCCAGAGATAGCGCCGCTAAATGCGATCAAGACGGAATTGGCGGAGTTCGCAAGCGCGATCATTAATGACCGGCCGGTAAGAGTTTCGGTGTACGACGGCTACCAGGCAATGGACGTTGCTCACCAAATATTGAAAAAGATGAGCTTGCATAATGAATTGCACAATGTTTAAGTGTTTTTTACGTTAATGAGATCGGGAGGAGCTATAATGTTGAAGATTTTTACCCAGTGGAGATGTTTGCTTTTTTTATTTTGCCTTGCAATGTTTTCGCCGGCATGCAACATTATTAATCCTCATGAGGTAACACCGACTTATGTTCATGTAGATTCTTTTCATTTTGTACAGAACCCTGCTGCTCACCTTTTCGACGCATACAAGGGTAACCCAAAAGCGCTCCTGGCTCCAACTACACACGCAATTGGCAGTGTATTGGTATATTATAACGAAAATCCCATCGGTATTTTTGATCTGCCCGTTACCTTTCCTGTAATGGCAAGTGGCACTCAGGGCCTTCAATTTGCTCCTGCAATAGCAGTGAATGGGCAAAATAATATTGTAAATGCGTATTCGTACTATACTTTGGATACTACCAGCCTTGTAGCGAATCCCGGGCACATTATTAATTATACGCCAAAGACAGAGTTCTATTCCGATGTCAAGGTAGGAAGTATTGCGAATTTTGAAGATTCCAACGATCCTGGTTTCGCATTGTGGAATCAGGGTGGAGTGCCGCTAAGAGTTGTAAACGCCGATTCACTTGTTTGCGATGGTTCGGGTGCAGGGGAAATAGTGCTGAGTGCGGTAGGGGATAGCTCCGTGGACAGCACGAAAAATACCTTTGCCATTCCCAACGGTACGGCTTTCATAGAGTTCGATTATAACAGCACCATTCCATTTTATATAGGATTGCAAGCTGACCTAAGCAGTAAGGTTACATCGACGCCTAATTATCTGATAGGCGTAAATCCCAATGGGGGTGCTGGCTGGCAGAAATTTTACCTGGAGGTGGATGGCTTTACCGCAGAGGCCCAATCGGGTATCTCGGGCGTCAGGTACAATTTATATATTAAAGCCGTACTGGCTGACGGGCAGACCAGCGGCAGGTTATTGATAGACAATATTCAACTTGTAACGTTTTAAGCAGCATGCGACTAAGCCCTGTGAAAAGAAGAGCTATCCGGCAAATGGTTGTGCTGGATTATATAGCTGCTGCGCTAGCATGGCTTACCTTATGGATATACCGGCAGCACGTGCTAACCGGCCTGAAGTATCTGGATACCCTGCAAAAATTTCACACAAGGGATTACTTAAACACCTTGATCGTCATACCGGGTGGCTGGCTTTTTTCTTACCTGCTAACCGGGACTTATTTTGACCTCTACCGCAAGTCGCGCCTTAACGAAATCAACCGTACGCTTATCTCCTGTATCATTGGCTGTATCATGGTCGCTGTTATCGTGTTTGCTAACGATAGCAGTGACTACTCTTATTTTATCAGTGAGTTCAGTCACTACCTTCTGATACATACTCTCTTCGCGCTGGTGTTCCGCCTCTTTATACTTTATGGAGTGAAGAGGAACCTGAAGAAAGGAAAAGTAGGCTTCAACACACTGATAATAGGAGGCAACCAGCAGGCGATAAATATCTACAAGCAGGTGGTGGAGAATCCGAGGGTACTCGGCAATATTTTTCTTGGATTTATTTATTCAAGTAAAGAGGCCAGTAATGGCATGACTCAATACCTGCCTCAGCTAGGGCATTTATCGCAACTAGAGGAAATAATAGATAAGTACAGCATAGAAGAGGTGATAGTGGCTGTAGACTCTTCTGAGCACCACCTACTGGAAAATATCCTTACACGTCTTAGCTACCGGCCGGTGGTAGTAAAAGTGCTGCCTGATTATTATGATATCTTATCGGGCTCTGTGAAAACGAATAATGTATATGATGCTGTGCTGATTCACATACATCCCGACCTTATGCCTGACTGGCAGCGGGTTTGCAAGCGCGCTATTGATATTACCTTCTCCGGCCTGGCATTAATATTTTTGTCGCCGTTATTATTGTTTGCGGCTGTTATGGTGAAGCTGTCATCGAAGGGCAGCATACTTTATAAGCAGGAGCGTATCGGCCTTTTCGGCAGACCCTTCAATATTTATAAGTTCCGTTCTATGTACATGAACGCCGAACAAATGGGGCCTGCACTTTCCAGCAAACTGGACCCAAGGATAACACCCTGGGGCCGGTTCATGCGGAAATGGAGGATAGACGAGTTGCCGCAATTTGTGAACATCATAAAGGGTGACATGTCCCTGGTGGGACCGCGGCCAGAACGTAAGCATTATATTGACATTATCAGCGACCAGCACGCACACTACAAATACCTGCACAAAGTGAAACCCGGATTGACCTCGTGGGGTATGGTGCAATTCGGTTATGCCGAAAATGTGGATGAAATGGTGGAGCGTATGAAGTACGATCTGCTCTATATCGAGAACTGTTCATTGGCGCTGGATCTGAAGATCATACTGTATACGTTTACCGTTATTTTTCAGGGAAGGGGGAAGTAATTTGACAATTAGACAATTCGGCAATTTGACCATGTACTAATTGACAATAAAATCTACCGTAATCGTATGTATAATTGGCTGTATTTTTTCAATTCTCAAATTCCCGAATTGTCAAATTCCCGAATTGTCTAATTGTCTAATTGTCTAATTGACATCGCTTCGCCGACGATAAAAAAACTACCGGTAATAAGGAGCGCATCGGCAGCAGCCATATTGTTTTTTGCAGCTTCGACTGCTGCGGTAACTGTGGGGTATGAGTGGCCTGCGAGGCCAAAGCGAGTTGCCATTTCCTGAAGTTCTGCGGCTGGTAATGCGCGTTCAATATTTGCATTACAGAAGTAGTAAGTGGACTCTTTGGGGAAAAGTGCCAACGCATCTGAAATGTCTTTGTCTTTTACAAAGCCCACAACAATATGTTTTGCTGTTGCTGTTATTTGCTCCCATTGCTGAAAGACTTCATTTAGCCCCGCCGGGTTGTGAGCAACATCGCAAATTATGGTGGGGTGCTCCTGGAGGCAATCCCATCTGCCGCGAAGGCCTGTTGTTTTCTTTACATCAGCCAGTGCATTCATAGCGGCGGGCAACGACAAGTTGAAATCTTTGTGCGATAGGATCTCAACCGCTGTTAGTACCGTCTTGAGATTGTGGTGTTGGTAATTGCCGAGCAGGTCGGTATGCAAGTCATACATTTCGCGCTTTGCATTATTTATCGCTTTATAATATTGATATTTTGCATCCTGATTTATTCGTACCATGCCCCACAGTGATTGCGCGTAATACAAGGGCGCTTTTTTATGCACCGAATGTTCGAAGAAGACCCGTTCGGTCTCATCGTTTTGCTCACCAACAATAAATGGTATGCCCGGCTTAATAATGCCAGCCTTTTCGCCAGCTATTTCAGCAAGCGTGTTGCCCAGCAGGTCTTTGTGATCGTAACTGATATTGGTGATAATAGAGAGGACCGGAGTGATCACGTTTGTGCTATCCAGCCTGCCGCCAAGGCCGGTTTCAATAACTGCTATATCCACACCTTGCTCCGCAAAATATGCGAACGCCATGGCTACTGTGATCTCAAAAAAAGAAGGGTTAACCTCTTCTATCAATTGTTTGTTCGTGTTCACAAAATCTACTACCCATTCTTTGCTTACCGGTGCCCCGTTTATACGAATGCGCTCGCGGAAATCAACCAGGTGCGGCGAAGTGTAAAGCCCGGTTTTATAACCGGCATCTTGAAAAACAGCGGACAGTGCGTGACTGGTGCTGCCCTTACCATTGGTGCCGGCAATATGTACGGATTTGAATTTGTCTTGCGGATTTCCAAGCGCAGCGCAGAGCTTAATGGTGTTAGTGAGATCCGGTTTCAATGCAGCCTTGCCTATCCGGGAGAACATAGGCAGCCGTGTGTACAAGTAATCAAGTGTTTGCTGGTAAGCGGATGGATCGCTCATGAGACAATTAGCGGGTTGAGAAATTTATGGTGATGTCACCAAATTGTTGCGGCTCCGCACCCTCACTCCTGCTGAACTTTGCACCTCTCAGCTTTTCGAGTGCAAGGCGGGTAAGTTCGGGGTTTGAAGAGCTCTTCACCCGTTTGTCGATAATATTTCCGTCGCGATCTACAGTGACGTGAATAACCACTTTCCCACTCTCGTGAAATTCTGCTTCAAATTTATCGGGAGAGATCTGCCTGCCGGACAAAGTGTGGCGTATGCCCCCGTTTCCATTGCCGGGAATACCCGAGTAATTGGGTGCGCCGGGTGTGCCACCGGGCACGCCGCGGTCGCCGGGGCCTGTGGTGTTGCCTTCGCTGGTGCCGGGCTTGTTTTGGGCAGCGCTGTTACCACCCTGGCCTGTACTGGCAGGCATAATATATTTAGGCTTTTCCTGTACGGCGGGTTTCGGTTTTTCAATAGGCTTGACATCCGAAGGTGCAACCTTCTTCGCTTTTTTGGTTTCGTTTACCTCGGGTGCATCTTCCTGGTTGGTGCGAACGATCTCTTTAGGGATGTCACTTTTCGCAACTACGCTTTTATAAACTACAGCGGCCTGGTAGGCAGCAGGGTCTTTAGTGGACATCGGCTGATCATTGCCGCTTCCATTATCGCTGGTGCCAAGGTTTACTTCAAGGCCACCATCAGGCTGGACAGGAGGAATTGTGCTGATGGTGTATCGCAGCACAAAGAACAATAATAGCAGCAACGCATGAACGCCGATGGTCCACGCAAGCGCTTTATTATTGACTGCCGGTTCCTGTTGCCGAAGAGCGATCATGGATGGATAACTTTTCTTAAAAGTAATTAAAAGATCAAAAATATTATTCTGCTAACGTAATATAAACGTTATTTTTAACTTTTTAGTCTTATTGGTTATACGTGCTTTTCTTTCGTCAGTGCGCAAATGCCTCGTCATAATTCTTCATACGCTCTATAGGCGGATTGAAGTACCCGAATTTTACATTGGGGAACTCCTCATGGATCATCTCTATCATTTGCCGGATGCCCAGGCACTCGCCGGGGTCAACAATGCCCATTTTTCCTAAGTACCAATCGGGGTCAATGTTAAAACTGCGCCACTGGATCATACTGAGGTCTGTGGCGCTGATGAGGCTGCACAGTGCATCAAACTCCGCGATACTGTCGGTAACGCCGGGAAAAACAAAGTAATTGATAGACGCCCAGCCGTCGTATTTGCGCACAATACGCAGGCTTTCTACGAGGTCTTCAAATTGGTAATTGTTAGGGCGGTAGTACTTTGTATACAGGTCTCTTTGTGCGGAGTTAAGACTTACCCGGATGCTGTTCAGACCGGCCTTCATCAGTTGTTCTACTGCATCGGGTTTACTGCCGTTCGTGTTTATATTGATGCTGCCTTTAGATGTATGCTTTCGTATCTCCGTAATAGACTCCCTGATAGTTTCCCACATAAGCAGCGGCTCGCCCTCACAGCCCTGTCCATAGCTCACTATAGGGAAGGGTGCGGTCTCGAGGTGTGGCACGGTAAATTCGACGATCTCAGCGGCAGTGGGTTTGAACTGCAGCCTGTCCTGCGGAGAGACGATCGTTTCATCTTCCGGTTGAAAGGAGATACAGCCAAGGCAGTTGGCGTTACAAGCGGGTGATGTAGGTATAGGGCATTCCCAGCGACCCATAAAGTAGTTGCGGGCCGCAGGGCAGTTATAGCTAAGTGTGCAATTCTCTGCAAGGTGCTTTACCAGGCGATTGTGCGGATAAGCATGGGTAAGCGTTTCGAGGCCGGCGTTGATCTTGTCTTCATCATAGCCGCTGCATTCCTGCCGTATATCGCGCTCGATGCGCATAGCAGGAACATAGAATTTATCATCGAGCCAACCGGCCGCGGTATAGCAGAAGAGCGGAAGGGTAGGCGCATCTTCCAGCGTTTCGAAGGCGGCCAGGTAAAAGCTTGTATGTGCGGGTGGCACAAAGGCAGCTACTGCCCAACCTTTTTCACAGAGCCGCATTTCCCCTGTCTCCACATCGATGCCGATGCCCCTTCGGCCGGGCAGTTCGTAAAGATTGCCGCCGTCGGGTAGTTCTATCCAGTCTTCTTCTGGTATCGGCATAGCGTCCCAGCCACTACGGCCTACGCTATAAAGTGTAGTGTCTTCGAAGATGGTTCCGTCGCCGTCTGAGTATAATAGATATGGAGTGTTCATTTCTTATGGAATTAGGGATTAAGAATTTGTAATTTGGATTGGTTTATGGATTCCCTGATAATTAAAATACAATCCTGATTCCCAATTCCGAAAGACCAATTCCAACATCACCAGTCATCATTTATTCTTTTAGCCCTGTTCTCTTCAATTTTCGCGCCGCAATAAGCTTCAAATATTTCATTGTCAAAATCAGCTTCTGCGATATTCCACTGAAAAAGGTGATTGTCTGCGGTGTTGATGGTCAGTGTACCGAACCGATACACGACTCCCTCCACCTCGGCCCACGATAAGGATCTCTGCCGCACCACTGGCAGCCTCAGGCCGGAATCATCAATATGCACATAGAGTGTGCTGCCCGCCTTTCGTTCCCAGTAGAGGGCAAACACGAGGCCGGCGCTTAAGGCAGCGAACATACCAGTTGGGAATTTCCACAGTTGAATCGCAGAATAAACAGCAACCGTGGCTGCAATCGCCAGCTCTACAATACGAATCATAGGATTCACTTTCTTGGCGGTGACCCATTTGTTCTTAAAAATAGTAAGGCCCAGCAGCAGAACACCAGCCACGAGCAACGCAACACCCCACAAAGGAATTATGAAATTGTAAACAGCAATTATTGCTCCTGTTCCGATAAAACCCAATGCACAAACCAAGTGCAGTGTTGTGACCTGGTGCGGCTTTACTTTTTCTTCTACCAGCGGCAGATCATATACCATTGTGCAAAGGTAAGGAAAAGGTTAAACCTGAGACGTTCCTATAGGTGTAATATCCGTTGTCAAATATGCCTAAAAGATAGTTATGGGGCGATACCTGCCTTAGTTGCTTTAAGAGCCAACACGCAAAATGTGTATTAGCTAGCTAATCCCCGGCAAATCGTCCCGGCTATCCCTGGTCCCTCATAAATGAAGCCAGTGTAGACCTGCACTAATGAGGCTCCGGCATCCAACTTTTCTTTAGCATCGGCAGCTGTGAAGATGCCGCCTGAGGCGATTATGGGAATGGTGCCACCACTTTGGGTGTGGATATAGCTTATAACTTCGGTGGCCCTTTTACGCAAGGGGGCACCGCTTAGGCCGCCCGCGCCTATTGTATCTAATTCATTTGCTGGTGTCGCGAGGTTGCTCCTGCTGATGGTAGTATTGGTAGCTACAATGCCATCCAGGCCTGTGGATTGAATTATCTCTATGATGTCGTCCAATTGTTCCTTCGTAAGATCGGGAGCGATTTTGAGCAGCAAGGGTTTGTTGCCTCCCAATTCTTCATTTACCCTTTGCAGCCTTTTCAGCAACAGCGTTAGCGGTTCTTTGTCCTGTAGCTCACGTAGGCCGGGGGTATTCGGACTGCTTACGTTAACTACAAAATAGTCGACCTGTGTATACAGTGCCCGGAAGCCGATCTCGTAGTCATCTCCCGCTTTCTCATTTGGGGTGTCTTTGTTTTTACCTATGTTGCCGCCAATGATGACGCGCTCTTTGCGTTTTCTAAGCCGGCTGGCAGCCTCGTTTGCACCATCATTATTAAATCCCATCCTGTTTATCAGCGCTTTGTCGGCTGGCAAGCGGAAGAGCCTGGGTTTTGGATTGCCAGGCTGGGGGCGGGGAGTGACGGTGCCTATCTCTATGAATCCGAAACCGAGACAAGCCAGTTGGTCCGTGAATTTTGCGTCCTTATCAAATCCGGCAGCCAGGCCCACCGGATTAGGGAATTTTAAACCCCACAGGGTGCGCTCCAGTTTGGGGCTTTTGGCTACAAATATAGACTTTAGCAGACTACGTACCGGTGTGATGCCATACGCAAATGTGAGCCACTTCATGACCCTGTAATGCACTTTTTCGGCGTCTATGGTAAAGAGTATTTTGCGTATTATTTTGTACATGATGTAAATTCAAAATTCAAAAGCCAAAATTCAAAACCGGCAAAAGAGGCAGGTTATAAATTGAGGCGCAAATATACTGCTTTGAAGATGCGGGAACAGTATTAGCAATTGAATTTGAATAAAGTCTTCTGTTCTTTTTAACAAAAATAACTGCCGCAGATGCCTGCTAAACTGTAATTTAGCACCTAATATGCCTGTCAAAACCAGCTTCATTTTATTTTTATTTAGCGTATTTAGTTTCCCGGTTATTGCACAGACAATACGCGGCGAGGTTTTGGATATGGACAATAAAAAGCCGCTTACCGGGGTCGAGATAGTAAACATCTACACTATGCTCAATATCTCCGACGATGCGCAAGGGGCTTTTATCATTGCTGCATCAAGCGGACAGTTGCTGGAGTTTAAGAAAACAGGTTATAAAACCGCTCGTGTTCGTGTGCCGCAGGGATATATTCCGTCCTATTTCAGGATCATCATGAAGAAGGGGATATCAGATATCAGCAAGGACAACAGTTATGTGGAGCATAGTAACCGGTATGATTACAGGAGCGACAGCATCCGTTATCATGAGTTGTATAAGACCGAGCTGGATTTTCCTAAACTTTCGGGCCTGGGTGTCGTGCAGTCGCCATTTTCTGCTATGAGTAAGAAAAACAGGCAGGTATGGCAATTCCAGGATGACTATACGGAGTTTGAAAAGGAAAAATACGTAGACAAGACATTTACCGAGGAAGTGGTTACCAAATTCACCGGCCTGCAGGGCGACAGCCTGCGCTATTTTATGCGGCGATACCGGCCTAGTTTTGAACAGTTGAAATCGATGAACGATTATTCCTTTTACAATTTTGTGAAGTCGAGCGTATACCGTTATCGTAATTATAGTACCCCAAGGAATTCGCAATAGGCCGCTACGTTATTTTCCTGCGGAGATCACCTGTTTAGGATCAGTCGGCCAATTTAAAGATAATAGGTATCGTAAAATAAACTTTTACGTTTTTCCCGTCTTTCTTGCCAGGTATCCATTTAGGCATATTCCTAACTACTCTCAAAGCTTCATTGTCACAATCATCATCTATTCCTTTCAGTAACTGCACATCGCTTATAGATCCATCTTCATTGATCATAAACTTAACCATTACTTTGCCCTCTACATTATGTAGCCTTGCATTTTCCGGATAACACAGGTTGTCGCCCAGGTAGGCGCCGAAATCGAAGGCTGGTTTCGGCTTTACGTCGGCGGTAGCGTGTACTTCTCCCGCATTTGCAGCTGGCCTTTCAGTGCTGATATCCTGTAGAGGAAAGATCACTTTTCCGCCGTCATCAAATAACCGCAATTCATTATCCACCATTTTCACAGAATATGCTGTTGCGCCCCTCAAAGAATGGTATGTTATTCTGAGCGTGCTGCCGCTTTCTGCAACAGATGCAGCGAAATGTCCGCTGTCAATGGTTTCATCAAGCTGGTAGTGCAGTTTTTTATCTCGTTTATAGGTGAAGTAAGATATGTCGTAGGAAATGATCTTTCCGTTTTCCTTGTTCTGCATTACCACAAACATCCCATCGTCCGGAGATTTCTTCTCCAGCCTTTTGTTGAAGGCTTTCACCATTTGTATTATTTCTTCGCTCCCATTCTGAAGATTGGCGTAACATCTGATCGCAGAAAAAGAGCACACTAATAGTATTGCGGTGTATTTCAGTTTCATGGGTAATCCTTTTATTACAACTGAGTGAATATCCGGTTTCATTTAATAAAAAAGGATACCGGCAAGCGATATCCTTTTTTATAATATTGTGAACTACCTACTTAATAACTACTAGTTTTTGTGTTTCTGTTTTGCCGCTGTTATTCAACGTAACAAAGTAAACGCCCGGAGCTAGTGCACTGATGTTTGTGGAAATAGTCTGTGCGCCTTTTTGCAGAGCAACTGTCTTCGTAATGAGCACCTTGCCAGTAACGTCAGACACGCTCATCTCAGCAGATGCCGCTGCGGCACTGTTTATGACTGAGTAGAAATTCTGACCAGCAGGGTTGGGATAAATGGTAAATGCACGCTGCGGCACTGTCGTCGTATTGGTTACGGCGGTAGTAGCAGTAGCGCCGAGCGTGTTAAGTGTCTGGTTAGTCATTACAGGGGCGTTGTAATCAAAGTAGATGGACGCACGGTTTTTGAACTGTGTGCCAATTGGCAGTCCGGGCATGGTCTTAATGGTGTAGGTAAACATGCCGTTGCTACGCAGATCGTTCGATGTTTTAGTTGGCAGGAAGATGTTGTTAAAAGTGAATTTAGCCACCTTCATGCTGCCGACCTGCTGCAACGTTACTTTGCAAGCTGCAGACATATATTCCGGACGCAGGGTCGTCCAATCCAGGTTGCCATCAATAGTATCAATTACAATGATGTTCTGGGCAGGAGCCGTGCCTGTGTTCTGGAAGTGCACCATATACTCCAGTGTGGAATCGGCATAGGTGATATATCCTTGAGGGCCGGTACCTTTGGGGCTTACTTCTTTGAAGTTCGGGTCATAAGCCGCAACGGTATTTGTAGAGAAATAATTCACGTTATTCCATGGAGAATAGTCAGTGAGCCAGTTGTCCATCGGCGCCTTATAAGCTATAGTATCGTGGAAATTTACAGTGGTTCCAATAGGTACGTCGGTGGGAACGTTGTAGTTCATAAAGAAAAATGAAGTCTGGCCCGGCATCATTGCAGGGAAACCGGCGGCTGTATTATAATCACCTGTTGGCCCGGTGAAAATACCGGAAGGCATAAACGTAGGCGCCAATAACTGCCCATCCTCTGCATAAACAGCCAGTACAGAATCTTCTTCAACAGTACCATCATTAGAAATGGTAGTGATCTGCGTATATGGATTTCCAATTACAGGGAAGCTGTAATCCCAGGTAGAGATATGCATATCATGTATCGTGTCCATTGTGTTTGCGAAGTCAACGGTATGTATGCAACCTGTTGCAGCGGCAGCTGTTACCACTATGGCATTGCTCTGGCAGGAAGCAAGTGGGTAAAAGGCTAAAACTGTCTCTAAAACTGTATAAGTGCCTGAAGGAACCAGGAATGAATAATGGCCGCTGGCATCTGTATAGGTGTAACCAATGCCGCTGCAGTAAACCTGCACATTGTTTATTCCTACCTCGCCCGGATCCTGAACGCAGTTGCTGTTGGTGTCGTTATAAATAGTACCGGAAATTGTGCAGTAACAATCAGTGGCTGAAGAGTCGAACGGCAGCCATGTATAATTATTAGCGGTGCATCCTGCTGCGTCGGTCACATAAAACCAGTAAGAGCCATAAGGCAGGCCACTGATGGTAGCTGTAGTGCCTCCGGAGCTCCAACCATAGGAGTAGGGTGCTGTTCCGCCCATGGGCACTGCAGTGAGAGATCCGTCGTTTGTGAAGATACACGATGCAGGAGTGACACTAACGCCAAGTGATACCGGTGAATAGTCGGGCAGGTATGGAGTTTTTGTGACTTTACAGCCGAGAGCGTCAGTGACAGTGAGCATATAGTATCCAGCCGGTACACTGCTAAGACCGGGTGTGGTGGCGCCTGTATTCCATAAATAAGTGTAAGGAGTAACACCGCCTACAGCGGCAACATTTAAACTGCCGGTAGAAAGTGTGCACAATGCCGGCGTGGATGAGAAACTAAGGCTAATAACATCGACCGGTGGCACATTTACAGTTCCTGTTTGAATACAGCCCACTGCATCGGTAACTTTGAAATTGTAGTTGCCAGCAGCCAGCGAAGTAGCAGTAGGTGTTGTTTGCGGCGGGGCCGTATACCACAATACTGTATAAGGAGAGGTGCCCCCTGCGGGTACGAGTGTTGCATTGCCGGTAGGTGATGTGCACAAGCTAGGGCTGGACGTGTATGTAACTGTAATAGGCGTAGAAACATTGACGTATGCGGCACCGCTACCAATGCAACCGTTGGCATCGGTTGCCAAAACAGAATAATAGCCCGCTGCCAATCCTGTCTGCGATTGTGCAACAGACCCATTGTTCCAAAGGTATGTGTAAGGACTAACGCCTCCCGAACCGAAAGCAATAACCGCGCCGTTCGTATCCAGGCAGGAAGTAGGTGTAGGTGTTACCGGTACTGAGATGGTAACCGACTGTGGAACATAAATACCAGAACTACTGCTACCGGAGTCCAGGCCGCTTATGCAACCCAGAGCATCAGTTACTACAACGCTGTAAAAGCCAGTCGTAAGGCCAGCAATAGAAGCAGTAGAGGCGCCGTTGCTCCATAAATAAGTAACCGGAAGAGCAGCTCCCGAGGAAACACTCACAACAGAAGCGGTACCGTTAGTGCAACTTGCAGTGGTGGCATTCAAAGAGACGGTAAACGGAGCGATATACCCGATAATGGCTGAGGTAGCTGTATCGATGTTATCGTCCTGAGTGCCATAGGTGCAGCCATGCGCATCGGTAATCATAACGCCGTATTGACCGGTAAGCAGGCTGATAGGCGTTCCGGTGCCAACAGTCCCTGAAGTAGCCAGGTTGTACCACTGGTAGGTATAAGGTGCCGTGCCTCCGCTAACGGAAACGCTGGCAGCGCCCGGTGTTGGGCATACCTCCGGTGAAGCGGCCACAGAGAAATAAAAGGGAGGCATACCGCCGTAACTGTTTGCGGCAACGTTTGTTCCGTCGGTAGCATAAACGTAAACCGGGCCGCCTGAATAGCCCGTGAGCGCATCGAAAAGTCCGGTCACACCTGTGTGTGTGATCGTAGCGCCGCTGGAACCGTAAGTGGTCCAGCTAACGGTAAGTGGTGGGGTGAGACCGGTCATATTAACGGTTAACAGACCATCATTGTGACAAGGTGGTGTAACAAGGGAAAAGGAAATGGTTTGTGAGCGGGAAATAACGGCCAGGGCCATTAAAAGAACAAAAAGGGTAAATTTTCTCATAATTACAGCTTTAGATTTATGCTATTGACGATTTTTAATAAACAAACGTTAGGACTTCAGCGATCTTTTTAAAATCACCGAAACAATCAATAAAATATAATGCGTAAATATAAGCAAAAATAATGGCCGAAGGGTGTTTTTTTGATGTAACCGAATTTTATACCAACGACGGGAAAATGCCGGCAATCCACAAAGTGTGGAAAGGCTTTTTATGGCATTGATTTTGATATACTTAACTTAGAACAAAGATGTTATCTATGGTACTGAGCGAAACGTGGTTCATGGAAGGGTATATAGATTTTGAGCTACAGAAATACAGGTTACTCGCCTACCTGCAGGAAGTGAAAAAATGCTTCAACGAGACCAAGCTTTACCCGCAGCTTTCTGATATGGTTTTTCATTACAATAACCTTGTTGCTTTCCAGAATAACAAGCAATTGCTGCAAGACCGGTTTCCGAAGAAGTTTGACAGGCTGGATATGCAAAGGCTTGAAATGGTGTATGAACGGATGCTGGCCGATGATGAAGTGATGCAGGAACTGAGCCGGATAGTGGGGTATGCGGTAGATGAAATGAAAGGAACGATCAGCGAGGGCGCGGAGATATATGATTTTATAGAGAAGAAACTGGAAGTGGAACCGGTAGGCATCATGCCACTATATAAAAATGAAGGGTATGTTTTTTTGCGTTATTCCAACCTGCCTGAGGTGCGGATATACAGCTATACCGTGACGCTATTTGAGCTCCAAAATTCGAAATACAGAGGTATAAGAATGGAGTATATTGATAGCCGAACAAAGAACCTTGCAAACACCTACGAACAAATAAAGCTCGACATTATCCGCGCTTACAGAGCGTTGCCGAATCCGGCGGTGTATAAAATGGAATTTCCTTTGAGCGTGCCTTTTAATGAGACCCTATTGCCAGTGGCAAAGCGGGTGTTGGTGAGACACCTTGTTTAATTCAAAATTCAAAAAGTAAAAATTCAAAATGTGTAAGTGGGTGAGGTTTATTTCTTTTCCGCCTGATCTTTACCATCCAGCTTCATTTCATTATCCTCTAGCTTTTTGTCTATGAGCAGCAGGCGAGGGTCTATGACCACTTTGTAAGGCCGTTTGCTCACCGGGATAGCCAATTTTGTTTCACCACCTTTCAGTTTGTAGCGCGTCACTTGAGCAAGGGTTTTCGAGTCATTGTAAATGCCGATCTCTATGTAATCATTTGAAGGCACTGGTGTTTCCTTGCCGGTAGAATCAGCGCTGAGCTTTTTGGAATCAACGGTAACGTTAACAACGTATTTTCCGCCGGTGCTGTCCAGGTGCGCCTCGGTGATTTTGTTATCGTAAATGGTGATCTTTTCAAAGGCGTCGGTGATGAAGTATTGAAGTGAGTCTGGGGTGGACTGGCGCAGGCAGGCGACGAGGTCCAGGGTTGTGGGGTAGGGTGGTCCCTGGAAACCATAGCGCTCGATGAACCTTTTGAGGGCATGATTGAGGCTGTCTTCTCCCATATATTTATTGAGTGCGTGCATAACAATGCCGCCTTTCTGGTAGAGTATGTATCCTTGCCCATCATCAACGCGCTCGAGAGTTTTTTCTTTTTCGGCTTCGTTTGCCCGTGAGCGCAGGTAGTTGTCCATTTCTATCTTCAGGAATTTCCTAAGCCTGTCTTCGCCATACTCTTTTTCCATAACCATGATGGCACCATATTGCGCCAGTGATTCGGACAGCATATTTGAGCCCTCTACGTTTGCACCGATCACCTGGTGTGCAAACCATTGGTGTGCAACCTCGTGGGCGGTGACATAGAAAGGATAGTCGACATTTTCCTTACTGCTGTCGTCAACATCTGCAATAAAACCTATCCCCTCTGAAAACGGGATTGTATTCGGGAAAGATTGTGCGAACGTTGCATAGCGGGGAAATTCCAGTATTCGTACCTGTTTGTGCTGATAAGGAGAAAACTGAGACGTGTAATAGTTCAGCGACTTCTTCATACCATTGAACATACGATCCAGGTTGTACTCGTGGCCTTTCTGATAGTATATTTCCAGGGCTATGCCGTTGTATACTTCTTTTTTAACAGTGTAGCGCGCGGAGAGGAAAGAATAGAAGTTGAGGATTTTATTGTCCATCTTGTAGTGAAAATAATGCCGGCCATTGTCGGTCCATTCTTTTACAAGATAGCCGGGCGCTACGGCCGTTTGGTCGGGTACGGTGCTGACCGTGGCGTCAAAAGTGATAAAGTCGGCATCGTGGGTAAATACATTGCGTTGGTATTGTGCGGTATCCGTAATTGCGTTTGCAGTAGGCCGATAGCCCAGGCCGTGTTTCTTTCGTTGGCTGTTATCTGCCAGTTCAAAGTTGTGATCATAGCCGATTGCGGGGTGGAAATCCTGGTTGTTGACAAAGGTGCCATTATACAAAGGCCGGCTTAACCCCGTGAAGTTCTCCCTGAATCCCTTGGAGACCATATCGAGGTTGAAGGATAACGTCATCGTATCGCCGGGCTGCAACGGTTGTGCCAGCTTATATATGCGGTAAGCGTAGTCGGAATCATTAAGTTGCAATTGTGATTGCCGCGAAAATCCAAGCGCATTGATTTTTATAGACGACGGCAGCAGGACATGAACAGAATCAATAGCAAAGTGGCTTTTGTTTTTGAGCACAAAAGTACCGGTTGTGTGCAGCGCTCGCTCCGATGGGAAGATGTCTACGTTTACTTGCACATCTGTGATCTTTGGCTGGGGAGCAAACTCAAATTTTTTGAATTTCTTTTCGTACTTAGCTTGCAGTTCTTCCTGCTGGAAGTCACTCTTGAATTTGTTGAGAACGCTGGTGTTGTAGTATATGTATCCACCCATGCCCATAAATATCAGCAATGCAATTGTTGCCACCGTCCACGACGTGCGGTTAGCTTTGTTACGCGAGTGTGCCATACGCAACTTCAGGCCGGTTTCGCTGCCGCGTGCCCATAGCAGGCTGGAGAGGACGGCGAGCAGAATGCAGAAAGCACCCCAGTAAAACTTGTACACATAGAAGGGGAATACCGCATGGCCAAACCCGTTCATATCTGAATATTCAATGCCCGGGTCGGAGGAGAAGACAAACAGGTTACGCTTGAGGACAATTCCAGCAAACGTTGTATTCCAGATATAAAACAGTGCGACTATAAAGTAACCCAGATATTTATTGCTTACCAACGTTTGCACAAAAACCGCCAGTACGGCTAGCATAACCATGTCTATAAGGCGGAAACCAAGGAGGTATTTTAGGTAGAGCAATATCTCGAAATGAGTGTATCCTTTGAACAGTTGGACTATGACACCGCAGATCATGATAACAGCCAAAAGCAAAACCTGCATGAAGATCACTCCGGCTATTTTGCTTGCGTAAAACACCCAGTTGGGCACAGGTAGCGAGTCAAGAATATTGCTCATTCTAAAGTCGCGCGATTTCCAGACGAGCTCACCCGAGAACATAATGGTGACAATGATCATAAATATCATGAAGGTGCCGCCTAGCTGCTCGATGATAACATAGGTAACCGGGAATACTGTTGTCTCGTAGATCTTACCTAGTTGGGTAGAAGCAAGAAACAGGAAGAGCATGCCAAACAGCATAATAATCCGGAAGTAAGTATTGCGCCATAGGGCGAGGCATTCATTTACCGAGAGTCCCCAAAGGTTTTTAAGATTAGCGCCTGTTGTAAAAGACCGGGCGGCAGGGGGTAATGTTTCCGTATTAATAAATTTGGGTACGAAAGTGAGTTTGGAACTGTCGGCAATTTTTGGTTTCCTGAAAGATAATCTGCGAGGGCTCGCTGAAAAAGAAAAGAAGGAGTAGCCAATGCCCCAGATAACGGCAGACAAGCCGAGCCATATGAGCCTGTTAGCGAGGAACAAGCCGCGTAGTTTGTAATTAAGATGGTTGTCTTCGTATGCGCTCCAGTACTTGCTCATGGCTCGTTTGGCCAGGTTGCCCATTGGGTCTACCAAGGAGGCAATCGTCTGGTTATCCAGCGTGCCAAAGAAAGAGTTAGATACACCTCTTGCAACAAAGAATATGATCAGTGACAACCAGATCACAAATACGTCCCGGGCAATGAGGCTTACGGCAAAGAATATAGTGCCGGTAATTATGGTGTTTGGAATGATCGTTTGCAGATAGGTGAGTACATATGGCACAACCGAGAAAGCCCCGATCCTGTCTGGATTTACCCAGGGCGTTGCATATCCCAGCATGAGGCCCAGCGCAGGCCCCGCAAGAATAAGCAATGATATGAACATAGATGCAGAGAAACGCCCGAATAAATAATGAAATTTCGGCACGGGCGTCGTGAAAATCATTGTGTAGGTATTGGTGGTAAAGTCTTTCAGTACGGCATTACCAATGACGGCGACAATAATGATGACACCCACAAAATTGTCTATCCCCGAAAATAATGCATCAATAATGGTAGGCGCATTGGCGAAGACTTTTTCACCACCGAACTGCATATTAGCCTCCTTAAAAGCGCCTCCAGCAATCAGCGCGACCAAAAAAGCAACCAGGAAAAGAATAAAGAAATAGATATAGGTAGACAGTGACTTCATCAGCCTCCTTACCTCAAAAGCAAAAATGGATGCAAACATATTTTTGGGTTAAAATGATCAGGAGATGTTTGAAAAGTAAATGTCCTCAAGCGTAGCATGTTCCGGTTTGAAGCCATCGCCGGGATCGGTATCGCTGTTTACGAATACCTTCATGGAGCCACCCGAGAGCTTGGCCAGTATGAGTTTGTATTCCGTTTGATAGCGGGACACTTCATCCTTACCCACGCGCTTGCTCCAAACTTTGTTTTGGAGGCCATTGACCAGTTCTTCTGGGTTGCCGCGCTGCACTACTTTACCGCCGGCAATGATGGCCATGTCTTTGCATAGCTCGCTTACATCATCCACAATATGGGTAGAAAGTATCACTACAATGTTCTCGCCGATCTCACTAAGCAGGTTGTTGAACCGCAGGCGCTCGGCAGGGTCTAGGCCAGCCGTTGGCTCATCCACAATTATCAGCTTGGGGTTGCCTATCAGGGCCTGGGCGATGCCGAAACGTTGCTTCATACCGCCAGAGTAACCCCCAAGCGATTTACCGCGGTGATTGTACAGGTTCACCTGTTCCAGTAATGCCTTTACCAATTCCTTGCGTTCCTTATCATTAGCTATCCCTTTCAGTCGTGCTATATAATGCAGCATCTCTTCTGCTGATACTTTGGGATAAACGCCAAACTCCTGCGGCAAATAACCCAGCACTTTGCGCAACTCCTGCTTCTGCTTGCTCACATCTATATCGCCAAACATGATGGTGCCGGAGTCAGCATCCTGTAACGTGGCTATTGTACGCATAAGCGTGGATTTGCCGGCGCCATTTGGGCCCAGCAGGCCGAACATGCCGTTTGAAATGTTAAGCGTTACATCCTTCAGCGCCTGCACGCCGTTGGGGTAAGTTTTAGAGAGGTTGGTTATCTGGAGCATAATAATTAAGTCAAAAGTTAAAAGTCAAAACACAAAAGTGTACTAAGTATTACTAACGATAGTACATCGTTCAGTGAATGCGTTTTGTTACAAAGAGGCTGAAAAATAATGTAATTTTGCTTAACACAAGGTTATAATTACTAATAAATTCTGTGATTGACCTAAGCAACTATCAAAATTAGATGATCAACAACAAGCACCGCCTCATAGACGAACAGACATCACCTCTTCAGCGCATCATGTGGGTATATAACCCGGAAGACCCCCAGAAGCGTAGCTTTGAAAATAACATCTGTGCATTCCATATCGGGAAGGGGTTTTTTCTCAGCGTGGCACACAATCTGAGAATACCGGCTGGGTTTTATAAATCCATTGATGAAGCTATCTTTAAGAAGGAACTGTTCCCTATATTGGATGGATCACAGACCCGTTTCCTGGACCAGCACTATTTTCTGGATGAATACACGCAGAAAAGGTATCTGAATAACACGGATCCGGCGAACCTGCAAACGATAGCCAATATCATGAAGCAGAAACGCTTCGACACAAGATGGGTAACCCTGGCGCAGAAGAATATCTGCAAGCCGCATCTTATTTTCCAGTTCAGAGATAATACTTTTTATAACGATACAGCTCTTTCTCATTTGTTTGCACCCGGCAAAGTCATATTTGACAATGACTCCCGCAAGCATACCTACCTGGTAGAGGTGGAATTGGTAAATGCTTTCTATAGCGCGGATATTGCTTTATACCGGATCGTAAACACACCGCATGAGATCGTTGATAAGATACCAGGCGTAGATGTGGATTTCCGTTTCCTGGATGAGGGAACGGAAAAATTCTATTGCCTGCAAAGCTCTCCCAGCGGCCCCACCGGCCGGCTGCTAAATGAAGCTCAGATAGAAGGTATGCTGGACCATTTTGGCATATTTAACGACGACATTGGGGGTAACTATATTTTCGAAGGGTACCGCTATTTGGTAAAGGGTTATTTTCGTTTTGGATCCTCGGGCGCGCCGTACTTGTATTACGATGCTGACCGCGACAAATACGTAGCAAACGCTATACAAAGCGAGGCCAGCGGGATACAGCTTTCAATAAAGAATGTTAGGGAGGGGAATTTTCAGTACATCAATGCAATTGCGTCTCCTCTTTACATCATAAAGCAAGAGCTGGAAAAGTACCTGTAGTGCAACCCCGGTGCGGTTTTAACTTATGGTTAATGCAAATAATTTATTTGTGGTTTCCTGAGACTATTGATATATTTAGGTACCTAAAACTGCCTTTTATGCAAAAACTAATTTCGATTTTAGCACTTGTTTTCTCTTGTTCTGCGGCATTTGCACAAGATGGATATTTTGTAAAAGCAGGAGCCGGGGTGGGGTCTTCGAATTCTTCCTTCGGCGTGCTGGGTAGTTCTCATAAGGCGAACCATCAGAGCGTGCTCTCGGAACAGGGCCAGTTGAACATTGGAAGCAATTTCGGCAACTGGCAGATGGAAACAGGCCTTAGCTATCTGGAGACGGGTCTTAGCTTTGTTCTGGGGCCCGGAGGCAGCGGTGGCTGTGTTGTTGGGCCGAATACAAACCCGATCATAAGTTCGCAAACCAAGTCGGTAAAATATACCATTCAGAACCCCCACCTGGTGGTGCCGCTGGTGCTGTCATATACACTTAAGAGTGGCAATAAATTCACTGTTAATCCAGGTATTGGCGTGGAAGCGCTTTACAATTTTAAAGGTAAAATGGCTGCCGAAGGCATAAGTGATGCTTCGGGTATTAACATGGATTATAAATACAATGATGTTTCAGGGGCGTTCCTGCTCAAGTTTGAATTTCAATACCAACTATGTAGCCATCTCAGCGTTTGGTGCAGCCCATCTTACCAAAAAATGTTCACTTCATTGACGACTAAAGTTCCCGGCGACTATATGAGTCACATATATGACCGTGCACTATTGATAAGTGCAGGGATCAAATGCAATTTGCACTGCTGCAAGAAACCTGGTGCGACAACCAGCGGCGCTAAGAGCTAAACCACATTTTCAATAGCAATCTTCCTGTTGTTGAATTCAAACGTATAGCCGGCCTTTTGACCGGCTAATTTTTCGCCTATCGGTGACTCGAGTGATATCGCATAGTAGATGTTGTCGCCTACCTTCAGTTTCCCCGCCCCTATGGCTATATAGTAATTCCCGTTGCTCGTGCGCACTACGGACCCAGGCGTCACTGTACCGCTGGTTTGCTCGGGGATTATCCGCTCCATTGTTTGTTTTAGTTTCCCAAGCTCATTGAGGCGCGTTATGTTCAGGTCTATTTCCTGTTGCATGGTCTCGCGGCCTGTCTCGTATTTGTCGCCAGCGCTGCTCTTGGTTTCGTTCGCAGCAGCTTCTCTTGCTTCGGCGATCACCTTTTTTATTTCAGCTTCGCGGCTGGTGATATATTCGCCGCAAAGCAGGTAAAGTTGTTGTTTTAACGTCATTGTTGGAATTAGGGATTTGTAATTAGCATTCTTTCCAGTTCTTCAGGATACATTCCTTTTTAATTGTTGAACATCATGTTAACCAATTTGGGAAGCGCAAAATTACGACAAATACGTAAAATTGGATTTTATTTGCAATATGCAAACAGCCGTGATGCGGTCAATAAAAAAAGAGGATAATTCTGCAATCGCCGGTATCATTAGGGCTGTACTAACGGAGTTCAAAGCGAACAAGCCAGGCACCGTTTATTATGATCCGAGGACGGACGATCTGCATACATTATTCTCTACTCCACAGGGCAAATACTGGATACTGGAGCTTGATGGCAGGATAGTTGGTGGCTCCGGCATATTTCCCACGAGTGGCCTGCCGGAAGGTTGTTGTGAGTTGGTGAAACTCTACCTGCTTCCTGAAGCCAGGGGCAAGGGGTATGGCAAGATGCTGATCGAAAAATGTTTTGAAAGCGCTGCAGGATTTGGTTTTAAAGAGGTATACCTGGAGACAATGCCGGAGTTAAAGAATGCCGTGGGCCTATACGAGCAATGCGGGTTTACATACCTCGATGGACCGCTTGGAAATTCGGGTCATTTTGGCTGTGATCTATGGATGTTAAAGGCACTCGTCTGAACCGCAGTCCTGCCTGTCGGCAGACAGGTTAGTCAGGTTAACTGATCTGCTGTTTACTATCAGACACTTTAGTTAGTATTCTTTGCCTTGTTTTGCGAAATTGAATCCTGCTTTTTCTACCTCTTTTCGTTTCGCTGCATCCCATAGTAATGGATTGGTATGGTTGAAGTGAATGAAGCAGACCTTTGCTTTCGTTGCGGCAGATTCGTTTTCAAATAGCTTCATGGTTTCGCTTACCAAAGGGTGGGGGACTGTGCTCATATTTCGGCCGGGCAGTTCGTTGCTATCATTGAATGTAGCGTCTACGAACGCAACATCCACTTGTTTCACCTCGTCAACAATATTCCGGCTCCATTTATCCCATTTGTTGATATCAGGTATAAAGAGATACTTTTTGTCCACGGTATTTATCCTGAACCCGGCTGTTTCGGAATATTCATCTCTGTGAGGCACAGTGAAAGCGGTTACACTGATCTTATCGGTAAGGTGAATGAGTGAGTCGGCCTGTATGGGTTGTATTGCAATATTATTCAGACTAACCAGCTGGCTCCAGGGGCCGTTTGTTTCCAGGAAAGTTTTCATTTTTGGCAGCGCATATACGGGCAGGTCTTTTGTGCTCATCACCTCACGGCCTAGCTCCATGAGGCCGGTATAATGTCCTATGTGCGCATGTGTCACGAATATCCCATCTGGTAGAAAGGGGTATTGTCCGTGCGTGAGTGTCTGAAAGTAGTGTAGCTGGTCTTTGATATCCGGTGTGGCTTCAAATAGCCACCATTTTTTGGTTGCCGGGTCCACCAATGCAAGACATACTACCCACCTTTTCAAGGAGTCATTGCTCCATGCCAGGGTGCAGCAAGGCCTTGTGCAGCCCATATGCGGATAACCCCCGTCCTGTGCGATCCCAAGTGTGAGGATAAACGGTTTGTTGTCGTTCTGCGCTTTGATCTTGAATGAAGCGCATAATAGCAGTATGCAAAAAAAATATTTCATCTTTTCTTTATTTTTAGTATTTCCAGCGATACCGCGATATAGCCCGCGTTATTTCGTCCGGTTTCTTCGTTCCTATGATCAATATTTTACTGTTCCGCAAAAATAGGTACAAGCCATATTTATCATCAATCGAATACACTTCATATTGTATGCCGCTATACCTGCTGCCACCTACTATGTTATCTCGTAGTTCCGTTCTGCGTATCTGATCCCAGCCAATAGTTCGTTCATCCCATTGTGAAGGCCACATTTTATAATGGACACCCTGCTCGTCTATTCTTGTATCCAGCCTTATGAGCATGAAATAGACCACAATTAGAGCGAATGGAGATAAGCAAAGGGCAAAAAGTAATTTCTTGTTCATCCGGTCAACTGGGGTTCCGTCAAGTGAACCACCCGTTCTCCTCGCGACGGTCTTCTTAAGCGCGGTCCAACTGCCATATCGCAAAAAAATAAAAATTACAGAAACTAAAACACACGTGATCGCCACCAGGGGCAGAACAGAATATTTTTGTGTCTCAATAAATTGCATCAGGAAATGGCTTCGGTTATAAAGTTAGCCTTTCAGTTGCTTTTTTCTCCCGCAAATCATATTAATTTCAGGAAAGCGATTTTGATGCAACCTTTTTTAAAATCACTTGTCATTAGTAAAAGCACACACTAGAAATCCTTGTCGGCCCAATATATTGATATCAATAAAGCTCTCGTAGATCGCTGCCGTAATGGGGATGGGAAGGCCCAGTACGAACTGTATCATTTATATGCCAGGCAGATGTTCAATGTTTGTATGCGCATTGTAAACAATACCACCGATGCGGAAGACATTTTGCAGGATTCTTTTGTGGAGGCATTCCGCCTTATTCATGAGTTTCGCGGGGATTCTTCCTTTGGTGCGTGGCTGAAGAAGATTGTCGTGAACCGGTCCATCAATAATTTGAAAAAACGGAGGCTGACGCTTTTTGAACAGGTGCCCGACACCGAACTGATCTATGAGGAAGTGGATTATGACGGGGAGACCCAACACGAGGTAAAAAAAGTGCACAGTGCTATGATGGGTTTACCGCCCGGCTATAGGCTGGTACTGAGCCTTTACTTGCTGGAAGGATACGACCACGCCGAAATAGCCCAGATACTAAACATTACGGAGTCGACTTCTAAATCACAATACAACAGGGCGAAAGCAAAATTAAAGGAACAATTAGGGAAAATATCATGAAAGACAACTTGGAGAGATTTGTGCAGGAGCACATCGGGGAATTTGATCAGCATGAGCCATCGGGCGGGGTATGGAAACGCGTGGAAAAGGATCTACGCCGGAAACAACGACCCCAGTATGCAATTTATTATCGCATTGCTGCATCGCTGCTATTGATAGCTGGTTTTTCAGCCTGGCTTTTGCATCGCCAGCAGCCGAAAGAAATTGTTACTCCGGTTACCTCGACTATCGTCTCCCCGGAAATAAAGGAGGCCGAGACGTATTATGCATCGATTGTGGAAACGAAGCGTGCTGAGTTAAAACAATTTGGCAGTGATTACCCTGTCTTGTTCAGAGATTTTAACAATGAGTTTGATACACTAAATGTTGCGTTCCGGCAACTTGAAACAGAGTATACAAAAACAAATGGCAACGAAGCGGTGATGCAGGCACTGATCCAAAACATGCAGCTTCAGGTGGAGTTGCTTAACCGGCAGATACAAGTCATACAAGATATAAGAAAGCATAAAAACTGGAAAAGTGGGAACTCATCTTTAATGTAAAAAATGATTTTATGAGAAAATTAATGATTGTAGCGATCGTTTTTGTTTGCACATTACTGCAAACGTTTGAGGCATTTGCCTGGACAGATAAGCGGGTGGAAAAAGAGAAAAAGGTACACAACCAATATACGGTTCGCGAGGGTGAAAAGCTGGTGATCGACAATATGTACGGGAAAGTCCACATAAACACCTGGGATAAGAATGAGATCACGATAGATATAACAGTGACAGCCAAGGCGAAAACAGAGGATGAGGCCCAGGAAATACTGGACCGTATCAGTTTTGTTGCATCGGGCGATGAAGATGGCGGCCGACAAGTATATTGTAAAACAGTACTTGCGCCGCAAAAACATAATATACAGGAAAGCAGTATGCAGATAGATTATACCATCAATACGCCGAAGAAGAACGCCATCGATATTACGAATAAGTACGGAGACGTTTTTCTGGCGGATTTTATGGGCAAGATGCGCATGAATGTATCTTATGGAGGGCTGGATATCCGGGCGATACACGGTGGCGATAAACGCATCAAGGTTGCTTTTGGCAGCGCGATCGTGGGTTCTGTTGAATCGGGTACGTTCGACATTTCGTATTCAAACCTTACCATTGACGATGCCGGCGATATTGACGTAACGAACAAATATGGAAACTCCGATATTACAGAGGTGCAAAACCTCAAGGTGGATCAGAAATACGGCAACATTGAGATTGGTTCTGTGGGTAGTGTAACCGGAAATATTGACTACACAAACTTTGAGATTGGCGACTTGAAGAAAAGTGCAGACCTGGCTTTGAAATATTGCGGGAAGGCAAATATTAAATCCGTCGGCCCTGGCGTTGAGCAGCTGAATATTGGAGCTCATTACAGTAGTCTTTCCTGTCATTTTGCCGAAGGGGCCAGCCTTTCAGCGGATGTAGCTACAAGTTATAGCTCGATAAAAAAAGCGGCTTCGTTTGGTCCTATTGAGTTAGTTGATTTGAATTCGAACAACGCAAATTCGCAACACTATAAAATTAAAATTGGTGCTGGCAAAGGCAGTATGACTATCGACGCACACTACAGCAACATAAATTTTAAATGATGAAGCAACTTTTACTTATACCCTTTCTTATTTTTTGCAATTACTTAAGCGCTCAGAATGAATTGACCGGAAATATCTCCAGCAAACTTAAACCCATTGGGGATGTAAACGTTATTCTATACCGGGCAGCAGATTCGGCGTTGTTAACGAGTACCATTACAGACTCAGCCGGCAGGTTTGCGTTTAATGATGTTCCTTCGGCGCACTATTTCCTGAAAACATATCACGCCGGCTATAGGGACACGGCAATAGATGTTTTGCCGGAATTGCTATTGAGACGCACACCAGTGTCTATTGATCTTGTGCAGAAAAGTGAAGTTGCACTAAAAGAGGTTTCTGTGACTTATAGAAAACCACTGATAGAGCGTAAAGGAGACCGGCTCGTGTTTAATGTTGAGAATAGTATAGCAAGTGTTGGCGGCGATGCACTGGAGGCGCTTGGCAAAACACCCGGAGTGAGAGTGAACGGTGAGAATATTTCTATTGTTGGTAAGAGCAGTGTGCGGGTAATGATCAATGACCGGTTGCTGGAGATATCGGGCGGCGACCTTATAAATTACTTTAAGTCGCTTTCCGCTGACGATATTTCTGCGATAGAAGTGATCACAAACCCATCGGCAAAGTATGATGCTGAAGGCAATAGCGGTATTATTAATATCCGGCTAAAAAAGAATAGCAAAGAAGGTTGGACTGTTGGGCTAAGAGCGTCTTATATACAGACGACTTATCTAAACGGCGCAGGCGGTGTTACTTTTGACTATAAAAAAAACAAGCTAACGCTACACACTAGCCTTAATGGAAATGAAGGGGCAAATGCTCCTTTTTCGCAACTGTTTGTGTTCTACCCGCAGCAGTCCTGGTATCAGACTGACCAACGAAAAGACTATGCAAAAAATGTTTCGGGACAGGCGGGCGTGGATTACCAATTATCGAAAAATGCAGTAGCTGGCATTTCCTATTCTGGTAGCAGCGGGGCTCCAAATATGAAAGAGGATATTAACACACCGATATACAGTACCAACAATGCCCTTGATTCATTACTAAAGACAACCGCCTTCACTCACCGGCGCACGCAGTACCAATCCGTGGATGCTTATTATCAGTGTAAAATTGATACAACCGGGAAAAAGATCACTATAGACGCAAATTATTCAACTTTTTCTGACAGCCGTGATAAGGAATATACTAGCGAGACACTTGATAATATTGGATCTCGCGTTGCTGCATCTTACAAACAATATAAAAGCGATGGCGACCAGGATGGCAATATCTTCACGTTAAAGGCGGACGCTGATATGCCGTACAAGAATTGTACGGTGTCATTTGGCGGTAAGGTGACGGTCATAAATAATACCAGCGGGTACAGTTTTTACAATTCAGTAAATGGAAGTTATGTTCCAGATACTACGCAGGGCAACAATTTTTTCTACACGGAAAATGTGCAGGCGCTTTACGCGAGTATTGATAAAACGCTGAAGAAGTGGGAAATACAGGCTGGGCTGAGAGGGGAATTGACGGAAACGAAAGCCTATTCACCCACTCTTGATTTTACCAGTATCAGCCAGTATTTTAAGGTGTTCCCGACATTCAATATCAATTTTAAGAAAGATGACAACAATACCTTTTCTTTGAATTACGGAAAGCGTATAGACAGGCCATCGTATTGGGACCTAAACCCTTTCAAGTGGTATTTTAATCAGTACGCCACCGCAGAAGGAAACCCTTACTTGCAACCATCCTATAATAATAACCTGGAGTTGGATTATAACTACAAGGATTTCTTTACAGCAGGCGTCTATTATTCCCGGGGCACAAACCTGCAAGATAGAATCTTAGTGGTGGACAACAGTTCCGATACGCAAAAGAATATCATCAGGAATTTCCTTACCACCAATAGTTACGGGGCAAACCTGACTTATGTTTTCAATAAATTGAAATGGCTGGAAAGCAACAACCAACTCCAGGTGTTCTATACCCAGTCCGTATCCAGTCTTCCGGAAACCATTCACATACTTCATGGAACAAGTGAATACTTATCGTCTTCCAATTCAGTACTGTTGAATAAGAATAAAACTATTTCCGGTGAGGTTAATTTCTGGTACCAGTTTGCAGGCATAGACGGGGTGGACAAAAGCAGCCGATTTTACAATTTAGACGTAGGGTTAAAACTGAAGACCCTGCACAAGAAAATGGAAATAAGTGCAGCGATGAGCGATATTTTCAGGAGCAGCACAGGCACGTATTACACAACAGTCAACGACATCAACCAGGTCGCACACAACTACTTTGACAGCCGGATGTTCAGGTTCACTGTCAAGTATAAGTTTGGGAACGACCAACTAAAAACCTCACAGCACCAAGCCGGCAACCAGGAGGAAGCCGGCAGGATAAAGTAATAAGCCCGCGAAAAAATTATCCGTGAGCGTGCTCCAGTGCCCCCAAATATCTTTCGGCATCGAGGGCAGCCATGCAACCGCTGCCGGCCGCGCTTACTGCTTGCCGGTATATTTTATCCTGCACATCACCGCAGGCAAATACACCCTCGATATTTGTGCGTGTTGATCCGGGTTGCGTGATGAGGTAACCTTGTTCATCCATGTCCAGCATACCTTTAAACAAACCGGAGTTGGGTTCATGTCCTATCGCCACAAAAAATGCTTTTACCGGTATGATGCTGATCTCGTTGGTCTGCGTATTTCTCACCTTAACACTATCCACTTTATGCTCGCCCATTACTTCTACCGTATCGGTATTCCAATAGACTTTTATATTAGCGGTTTTCAGTACCCGGTCCTGCATCACCTTACTTGCACGCATTTCGCTCCGGCGAATGAACATATGCACAGTCGTGCAAAGCTTGGATAAGTATAAAGCTTCTTCGCATGCAGTATCACCTGCCCCAACTATCGCCACTTCCTGGTTTTTGAAAAAGAATCCATCACATACCGCACAAGCGGATACACCGTGCCCATTGAGCCGGTCTTCCGATTCCAGCCCCAGCCATTTTGCTGATGCACCAGTGGCAATTATCACAGCGTCAGCTTCTATCCATTTTTCTTCGTCAACTTCAATCCTGTACGGTTTTTTTGAGAAGTCCACTTTTGTGACCATGCCCCAGCGGATATCTGCACCCATCCGTTGCGCCTGTTGTTCAAAGTCAACCATCATCTGAGGGCCCATAATGCCATTGGGGTAGCCGGGATAATTTTCCACATCGGTAGTAATGGTAAGCTGGCCGCCGGGCTGCAGGCCCTGGTATAACACTGGTTTCAGGTTGGCGCGTGCGGCATATATTGCAGCAGTATATCCTGCCGGTCCTGACCCAATAATAAAGCAATGTACTTTTTCTATTTCACTCATTTTCGTGTGCTGTTTGATCTGTAGCCGCTAATATCCAATTCGATAACGGACGGTAAAAATAATATAATGAAGATAACAAAAGAAATGTGGAAGTACGAAATACAAACTTTGGCGCAGCTATGTGGATTAGTGAGGAACAACCCTGGTTGTTAATATGCTGCCGTAACCACACCACACGCCAAGTGCCCCATTTGTGATATTCGTTTTTATATTTATAGGCGATGCAAACGGGTTCCCGATGGCGTTGCTCGCATATGCATATGTATTCCAGAAATCATAAACGCCTTTATCTATTTCACACCATTTCAGCGTTACTGAATCACCCGGATAAAAATAGCTCAATGAATCTCCGTTTACGTGTGTGCTATCGTCATAGCCTGCGAAGAGATCAATATTCCTTATGTTCTCACCGTTCACAAGATCGTCTGTAAATATCCCAGCCGGATAAAAATTCTCATTGTTTCTTCTGGTGAAGTATCGTACGTAATTGCCAGGGGTATCCGGGTCGGTATAGTTGGCGAACATTTCCATAGCGCTGTCTGGTGTGTTCTTATTCTTAAATACCGGAGTGCCAAACCAAACCGAGTCCACGCCTTTGGGGTTTGGTATTTTGGTAACAGATGTATAAATGATGCCATTGTAGGCGATGGTAAGCGTATAGAATTTACCCACTTGGCCATACATGATATTTGACAAGTTTGTGGTGTCAACTGTATAAATATAAAACTTGTTGCCGTTGAGGGTGTCAATGGAGTATTCCTTGAGTGTCACGGTGCTGCTGCCATCTGATACGGTTACGTTGGCCCCATGGATAAAGCTATTTTGAAGTGTGCCCAGGTCTATATTCGAGAAAAATCCTATGGTGCTGGTCAATATTACGTAAGGTGGAATATTTGTTTCTATCGCACCCTGCACTACAACCTCGGTTGGTGAAGTGCCGAGGTTAATATGCACTTCTTTCTGGCAAGATAGGAGTGTGGCTATAAAAATGAACGCGATAATTGCACCCAGGCTGTAGGGCATAAGCATTCGTCTAGGATTCATATTTTGGGACGCGGGTGTCATTAGGAGGTGCAAAGATAAGGTTTTTGGATCTTGGGCTAATCTGCGTATTTGCCTTCCGGTGTATACATTACCGGCAGCAGCTTGTGATTCTTTTCAAAATACTCATACCCGGTTTTTAGCTCTGCCCAGAACTGCTGTTTGGTGGCATCGTTCGGGAATTCCCGGTTTAGGTAAGCCATACCGTTTTTATTAAGCCGGGTAGGGAAGATGTGTACAGGGATAAACTGTTGGCCACTGAGGCGGGCGTTGAGGCATACGGTGTATATTTCCTGGATGCCGGGGTTGGTCATAGGCAGGCAACCAACAGTGACGCAGCCACCGTGTATATAAATATCGCTACCCGTTTTCTGGCTGCCTAACAATTGATCGGAATAGTTAGGGTAATTGATCAGCAAGGAAAGGTAGAAGTCGCTGGCGTTGTTAAATTCCTCGATAAAGTAATAGCCCTCCGGTACCTGTCGGTCGCCTTGTACGCGTTTGGGGCCTAATGAACCAGGAACCGCGCATATATGGTAGGTTTTTATGAGTTTATATTCACTGCTTTCCGAGTTGCGCGCCCAAAGCTCCATATCATTCTGTGATTTGAACGCCCGCAGGTAAATATCTTTAGGGGGATAAGCGATATTCTTTTTCCGGAATTCTTTAGCAAGTGTATCATTGTATTTTTTCCAGGAATCCGATACACGAGATGATGCAAATTGCGCATTTCTGAAGCTGGCAGAATCTTCCTGGGCAAATAAAACAGGGGTGGACAGGCAAGCCATAAGGCCAATCAACACACACACAACTGTTTTGATTTTCGATATCATACTTTGCAAAAACGAGTTACAAATATACAGTTTCGATTCTGAATGGTATCTTAAAAACGAAAGGGCGCCACGATGTAGCGCCCTTCCCGGTTATATTGCGGTTATCACCGTATTACATTGAGCCTTCCGGTTGTGTGGTGGGTACCGCTGACTATATCGAACAAATAAATGCCGTTTTCCATTCCAGAGACAGGTACTTGCACTTGCACTTGCCCTGTCGGAGTGCTGATGTCAATTGCCGAATTATATATAACGTGGCCCGACATATCGCTAATAGTCAATTGTCCTTCGCCCGGTTCAATATCGTGCCAACTGATGTTAATTACCGATGAAGCCGGATTCGGATACAACCTCAACAAAGGAGCTGCAGGGCTCGGCGTAGTAGCGGTCACGGTTACAATGTGATACGTATAACATCCGCCCGGTGTTACATAATAGATGGTCGCTGTACCTGGGGCAACACCCGTTACAACACCCGTTGAAGAACCCACAGTGGCGACACCCGTATTATTGCTGCTCCAGGTGCCGCCGGTAACAGCATCGCTCAACGTTATTGTAGCTCCTTCCGGCACCGTACTACTGCCCGAGACCGTTGCAGCAGCAGTATTAACCGTAAACGTAATTGTTGCAATAGCCGTGCCTACCATGTACGTAATAGTACATGTACCAGCAGAAACACCAGTAACAACACCCGTTGATGAACCAACGGTAGCGACTGAGGCATTGCTGCTGCTCCAATGCCCGCCTGCTGTGGCGTCAGTCAGCGTTCTTGTTGATCCTTCGCAGGCTTCTGCGGTGCCGCTGATAGTATGAACAGAAGTGCTCGCGGTCACTGTTACAATGACATAAGAATAGCAGGGAGCCGATGTCCTGTAATAAATAGTGGCAGTGCCAGCGGCTACTCCTGTTACTACACCGGACGTAGAGCCGACTGTGGCAACTCCGGCATTACTGGAGATCCATGTGCCGCCTGAGACTGCATCACTAAGTGTCAAGGCGCTTCCGACGTCAACCGTTGAACCACCTGAAATAGGCGCTTCAGGGTTGACTGTAAACGTAATTGTAGCGATGCTGGTGCCCACCATATAAGTAATGGTACAAGTGCCCGCCGAAACAGCGGTGACAACACCCGTTGATGAACCAACGGTAGCGACTGCGGCATTGCTGCTGCTCCAATGCCCGCCTGCTGTGGCGTCGGTAAGCGTACTTGTATTGCCTACGCAAGCGCTGGCAGTGCCACTGATCGTATGAATGGCGGTAGTGGCGGTAACAGTCACGATGACATACAGATAGCAGGTGCCGGGGGTTATGTAATAAATGGTGCACGTGCCCGCGGAAACACCTGTAACTATGCCGGTGGCAGACCCAACTGTAGCAACCGCCGTGTTGCTACTCAGCCACGTGCCACCACCAACAGCATCGCTAAATGTTGTAACCGTCCCAGTTGAAATTGTGGTAGTGCCGGTGATAGGTGCTACCGGGTTAACGGTAAAGGTAACCGTGGCTATACTGGTGCCAACAGAATAAGTGATGGTGCAAGTGCCGGCCGCAATGCCGGTAACGACGCCGGTAGATGAACCTACAGACGCAATTGAGGTGTTGCTGCTGCTCCAGTGCCCGCCTGACGTCGAATCCATTAATGTCCTGGTAGAGCCTACGCATGTGCTCGGGTTGCCGGTAATGCCATGTATGGAAGACGATGCGGTAACCGTTACAATAATATAAGAATAGCAGGGAGCTGATGTTCTGTAATAAATAGTTGCAGTACCCGCAGCTACTCCTGTTACTACACCGGACGTAGAGCCGACTGTGGCAATTGAAGCATTGCTGCTGATCCATATGCCTCCGGAAACAGCGTCGCTAAGTGTTGAGGTGCCGCCAATCCCTACTGTAGTGCTGCCAGATATCGGTGCTTCAGGGTTGATTGTAAACGTGATCGTAGCGATGCTGGTGCCCACCATATAGGTAATGGTGCAAGTGCCGGCAGAAACAGCGGTAACAATACCGGTCGATGAACCAACGGTTGCAACGGTAGTATTGCTGCTGCTCCAGTGCCCGCCTGTTGTGGAGTCGGCCAAAGTGCTGGTGTTACCTACGCATGCACTGGCAGTACCGGTGATCGCGTGGATTGATGAAGTTGGCGTTACTGTTACAATAATATAGGTGCCGCAACCAGCAGGGTTCACATAATAAATAGTACATGAACCTACAGAAACACCTGCTACAATACCGGTAGTTGATCCAACAGATGCAATAGATGAATTGCTTGTGTACCATGTGCCTCCGGAAATCGCATCACTCATCGTTATAACCGAGCCAACCGCAACTGTGCCGCTGCCAGAGATCGGAGATACCAGGTTGACTGTGAACGTGATTGTGGCCATACTGGTGCCCACCATATAGGTTATGGTGCAAGTACCCGCAGAGACGGCGGTAACAACGCCGGTGGTTGAACCAATGATGGCAATAGACGTATTGCTGCTGCTCCAGAGTCCGCCGGTTGTGGCATCTGTCAGTGTGGTTGTATTGCCTATACAAGCATGGGAAGCACCGCCTATGGGGCCCGCTGAAGTAGTGCCGGTAACGGTTACGACAATATAGGAATAACAGGGAGTTGAAGTTCTGTAATAAATGGTTGCAGTGCCGGGAGCTACTCCGGTCACTATTCCGGAGGTGGAGCCAACAGTTGCAACAGAAGCGTTGCTGGTGATCCACGTGCCGCCTGAAACTGCATCGCTGAGTGATATCGTTCCGCCCACGCCTACTGTTGTGCCGCCGGATATAGGGGCTTCTGGGTTAACTGTAAATGTGATCGTGGCGATACTGGTGCCTACCGAATAAGTAATCGTACAGGTGCCCGCGGAAACTGCTGTGACAACACCTGTTGATGAACCAACCGTAGCAATGGCAGTATTGCTGCTGCTCCAGTGGCCGCCGGTTGTGGAATCAGCCAATGTGCTCGTATTGCCTGCGCATGCGCTTGCAAAGCCAGTGATACTATGTATCGAGGACGTAGCAGTAACTGTTACAATAGTATATGTATAGCAGAAGGCAGGTGTACGGTAGTAAATGGATACTGTGCCGGCAGCAACCCCGGTAACAACTCCCGAAGCTGAACCTACAGTAGCAATGGAGCCATTGCTGGAAAACCAGGCGCCCCCGGAAACGCCATCGCTAAGCGTCGTAGTGCCGCCTATTCCCACGGTTGTGCTGCCATAGATGGAAGTAGCAGCGGCATTAACAGTAAATGTAATTGTTGCAATGCTTGTTCCAACCGAATAGGTTATGGTACATGTGCCTGCCGAAACGGCGGTGACAACACCTGTAGAGGAGCCTATTGTGGCAACAGATACATTGCTGCTGCTCCAGAGCCCGCCTGTTGTGGCGTCTGTAAGTGTGCTTGTATTGCCTACACATGCACTGGTAGTGCCACCGATGGGGCCAGCCGATGTTCCGCCGGTAACCGTTACGATAACGTAAGAATAACAGGGAGCCGAAGTCCTGTAATAGATAGTCGCAGTGCCTGGAGCTACTCCGGTCACTATGCCCGAAGAGGAGCCAACTGTTGCAATTGAAGCGTTGCTGGTAAGCCATCCCCCTCCTGAAACCGGATCGCTAAGTGTTATGGTACCGCCTACGCCGACAGTCGTGCTGCCTGAGATAGGGGCCTCGGGGTTAACCGTAAAAGTAATTGTCGCAATACTGGTACCCACCATATATGTTATCGTACAGGTGCCTGCAGAAACAGCGCTAACAATCCCTGTAGAAGAACCTACAGTAGCAATTACTGTATTGCCACTGCTCCAATGTCCACCTGTTGTGGCGTTTGTTAGCGTGCTTGTATTACCGACACATGCGCTGGCCGTGCCCCCGATAGGGCCAGCCGATGTACTGCCGGTAACCGTTACAATATGGTAGGTTCCGCAGCCACCTGCTGTCACGTAATAAATAGTTACTGTGCCCGCAGTTACACCTGTGACAATGCCAGTTCCGGAACCCACGGTTGCAATCGAAGTATTATTGCTGGTCCAGGTTCCTCCTCCGACTGCGTCGCTAAGCGTTATTGTAGCACCGGCTGAGACCGTCGATGCCCCCAAGATTGTTGCCGCAGCAGGGTTGACAATAAATGTAACCGTTGCTATACCGGTACCTACCGAGTAGGTAATTGTAGCAACTCCAACGGAGATACCGGTAACAACTCCGGTGCTCAAATTAATAGAAGCAACAGAAGTATCGCTGCTGCTCCAAGTGCCGCCTGATGTAGCATCCGTCAGGCTTCTCGTCGATCCGGCACACACACTGTCTGTGCCGTTGATGGGGCTAACCGCGTAGGACGCGATTGAAAAGAGACAGGCTAGAAATGTCAGTGTAAAAAGTCTGATCATGGGAATAAGTTTTAAAAATTAAAAAAATGGGAAACACTAGCTGGAAACATGGCTTCGATCGTCTTATAACTTATCCTTTCTTCGGGCTCTCGTATATTGGTTTTTCCGCTACAATTGAGAGGTTGCAACAATCATACCAAATGATAAAAATAACGCCAAGATTTTCGCACAAAAAAGGCGACAAAATGTGACAATTTGCGCCGTAATAACTGTTAGTTAATTTTTCCTATCCCATTTTCATCTTATTGTTATATTTCGTTAACGCCTGCTTAACGTCTTGGCGGGAGCCATTCGCAGTTGGATACCTTCTGGCGCGGAGATAACTATTTACAAGATCATAGATAGCACAAAAAAAAGGAGCGCCTGAACGGCGCCCCTTCAATCCGTTATGCTTTAACCGCTATTTTATTACATTGATCTTAGCAGAACTATGTACGTTTCCACTCACGATATCTAACAGGTACATCCCGTTCTTAAATCCGGCTGTAGGTAGTTGTACCAGGCGGGACGTATTGGTAAGGTCGATTGCGGATGTGTACACGATATGACCGGTCATGTCGGTAATCGTAACTTGACCAGCATCCGTCAATTCACCTTGCCAGGTAAGATTAATATTATCAGATGCGGGATTCGGATACAGGCTGAATGTGATGTCATTGCGTGTCTCCTGTGTTTCAGAACTACCAGACGACTCTCTGCCAGCAGGAGCGGCTGTGACGCTCACAGAATGATAGCTCAGGCATCCCGCCGGTGTTACGTAGTAAATATTTACGGAACCGACGGACACGCCAGTGACAGTACCCGTCGACGAACCAACAGTCGCGATCGTCGCACTGCCACTACTCCATAATCCACCTGCAACTGCATCACTTAACGTAATAATTGATCCCACATGTACCGTCGTCGCGCCGGAGATTGGAGCGACTGCATCTACTGTAAAGACAATTGTAGCAAAACCAGTGCCCACAGTATAGGTAATTGTGCAGGTACCGCCAGAGATGCCGGTAACAACACCGGTTGATGAGCCAACAGTAGCTACTGCTGTATTGCTGCTGCTCCAATGGCCGCCTGCTGTCGAATCTGTCAAGGTTCTCGTTGAGCCTTCACAGGCGCTTGCTGTGCCGCCAATGCTATGAACACTTGGAGTGGTCGTAACCGTTATAATATGGTAGGTATAGCATCCGGCTGTGGTGACGTAGTAAATAGTGGCCGTACCACCAGCGACACCGGTTACGATTCCGGTAGAAGAACCAACAGTAGCTACAGGAGTTAGACTGCTCAGCCATGTTCCGCCGGGGGATGCATCGCTGAGTGTTATAGTGCCGCCAACTCCTACCGTAGAACCGCCCGAAATAGGCGGTGCTGCATTAACAGTAACAATAAATGTTGCGCTGTTTGTGCCTACAGTATATGAAATTGCGCAGGTTCCTGCGGAAACACCGGTAACAACGCCGGTGGAAGAGATGACAGTAGCGACGGCAGTATTGCTACTGCTCCAGGTGCCGCCCGCGGTGGAGTCAGCCAATGTTATGGTGGAACCGCTGCATACACTTGAAGAACCGTGAATTGCATGAATGGGAATATTGACCGTTACTACGATTGATGTGCTGCATCCGGTGAGTGACACAACATAATATATTGTCGCGGTACCTACTGAAATACCCGTTACGACTCCAGTAGAAGAACCCACAGTAGCAACCGGTGTCAAGCTGCTCAGCCATACACCTCCACCTGACGCATCACTTAATGTTATTGTACCACCAACGCCCACTAATGTACTGCCTGAGATAGGTGCGGCGAAGTTAACCGTAAATGTAACGGTGGTGATGTAAGCACCTACTGTATAGGTAAGCGTACATGTACCAGATGAAATGCCGGTAACAATACCGGTTGATGATCCCACAGTCGCAATAGCCGTATTGCTGCTGCTCCAATGGCCGCCGGAGATCGAGTCCGTTAGCGTCCTTGTGGAGCCAATGCAGACGTTTGCCGTACCCTGGATGCCGGGCAGTGCTGTTACCGTAACGACATGAGTAGCCTGGCAGCCGCCCGGTAAAGTGTAATTGATACTCACGGTGCCCGGCGACAGCGCGGATACAACACCGCTTGAAGAAACAGTAGCTACTGAAGTATTGCTGCTGCTCCACGTGCCCCCGGCAACTGCATCACTAAGGTTTATTGTGAAACCTACTATCACGGTGCTGGCGCCGGAAATTGCGGCAGGTGAAGGGTTAACGGTGAAGGTAACCGTTACAGTACTTGTGCCAAGTATGTAAGAGATGGTACAAGTACCCGCAGACACTCCGGTTACAACACCTGTGGAAGAGCCTACAGTAGCAATTGCTGTATTACTGCTGCTCCAGCGGCCACCCGCGTCCGCATTGGTTAAAGTCACTGTGGAACCAGCACAGACACTGGCAGTGCCGCTGATGCCGGTGAGCGCCGTAACTGTCACGATGTGGGTGGTTTGACAGCCGCCAGCCATCGTATAACTGATAGTGACTATTCCGGGGGATATCCCGGTTACTGATCCTGTAAGAGAACCAACTGTTGCAACTGCCGCATTACTGCTGCTCCATAAGCCACCGGCAACAGCATCACTAAGGGTTATTACAGAACCTGCAATAACTGTGCTGCTACCGGAAATGGTACCCGGAGCGGCATAGACTGTAAATGCGATCGTCGTGCTGCTGGTGCCTAATGTATAAGAAATGATACATGTACCCGCTGATACGCCGGTAACAATGCCCGTGGAGGAACCGACCGTAGCAATAGCCGTATTGCTGCTGCTCCAGTGGCCACCAGCGGTAGAGTCGTTCAAAGTCACAGCGGACCCTGCGCACACACTGGCCTTACCATGTATGCCACTCAATGCTGTCACTGTTACAATATGAGTAGTTTGGCAACCACCGGTAGTTGTATATGTTATGGTCACTATGCCTGGTGATACGCCGGTTACAGATCCCATGAGTGAACCCACCGTAGCAACTGATGCATTGCTACTGCTCCAGTTACCGCCGGTAACTGCATCGCTAAGTGTTATTATTGACCCGGCTATTACCGTACTGCTGCCCGAAATTGTAGCAGGTGCCGCATAAACGGTGAAAGTAATAGTTGTAACACTCGTGCCTACTGTGTAAGAAATAGTACAAGTGCCGGCTGTCACACCGGTCACAATACCCGTAGAAGATCCAACAGTGGCAATTGCAGTGTTGCTGCTGCTCCAGTGGCCGCCAGCGGTAGAATCTATCAGGGTTGTCGTTGACCCGGCGCAAACACTAGCGGTGCCATGTATACCTGTCAGTGCTGTTACTGTCACTATGTGGGACGTTTGGCATCCGGCCGCAGTAGTATAATAGATTGTTACCGTGCCAGTCGCTACTCCTGTGACAATACCTGTAAGCGAGCCTACAGTTGCAATGGAAGTATTACTACTGCTCCATGTACCACCTGTGGTAGCATCGCTAAGTGAAAGTGTGGAACCGGCACTAACAGTGCTGCCACCCAAAATTCCAGCCGGTGCAGGGTTAACGGAAACAGTACGGGTGGAAGAACAGCTACCAATGGAATAAGAAATAACGGTAAAACCTGCGGAAATACCTGTAACAATACCGCCCGCAACGGTAGCAACACCCGTGTTGCTGCTCGTCCAAACACCCCCTGAAGTGGCATCCGAAAGCGTAACGGTGCCACCCACACATACAGCAGGATTGGTTGGAGAGATCGCACCTGGAGCTGTATTTACAGTCACAACAGTAGTTGCCGAGCAACTACCTACCGTGTAAGAGATTGTAGCGGTGCCAACGGCATTAGCTGTAATAGCCCCACCCGATGTAACTGATACTATTCCCGTAGCACTGCTGCTCCATGAACCACCACCAGTGGCATCAGAGAGGGTGGCACTGCCGCCGAGACAAAGCGTAACCGGGCTAGGGGTAATGGCCGCAGGGCCGGCAACGACCGTAACCGAATCACGGGCGATGCACGAACCTATAATATAATCTATCTCTGTGACCCCAACGGCAACACTTGTAACAAGGCCACCGGAAGATACTGTTGCAATTCCGGTTATCGTAGAAGTCCAGGTGCCTCCGCTCGTCGCGTCGCTTAATAAAACGGTACTGCCAACGCATACAGATGGATTATGCGGAGTTATTGCAGCAGGGCCATTATTCACCGTAACAACGATAGTTGCTGAACAGCTCCCGATGGTGTAGGAGATCGTTGCCGTACCTACTGCGTGACTTGTGATCACACCGCCGGTAGTTACAGATACTATGCTCACAGAACCGCTGCTCCAGGTACCGCCTGCCGTAGCATCGGTAAGCGAAGTACCGCCGCCCAGGCAAAGTGTAACCGAGCTCGGTGTAATAGGTGATGGGCCGGATAGAACAGTAAAAGTATCCCGCACTGTGCAGGTACCGATGCTATAGAGAATCTCTGTTATGCCTGCAGTAACACTGGTAACAAGTCCGCCTGCGGAAACTGTAGCCACACCCGGGACTGTAGACGACCAGGTGCCGCCGGTAGTTACGTCGCTCAATAAGAGCGTGCTGCCGAGACAAACAGACGGGTTATGTGGCGTTATCGCAACCGGAGCATTGTTGACCGTAACAATTTTTGTGGCAACGCAGCCAGAAGTAAGGATATATGAAATAGTACTGGTCCCGATGCCGATACCGCTTACAAGCCCGCTACCGGAAACGGTAGCTACTGGAACGTTGCTGCTGCTCCACGTGCCGCCACCAGTCGCGTCGGTCAATGCAGCCGTACCGCCCAGGCAAATGCTCACAGGACTTGATGGTAGTATAGGTGACGAGGCATTCACTGTTACAATAGCTGTCGCGGTACACCCCGTTGATGCAACGCAGGTAATAACCGTCGTGCCGGCTGCAACTCCTGTTACGATGCCGGTGGTGGCGCCAATCGTTGCAACAGCAGTGTTGCCGCTGCTCCAGCTTGCGCTGCCTGTAGTAGATAGTGTTGTAGTGCCGCCTACGCAAATTGTCCGGGTTCCTGAAATAAGAGGGCTGGGGTTTATGGTCACAATAGCTGTGGCTAGGCAGCCACCCACTGAATAAGTGATAATAGTCGTACCGGCAGCCACACCTGTTACCAGTCCGCCGGAAGATACGGTGGCATTGGTTGAACTGCTGCTCCAGGTACCACCTCCGACAGTATCGGCCAAACCAGTTGTTGACCCAACACAAACTGTCCGTATTCCGGTAATCGCAGAAGGCACAGGGTTAACCGTGAACGATACGATTACACTGCTTGTGCCAACGGTATAAGAAATAACACACAAGCCGGCCGAAACACCGGTAACAATACCGGAAGAGGATCCCACGATAGCGACACCGGTATTTGTGCTGCTCCAATGCCCACCGGTTGTTGAGTCTGTTAGTATTGTTGTGGAGCCGACGCAAACAAAATCATTTCCATTGATCGGGCCTATAGGGGTAGCACCCGATACTTGTACAGAATGGGTTACGTAACATCCGGTTGGTAGCTTATAAGTAATACTAACAACGCCTGAGGATACGCCTGTAACGATACCGGTAGAGCCAACAGTCGCAATTGCTGTATTGCTGCTACTCCATGTGCCACCGCCGGTTGCATCACTTAGCGGAAGCGTTGACCCAACGGAAACACCAGTACCGCCCGATATAGCGGAGGGCGAAGGGTTGACCGTTACAGAAAAAGTAGCCATACAACCAGTGGATGCAATACAAGTTATCGTTGCAACACCAGCTGACAGGCCAGTGACAAGCCCGGATGTCGAGACCGTAGCAACTGCCGGAGTGCTGCTGCTCCATGTACTGCCAGAGGGGCCTGTCAGTGTATCGGTGGTGCCAACACAAAGAACATGTGAGCCTGTGATCGTTGGGGTTGGAACTACTGTGACTACTGCCGTGGTGTAGCAACTTCCTGCAAAATAACTGATAGTTGCTGTGCCCAGCGATAAGCCTGTGACCAGACCTCCTGACGATACTGCGGCAATCGCGGGGGCGCTGCTGGTCCAGGTGCCGCCTGTCGCCGCATCTGTCAGTTGACTTGTGAGTCCAAGGCAAACACTTAACACCCCGGTTATCGGGGAAGGGACTCCCGAAGGGGATACAAAATAATAACCGGATGACGTATCTGAACAGCCAAGCGCTGCAGCCCGGTATAAAGTAGGACTTGTAGGGCAAACGGTCATTGTGTCTCCCGTACCAAGATAAGTGCCCGCTGTAACATTATACCAGTAGATACTGGAGGATGCGTAAGGAATTGGGGCGTAAGGTATTGATGCAACTGAATAAGATGCGCCTCCGGCAACGGGTGTAAAACGCCATGCCTCTGTAGGTGGTACCGACCATACAGAAGGGTAATCCCGGCCTGGTGCCGCGGTCGCCGCAGAACCGGTAGCATTTTGCACACCAACTATTCCATACCCGCCATTCCATGCTGAGCACACAAGCTTTTGCGAAATATGCACCTCTACTACATTAGTGGATTCATACAGGATGATTTGTGTTGTTGTGCGTTGGGCCGAACAATTATACATGCTGCAGTTACACCACGAAATGGTAAATTTCCTGTTTGGTGCAACGCCAACAGTTGAATATGTCTCCGAACCTATCGTGGAGCCGGTATAAAAAATATCAATGTCACACCATGGCCCGCAAATGCTGTTCAATACATTCGTATTGCCCAACAATGCAGCAGAAATGGGGTATGGATCATAACCAGACGCTAGCGCGGTATCAAACGACACAGTGCCATTAGCCCCTATGATCAGTTGTGTGTAGTTTGTACCATAAAAGTTAAATGTAAAACCAATAGGGATAGGTGCAGAGTAAACATCATCTTCTGTGACGCCCAGCGTGGTCGGGTTATCTCCGGTCAGGTGAGCGGTGAGCGCCGTGCAGGTGTTTGAGCAATTGACGGTATCACTGCTGGTAACGGTAACCTGCCCGAATGAGGCTAATGAAATGAAAAGTGCAATAATGGTAATGTACAGGTTTTTCATAAGGCATAGTTTTATTTAAAAGTGTAGATGTGTTTTTACAAACAAAGTAGAAAGATACTATATAATCGTATGGAAATCTTTAAAAAAAACAGATTTATCAGAACAAAAACACCCTGAATCTTCAGGGTGTTTTTGTTTAATAACTATCGGTTAATTTACTAATGCCGTATCTCTATTTTACCGTCGTAATTCAATGTTGCAGTCTTAATGCTAATGACGTACAGGCCATTATTCAGAGACGACAAGTCAACAGGAGAAATACCGTTACCATCAGTTAAAGTAAGGGTAGTAATGTAAACCTCGCGGCCGGTGATGTCAGAAATAACCACACTTGCGTTCTCTGTGGCTTTTTCATTCCACATGATGTTCAGCCTGCCATTTGTAGGGTTAGGGAACGCAACAACAGAAGCTACTGCAGAAAGATTTTTAATTGATTCTACACCCGGAGTAATCGTTTTCGCTATTGTGTGCTGTGTAAATGCTGCAGTGCTGTAAGTAGGCGCACCCGAAGTTAAAACGATATTCGTGTAAGGAGTAGTGATAAAATTAATAGAATCCGGGAAGACCGTATACGTACCGGTGGGCAGATTGCTGAAGGTATAGTTGCCACTTCCATCGGTGTACGTCATTTGCGCTACTGTAGCAGTGCTGCCGGATGTGTTAAGGGCTACCATGTGCAGGCCTACAACTGGTATGCTTCCAGATGTCCCCCTGTTGGCGCCGGTAAGTACGTTGCCGGAAATAAAACCTGGTCCTGATGTTGATGTACCGGTCATCATGTTGATGTCTTCGTGAATGTCAGAAGCGCCGCTCGTATGATTGATGACATCGGCATCATGCCAGTAATAGGAACTGGTGTGATAAGTAGGGATAAAGCCGGTTGTGCTGCCTGAAGAATCCGGAGTGGCTGCTTTTACACGGAATGAATCAGTAGGTATGCCGGTAAACTCATAGTAAACACTTGATCCGCTGCAGTACAGCGTAAGGCTATCGTAAGCTGCCAGGGTTGTGGTGCCGGGGGTATAAGTGATCAGCCACACCTTAACATTGCCATAGTACGAACTTGAAAAATTAACGTTACCGGAAATGCCGTCAAGCGGAGTGATGTTAACTGTCGTAGTGCTTACAATTGGAGATCCACAGCTGGTAGCTGAGTAGGTAACAGTTGCCAGGCCTGCACTTACGCCGGTTACGGTTCCTGATGCATCTATGGTTGCCAATGATGGAGGGGTAACCGACCAAACGCCACCTGATGCTGAGCCATAATAGTAGAATGCGCCAGTTGCACCTATATTGATGGAACCTGGGCCCGCAACATAGCCGCCAGTTAACGGGCCTACGGTGATGTCATAAGTGCTGTATGCAGAACCACAAATACCTGAAAAAGTAAGTGTGATAACTACGGAGCCCGCAGATACGCCGGTCACAACGCCAGCACTGCTGATCGTTGCGATCGAAACATCGCTGCTGCTCCACACACCTGAACTTAGACCAGTACTATCCGTGAGCGTGATTGTTGAGCCCACGCATACGTTGGTAGGGCCTGAAATATAATCAACGGTCGTTGCGTCAACCGTATCGCTAATAGAGACAGTACATGCGCCAACAGTGTAGTAGATCGTTCCTGTTCCGCCATATGCACCGGTGGCCACGCCGGTAGCGGCATCTATCGTGGTATTCCACGTTGAGCTCCACACTCCGCCAGCGGTAGCGTCCATAAACGTCGCAGCAGTACCTACACAGAACCTGGTGGGGCCGCCGGTGATATTGGCAGGCGAGGGGCTTACCGTATAAGTTCCGTAAGCTGCCCCGGAACTATAGGTAAAAGTGACTGTAACCACACCAGCAGATACACCTAAAAGGGCCCCGGAAGTATCGATCGAAGCAATAGATGGGTTGCTGCTGCTCCATGTGCCGGAGGGTGACGTCCCTAATAGGGCGCTGTCCGTCAAATATAGGGTTGAACCTATACACAAACCACCCGACGATGGCGTGATAGAGACCTGGGCAAATGATGCGAACGAAAAGAACATCGCTAGCATGGCAAGGGTAAAAAGTTTCATAAGTTTTTGATTTTTAAAGGTTAAAGATAGTTTATGAATTAAAAAATGTTGCGAGTTTTTATCCGCTCGATATATATGACGTGCGAAATAGGGAAAATGTGAGTAAAAAGACGAAAAATATTTATTCCCTGTTACAAAAAATAGGAATGCCCGAAAACGGGCATTCCTATTTTTAAATATGTTCATAAAACCCTTAGTGTTGGATCATCAGCGTGTTGGCATAGCTGATATGATTCGATTTTACACTGATCAAATAAGCTCCATTGCCAATGGATGAAAGATCTACCTGTGCAGTACCGCTGTGGCTGCCCATGTTCAGCGCTGCTTTATAAACTTCCCTTCCGGCAAGGTCTGTTATTGTTACGTCCACGGCTCCGGTTGGCTCATCCGCCCAATAAATGTTCAGTTCATTCCCGGCAGGGTTAGGGTACATACCCATTTTCACTGTTATTGGCCCTCCACAGCAAACAGGAACCGGGGTAGGGTATGGCGTGATCGTATTATTGCCGGTATGCTCATAAAAGCTGATCCCGGCAACTGAATCTGACGATGTCGTTAAAGTCAGGTCAATCCACGGAGTTGTGTGATATTGATAGTCAACCGGGTAAATAGTGTATGATCCATTGCCAAGGCCGGAGAAGGCGTAAGCTCCGGAAGTATCGGTGTAGGTATACGTAAGAATAGCATTGGTAGCGGCGTTTTTCAGATACACCAGCATCCCCACTGCTGGTGCGCCCATGGCCGTGCCCCTGCCTGCGCCGGAAGAAATGAGTCCGCCAATGAAGCCAGGGCCGGGAGGCACTGTGCCATAGATCATATTGATATGCTGCGTGTCCGTAGCGCTTGCTGCATGGGTAAATGTAGCTGCAGAATCCCAGACACTGCTGGACAAACCATAGGTAGGCACGTAGCCGCTCGTTCCGGGAACACTGCTCAGCAGTTTTGCTTTTACCATGTAGTTACCTGCGGGTTTGCTGTCGAATTCATAATAAGGAGTGCCGCTATCCATGCAGGAAAAGGTAGAGTCCTGGCCGATGATCGAGCTATCGGTTGTATTAAATTGTATCAACCACACTTTTAGTGTGTCTGTTGCAGTAGTAGTCAAAGATAAGTAACCCGAAATACGGTCGGCAGCTAAAGTGACCGTATTTGTGCCGGCGCATCCTCCTGCATCCGTGCCGGTCACAGTATAAGTACTTGTTGAAGATACAGTTGCCGTTGCGCTGGCACAAGTAGGACAGGAAAGCCCGGTAGAAGGCGACCAAACGTAAGTTCCGCCGGTTCCGGCACCACTGCTGGTGAGGCTGAATGTGCCACCGCAGTTAGATGTACCGGAAGCCGTTATAGCCGGGGTTACATCTACCGTTACCGTAAAAGAAGCACGTGAGCTTTCACACCCGCTCGCTGTCTGGCTTGCCCAGTTAGTGGTAGTACCCGAGATGCAAGTATTTATTACAGGTGCGGTTGCAGTTCCTGTGCCTCCGGTCGCTGCGGCATACCAGAGTATACCTGTAGATGGAACGATCGTGAGCGGCACAAATGTTACACATGGGCAGTAAAGCGAAGTACCCGATATTACCGGGGCTGCAGGTGTAGGTTCTACGGTGACCACTAGTGACGTTGCACAGGTAGTCGCCAGTTGGTAAGATATGGTTGTTGTGCCTGGGGAAACCCCCGTTAGTACACCCGTGGCAGGGTCTATCGAAGCGATCCCGGGAGTGCTGCTGATCCATGTACCACCTGCTGTACCGTCTGTCAACGTTATAGTTCCGGCTGCGCAGACTGATGTGGGCCCGGATATGACGGATGGAAGAGGCTCTATGGTTACCGCAGCAGTGCTATAACACCCTCCGGGAATGGAATAGGTGATAATGGTAGTACCCAGGCTGACACCGGTGACGATACCAGATGCACTACCTACAGGAGCTACAGCAACATCATAGCTGGACCAACTGCCGCCGCCTGTTGCATCACTAAGTGTGGCCGTCATTCCAAGGCAAATACTTGATGGCCCGGTGATAGCAGCGACTCCAGGTGTGACGGTAACAATAGTTATGGCCGCACAACCGGACGGAATGGTGTATGAAATGGTCGCTGTTCCCGGCGAAACACCCGTGACCACGCCGCCGATGTCGACAGTGGCCGTTATGGAAGGGGATGACCACGTGCCACCGGAAACTGCATCAGTCAGTGTTGCAGTCCCGCCTACACATACCGATGTACTGCCGCCTATAGCTGCAACACCGGCATTTACGGTAACAACAGATGTTGTCATACATCCCGTTGACAATGTATACGAGACATTAGTGGTGCCAACCGAAACGGCAACCAGCCCGCCAAGGCCATCCACGTAGGCTATTGCTGGTGCGCTGGTGCTCCAGGTACCTCCGCTGGCCGCGTCGCTTAGGGTTGCAGTGAGGCCTATACAAACAGGGTTAGGCGCGATGGTCATTGGCGTAGGCGTAGGATCGATGGTAACCACCATCGAACTCAGGCATCCTCCCGGTAAGGTATAAACGACGGTTGTTGTACCTGTTGATACCGGTGTTAGAATTCCACCGGAACTGATCGTAGCTATAGCTGCAAAACCAACAGACCATGCCCCGCCGGCTGTGGCATCGCTATATGTCGCAGATGACGTGCTGCAGATCAGGGAAGGGCCGGTGACTGTGCCAGCGCCTGCGGTAATACTAAACGGCACCGTATTTGCACATCCCCCGGGTGCGGTATAGCTGATCGTTCCGGTGCCAGGGCTCACGCCGGTAACTATTCCTGTTGCGGGATCAACCGACGCAAGGGACGGGTCAGAGGACGACCATGTACCGCCGCTGGTAGGATCACTGAGTGAGACCGTCAGGCCCTGGCATACCACCGGCCATCCGGAAATGGAAGCTGTTCCCACAATTACTGTAATCGTGGTTGTGTCGCTGCAACCAGAACCGGTAGCGTATAAAGTCCAGATACCTGCGAGGTCATCAACGGGTATTCCATATTGAATTGTGTTCATTACCGTACTGGTAAAACCAAGTGGACCAGACCAGGTGTAGGTGACGGGAGATGCTGCGCCAGATTCATTTGCATACAAAAATAGTGTGTCGCCGGCACAAAGCGGGCTATTGCTTGTGGGTGCGATATTGAGTGTAGTGAAAGTGACTGTAGTAGTACCTGTAGCAGTGCAGCCAGACCCGGTGCCAGTGGCCGTTAAAGTATATACGCCATCTAATGCACTGGACGCACTCCCCAAAACCGGATTTGCCAAAGACGAGTTCCAACTTAATGGCCCACTCCATGTATAACTAGTTATCGATGCAGTGCCAAAAGGGTTCGATAACAGGATCATGGTTTGTCCGGGGCATGAGCCGGTGGTGGCGGGTGATACACCCATAACCTGTATGGTCACATTTGTTGTACTTGTTGCGCTACAGCCAGCACTGGCCGATGTAGCGGTAACAGTGTATGTACCCCCCATAATGGCCGTTACGCTGCTGAGCACCGGAGTAGATACTGAGGAACTGAAACCCGCAGGGCCCACCCAGTTGTAGTTGATCCCGCTAGCAGTACCAGAAGCGCCTGCAGTCAAATTAACCGTCCCCCCGACACATGCCGGGCCATCGTTTAACGGAGATAGCATAAGGGAGTTTACCGTTACAACTAAGATAGCGGTACTACCGCCAGGGGCTGTATAAGTGATAACGTCTGTGCCCGCGAAATTTCCTGTTACAATTCCGCTAGTTGAGCCAACCGTCGCAACCACGACATTACTACTTGACCAACTGCCGCCGGCTGGCGTATCGCTGAGGGTTATTGAAGCACCCACACAAACATAGGGAGAGCCACTAATCACACCGGCCTGGCCAAAAGCGGAAAAAGAGATAAAAAAGGCGAATAAGGTAATGTACAGGTTTTTCATTGGGGTATAGTTTTAGATAAAATTATAAAATAATTATTAATGCGAACAAAAATATTACAACGACCTAATTTAATAGGAGGTCAACGGGACTATCAAACTAAAAGACTCAAAAAAAATTGAATAAACAGGAATTATTGCACAAGGCGCATGCACAGATCAGAATAATCACTTTAACGACAAATGTTATGCCAAATTTTACTATCCTAAAGTTATCAGTCATCAACAGCCACCCTGAAACCGTTGTAGTTGCACCGTGAGGTAGGCTCGTCCCAATGCCGGTCGGTGTTGCGGCAGTCCACTGCGTCATTAGTTACCGCGCCACCGCGCACTACTTTCTCTTTTCCCTCTTCGGGGCCTTTTGGGTTTTCAGCAGGGCTGTATTTATAGTAGTGGCTGTCAAACCAGTCGGAACAATACTCCAGCACATTGCCGGTCATATCGTAAATGCCAAGCTGGTTGGGTTTCTTCAGCCCGGCAACTCTTATCTGCCAGCCGGCATTCCCTTTGAACCAGCCCACCTCATCTATGTCATTACTGCCGCTGTATTTAAAGTTCCTGGCTGAATCGCCTCCTTTTGCCGCATATTCCCATTCAGCTTCGGTAGGCAAGCGGTAATGCTTGCCGGTCTTCGTACTCATCCATTCGCAAAACCGCTGGGCATCATACCATGATGTAAAAAGCACCGGTTCATAGTCTTCAGATGCTTTGTGCCGGAAACCGGATGTATTATAATTCCAGTTTGCACCCTTCATTACCGTTCGTTTGCCTTCGCCAAGATATATAGCGCTGCCTTCACTTTCCGCGGTAGTGCGGTATCCGGTTGCTTCAATGAACTCCCGGAACTGACCAACGGTGACTTCATATTTTCCAATACTGAAACTCTTTACCGTAACCTCATGCACGGGAGCTTCTTCTTCTTTCCCATCGTTGCTGCCCATTCTGAATTTTCCGCCATTTACATGTACCAGTTCTATTTTATCATTGTCTATATCGTGCGGATTATTAGGGTCTATAGGCCGGTCATTTTTGGGGCCATCGGCAATGGTGAGCGTACTGTTGTTGTAATCCATCGTGATCTTACCTATCCTTGATAATGCATTCTGCCCGATAAGCAGTGGCATATTCTGTGACCCTATGACTATAGCCTTTACGTCTTTTAGCACATAGCCGGAAATGTCGATCTTCCGGAGTATGATTTCGGCGCCACCTCTGACTTCCCCGTCAGCTGACTCGTAATACTTGCCATCGAGAATATCCGATTTCTTAATGTAGCCGTTCTTGATCATAAAGGCGGCTTCCACCGGTGAAATGCCGACTTCAAATGCACCGGTAGCGATCTCCAGTTTCAGTTTAAGGCCATTAACCTCGCAATGAGTCGTGTATTGGCTGCCTTCTTTTTCTAGCTTAATAACGGTCTGGGCTGTCGCCGGGTTTACGATAAAACAGCAAATGACCCAAAGGGCCATTTGCAATATGTTTAACGATATTTTGCGCATAGGTTCATTTTACAATGAATAGTATTCTTTACAGATTTCCTCTCTTTGCCTGTTCGCGTTCTATGGCTTCAAACAATGCTTTAAAATTGCCTGCGCCAAAGCTCTGCGCGCCCTTGCGCTGAATGATCTCAAAGAACAGGGTAGGGCGGTCTTCTACCGGCTTGGTAAACAATTGCAGCAGGTAGCCTTCTTCGTCGCAATCAACCAAAATACCCAGTTCTTTCAGTGGCGCTATGTCTTCATCTATTTTACCCACACGTGTTGGCAACTCGTCATAGTAAGCATCCGGTGGTGCATCCAGGAATTCCACCCCGCGGGACTTGAGATCGCGCACGGTAGCAATAATGTCCTTGGTAGCTACGGCGATATGCTGCACACCCTCACCCTCATAATAATCCAGGTATTCTTCTATCTGCGATTTTTTCTTTCCTTCTGCCGGCTCATTGATCGGGAATTTCACGAAACCGTTACCATTGCTCATCACCTTGCTCATGAGCGCCGAGTATTCCGTATTTATCTGCTTGTCATCGAATGATAGTATATTCACAAACCCCATCACATCCTCATACCACTTTATGGTTGGGTTCATGCGGTTCCAGCCCACATTGCCTACGCAATGATCCACGTAAAGCAGGCCGGCATCTTTCGGATTATAACTGCTCTTCCATTCCTTGTAACCCGGCATGAATACACCATTGTAATTTTTGCGCTCTACAAACATGTGCACTGTCTCGCCATAAGTATAGATACCCGCCAGGCGCACTTCGCCATGATCGTCCTTGACGGTTTTGGGCGCCATGTATACTTTCGCGCCGCGGCTCACGGTTTCCTCAAAAGATTTGTACGCGTCGTCTACCCAAAGCGCGAGAATTTTTACACCGTCGCCATGCTTGTAGATATGTTCCGATATTGTACTTGCCGATTTCAACGGAGTAGTCAGCACCAGCCGTATCTTGCCTTGTTGCAGTACATAAGAGGCAATATCACGCATCCCGGTCTCTGGTCCCGCATATGCCAGCGACTGGAAGCCGAATGCTGTTTTGTAGAAATGAGCGGCCTGCTTCGCATTGCCCACATACAATTCGATATGGTCAGTCCCATTGATCGGTAAAAAATCTTTTGCGAGTGTCATTTTCTGGCTGGTGGTAAGTGTATCCATTTAAGTTAAAAGTTAAAAGTGAAAACCTGAAAATTGTATTATTTAATCAAATGCAAAAATCAAAAGTTAAACGCTAAAAGCTGCATTAATTTTAGGTTTTCACTTTTAACTTTTGACCTCTTACTCTATCCAACTATACACATAGCTATCATCCTCTATGTCTATCGCATCCTTGGTCAGTATCAGCGGATGAAAGGTATCCACCATTACTGCGAGCTCTTTGGTTTCTTTGGCACCTATACTTTTCTCCACGGTGCCTGGGTGTGGCCCGTGGGGGATCCCGGCAGGGTGTAGGGTTATCATACCTCGCTCCACGTGCTTGCGGCTCATAAAGTCACCATCCACATAGTACAGCACTTCGTCACTGTCTATATTACTGTGATTATATGGCGCAGGTATAGCTAATGGGTGGTAATCAAAAAGCCGTGGCACAAATGAGCATATCACAAAGTTGTGTGCATCAAATGTCTGGTGCACAGGTGGCGGCTGATGTACCCTGCCAGTAATGGGTTCAAAATCATGAATGCTCAGCGCATAAGGGTATTCGCAACCATCCCAGCCGATCACGTCAAAAGGGTGGTGGCCATACCAGATAGGGTACAGAAATCCCTTCTTTTTCACTTGTATGAGGTATTCACCTTCTTTATCTACGGTTTCCAGGTTCTGCGGCAGGCGCAGGTCGCGCTCACAAAATGGTGAGTTTTCCAGCAATTGGCCGTACTTGCTCAAATAGCGTTTTGGGAAAGTTATGGGGCTAAATGATTCAATTATGAACAGGCGGTTATTCTCATTTTCAAATTCAATTTGATAAATGGTGCCGCGCGGAACAACTACATAATCTCCATATCCGAACGGTATCTGGCCATATTGCGTTTTCAATGTACCCTTTCCCTCATGAATAAAAAGGACTTCATCCGTATCGGCATTTTTATAAAACACATTTTCGGTCAGTCCTTTAGTGGGCGCTGCAAGTGTCAGTTGCACATCGTTATTGAATAGTACCGTCTTGCGGCTTCTAAGGTAGTCTGCGTTGGTGGTTACCTTAAAACCTTTAAAACTCCGGTGTTTCAGTATGTTAGGTGTGGCAGCGATAGGCGCTACATTCACGGGCTCTTCGGTTCTTACAATCTTAGTTGGCGGGTGAACATGGTATAATAAAGATGAGTTGGACGAGAAACCCTCTGTGCTGAATAGCTGCTCAGAATAAAGGCCTCCATCAGGCTTGCGAAACTGGGTATGGCGCTTAGGAGGTATTTTTCCTGCGGAATGATAATGAGGCATCGGGTGAATTATTTATTCAAAATTACAAAGAAATGGATAATGGCAGTTTTTTTATAAAAGACCTTCCTGTTTTAATTGTTCTCCTAATTCTTCAAGACTGATTCTTTCATCATCCTTGCGCAATTCTGCAATTAAAACATCGAACAAATCTTCTTTCTCTTCATTATCATTGGATAAAAATCTTGTCTCGTTCATAGTGATTTTTCTAATACTTAAATTGCAAAAAAAGTATAATTTTTATTGTAACAAGGCAAATCGCATCTTCTATTCAGTTGCCCCGACCTTCAGGTCGGGGATGAAGTAATAATACCTGTGGGCTTTAGCCAAAATGCAGCGACCAGATAACTCCCGCAATATCTATTTTGGCTGAAGCCTACACTATTTGTCACACATTCGCGACCTAAAGGTCGGGGCAATTAAAGATATTATTCTAAAAGTACAATTTGTCCTACACCCTGATCATTAGCCGGCAAAAATCATATGCAATAAAAGGTGTTTGCAATAGTCGCCGCTTGCAGTTAAAATCGCGTTAAACTGTATATGCATATTTTGTTACCATTGGCTACAGCCTATTTTTGTACCTTCGCACACTTGTTTGCAAAGCAGGCAGGCTTTTTCTAGTATACCAGATGGACGAATTGCAATCTCTTGACCGCAGCAAGCTGCCCGCTCATATAGCCATTATTATGGATGGCAACGGGCGTTGGGCTAAAGAGCGTGGGCAGGATAGGGTCTATGGCCATTACGAAGGAGTGGTTAGCGTACGCGAGATAGTGAATGCCTGCGGCGAGATAGGGATAAAATATCTTACGCTGTATGCTTTTTCAACAGAAAATTGGAACCGGCCTAAAGAAGAGGTAGACGCCTTGATGGAATTGCTGGTAAATACCATACGGAAGGAAGCAGAGGAACTAAAGAAAAATAATGTGAAACTGCACGTGATCGGTGATTTTGCCAGTCTGCCGGAGATTTGCCAGAAAGAACTGAACGAAGCGAAAGAAATAACCTCAATGAATACAGGCCTCAACCTTATTCTTGCATTGAGCTACAGCTCCCGCCAGGAAATAGTGATGGCCGCAAAAAAGATCGCGGAAAAGGTGGCAAGTGGCGAGTTGAAAACCGAAGACATTACTGAGGCCAGTTTTAGTACCTATCTGTATACTGCGCCATTCCCTGATCCGGAACTGATGATAAGGACCAGCGGAGAATACCGGATAAGCAATTACCTTCTATACCAGGCGGCATACGCAGAACTTTACTTTACCAATGTGCATTGGCCTGATTTCAGAAAACCTAATTTATTTGAAGCTCTGCTGAATTACCAGCAGCGCGAGCGCCGTTTTGGCAAAACCAGTGAACAAATTCAAACTAGCACCCACCAGCATGTATAAAAGCGTTATTAGATATTGTGTTTTACTTGTTTGCTTTTTTTGTTCTTTCCGGTCGTCGGCGCAGATCGGTAATGGTACCGGTAGCGGGCTGAAGCTGCAGCAAAACCAGGCAGTGCCGGACAATCTTCCGAAAGTGAAGGAATATGAACTTGCGGGCATTACTGTGTCGGGGGCTAAATACCTGGACCAGGACCTGCTTATCGCGGTCACTAACCTTGTTGTTGGTCAAAAGCTGCATTTACCTAACGACGAGAATTTAGCAAAAGCAATCAAAGCGCTTTGGAAGCAGGAGCTGTTCTCGAACGTGGAGATCACAATTACAAAATATATAGAGGACAAAGTATTTATTAACATAGGGGTGGAAGAACGCCCCCGCCTGAGCCGCTTTAATTTCAGAAATATAAAACCCGCGGAAGCTAAAGACCTGAAAGGAAAAGTTTCACTGGTAAGTAATAAGGTTGTTACAGAAGCTACCAAGAAAGAGGCGGTTGAGCGCATAAGGAAGTTTTACACCGATAAAGGTTTTGGCCGGGTTACAGTAAAGGTTTTGGAGCGGCAAGACACCGCGGCAGTGAATAAAGTGATACTAACCTTCGTTATTGACAAGGGAAATAAGACACACATCAACCAGGTAAATATTGTTGGCAATCAGAATGCCATGGACAGCCGACTGAAACGCACTTTAAAAGGAACCAAGGAGAATACGCGCATCACACTACACCCGGATGATGAAAAGAATGTGTATCCCGTACCAAAGCGTTCATTTAAAAAATACATGAACCAGTTTGGGTTTCTATCGCCTACCAAGACACTTGACGCTCTTGATCCATATTTCCGGTTTAAGCTCTTCGCTTCTTCTAAATTCAACCAGTCGAAATTTGATGAAGACAAGCAATCGTTAGTGAGCTATTACAATACACTTGGCTACCGTGATGCGGCTGTCGTTTCCGATACGGTATACCCGGTAAAGAATGGCAACATTAACGTGGACATCAAAGTAAAGGAAGGCCGCAAATATTATTTTGGCAATATCACCTGGAAAGGAAATACCAAGTATTCAAGCGAGTTCCTTACCCACACTTTGGGCATAAAGAAAGGGGATACCTACAATTTGTCGCTCCTCGAAACCCGTATGGGCCGCCAGCTGAGCCCTGAGGGTGGGGGAGAAGATGTGAGCAGCCTTTATATGGACGACGGTTACTTGTTCTTCAATATAGAACCAGTCGAAGTTTCGATTATGGGGGATACCATTAATTTTGAAATGCGCATATCGGAGGGTTCACAAGCTACAATAAGGGATATCAACATCACCGGCAATGAAAGAACAAACGAGCACGTGATACGTCGCGAGTTACATACTTATCCGGGCAATAAATTCAGCCGGTCCGACCTTATTCGCTCGCAGCGTGAGATTGCCAACCTGGGGTTCTTCGACCAGGAGAAAATAGGTATCAATCCTAAGCCACACCCTGAAGACGGAACCGTGGACATAGATTACTCGGTAGTCGAAAAATCGAGCGACCAGCTTCAGCTTTCTGCTGGTTTTGGCGGTGGTGTAAACTTTTACGGCAATGTGGGTGTTACGTTTAACAACTTTGCCATTCGCCACCTGTTCCAGCCTAAATATTGGGACCCGCTTCCCGTGGGCGATGGTCAGAAATTCTCGATCAGTTATGCATCAAATGGCGCTTATTATAACTCGCTGAACACTGCGTTTACTGAGCCTTGGCTAGGCGGCCACAAGCCTAATTCGCTAACTGCCAATATTGTGTATAGTAAGTACTCCGCTGCCGCTATAGGCACCAATCCAAACCAGTCCTTCCTCCGTATGGTAGGCGGCGGACTTTCAATGGGCAAGCGCCTCAACTGGCCGGATAACTTCTTTGTGTTTAACTACGGTATTTTCTACAACAACTACCGCCTGAAAGATTATGCCCTGGTGCCTAATTTTACCGATGGCTTTAGCAACGACTTCCACTTTAAGTTCGTACTATCCCGCAATTCAATTACTCCGTCGCCGTTATATCCTAAGGGTGGGTCCAACATTTCATTTACCTTACAGATAACGCCACCTTACAGCGCGTTCAGCGGTCTCGACTATACTAATGAGTCTTATCAGCAGAAATACAAGTGGATAGAGTACCACAAGTATAAATTTACAGCAGATTTTTATCAACAAATATATGGCAACCTTGTGCTCAGGGTGGCAGCTAAATACGGCTTCCTTGGTTATTACAACTCAGGTATTGGATTCTCACCTTTCGAGCGCTTCCAGGTAGGTGGTGATGGGCTTTCGGGCTATTCTTATTTTATTGGTAAGGATATCATCAGCCAGCGTGGATATGAGATATATGAGTCGGCTGGAACAATATTTAACAAGTACCAGTGCGAGCTCCGCTATCCATTCTCTCTAAGCCCCACGGCAACTATATACGGCCTTATGTTTGCGGATGCGGCAAACGGTTGGGATAACTTTGCAACCTACAATCCCTTTAAGCTAAACCGCGACGTGGGTGTGGGTATCAGGATATTCCTCCCGATGTTTGGATTGTTGGGGCTGGATTACGGTATCGGGATAGACAGGTATGATCCGACAACCGGAACAACCGGGCTTAAGAATATAGCCAAGTTTAACTTCATGCTTGGTTTTGAGCCGGAATAAGTTGTTGTTGCACCAGTTTATGTTAAGATTTGTTGAAATGTTTTTGAACGAAAGGATCGTGTTTTAACTTTAACGATTGGAAATAGTCGAATTCACGAAACAACATTCCAGGCCGCCAGGGGAAAGCCCTTTAGGGGTTTGGGGTTAAAACAAAACAATTATGAAAAAGATATTAGCGAGTCTGTTGATCGTTTTTGCAGCAGCAACTGGAGTAAAGGCTCAACAACATTATTGTATAATTGACTCAAAATATATACTTGAGAAAATGAGCGACTATAAGGATGCCCAGGCTAAGCTGGACAATCTATCTAAAGCGTGGCAGGACGAAATAGATAACCGCATGGCGGAGGTGGACAGGATGTACAAAGGATACCAGGCGGAAAAACCTATGCTGTCTGATGACATGCGTAACAAGCGGCAGGATGAGATAGTAGCAAAGGAGAAAGCCGCGAAGGACCTGCAGAAACAGCGTTTTGGCTATGAGGGAGATCTGTTTAAAAAGCGTCAGGAATATGTAAAGCCGATACAAGACCGTGTATTCAACGCCGTTCAGAAAATGGCCAGCTCAAAAGGCTTTGATATGGTGCTTGATAAGGCAGGAGGCGTTACCTTATTTTACGCCGATCCTAAGCTGGACAAGAGCGATGATGTTTTAAAAATTCTTGGAATAAACAAATAATGGCATTTACTTTGCACTTCTAAAAAACAAAACCAAAAAACTGTAATGAAAAAAATTGTATTGTCCCTCGTGTGCAGCTTGTTAGTAAGCAATTTTGTATTCGCACAAACTTCCAACCTGAAAATTGTATATATCAACTCTGCAGTATTATTACAAGCAATGCCTGAGCGCGAGAAGGCCGATACCGTGTTGTCGAAATACGCTAAGTCATTCCAGGACCAGATCGATATGATGATGAAGGAGTACCAGACAAAGGGGCAGCAATACCAGGCGAACGAAAAAACAATGACCGATGCGATGAAGGAAGTGAAAATGAAGGAAATACAAGATCTTCAGAACCGCATTGAGTCCACGCAGCAAAGCGCGCAGGAAAAGGTGCAGCAGAAGAAGCAGGATGTTTATTCTCCGATAATCGAGAAAGTTAATAAAGCGATCAAAGCATTGGCTGAAGAAAAAAAATACGACTACATTTTTGATATGGCATCCGGCGGCACTATAGTGTTCGGTAAAGAAGAATTCGACGTTACATCGCTCGTAAAGGCCAAACTGGGCATAAAATAACAACATTTTCATTTTGAAATAAACGCCCTGCATGGTTCATGCGGGGCGTTCTTGCTTTAAGTATTATCTAATCATTTGTAAAAGCAACATCGTGAACCGGCAACCCATGGTTCACACTGTGCATTCTCCACAAAACTTGGCCAATTTACCCCATCCTTCCTACGTGGTAAAAAAAACTTGATAATTTAGAAGTATTGCTTACTCCTTAATCTTAAAGAATATGGATATTGTATTAAAGCCGGTCGCGACCATCCGCAACTCACGCATTGAAGCCACTGACGATTATTGGGGCGAAGTCATAACCGAGATAACGTTGGAGGAGCATATTCCGGCCGAAGCATTTGAGAATATAGAAAAGTATTCTCACCTGGAGGTCATTTTTTACTTCGATAAGGCGGAGCAGGAACAAATGGTGTATTCCGGGAGGCCACGCGGCAATCCTGATTTTCCGGTGATGGGTATATTTTGTCAGCGTAAGAAAGACCGCCCAAACCATTTGGGCCTTACCACGGTAGAACTCATAGCGCACAATGGCCGCACCATAATAGTAAAAGGGCTCGACGCTATAGACGGCACTCCGGTTCTCGACATAAAGCCCGCAGTAAAAGAGTTCGAGCCCCGGAAAGAAGTAATGCAGCCCAAGTGGGTGGCCGACCTGATGAAGGATTATTGGAAATAGCTAATCCTTTTTCTTCAACCGGAAATTGATAAATGGTGTTATACGTTTGCCAATTTTGTTAATAAGGCCAATTTGGACGAGTTTCCCATCCTGGCATTTATTTACGAGTCCAATCTGTACGCCATCCCCTTTTTTTGCAGCATTGAGGATTCCCGCTATTGTCACGCCGCGGAAGGTCTGGTGCTTTCCCATCAGTCCAGACAAGTTAAGGCCGTTTACCTCATTTTCGAAACCACAGATTATATCTGCGACAAATCCATTTATTTTGATCTGTTCGGCTATTGTACCGGTAGCAACGCCAACACCATTTATTGTTGTTCTGAAAACGGTATCAATTGGCTTAGCATTCCAAGTTTGTTTTCGTTTATGGACAGAATCATTTGAATGTTTTTTGCTGAACAGCCAAACACCGCCACTTATCAGCCCTCCTACGCCTAGAATGGGTAGTGCAATAACGGGTACCGGATCCGGTTCTAAGTTAAGCCCATTGATTACCAGCTTTTCATTATTCAATGGAACGGCAACGAGGCTCACGGATATTCCATCAATTATCGTTGAATGGCTCACCGGGGCAAACCATAAGCCGTAGCGGTGGCGATAGTGTGGTGCATTTACTGAGTCGCTTCTGTCGTTTTGTGTCTGTCCGCAAACGCTGGTATTTCCCACGGTCACCACTAATAGTAAACTGATCAGGAAGCGACAATCTTTTGCTGACATAAATTAGAGTTTAAGAATGTTCACAAGCATACACCCGCCAAAGGTGTGCCGCACAATATTTATAACATCGGGTGCCGTTTGAATTCTTTCTCCCGGTCGAATAAATAGCGGTAGGTACTCAGTATGCGGCTGCGGTGTGTCCCCAGGTTTTCGGCTATATTTATCATCTTCGGATTGAAGTCGCCTATCCATTGCATTTCGTAGTCGTCATACTTCGCTTGTGCCTGTATCACATTGGCACCCTCTACGATCATATAGGCGTCTACGCCGGTTCCCTGGTACTCGGGAATTATTCCAAAAACCAAACCTACAAACCGGCTGCATTTCCCGAATTTCTGCAAGAGGAAAAACTGTAATTTTTTCAGCAGCCCGAACTGCCCATCCATATATTTGAAGAACTGGTTGAGGTCGGGTAGGTTTACCCACATCGCTATGGGCTCCTCTTTATAGTATACAAACCAGGTGAGGTGCTCGTCCATCACTGGCTTCATGGTCTTAAACATTTTCTGCACTGTCCTTTCCTCTAGCGATTTGCCACCGCCATGGCCTGCCCAGGCTTTATTGTAGATATAGGTAAAGTCTTTCGCGAATTTCTCTATCTGGCTTTTTTGTATCATCACAGCCTTATATCCCGCATCCTGTGCTATCACGGCATGTCGCTGATAGAATTTTTCCTGCAGCCGGTTTTTTACTTTAAGTGCAAAGCAGACCTGGTTAAAGTATATTTTAAAACCGTAATTTTCAAAAAGCTGCACATAATATGGCGGATTGTAATTCATGCCATACAGAGGTGCATAAAATCCGTCTGTTACAAGGCCCCACCATTTGTCCCGCTCGCCAAAATTAATAGGACCATCCATAGCTTCCATGCCGCGCTCTTGTAACCATTGCCGGCAAGTGTCAAATATCAGGTTGGCGCCGGCTTGATCATTTATGCACTCGAAAAACCCAATGCCTCCGGTTGGCTGTTCGTTCTTGTATTGTTTATTTACAAAGGCGGCCACCCGGCCCAGGCTTTTGCCACGATCATCCATTAGCAGCCATCTTGCATATTCGCCACCACGCTTTATAAATTTGTTTTTCTCTGCATCAAACACTTCATTGATATCCTTATCCAGTGGCCTTATCCAGTTGGGGTCATTCTTGTAGATATCAAGGGCTACCTCTATAAATGCCTGTTTATCTGCTTCGGTTTTTACCTCGTGCATTTGCATGTGCCAAAGATATGATAATTGGTCTTTTCCTCATGAGCAGATCAACATGGCACGGTGTTTTTATGAAGCAGGATTGAACTAAATCAACGAAACATGAAAAAAATATTAGCTTCAATGGTGCTTTTGGCTTTCATTTCTATGGCGGCAACCGCACAAGAAAGAAGCACTGTTGTAAAAGACGAAAAAACGACCAAAAAAACATCTTCCGTTCCACAGAAAGTGCACAACACCTTTAGCAAAGACAAAAAGTATAACGGTAAAAAAACAAAACATGTCAGGGTGGTTGAAAAGACCACACCCGCTCAATAACGGGCCCGTTTATAGCTATGACTCTCAGATGGCAGCCCCAGGCTGCCATCTACTCTTTTTGTATTGCTGCCGGCCAGCGGCTTTTATACGAATGGCTATATAACACAACGGGAATGATGACACCCAGGACAAAAATAATTTCTAAGTACCGGAAAACTATGTAAGCTGACGCTACACTAAATGCCATAAACCCGAAATAAAATGCAGTCCATGCACAAAAAAGGCCGAGAATATCTTTTCGAAGGAGTTTCCTTGTTTTCCAATTTTGAAGCAAAAAGTAAAAGATGAATATAATATTGAAAACATTTAAGGCGCAGTTCAAATACGGAAAGACGGCCATCATGCGCTTCTCGAGGCCCTGATATCTTGGGGTCAAAACATTTGTATCCAGGTTGTACCAAACTTTGCAGTTATCGGGTGCGGTAAGGTGATAAATATTGTAGTCCTCGATGGCCTCCAGGTCGGGCACCATGAAGTTTTTAAAATTAGGTGCCATAAAATATTTTATATAGGCCATTGGATCACTTTTTATTAATATCCGGCCATACTCCCCGATATCTTCCGAGCATTTTATCCATTCAGGAAAGTATTTTTGGTTTTCGAGCCTACAGCGCCTCGCCACATACCGCTTTAACGGGGATCTTTTATCCCACATATACTGCGTACCGATATGCCCTTCTGTATATATAGTATCAATAAATCTTTTTACAGCAAAATCGAGCACCTTGGTTTCCGTTGTGGGCAGATCGTCGTCCGATACATTCAGTTTCTTGTAATAGCAAAGAGCATTGTTGGCGATCTGCCAGTTCCCAAAGCCCGAGAACATGCGTACGCCAAAGTTGTCCTCCGTCTTGGTTTCCTGCCAGTTTACGTATCCCCAAATTGCCGACACGCTAAGCACCACTCCTACTACCCGGAGCACCTTAGTCCCCTTGGACACCAAAAATGTAATAGCCGATATAGCGAAATAAAACAATGCAGTGTACCTGAGGTGCATGCATATCAACAGTAACAGTGTGTGTATGGCTATGTTCAAAAATCCGGTTCTTTTGATGATCCATAAAAGCGAGGTGAACCAAAGCACCGTTGATGAACAAAAAAGGCTATCGCTGGAAACTAAATTGGACGTTATTACCAGCATTGGGTTCAGCAATACTGCCGCCATAAGCCAATTTGTTTGTCGTTTTGTTAGCCCGAACAAATAACCGCAGCTTGATACGCAAAATAATGTGCTTAGCGCAAAAAGCAGGTATTGCACGAAGACTGCAAAACCAGCGGATGGGAGTAGTTTGTGCAAGTGGACCAAATAGTCCGGATAGCCTTGCGGCCGATAACTAAACCCGAGGTTGGCGATCGCGTCTGCCACGTAAGTGTAAGAATCCGAAAAAAAGTCGGGGTACGGAAACAAAAAGTTTAACAGCGCACCTTGAATGCATGCTGCGGAGAGCCAGATGGCCAGCGACGTTTTGCGATCGACGAGGTAAGCCGCAAAACCTTTTTTCAGTGATAGGAGGTTTCCAATTTTCATATTGGGTTTTTTCGCGGAAATGTAGCTAACAATTTCCAGAAAAAATAATTGTGTTTTTAGCTCTTGCCCAAGGAAAGCGAAATGGCGGCCACCGGCCGCCATTTTCATGTATCCATATTTGCGAACCTGCCTACCGGCAGGTTGGTTACCTGGCTCTGCCGCCATTGCCACTGCTGAACCTTCTTCTCGGGCCATTGCTATTTCCAGAGTGACCGCCTGATACCGCATTTGGCCGGCGCACCACTTCTTTGTACTTCGGCAGGTTTATATGCACCTGTCCGCTGGCTGCCATAGGGTAGGGATGTCCTTCTATTACGGGTATCTTCTGAGCGGTGAGCTTCAGAATGTTTCTCCAATCCTGCATTTCCTCGTCGTCGCAGAAAGACATGGCTGTGCCGCTGGCGCCTGCTCGGCCGGTACGGCCAATGCGATGCACATATGTTTCCGGAACCTCAGGTATCTCGTAATTGATCACATGGCTCAGCAGGTCCACATCAATGCCGCGGGCGGCAATATCGGTAGCCACCAGCACACGTATCTGTCCTTCCTTGAAGTTACTTAGCGCCCTTTGGCGGGCGTTTTGCGACTTATTACCGTGGATGGCCTCTGCCTTAATGTTCTCTTTTACCAGGTCTTTTACCACCTTATCCGCTCCATGCTTGGTACGGGTAAATACCAATACCATGGTCATGGCCGGGTCCCTGAGCACGTAGTTGAGTAGTTGTCTTTTGTCTTTTTTGTCTACAAAGTAAACCGATTGGGTTACCGTTTCGGCAGTAGTGGCTGCCGGGGTTACCTCCACTTTTTCGGGGTTATGAAGCAGGGAGCTGGACAGTTTCTGTATTTCCACAGGCATTGTAGCGCTGAAGAAAAGGGTCTGGCGCTTGGCCGGAAGCTTGGCAACTACACGTTTCACATCATGAATAAAGCCCATGTCAAGCATACGATCGGCCTCATCGAGAACGAATATGCTGATGTCTTTAATATTGATATAGCCTTGGTTCATAAGGTCCAGCAGGCGGCCCGGGGTGGCGATAAGGATGTCTACACCCCTGTGCAGCGCCTGTACCTGTGCTCCCTGCGGTACACCACCAAAGATCACGGTATGCCTGAGGCGAAGATTGCGGCCATAGGCAGCAAAGCTTTCACCTATCTGTATAGCTAGCTCACGTGTCGGTGTGAGAATCAATACTTTAATGTTCTTGTGTGTGCGCTCCGCATGCTCTTCGTGCAGGATCTGCAGGATAGGAATGGCGAACGCTGCTGTCTTGCCGGTACCGGTCTGTGCACAACCTAAAAGGTCTTTTCGTTGCAGCAGGATAGGGATAGATTGTTCCTGGATTGGGGTGGGGGTCTTATAACCCTCCGTCTCAAGAGCCTTCAATATGGGCTCAATGAGGTTTAACTCATTAAATGTCATTTGTATATTTTAAGATGCAAAAAAATGTAACTGCCTGTGCCTCTCCCGCATCTGCGGAGTTGAAAAGGTGTGTATCACAAGCTCTAATATAAGGTTGGAAACACTCGTTAAAGTGCAAAGATACGGATAAAAGGGTGCGTTAGTTCAAGGATCGCAGTAGGAATTACGCTTATTATTCAGTAGCCCTGGCCTTCAGGCCGGGGTAGGGTAACGTAAAAACTCACTGGCTTTAGCCCAAACAGCAAACGGTATACATTGAACGCTCGCTGTATTTATTTTGGCTAAAGCCTGTTTTTTTTTGCTAATGTTCCCCCGACCTGAAGGTCGGGGGAACCAGAAATATTTTACCCCGGTCAGCTATTTATTGTACGCTGGTTCAGGATTTCCGCAAATGGGTTGATTTGTTCGTTTACATAAAATTTACTTCATGTTTGTTTTGTAACTGATTGTTTATCAGATTAAATTAGGCATTAAGTTGACATACTCATAGAAATTGCATTTTGAATATTCTACTTGCGATAAATTTTGAGAAAAAGAGGGCGATTTGAGCGATTTTTAGCAAAAAAATGATTGTATAAATTACTTTCGGTAGTTTATTTAAATAATTGATTATGATTGATATAGTTTAATAATTTTATCACTTAACAATGATGTACTGACAAAATGCCATGCGGTGTATTTTTGTGGTGTTTTGACACTTTGGCAGGTGGTTTGTAATTTGGTTTAATCGACGTCGGCAATGGGCATCTGGGCCAGTTCCCAGCCAGCCCGCTAGTTCCGGAAAAGGGAACCCGGAGGGGGCTCACGCATTACTATTTTATAAAACGGTGTATTGCTTTATCGGCGTTATCCTGGAAAGTAGTATTTTTTAAATCAGTATAAAAGGTGCTCTGGTCAACTACGTCTCCTGACAACTTACCTTCTTTACTTGCATAAAAAACGCCACTTGTATATCGCGCATCCGAAATACCATCTACAAACCGTTTTGCACCTACTTCCAGCTTATGCACCATTCCTCCTATCAAAGGGAACACAACAGGCATCATCAAATACTTTAGCATAAATTTCATTGGAGGGGGCAAATTATCGGGTGCATTAGTGCCGCCCGTGTTGCCCGGGCTCATAACAACAAATTTGAGATCAGGATATTTTCTGGCCATTGATAAGGTCCACATCGTCGCTACATATTTAACGTATCCGTATGCTTGCACGGCATCGAATTTATTACCAAAATAGGACCCATCAAGAATTCCTGCAAATTCATCTACAGATGAAGTTTTCATGGCAACCGGTTTCATTCCGAGCGCCTTCACCCCCGGTATAGCTTCGGCACTGACTGTTAGTACTGCTTTATTCAACTTACCATTTTTTATTAATTCTTCCACTAAAATCACATGGCCTAAAATATTGGTAGCCGCTAATTCATTCATACCGGAAGGGGTCATCTTCCCAGCCGTTTTTCCAACCATTCCGCCTGCATTTAGAATTACCGCATCGATAGGTTCCGTTATTTTTTCCGCCGCTTTTCTTACAGAATCGGCATCTGCAACATCCCCAATGATAATTTCAAAGATCTTTTTCCCGGTTTCCGCTTCAAGGTCTTTTTTTGCAGCCTCGGCTTTTGCCTGATTTCTGCAGAAAAGAACTATCTTTTTTGTTTCTTTTCTCAATGCTAACTGGCGGGCAGTTTCTTTGCCAAGCCCGGTATTTGCTCCGGTTATTAATATGCTTTCGTTCATTCTTCTAGATTTTAATTGATGTAGTTATAAAGGTTATGTGTTTGAAAATTTCGTTCAATTTTAGATAATGTACAGACCAGTCTGTCTTTAAATATTGGCAAAAAAAATCACAGCAATTTCAGCGCATTTTTATGTGCGGCAACAACGGCCCAGGAATCTCCATAGACCTTGCAGGACATTATTGCACCATCAAATAATAAATAAAGGCCATCAGCTAAACTTTCAACGCTTTGCAATTCATCGTCTCCCATTGAATCAGATCTTAGTATCTCCGCAAATAAAGCACGAAGGCCATTTTTTTGTTTTCGTATGACATCATAAACACGCATGTTTTCAAAAGGGATCTCGCCCGCAATATTTAAAAATTGACAGCCATGAAATCCTTTGGAATTAGCATTCAGTGATAAAAATTCAAAAATGGCAGATATTTTTTCTTTGGCCTCCACTTTGGTTGACGCTACATGCCTAAAGCGGCCGATGGTTTGCTCAAACATAAACTCCAGGTAGGCTATGAGCAAATCTTCTTTCGACTTGAAGTGCTCGTATAAACTTGCTTTTGCAACGCCAGCTTCCTCAATGATTTGATTGATACCGGTAGCATTATAGCCCTGGTGATAAAACAGCCTGGAAGCGGCGTCCAATATTTTTTTTCTGGTATCCATTTTCCTTAGTCGGAACAAAGATAGGTGTTATTTCTAAAAACAAACCGTTCTGTATGAATTTTTATTATTAGCATTAGTTTAGCTCTTTGGCCTCAAAGATCTACGCTTCGGGGAAGGGCATCTGGCTATAGTTCCCTGACCTGCCTGCCGGCGGACAGGTTGCCTCCGAGTCCCTGAAAAAGAGACTCGAAGGGGACGCGCGTTGTAAGTTGTGTGGCTGCCTTGAACACATATTAGTGCGATTTGTAAATGGCGTTGCAAACGCCGCACCGGTGCATCCTCGAAACATTCGAGGACGAGTGGGTTGGCGTCGCCGATCTGCCAGCGGGGGTATACATTGTAAAGATCAATGGGTCAGAAATAAGGAAGTTTGTGAAGGAGTGAGGACCTCTCCCCATCCCTCGCCGAAGGAGAGGGCGAAGTAAAAATGAGTTGCGAGGCTAATCCCGAAGATTGCAGAGCTCATGTTTTCTCAAAATAATCTAAACAAACAAATTCACCGCATCCTTAAACATTGGCTGTTTCTGGTCTTTTTCGGAGATGATGGCGTCGCTGATATTTATTTTCCAGTCTATGGCCAGTTCGGGATCGTTGAAGTAGATGCCGCCTTCGGCTGAACGGTCGTAGAAATTATCGCATTTGTAAAAAACTTCGGCGGTGTCGGTAAGCACGGCATAGCCATGTGCAAAACCGTGAGGTATAAGGAATTGGCGGCGGTTATCTGCAGAAAGTTCGAGGCCGTACCATTGTCTGTATGTCTTGCTGCTTTTGCGCAGGTCTACGGCAATATCCCAGATGCTGCCCTCAAGTACGCGCAATAACTTGGCTTGTGGGGTAGGGTGGTTCTGATAGTGAAGACCCCGGAGTACGTTTTTTACCGAGCGGGCCTGGTTGTCCTGCACGAATGCAGTATCATAACCACCTGTTGCCTCCTTGAGTGTGCGCATATTGTAGCTCTCAAAAAAATATCCACGGTCATCCTTGAGCACTTTAGGCTCCAATATCAGCAATCCTTCTATAGGGGTTGTAATGACGTTCATTTCCTTTAGTTGTTAATCCGGTTATCGTTTGCAAAGGATAAAATTGTGCACAAAATCAGTTTTGAATCTCAGCATCATTTTTTACAATCAACATATCGCGAATTCATAAAAATATACCATTCGCGAGTACAGATGCTTCCTGCGTCAGCATGACAAACGTATGGCATAACTTTGATAATGTTCTATTTTGCAAATTTATCGCTTGTTTGAGACTATTTCCAGTAAACCATTTGCAATATAGGACAATTCTTCTTCTGTTAATTCTGTATGCATGGGCAGCGATATTACACAGTCCTGCAGCATGTCGGTTACCGGCAGGTAGAGGTCTGCTACGCCATACTCCTTCAGCATATTTTGCTTATGGCAGGGTACCGGGTAGTAGATCATACAGGGAATATTCTTCTCAGTAAGCTTCTTTTGCACCTCGTCCCGGTTCACATTTTTCAACTGCAGGGTGTACTGGTGAAATACATGGCGGGTATATGGCGCGCGGTAAGGGGTTATGATATTCGGATTGTTAGCAAATGCCGCGTCATAATAGTCGGCAGCCGCGCGGCGGGCATCACAATACTCATCCAGGTGGCGGAGCTTTATGCGCAATATAGCGGCTTGAATAGTATCCAGCCGGCTGTTGCAGCCCACCATTTCATGGTAATACCTTGTTTTCTGGCCGTGGTTGGCTATCATTTTCAGCCTTTCAGCCAGCGTATCGTCGCTGGTGAACATCGCTCCGCCATCCCCGTACCCTCCCAGGTTCTTCGATGGAAAGAAGGAAGTGCAGCCGATAACGCCCATAGCCCCCGTTTTCTTCACCGTTCCGTCTGAGAACGTATACGAACTGCCGATGGCCTGCGCATTATCTTCTATCAGTGGAATACCATGTTCTTTTGCCAGCGCGATCAGCGGCTCCATATCTGCGCTTTGCCCATATAAGTGTACAGGAATTATAGCCTTAGTTTTTGGGGTGATCGCTCTTTTTACAGACTCTATGTTCATTGTGAATGTGTCCGCGTCTACATCTACAAACACGGGCTTGAGGCGAAGCAGGGCAACTACTTCTACCGTAGCGATATAGGTATATGAGGCGGTTATCACTTCATCTCCCGGCTGAAGGCCGAGGGCCATAAGCGCGATCTGCAGTGCATCCGTCCCATTGGCGCAGGGGATCACATGTTTTACCCCCAGGTAACTGGCCAGTTCAGTTGCAAAATGGTTGACGTCCGGCCCATTGATATACGCTGTGCTTTCCACCACATTTTGAATAGCCGCATCTATTTCCGGTTTTATTTTCCCGTACTGACGTTTAAGGTCTACCATTTGCAGATTGAGCATAATATATTTTTTAAAATGGCTGCAAACCTAGCTTTTTTCCACCCAATGAGCAAACTTTAAGCTGCCTGGAAACGTTAAATTGATGTTTGGCATATAAGTTGTGCATAAGATGTTATCTCTGGCTAAACTTTAAAGAATTGCTAACCTATTTTGATATTAATTTCTATTTTTACCAAACTTAATGTTAGCTTAACATTGGCACTTAAAACCATATCCATATTTTTTTTACACACACAATAAATATTATGAAGAAGCTTTCCCTTTTCTTTTTATTGCCTTTGCTGCTGGTTACTTCCGTTTCGGTATATGCCACTGCTCCTATCACCGGGGTTTTAACTACCTGTGTGGGTACGCAAACGTCCTTAACGGATGCCACAGCGGCGGGAGTGTGGACAAGCAGCAATGTATCTATAGCTACAGTGGGCTTGTTGTCGGGCGTTGTTACCGGGGTAAATGTGGGTACAGCTACGATAAGTTATAATGTTAGCGGCATCAATGCAACAGTAGTAGTTACGGTAGGTACGCCGCCGGTTTTCGGCACAATTAGCGGCCCTTCTGTAGTCTGTGTGAATTCTTCCATCAGTCTTACGGACCCTATTCCCGGCGGTGTATGGAGTGTGGCTTCCGGTTCGCCGGCGTTTGTTGATGGGGCGGGTAATGTGACCGGTACCGGTGTTGGTGGGGTGGCAACCATTTCTTATGTTGTTGCGAGCAGCATCTGCAGCGCCGCAGCTACCCAAACAGTGACGGTCAATCCAACCCCTTATCCGGGATTCATATCAGGGGTGACTCCGTTTTGCCCGGGTTTTACGCTTCCGCTATCAGATGCTGTCTCCGGCGGTGTATGGAGCTCCTCAGCTACGGGCGTAGCGTCGGTAAGTGCCACTGGTTTGGTTTCGGGTATTGCACCTGGCTTAACAAATATTAGTTATGCAGTCAGTAATTCGTTTGGCTGTACCGGAACGGCTACCACCCTTGTACAAGTAGGGCCGGCTACGGTGACCGGCAATATGACGATCTGTGCCGACAATATCACTGACCTTGCAGATGCTTCTGCCGGGGGCACATGGAGCAGCAGCAATACAGCGATTGCGCATGTAGGTGCTTCTACAGGCGTAGTAGCCGGCATCTCAGCGGGAACGGTGAATATCAGTTATACCTTACCGGAAGGCTGTTTTGCAACAGCTAGCATCACTGTGCAGCCTGCCCTTGCTCCGATTTCTGGTCCGTCCACTATGTGTGGTGGTACCCTGGTGGCATTTGCAGATGCGAGCACCGGCGGTACCTGGACCAGCGGCGACCCCGGTGTTGCAACCGTTGGCCTTGCAAGCGGTGTGGTTGAGGCGATAGCCTCAGGCGATACTTATATTACCTATACACTCAATCCGGGATGTATCGGTGTGACGCTGGTTTCTGTAAATCCTGCGCCAATCAATTACAATATAACCGGTGGTGGCAGTTATTGTGCCGGTGGTACAGGTGTCTCCATCGGCCTCGGTGGGTCAGAAGTGGGTGTTACGTATAGATTATACCTGGGCTCTATGCTGGAAAACACGCTTCCCGGTACGGGAAGCTCGCTGGATTTCGGATTGTATTTGACTGCGGGAGATTACACAGTCCTGTCTACTGATACTTCTTCTGGTTGTTTCGTCTATGCGACCGGCACCGCGACTGTAACCGTGGTGCCCGTTGTTTCTCCTTTCGTAACCGTTTCTCCTTCCACCGGAACTACTTTATGCGCAGGAACTGCGGTACTGTTTACGGCATTGCCGATCAATGGCGGCACCACTCCCATATATCAATGGCAGGTGAATGGTGTAGATGTGGGTTCAACGGGATCCACATTTGTGTACACACCGATCAATCTTGATGACATATCCGTAAAAATGTTCAGCAACGCGGAATGCGTTTCGCCGGATTCGGCGACCAATTTTGTCATAATGAATGTGAGTGACATCTGGTTGCCGGGTATCAACATTACAGCTACTCCGGGCGATTCGGTATGTGCGGGTACTCCCGTTACATTTATTGCTTCTTTCGACAGCGCAGGTTCGGCTCCGACACTGAAATGGATGAAAAATGGAATATTCTCTGGCACCGGGCTTACTTATACATACGACCCGATAAACGGTGATAATATCTTTTGCGAATTGCAAAGTTCGTATGTATGCCCATTCATTGACTCCATTGCGAGCAATAATATAGTTATGCAGGTTACCCCTGTTTACATGCCCGAAGTTGTGGTAACAGCTGCTCCCAGCAATAGGATAAGCATCGGTGATACGGTCACTTTTACGGCAACAGTCACGTTCGGTGGTCTGAGTTATTCGTACCAGTGGGAGGTAAACGGCGCACCGATAGCAGGGGCCAATAGTAATACCTTTGTAACGAGTTTGCTGCACAACCATGATGTGGTTAGCTGCGCTGTTGACGGTATAAGTGCTTGTGGGTCCGCCATTGGCACGGGCAATATAGAGGTCATTGATACTACGGTAACCGGCATCAGTTATCTGCAGACAGGTAGCCCTGATGTTATCTTGGTTCCAAATCCTAATAAAGGTACGTTCACCATAAAAGGAACACTTGGCTCACAAGGTGATGAAACCGCAACTGTTACCGTTACGGATCTGCTGGGACAGGTGGTGTATAAGCGCCAGGTCATTGCCTATGGCGGGAAGTTTAATGCACATGTGCAGGTAAGTTTGCCCGACGGACTATACCTGCTGAATGTACAAAGTGAGACGGGTAGTACCGTTATCCGTTTTGTGATGGAGCAATAATATGGAGGCCCGTGCTTACGGCTAGCTCTTCATGTTTATGAACTGCAGCTGCAGCTCAATAGGGGAGGTGCGGCAGAGTTGGATAACATCCTGGAGATCGTCTATTTTCTTGGCAGTAACGCGTATAATATCGTCCATGATGGCTGCCTGAACTTTGAGCCCGCTATCCTTTATGATTTTTACTATTTTCTTGGCGTTGTCTTTATCTATGCCATTTTTGATAGGTACTTTCTTACGTATATACTTGCCATTTGCAGACGGCTCCTTGGTCATGTCAAATGACTTGGCATCGAGCCCCTGGCGCATAGCCTTGGTGAGCAACACATCTTGCAATTGCTGCAGTTTCATATCGCTCTCAACTTCTATAGAGATCACCATTTCTTTCTTATCCAGTTCAAAGGATACGTGGGTGCCTTTGAAATCAAAGCGGTTGTCGATTTCTTTCTTGGCGATGTTGATGGCATTGTCTAAAGTCTGGAGGTCAACTTTAGCAGATATATCGAATGACGGCATAATTACAAGTATTAAATACTACACCAAAGTACAAAATCCTTTTCAAATTGGAAATTTGGCTACCAAATCCAACTGATTTTTAGTATTCGAGACGTATGCGCAAATAATGTCTGCGTCGTCTCGGTAGCGGGCGGCGTCTGGAGTGTAGCGAACAATAATATTTTTCTTTCCTGACCCGGCACCTTGTAGGGCCGGACTGTCGGTAAAGATGGTGTGTTTTATGGCGTTTCGAACGCCTGCTGGACCGCAAAATGCCTGGCAATATCTACGCGGCAAAAATAAATGGGGCTTTTGTGAGGAAATTTGTAAAGGGAATAGGAGGTGCCTATCCGCCGCTGTCTTTTCTTCTAACCTAATGGTGTTTGCAATTTACTGATTAACAATGGATATCAGTTTGTCGATATTTTCATAAGATTGAGCATTTTTTTTCTTTCCTTGTTGGCACGGTTTATTGTTTAAAAAAGTTGGACAAATAGGTGAGAAGATGAGAACAGACGTACTATTAAGGAGAGGGGAAAAGGCTGAATACGCTAACCTGGTCAACAAGATCAAGCAACTGGAAGGGATAACACATATGATCGCGCACAATCTGCGCGGAGCGGGCGCCAACATCAAACTGCTTTCAGAGGTATTGCTGCATAAGAATATTGTTGCGGAAACAAGCATTGATGACGAGGGCGACATTTTCACCACATCAGAGGCGGTGCACTATATAAACGAAAGCAGTGTTTCCATGCTGTCGACGCTGAACACTTTGATGGAAGTGGCCGATATACAGCTCAATGAGCAGTTAAAGAGAGATCAGTGTGATATCCAGCACATAGTTGATAATATTTTCCACCAGCTTCACGGCCTTTTTCATCAGAAACATGCGGTAATTGAGTTTAACCTGGAGGTTACGCATATTGCTTACCCGGAAGCATACATGGAAAGCATTCTTTACAACTTTATAAATAACGCCCTGAAGTATTCCCGGCCAGATGTTCCACTCAAGATCATTGTTTCCACATATATGCAGGATGGCCGGCCAGTTTTGTCTGTTAAGGACAATGGGCTGGGAATAGACCTGGAGAAATACAATGGCCGGATGTTCAAGCTGAACCAGGTATTTCACCCCGGCTATGAAAGTAAGGGCATAGGTCTCTACATTACCAAAACCCAGATCGAGTCATTGGGTGGTTCCATAGATGTGAAAAGCGAAGTAGGCGTGGGCAGCGAATTTATAGTTACTTTCTAGACCCCTGTCCCCTGAAGGGGAACCATGGATTTAGCTTTGAGGCATAATCTCAAGTTTTGAAAATAATTTGGCGTTTTTGCTTTGCAAGCGGCACACTGCCACTGTTAAAATAACGACGCTTAGGTGGCAGCGGTTATACCACCACATTTATCATCTTCCCTTTCACATAGATAAATTTCTTGGGCTCTTTGCCTTCGAGCCACTTTTTAATAGTTTCGTCGGCGAGTACTTCCTTCTCTATTATCGATGGCTCGGCATCAAGCGGGAACTCCATTTCTATGCGGGTTTTACCGTTTACGGCAACCGGGTATTTCTTTGAATTGTCGGTTACATAGCGCTCCTCGTATTTGGGGAATGGCGCGTCGACCACGCTGCCTTTGTTGCCTAACTGCTGCCACAATTCCTCCGCCATATGCGGCGCGAACGGGCATATAGCTACCGCCAATGGCTCCAGAATGGCGCGCTTATGGCAACCCAGCGTTGCTAATTCATTTACGCATATCATAAACTGGCTGACAGAAGTATTGAACGAAAACCGCTCTATATCATCACCTATTTTCTTTATGGTTTTGTGCAGTGCCTTTAATTCTGCATCGGTAGCTGCGTCATCATTCACTATCCATCCAGTCTGCTCATCAGCATACAAGCGCCACATCTTCTTTAGAAATCTATGAACACCTTCTATACCCTTGGTATCCCATGGCTTGCTTATATCTATAGGCCCGAGGAACATTTCGTACATCCGGAAAGTGTCTGCGCCATACTGTGCTACAATGTCATCCGGGTTTACGACATTGTATTTTGATTTGGACATTTTTTCGACTTCCATTTTGCATTGGATGTACTCTTCACCTTCTTCTGTTTTACCTTGCCATAAGACACGGTTGTTAATCATGTCTAATTGTTCTTCAGCTGAATATTCATCATTAAATGCCAGTAGTTTTTGGTACGCTGATTTCGTAAGTCTATCTTTTGTATCAACGAAATAGTGTCCATTTTTTAAACGTTTATTTGGCCAACCCCAACCAATACGCCCAGTTTGGTTATTGTAAGTATGGCGGGGGGATTCCATTGCGACTGAATTGTTGCTTCTATGTTCATAAGACCGAATAAAGTCAACGCGAACATAGTTTGTGTCACCAGGTTCTATATCTTTTTCCCAATTTGCTATGCCAATAAAATATGACATACCCTGTATCATCCCCTGATTCAACAACCGTTTAAAAGGCTCGTCAAAACCAATATAACCAAGATCATACAGCGCCTTAGTCCACATGCGGGAGTAGAGCAAGTGGCCTACAGCATGCTCGGTACCACCAACGTACAAATCAACCTGGTTCCAGTAGTCAACGGCTTTGCGACTGGCAAACTCGGCGTCATTATGCGGGTCCATGTACCGTAAGAAATACCAGCTACTGCCGGCATAACCGGGCATAGTGTTGGTTTCCCGTTCCCCAGCATCCGTTTCCACCCAGTCTTCTATGTTAGCCAGCGGCCCTTGTCCTTCCGGTCCGGGCTTGTAGCTTTCTACATAGGGCAATTCAACTGGCAGACTTCCCAGCTTAGGCTCGTTATGTATTATCGGTTCATCGGTACCGTAGGGTATATCATCTACATAAATAATAGGGAAGGGCTCACCCCAATAGCGCTGGCGGCTGAAACCCGCATCGCGCAGGCGGTAATTGATCTTCCTGGTGCCAGCGCCTATGAATTGTAGCTTATTAATTGCAGCCTCGGTGGCATCAGCTATGCTCATCCCGGTAAGGAAGTCGCTGTTTTCTATAATTCCGGTCTTTGAGCTATAAGCTTCCTCCCCAGTGTATCTATCGCCAAAAATATTGGTAATGGGAATATTAAAGTGCTTTGCAAAAGCATGGTCGCGCTCATCACCGCTGGGCACGGCCATAATAGCGCCCGTACCATAGCCCACCAGCACGTACTCCGATATCCAAACCGGTACGTTTTTTCGGGTAAGCGGGTGAACAGCGTAGGCGCCGGTAAAGCAGCCCGTCACTTGTTTTACTTCGCTCATGCGTTCACGCTCAGAGCGGCTCTTTACGTAGGTTTTGTATTCTTCGATTGCGGTGCGTTGCTCCTCATTTGTGATAGCATCGACTAATGTGTGTTCTGGAGCCAGAACAAGAAAGTCAACACCGAATATAGTGTCTGGTCGGGTGGTAAAAACATTAATAAAAGTTGTTTTGGCATCTGGGGTAAACAGCCCAAACCTCACTTCTGCACCCACACTTTTCCCTATCCAGTTGCTCTGCATCTCCTTCATGGATTCAGACCAGTCCAGCTTAGCCAGGCTTTCCAAAAGGCGCTCCGCATATTCGGTGATGCGCAAAAACCATTGGCGCATATTCTTTCTCTCCACGGGATACCCGCCGCGCTCTGAAACTCCGTTTACAACCTCATCGTTGGCTAATACCGTGCCCAATGCCTCGCACCACCATACCTGGGCATAGCCCTGATATGCCAGCCGGTATTGCATCAGCACATCGCGCTGCTCCTTCTCCGAAAAACCTTTCCACTTAATACTATCAAAACGCAGCGTCTCATCACCCGGGCAGGGAATATTTGCATTACCCTCTTTTTCGAAAATCGCGATAAGTTCTTTTACCGGTTTTGCTTTTCCAGTCGCACGGTCGTACCAGCTATGAAATAACTGCAGGAATATCCACTGGGTCCACTTATAGTACTTCGGGTCGCTGGTGCGCACTTCGCGGCTCCAGTCGTAGCAAAAGCCAATATTATCGAGTTGCTCGCGGTAGCGGGCAATATTTTTCTCTGTAGTTACGGCAGGGTGCTGGCCGGTTTCGATAGCGTACTGCTCGGCGGGCAATCCGAATGCGTCAAAACCCATGGGGTGGAGCACATTATAGCCACACAATCTTTTATAACGGGCATAAATATCGGAGGCAATATATCCCAAGGGGTGCCCCACATGCAGGCCCGCGCCGCTTGGGTAGGGAAACATATCCAGTATATAGCATTTGGGCTTATCGCTATCATTGGAGATTTTATAGACCTCTTCATTAGCCCATTTTTCCTTAGCCTTTTTCTCTATTTCGGTAAAATTGTATTCCATGTTTAAAATTCAAAATTCAAAAGTAAAAATTCAAAAACCTGCCCGGTGGCAGGAACAGGTAATCCGGTAAAAAAGGGTGCTATTGGGCAAAACTACTGAAACTATTGTTCTGTCTCATAGCTTTCAAAAAGCTCTGCAAGATCAAGTGAAAAGCCCGGTAGCACAGCGGAAGTAACTATATCGCCACTTGCTAATAGGCCTGATGTGGAAAATTTGTCATCAACGAGGGTATAAATGAGCATTGTTTTTTCATATGGCAGTACAACCCAATACTCTTTCACGCCAGCTTCCTCATACGCTTCGTGCTTATTCCTAAGTTCCTTTTTATTATTGGAAGGTGAGAGCACTTCCACAACAATATCAGGTGCACCTATGCAACCGCGCGTATCCAACTTAGATGGGTCGCAAATTACACACAGGTCTGGCTGCAACACAGTGATGATATCTTTATCCTCTTTAGATTTCCTGGGTAGCCTTACGTCAAATGGCGCGACATATAATTTACACGGGTTCTTATGAAGGTATATTCCAAGTTTGATATGCAATTTGCCAACGAGCTCCTGGTGCAAACGGTTAGGCGCAGGGCTCATTTTAAAAATATGCCCTTTTATCAACTCTACTCTTTCTTCAAATTTCCATTTGTAGTAGTCGGCATAAGTGTAAACTTTGGTCATATCCAGGTCTGCCAGTTGCATAGAATAAGCGTTATTTATCAAAGATAATCAGAAATTCAGCACCAGCCCATCGTATGCCAGGTGCATACCCGCGGGTAGGGCGCTGTCCACAGCATCGTGCAGGCCAAGCTGGTGGCTGATGTGTGTAAAATAAGTGTCCGGAACGCCGGTGCCCTTTGCTACTTCTATCGCCTCGGCCAGTGTGTAGTGAGAGATATGCGGCTCGTGGCGCAGGGCATTCAGCACCATTGCCTTGCTGCCACTTACTTTTGCCAGTTCTTCAGGCGCTATGTAGTTGGCATCGGTGATATAACTGAAATCTCCTATCCGGAAACCAAGTACTTCCATTTTATAGTGCAGCACCTTTATCGGTGTTATCGTTACACCGTTTATGGTAAATGCGTCCTGCGCATTTATCGTGTTCATTTCCACTTGCGGGATACCCGGATAAGTCTGGTTTGTAAAGATGTACGAATATTCCCTTCTCAGCGCTTCCTGCGTTTCCTCGGTGGCATATATGGGGATAGGCTTCTTTTCAAAGTAGTTGTATGCACGTATGTCGTCCAGCCCGGCGATATGGTCTTTGTGGCCGTGGGTAAATACAATGGCGTCCAGCTTGTTCACTTTAGCGCGCAGCATCTGGTAGCGGAAATCAGGGCCACTGTCTATCACAATGCTGGTGTCATTTGTTTCTATCCAGATGGAGCTGCGCAGCCGGTTGTCCTTTTTGTTTGGTGAAGTACATACCGGGCAAGGGCACCCGATAAACGGTATGCCTTGCGATGTGCCGGTGCCAAGGAATGTGATCTTCACCTAGATGTCCATTTGGGTTTGTACGGTTGGGTCTTCACCAAAAGATGGTTCTGCCTTCAGTTGCTTATACCATTTCAGCATCTCGCCACTCAGTTCATCTTCATTTACGGTGATGCTGGGTAATATTTCTACCAATGCATTTATTCGGCCTTCAATGCTGAAGAATTTGTTGATCACAACCACGCGCCGTTCTTCCAGTATGCAATACCCGCTGTTGAAATTTCCCTTCTCATAACGTATGATGTAGCGGGCCTCTTCATAAAGCTCTTCCAGTTTTTTTAGCGTGTTTGGCGTATATTTGAAGCTCATTATCTCTTGCTGTTTCGATGAATAAAAGTAGAAAATTCGCAGCACTTCTAATCATTACAGTTATTTTAATGGCTTACGGGGATTTTGCCCGTGCACAGGAAGACGATGGCGAGCCGCATGGGCTGTATATAGAACAACCAAGAGTTTTCTATGGGGGCGTGGTCATAGGCGCAAATTTCGCACAGGTGGACGGAGATTATTTTGCCGGCTATCACAAGATAGGCCTCAATGTGGGCGGCATCGTTTATGCGCAGGTGGCCAAGCATGTAGCACTAAGCTTAGAAATACTTTATTCGCAGAAAGGCAGCAAAAGCACTCTTCCTGAACCTTCTTCTACGCTTCCGGATACCTATATTACAAAATATGGCATCAACCTTAACTACGCGGAAATACCTGTTATGATCAATTATTTTGATAAGCGAAAAAGCCATTTTGGTGTTGGTGTCTCCTACAGCCGGCTGGTGGGCAGCAGCGAGAACTTGCAGGTAGACTCATCGAATGTCATCAAAAATGTTGATTTCAACAACCGGTATCCATTTCGCCCCAATGCTTTTGACGTACTTGCTGGTTTCGAGCTGCATCTCTGGAAAGGCTTATTTTTGAATGTGCGCTTCCAATACTCGATCGCCCCGATACGCACAGATATACCACCGAACTATGCGCGTGCAGATCAGTACAATAATCTTTGGGTGGTGAGGCTGATGTATTTGCTGAAATAATCGTTGTTACCTAGTCGGCTGCTATGGCATCAATTACAATGATTCCGCACGGGTCCGGAGTTGTTTGGTAATGCCAGTTTAACCGCACATGTATGGGAAAGGTTGCGGTAGCAAGATCAATCCCAGAACTGGCTGGTAAAGTTGAAAAACGTGTTAGTGTTGTGACCGTGTCAATTTTAATAAAATACCCGCCGCTGCACATGGTCATTCCGTAGTCTGGCCCTGTAATATAAGCGGTGCTGGTATAAGCTGTGGTGCTGCTGGTTTTCCTGCATCCGCAAAAGAACGGGGTGACAATGATCAAGGCGATTAATAGGAACTTCATAAGTTTGGGGTTTTGTTATTGTAAATTTATGAATACTTAAAGTATTATCAAAAAAATATTTCTAACGTTTCAAACAGCAATATGAATTTTCCGGTAAAACTGCCCTTAAGAATCGACTGGAGCGAGATGGACCTTTTCGGACATGTAAACAATGTTGCCTACTTCAAGTATATACAGGCCTCGAGGGTGAATTATTGGGAGATCAGTGGGCTTTCGGTTTTGTTTACTGAAAGCAAAATTGGCCCTATTTTGCTGTCCACCGACTGCCAGTTTATTAAGCCGCTGTTTTATCCGGGAAACATAGTCATAGAGTGCCGTATTGAATTTATTAAGAACACCAGCTTCGGTATCCATCACCGTATTCTCAATGACCAAAACGAAGTAGCCGCAGAGGCACATGACGTAATCGTTACTTTCGATTTCAACAAGAATGAGAAAGTGCCCGTGTCTGATGAGTTTCGCAGGGCAGTGGCAGAGATAGCGGCAGGAAATGCCTAATTAGCAAGCACCTCAATGTTAACAACTCGCGGGTTAGGAAAGCAGCTTCTCCAACTTCAAAAATCCGTCCGATGGATTAAGGCCTTCCCAGAGCATTTTATAAATAAACGTGGCAATCGGAATTGGAATAGAGAATTCCTTTGAAATAGATTGCATGCCCCTTGCCGCATAATAACCCTCGGCAACCATGTTCATTTCCAGTATTGCTGTCTTTACGGAATAGCCTTTGCCGATCATTGTGCCAAATGTTCTGTTTCTGCTGTGCAGCGAATAACAGGTAACCAGCAAGTCGCCCAGGTAGGCAGAAGTGTGGAAGTCGGGGTGTTCATTGGACGGGTGTACTTTCTCGAAGTGCGCATTCAGGAAGTGGTACATTTCCCGGTAACAATTGGTGGTATATACGCTGAGAAAGTTATCGCCATAATCGAGCGCGCGGGCTATGCCGGCGCCAATAGCGTATATGTTTTTCAACACCGCGGCGAACTGCGCGCCCCATATATCGTGGTTGCAGGTAGTGTTAATATAGGTGTTGCCAAAAGCCTCGGCAACGGCGCCTGTAAGGCCATCGTCAAGCCCGGAAAACGTAAGGTAAGAAAGCCGCTCATCCGCTACCTCTTCCGCATGGCAGGGCCCAGTGATAGATACATACTGTTCCAGCGGATAATCAAACCGAGCAGTCAGAAAATCATTAAGCAGCAGGTTGGTGTCGGGTAGAATTCCCTTTATTGCAGAGATGATGTTTTTTTGTTGCCACACAGTTTTGTCTACCTGCTCTATCACCTTTTGTGCATAGGCCGATGGTACCGCAACTATCACTGTATCGCACTTGCCAAGCATAACGGCAAGGTCATTGGTGGGCATTATCGTCTCTGGAATAAATCTTACAGAGGTTAGGTAGTGCGGGTTGTGCTGCCGGTTTTTCAAATAAGTAATGGCCTCGTGGTTACGCACCCACCAATGGATATTTTGGCCATTGTCCGTCAATATCTTCGCGAGGGCCGTGCCCCAGCTCCCGTTGCCTATAATGCCTATTTGTCCTAATTGTTTATTCAATTCAAATCAGTTAAACGAACGCCAAAAGTAATTGATAATGCAGAAAAGTGAAACGCCCGACGGTCCTGGAATTTGGTCCCGAAAGCTATCGGGATATTTTTAGAGCTTCATCCTAGTCTTTCTTCTCTTCAAATAGCTCTTCCTTCTTCACTGTTTTCACCTTAGCCTTGTCCTTTAGTGTACGCGCAATAGCGCCGTAGGGAGCTGTTACCACTTCTTCGCCTTCTTTCAGTCCATCTGTTATCTGCAGGTACTTGTTATCCTGGAGGCCTGTCTTTACATCGCGGATATCTACCGTTTGGGTTTTGCTGTCGTAAACAAATGCGACCTGCCGAATATTATCAGCGGCAGATAACTGCGTGTTTTTGTTTTTTATGCTGTCTGGCCAGTCGCGGGTGGTTATAGCATTTACCGGCACGGAAAGGATATTATCCTGCCGGTTCGTCTGTATCTCCACAGAGGCCGACATACCCGGCTTAAATGGGAACTTGCCGTTGATCGTTTTAGCGGTGAGGTCGGCATAACTCTCCGGTAAGATCAGGATATGCACGGTATAGTTAGTTACCTGGTCTGTGCTGGTTGTAGATGCCGCAGTGGCTGACTTTGTACTGCTGACTGCTACTTTGGATACTACGCCTTTAAACTTCATGTTGCGATAGGCATCTGCATCAATAACTGTTGTATCGCCTATTTTCACTTTCGAAATATCCGTTTCGCTCACGTCCACGCGCACTTCTATACGGCTCATGTCGGCTATGGTCAGCATTTCGGTGCCGGCCATTTGCGCCGTCCCTACCACACGCTCTCCTTTTTTTACATTCAACTCTGATATGATACCGCCCGTAGGTGCTGTGATCGTGGTTTTCAACAAATTTTCCTGCGCCTGCGTAAGCCCCGCCTGCGCCCCTTGAATACCATATTTACCGCCCGAAGTAGATGCTGCCGCGGCGTCCAACGCGGCCTTTGCCGACTTGAATGACGCCTCACCCTGTTCAAATTCCAGTTGCGAGATTACTTTCTGGTCAAACAATTTTTTGTTTCGGTTATAGGTGGCCAACGCGAGTTCATATTGAGACTGTGCCTGCGCCATCATTTCTTTACTGTTGTTGGCACTGGCACGGGTCTGCTCTACGGTTGCTTCCGCCTGGTTAACCATAGAGTTATAAATATTAGGGTTTATCTTAACGAGCACATCGCCTTTTTTCACGCTGTCGCCTTCCTGTATGTTCAGCAGCGTTATTTCACCGCTCACTTCCGGCGCTATTTTTACTTCGGTTTCGGGGTATATTTTCCCGCTTGCGGTTACGGTTTCGGTGATGGTGTGCAAAGCCGTTTTTTCAACGGTGACCTTGGTGATACCGTTATCGCTGTTCTTGGCAACGACAATAAGTATTACCAGCAGCACCACGCACCCTATTATGATCCACCAGACTTTTTTAGACATATTTAAAATTTAACCCCCTCCCCCTAAAGGGGAACAACAAATTTAGCGGTATTACTTTTATTGAACTTGCTAATAATAATTGAACAATAGCAATTCAAACAATGCCTCCTTTTTAGTGACGCGGTTTACTTCACCTCACTCCCATTATCCGCAGTTTCCAATGGCGACACGAATATAAGGCGGCCATCGGCATTTTGCGCCATAAGTATCATTCCGTTGCTTTCTATCCCTCTCATTTTTCTTGGTGCCAGGTTAGCTACCACCGTTACCTGCTTGCCAATTATCTCTTCGGGTTTAAAGTGCATTGCGATACCCGAAACAACTGTCCGTATCTCGGTGCCCATATCCAGCTCCAGCTTTAGCAGCTTGTCCGCTTTCTCTACCTTTTCCGCCTTCAATATGGTACCCACCCGCAGGTCGATTTTTGCAAAATCATCGTAGGTGATCTCTGCTTTTTTTGTTGGTACTTCCGGCGTCGTCTCTGCTTTTACTTCGGCGGCTATTGGTGCGGTTGTGTTTTCCATTTTTGTCGCAGTCGATTTGATCAGGTTATTTCTCAGTTTCTCCACCTGTGTTGCCACCTCAGTATCTTCGATCTTCCTGAAGAGCAGTTCGGGTGCTCGCAAGGGGTAGTTAGTTTTCAGAAGGTCAGTTTTCCCGGCATTTTCCCATTCCAGCATTTTGTCTACCACCTTCATCATGTAGCACATTTTCTGCGCAGTATAGGGAAGGAAGGGGTTCACCAGTATCGCGAGGTTGGCAGTAAGCTGCAGACATAGGTGCAGGCAGTTATCTATCAGTTGCTGGTTTGCCGGGTTTTCTTCTACTGATTTGGCAACGATCCATGGCTGCTTGTCCTGCATGTATTTATTGCCCTTACGTGCCAGATCGATGACCTCATACAGCCCATCCCGGAATTTATAATTCTCCAGGCACGACTGTACTTTGAATTTCGCGCTTTCAATTTCATGTACCAGGGCTCTGTCCGCATCGTCCATTACTTCCATATGTAATTTAGGCACCCGGCCATTGCAAAGTTTGTGCATCAGCACAAAAGCGCGGTTTACAAAATTTCCGAAGATGGACACCAGCTCATTGTTCGTTCGGTCCTGGAAGTCTTTCCAGGTAAAATCATTGTCCTTGGTCTCGGGGGCATTCGCACAAAGCACATAACGCAGCACATCCTGTTGATCGGGGAAGTCCTTTACATATTCATCCACCCAAACCGCCCAGTTGCGCGAAGTAGATACTTTTTCACCCTCTATATTCAGGAATTCATTCGCAGGCACACTCTCCGGCAACACAAAACTGCCATGCGCCTTCAGCATTGCGGGAAAGATGATGCAATGAAATACGATATTATCCTTGCCAATAAAATGAACCAACTTGGTATCTTCCTGGCACCAGTAGTCGGCCCATTGGTTTGTCAGCTCTTTTGTTGCGCTGATGTATCCGATTGGCGCATCAAACCATACATAGAGCACCTTGCCTTGCGCATCCGGCAACGGTACCGGCACACCCCAGTTACTGTCGCGCGTCATGGCGCGGGGCTGCAGGCCGCTGTCTATCCAACTTTTGCATTGCCCGTATACGTTAGGCTTCCACTGGTCTTTCTTGCCATCTACTATCCATTCTTTCAGCCATCCTTCATATTTATCCAGCGGGAAATACCAGTGTTTGGTCTTGCGTTTTACAGGCACTGCGCTGCTCAGTGCGCTTCTTGGATTGATCAACTGCTCCGGTGATAGCGTACTGCCGCATTTCTCACATTGATCGCCATAGGCATTTTCATTTCCACATACCGGGCAGGTACCCACAATATACCTGTCGGCCAGGAAGATCCCCTTTGCCTCATCATAGTATTGCTCACTTTCCTTTTCTTCAAATACCCCGTCGTTATACAGCTTTGTAAAGAAAGCCTGCGAAGTTTCAGAATGAATCTTATTAGAAGTACGGGAGTAGATATCGAAGGATATGCCCATCGCTGCGAAGCTGTCCTTGATGATCGTATTGTACTTATCCACCACATCCTGCGGTGTAATTCCTTCTTTCATAGCGCGGATGGTGATCGGCACTCCATGCTCATCGCTGCCGCACACAAACTTCACATCTCTTTTTTGCGCCCTGAGGTAGCGCACGTATATATCCGCAGGCAGGTAGCAACCGGCAAGATGGCCAATGTGCACCGGGCCATTTGCATAGGGTAGGGCGGCCGTAATTAAATATCGTTTAAAATCCATGTTTCAAAGTAAAAATTCGAAATTCAAAAGTAAAAAAAGCCTGAGTTAGCTACTCCTATTGATTTATTAATGAGGGTGCAAGATAAATAATAGGTTGCAGTTTGAGCTAAATCAAATTCCTTTTCACTTTACCCTAACTTTATCCTGATGCAACAAACAATAGACAACTTCTCCACAGGCGGCCAGGATTATGCCCTCTATCGCCCGGAATCACCCAGCGAAGTTTTTGATTTCTTATACGCCAATGCTAAGAAATTCGACACTGCCTGGGACTGCGGCACAGGCAACGGCCAGGTGGCCGCAAAGCTGGCAGAACGCTTCAAAACAGTCTATGCGACCGACATAAGCGAAGACCAGCTCAAACACGCTCAGCAAAGAGCTAACATCATTTACCGCCGGGAGCGCGCTGAACAAACTTCTTTCCCCGATCATTCGTTCGATCTCATCACCGTAGCCCAGGCCATCCATTGGTTCGATTTTGACGCATTTTATAAAGAGGTGCGCCGCGTGGCAAAACCAGGGGCTTTGTTTGCTGCCTGGACATACAGCCTGCTGAAGCTGACACCTGCAGTTGATAAGGTGATCAACCACTTCTACCTTGATATTACCCACCCTTATTGGGACAAACAAAGAGACTACGTAGATGCAAAATACCAGACTATTCCGTTTCCGTTTAACGAAATAAAGGCGCCGGAGATACAAATTGTAAAATCATATGCGCTTGAGCAGCTTATTGGTTATTTGCGCACATGGTCTGGGGTAAGGCATTATATGGAAAAACAGAAATCAGATCCTATCGGGCTTATATTGCATGACCTTAAACAAGCCTGGGGCACCGCTGAAAAGCTGGAAGTAAGGTGGCCGGTGCATGTCAGGGCTGGATTTGTGTCGTAGGCTCGTTAGATTTTTTATGTTTTCTCCTGAATACGAAGCGGCCAATTTCAAAAATACTTACAAACAGACCGCCAACCAGAAGGACCGGTAAGGACTCTATGATGCCCAGTGTAAACCCGATGCCGGCCAGCGTGGCGCCGCGCCTATGAACAGGTTTACCAGGTCTTATATCGTCATGTATATGATGGTGGTGGGTGCCGCCAAAACTCATGTATCCGGTGCCGAGGGCACCCAATCCCAGGATGAGCACACCTGCAGCCGATAAGCAGGCTCCGACAATGGATGTTGACCACAATGCAAGCATAATACCTGCGGCAGTCAGGCCTGCCAGAGCAAACGCGAAAGACAGGATACCATAGTCCAGATCGGTCCAACTCTTTGGCATTGTTGCCGGGCTCAACATTGGATAGTTCGGGGCGGGCGAGAGTGCATCTGCCTTGTTAGCATTGACATTGATGGTGGTGTTTGTTCCAGCCATAGCCTTGCCTGCATAAAAGCCGGCGCTGGCATATAGCGGCAATAGCGCGAGGAGCACGAGGGCCAATGTTTTGTGATACATAATATACGCCATTAACGAAGAAAACGGGTATTTATTTTATTGTTTATTTGGTGTGGCTTAGGTGAATTTATGGCTGCTGGAAACCGCGCGATTGATGCGCCTGATCTGCCCTTAAAATCCCAATTCTAAAATCCTGTTCAAATCGTTACCTTCGCGGCAGTTTTAAACTACTCTTTATGCCGCAACGTGTCTATGACAATATCCTCCAGACCATTGGTAACACCCCTTTAGTGCGCCTCAACCGCGTAGTGGCCGATCTTCCCTGCAAGGTTTACGCCAAAGTGGAGACTTTCAATCCGGGTAATAGCATTAAAGATCGCATGGCCTTAAAAATGCTGGAAGTTGCGGAAAGGGAAGGTAAGATAAAGCCGGGCGGCACTATCATAGAGGGTACCAGCGGCAATACAGGTATGGGCCTTGCGATGGCCGCCATTATTAAAGGCTACAAGTGCATTTTTGCGACAACAGATAAGCAGAGCAAGGAAAAGGCCGACATTCTAAAAGCTCATGGCGCTGAGGTGATCGTTTGCCCCACAAACGTAGATCCGGAGGATCCCCGCAGCTATTACCAGGTTGCCCGCCGCCTTCAAAAAGAGATACCGAACTCGTGGTACGTAAACCAGTACGATAACCTCGCGAACCGCCAGGCGCACTATGAGCAGACAGGCCCGGAAATATGGGAACAGACGGAAGGGAAAGTAACACACCTCGTCGTGGCAGCGGGCACGGGTGGAACAATTGTGGGCACGGGCAAATACCTGAAAGAAAAAAATCCAAACGTGCAGGTTTGGGCAATTGATACATATGGCAGCCTATTAAAGAAGTGGTTTGATACGGGTGAACTGGATATGGGCGAAGTACATCCTTATGTCTCGGAAGGTTTCGGTGAGGATTTTCTGCCGGAGAATTATGACCGCAGCGCATTAGACCATTTTGAAAAAGTAACCGATAAAGACGGTGCGCTGATGGCTCGCCGCATTACTCGCGAAGAAGGAATTTTTGTAGGCTATTCGGCTGGATCGGTGGTTGCGGGTCTGCGCCAGCTGAAGGACAAACTGAAAAAGGATGACCTGGTCGTGGTTATTTTCCATGATCATGGCAGCCGTTATGTGGCTAAGGTTTACAATGATGAGTGGATGCTGGACCGCGGCTTCCTTGAGGTAAGCACGGTTCGTGATCTGATAGGTGGCCTCGGCCGTCGCAGGTTGGTGACCATTGACGAAAACAGCAAGGTGATGGACGCGCTCACCTTAATGAAGAAGTACGACATTGAGCATATACCCGTAATGATGGACCTTGAACTCACAGGCAGCATTTCCCAGGCCAGCCTGTTCAAGAAACTAATTGAAGAACCAGATGTTCGTGATCAATTGGTAGCCGACGTGATGGATAAACCACTGCCGGTTGTGGAAATGGATACTGCGCTTGAACGCCTTACCCACTATATCAATAAAGACAATGGCGCTGTGCTTACAAAGGATGAAAGCGGGCAATACTCTATACTCACCAAGTATGATATTTTGAACGCATTTAGCAAAGGGTAACCCCTGGGAATTGTCAGCGATTCACGCGGTATATATTCGAACGTTTTAGCAACCTTCTGCTGTGATGTACAGTCAGAAGGTGGATCGTGTGTTTGCTGACTACTTTGTATATGATCCGGTAATTGCCTTCAATTAACTCTCTGACATTTTTCAGATTTAGTTCAGGTACAATCCGGCCAATGAGGGGAAAATCCGTTAATATTTCTGTTTTATTGAAAAATTTTTCAACCTGTAGGTTTGCATAGTGAATGGAGTCATTTGCAATGTATTCGGCTATGTCGTTAATATCCGATAATGCCTGTTCCGTGAAAACTACTTCAGCCATTTTTTTAACCTGGTTTTCGCATCGGCAGTTGAAACAACTTTACCAGCTTTGGATTGCTCCAGACCCATATGTATTTTCTCCAGCAAAATTATCTTCTCAATGGCTTCTTCAGCTTCAAATTTCTGTGGTAGCGAATCAAACGATTCCAAAACTTCCTTCTTCGTCAACATGGCCAAAAACTTTACACAATTATAAGGAAATAAATTGATTTTATTGTTCCGGCTTTCTTTGCAAAAACCGGTACTTTTGCCGATTGTTGTAAGAAAATAAATTTAGCCATATTAAAGAATTCATGCGCAGTTTCAAACAGTTTTCGACCGATATAGTTAAGAAGCCACCCGTATCTTTTCCGGTTATTGGTTTGTTTCATGTCCTTTGGTTTTTTTATATCGTTTGGAGCGAGCGGCACGAGCCATTCCCTGACCCGGTTTGGCTGGAAGCGCTTTGGATGCTGGGCTACACGGCTTGCTGGATAGCCGCATGCGATCTGCGCAAATGGGGAGCCATGGGTTATATCCTGCTTACACTGCTCAATGCATCACTATATCTGGCTATCAGGAACGGCAAAATGTCGCGGGATTATATGAGTGATATGTTTCTGATCGACGGTTTGTTCAGTGTATTCCTGGTCTTTTACTTCAAACGGTTCAAGTAATGAGCACCCGTGTAGTCAGGGATATGATCGGTAACGAGGTGACCATTGAGTTCCCTCCATTGCGCGTTATTTCATTGGTTCCTTCGCAGACTGAGTTACTATATGACCTTGGGTTAAATGAAGAAGTGGTGGGCATCACAAAATTTTGTGTTCACCCTAAAGAATGGTTTAGAAGCAAAAAAAGGGTAGGGGGTACAAAAACTTTGCACCTGGATATCATCAGGTCACTCCAACCTGATCTCATCATCGCCAATAAAGAAGAAAACACGAAAGAACAGGTAGAGCAGCTTGGAACTGAATTCCCTGTCTGGACAAGTAATATTAATACCCTCGACGATGCACTGGTGATGATAACACAAGTCGGGGAGATCGTTAACCGGAGCGAACAAGCCCTGGCATTGGCCAAAGAAATAAGGAATGGCTTCGACAATTTAGCATCCGCTGCAGAACGGAAGCGAATAGCTTACTTCATTTGGCGAAATCCCTGGATGTCTATAGGTGGGGATACTTTCATCAATGACATGATAAAAAGGATCGGCTGGGTAAATGTGCTTTCCGACAAACAGCGTTACCCTGAAATGAATCTGGAAGACTTAAAAGATAAAGATGTAGATATAGTGCTGCTTTCATCAGAGCCATATCCTTTTAAAGAAGTCCACATCGCAGAGATAAAACAGGTGTTGCCAAACGTTGAAGTGATGCTCGTAGATGGCGAGATGTTTAGCTGGTATGGCAGCCGCATGAAAAAAGCAGTGGATTACTTCAGATTATTAACCGCGAGATAATAAAATACATTATTTTTCCAATTAGTTATATTTGGCATTGTTTTTGTTGCATATGGGTATATTCAGCCCCTAATGAAACAACTATCAATTTTTGCATTCGGCATTTTGTGTATGCCGCTATTTTCTGTTGCCCAGGATTTGCGGGGAGACCAGGAGTTATCTGCAAGCTACGGCAGGGAGTCCGGTACCGACATGATTCAGGGCTTTTCCGGTTCGCGCAGCCGACCCAGCCTCGACTACAGCGCCTACAATAGCGGCACCTTTAATTCCGGAAATATGTTTCTTACCTACAGGTATTCCATCTGTAAAAGGTTGTCCTTGGGTGCAACCCTGGGGACGGAATTTGTTTCGTTCGATTATTATTCAAACCGCGGGCTGCGCACTGATCCGCCCGTGTTGCTCGGCCAGTACAAGGCAAACATAACAACGCTCGCAGTAGAGCTAAAACCCGTTTACTACAATGGTTCGTTGATACAATTGTATGGATTAGTTGGTTTGGGCGGCAGGTACTATAGCGAGCACCAGGTATCCGGCCAAAACGCAGGTTCCAATAACGGATTTCCGAATTTATTTTTCAATTCTCAATGGACGCCACTCGGTGTTCGCGTAGGTAAACAGCTTTCCGGGTTCGTAGACCTTGGGCTCGGGTACAAAGGCTTGGTAAATGCAGGGGTTTGTTATAGATTTAGCAGGAAAACGGTGGCACCCGTTGCCAAGACCGAATAACTGTTATTTTCAATGAGCAAAACTATAATCGCATTTGCGTGCTTTATTTGCATTGTATTCGTTTCGTCCTGCACCACCAACAAAAAACTTGTATCGATAGACTGCAAGGATGCTCCCAAAGTTATTGGGCCCTACTCCCATGCCGTTAAAACGGGCAACCTGGTTTACACTTCTGGCCAGGTGGGTATTTCTCCCGTTACAAATTCCTTTGCAGGTGAAGATATTACAGCCCAGACCAACCAGGCATTGAAGAATATAAAAGCAATTGTGGAGGATGCAGGTTCAGATATGGAGCATGTAGTGAAGGTCACTATTTTTCTTAAAGACATGAACGACTTCGCCACTGTCAACAATATTTACAAAGACTATTTTCCTACGTTAAAACCAGCCCGGTCCACCATACAGGTAGCGAGACTACCGAAGGAAGCGCTGATAGAGATAGAATGTGTTGCCGTTGCAAAGTAACTGGGTGCAGGACAAATGGCACTTTTAGAAAATATTTTAGTTGCCCCGACCTTCAGGTCGGGGAATGAGTAACAAAAGGTGTAGGCTTTAGCCCAAATGGACGTTATGGACGTTATATGCCGCAATATTTTGGCTAAAGCCTGCAAGTATTATCCCTTTAATCCCCGACCCGAAGGTCGGGGCAACTGGCAGAGGAGTGTCATTAGTCTTACATTGCGTAACTTTCATCATCAAATAATTTCCACGCTTTTTGTAAATTTATTCCAAAATATCAGTCATGAAGAAAGTGTATTCCATTGCTCTTGCCCTATTTGTATTGTTTTTACACACGGCGACTGCGCAAAGTTGCTGTAAGAAACCCGCAGGCAATGATATAAAGGCCCTCGCGCTTAATAAGTCGTTTAAAGCATCGCATGAGGCGCCGCTTCCTTTGAACTATACGGCCCAAAGCGGCTCCATGGTCCACTTTCCTACATCGGGAGGCGCTGATGGCCAGGCGTTCTACGTACCCGCAGATGAACCCACCGATAAAGTGCTGTTTGTTTTTCACGAATGGTGGGGCCTTAACGACTACATAAAGAGGGAAGCCGAAAAATGGCAGAAAGAATTGGGTGGCCATGTTGCAGTGTATGCTGTTGATCTGTATGATGGCAAGGTGGCAGCTACGCCCGACGAAGCGGGAAAACTGATGAACGCCCTCGACCAGAAAAGAGGAGAAGCCATCATCAATGGACTGATCAAAAAGTTAGGTGAAGAAAAAAAGATCGCAACTATAGGATGGTGTATGGGGGGGAGCTGGGCGTTTACAGGTTCTGTTTGCGCGGGCAGCCAGGCACTTGGTTGTGTTATGTACTATGGCTTTCCAGAGAAAGATGCAGACCGCGTGAAATCTGTAAAATCAAACGTGCTATACATATATGGCACACAGGACAATTTTATCACAAAACAGGATGCACAGACTTTTGGAAATATACTGATTAAATCGGGCCATGGTTTCATATTCCAGAGCTACGATGCTGTGCACGCTTTTGCTAACCCCAGCAACCCAAAGTACAATGAAAAAGCAGCCGGAGACGCACACACGTTGGCAGTTGCCTTCCTGAAGGGCGAACTATCACTAAAGTAACGATCACAGGGTTCGAGACAATTCGGTTTTGCTCCTATCTTATCGCCAATTTTTGTATCAGCGATGCTACTACCAGCGCCGCCAGGCCACCGGTAATGACCATATCTATGGCAAGGACAAAGGTGAGTTGTTGCGTGCTGAAATTGACGGCCAGAAACACGATGGCAATGGCTACGACAAAGACGAGGATCCAGTATTTTAGCTTATCGCTGATGGTGGTTTCCCGTGCCCTGATAGCGAAGATCATTTTTTCTTGCCGGATCTCTGCGGGCTCCGCAGGGGGTATTTTAGCTGTATACCAAACGAGGATGACGATACCGAGAACAGAGTCAGCGTCCTGGAGTATTTTGAAAAGCTGCACGTGGCCGATGTAAATAGGTGAGTCAATTGCGTCGGGGTTGACAAGGTTGAGGTGGGTGAATGCGTCCCATACAAGGTGCAGGAAGATGCCGAGCATCAGGGAGGTAACGAAAACAAAAAAGTGCTTCAGTGTATACGTGTTCCACCCGAAACCCGTAAAACGGGTGAACTTATTTTTCAAGAAATCCGGCAAGTTGATGATAAGCGGATCTCGCACGATGTTATGAAAAATGATCGCTACGATCATGCCTAGTGGCAGATCGAACCAGAACATCCCCGGCCATGTGTGGCCATATATTTTATGTTCATTGAGACGGATGAAGGATTCGAAATCCGGCACGATGCTACCGACGATAAGCCCTGTAGCCGAAAATATTTTTCTCCGCTTACCGAGAAAGGGGATAATAATGGCGGGGTGGGAGAAAGTGAAAGGCATTAATTTAAAGATATTTTTCTGATATGGCTTAGTTCTTTGGCAACTATGAAATAAATTTGATCTTTATTTTTGCAGCGCAAAAGTATTGAATATTGCATTTATGGCTGTGTTTTTATATTGCTGAACGTATAATAACAGGAGTTTGCGTTTCTTTTATATATTTTTACGCAAACAAAGAAGACAATTAATATTCTAATGGAAAACATAACCCGGGCTTTGGATAAGATAGTGATTATAGAGGATGATATTGCTATCAAGATGCTGCTCAGTACTGTATTGGAATATAATTTCGAGGTCAATTCTTTTGAAAACGGGCTGGAAGCCCTGGCCTATCTGCAGGCGGGCAATATGCCTGCTATTATCATATCTGATCTGAATACACCGGAAATAAACGGCTATGACCTGCTTGTACAGTTGAAGGCAAGTAGTTTTTTTAGTGCCATCCCGGTACTGATACTGAGCGGTGAGGAGAGTTCTGAAACGCGCATCAAATGCCTGGAAGCAGGTGCGGATGATTACCTGCTGAAACCGTTCAATCCCCGTGAGCTGGAGGCAAGGATCAGCGTTATCCTGAAACGATATGGCAGGTCACCAATAACCAAGCTGTACTAAATCACGTATGCCGGATATTAATGCAGGGATTATAGGGCTTCTGAATGGCAGCATCGCCACCCGCGAACTGTTGGAACAATGTGATCTCGGCAATAACAAAGTTGTCGTATTTAATAGTCTCAATGAACTCGCCAGGGACCACGAAAAATTACATCTGAATATTGAGGCTATTATTTCTGAGAGTGAAATAATGGAGCCAACCGGTGTCGGTTTGATCGACCAGCTAAAAAAGAAAAAGCTGGACCACATTCCTTTCTTTCTTTTGCCCGGCAAGCTGGATGGTAGTCTTACGGATATTTGCCTGCAGGCCGGCGTAGCGGAAGTGTTTGCTCGCCCGCTGAACAAGGAGCGCCTGGAAAGCCGCATCAATTTTATTGTTAAGCACTGGACGCAGTTGCAACAACAAACAGGGCAGAAAGTGGTAACGTTGTACAAAACACCATTTTTAAAAAGGTCGTTTGATATTGTGTTTGCAGGTTGTGCGCTTTTGGCGCTCTCTCCGGTGCTGCTGATAGTTATGGCATGCATGAAGCTGGAGTCCAAGGGCGCTGTGTTCTATTATTCGTTAAGGGTGGGTACGGGCTACCGGATATTCAAATTTTACAAATTCCGCTCCATGTATGTGAATGCCGACAAGCGACTGAAAGAACTACAACACCTGAACCAGTATAACAATGAAAAGGCGGCAGAAGAGTTACCCGGCATGGAGTTGTGTGATGAGTGCAAGGCGGTGGGCAAAAAATGCAGGAACCAGCTACATGCCGACGAGAATATCTGGTGTGAAAAACAATACCTGACATCGAAGAAGCAACAGAGTGGGGCAGCCTTTTTCAAGCTTAAGAACGATCCGCGTATTACTAAGGTGGGCGCGTTCATCCGCAATACGAGTATTGACGAACTGCCCCAATTGTGGAATGTGCTGAAAGGAGACATGAGCATAGTGGGCAACAGGCCGTTGCCCTTGTATGAAGCGGAAAAACTGACTACCGATAAGTATGCGCTTCGGTTCCTGGCGCCTGCAGGCATCACAGGGCTGTGGCAAGTGGAGAAGCGTGGTAAGGGGGAAATGAGTGAGGAAGAACGACTGATGCTGGACAATGTGTATGCCGAGAAACACAGTTTCTGGTACGATATTAAACTGATACTGAAAACGATTCCGGCACTGTTTCAAAAAGAGAATGTATAAATGAGGCCGATAGGTATTCCCGCATATATACGGCAACTCATGGACCCGGTAAATACCGATGCCGCGCACACGGCGTTCATCAGAGCGCATTACAAAACGATACTGAACAGGGCTCCCGAAGTTTCTGTAGTGATACCGGCTTACAATGAAGAGAAGGATATACTGCGGACGCTTCATTCGCTGGCTGCTAACGTTACTAATCGTTCGGTCGAGATCATTGTGGTAAATAACAATTCGAAAGACAATACCGAGGCGCTGGTCAGGGCTGCGGGCGTTACTTGTGTAAATGAAACGATACAAGGCATTACCGCAGCGCGAAACGCGGGGTTGGCCGCTGCTACCGGTAAGTATGTGCTGAATGCAGACGCAGACACTTTGTACCCGAAAGACTGGATAGAACAGATGGTGGCGCCGCTGGCAAACAATGAAGGCGTGGCGATCACTTATGGGCGTTTCTCATTCATACCAACCGGCGTAACCTCCAGGTTTACCTACTTTTTCTACGAGTACACGGCGGATATGATCAGGCGGATAAACCGTTCGTTCCGGGAAGAAGCCGTAAATGTGTACGGTTTTAACTCGGGTTACCGTCGCGAGCAAGGCCTGCAGGTGGAAGGTTACAACCACCCAAAGGGAGCTAATGAAGATGGCTGGCTGGCGCTGAAACTAAGGGAGAAGGGCTTTGGGAAGCTCCATTATGTGACCAATATTAAAGCCCTCGTCTGGACCACCGACCGCCGCATACAACTGGACGGCGGGCTGTTGAAGGGTATCATCAAGCGGATAAAGCGGGTGGTCTTTGGGAAAGCTGAGGCGCACGGAGGACTGTAGGGGCCTCACCCAGCCTTTTCCAACGGAGAGGGTGAAAAGTACGTACTCATTTTTCCAATCTATTTTCGTTTCGATTTTTCCCAGGTGACGCTTTGTTGCTTCATAAAATAACGTTTTATGCCGGCCATCACGGCATAGTTCATCATGCAGAAATAGTAGGGTATAAAAAGCGCTTTTATTTTAACCTGTCGCTTTTCGAGCAGCCAACCCAGTAGCGACGCTACGTAAAACAACGTTTGCAAGGCAAAAAGGGCTTTATAGAAATTGCCTGGGTAGCGGAATGCGATCAAGCCGTTCAATACAAAAGCAAGTATCATCAAAAACGGCGTTATCGTCCAGCGCAACACCCGATGGCTGATATACTGGAAGCAGAGCACAAAATTACCGAACGGATTAAGCAGCCCCTTCAGCCGTATGATGGACTGGATGCCGCCCGCTGCTATGCGGATCTTTCTTTTTAATTCTTCCTGTATGTTTTCAGACCCCGTTTCTGTTGCGTATGCAGCGGGCTCATAGATAATGCGGTATCCCTTCTGCGCTATCAGCAGGGAGATCATAAAATCGTCAAGAATGGTGTCTGGCGGCACTGGCACAAACAGTGATCTGCGCACACTGAAAAGCTCACCGGCGGCACCGACAACGGAATACAATTCTGAATCCCAGGTCTTGAGTTTTGACTCATATTTCCAGTAAAAGCCCTCACCGGCAGTGGCATCAGACACTTTTTCTATATGCACTCTTTTCTCCCCGGATACTGCGCCAACTTTTGCATCATAATAGTGTCGGCAAATGTTTGTCAGCGCATCTTTATTCAGCATCGTATTCGCGTCGGTGAAGATCACGATCTCGGCATCTACTTCATGCATGGCGCGGTCTATGGCTGCTATTTTGCCCTTTCGCTCGGGGCGGTGCATAAGCGTTACCTGCGGATATCGGCTAACTATGTCTGGCGTGCTGTCTGTTGATCCGTCTGTTACGAACAAATATTTTAACTTATCGGCGGGATAGGAGAGGGATAGTGAGTTTTCGATCTTTTCTGCTATGCAGTTTTCTTCATTGTAGGCCGATACTACGAGCGTTACGGTAGGCCAGTTGCCGTCGTTGTCCGCCAAAGGCCGTTGGCCTTTGATCAACCGGCGCAATTTTACGAGTGCCAGGAGCAAAATGCCATAACCGAAGAAGGTGTAAAAAACAAGGAACAAGCAAACCCAGAGGCAGATGACCATACTTATTCGTTGTTGGATTTTGCTTTTTTGGAAACGTCGTACCCCAGGCTAGTACTGTAAATACTGTTGGTTATGTTCCAGACAATGGCCCTGAAAAGTACGCCGATGAATTTCCATTTCCTGTCGCGGATATAGTGTATCATGTTACGTGGAGCGACTATGAAAAGAAAATAGGGCCAGAAAGCGATCCTTATTTTTAATGAGCAATTCCGGCGTATGAAGAGTATCCGGTTTCTGTTCATAAAATACTCTTTCATTGCACTGTTACTACCCACCGATATCGACTCTTTATGATAAATGAGGGCTTGCATATTTACCCATATCTGGAACCCCGCTTTCCTGATCTGTTCGCACCAGTCCATCTCTTCATAATAAAGGAAGTATATTTCCGGTAGCGGGCCGGTTTTCTTAATAGCGTCTTTGGTAACCATCATGGCCGCGCCGTGTGCATACCCGGTCTCCCCGGTCAGGTTATCATACTGTCCGTTGTCTTTTTCAAACTGGCCGATGCAATTGTTGCGGGCAGTGTAATAATTCATTTTAGTGTAACCGGCATACTGCAGAATATCTGGCCTGTCGAAATACCTGATCTTCGGTGATACGATACCCACTTCAGGATTTGAATCCAGGGTCTCAACAAGTTTGTCGATGAGCTCTTCAGTAAATTCGGTGTCATTATTGACCAGAAAAATATAATCGCCGATAGCCTCCCGGATGCCTAGATTATTGCCCCCGGCGAAGCCAAGGTTAATTTCTGAGCGGATAAAATTTACTGCCGGATATTTTAGCTTCCATGGATGCAGCGGGTCTACGGTGCTGCCATTATCCACAACAATTATCTCCATTGAGAAGTAAGTGTTGGTGTTAAATATGGATTCCAACAAGGCCTCGGTAGCAGCCGGCTGGTTATAATTAACAGTAATGACGGAAACTTTTTTCATTATGAGTGCGCAGGGCTATCATAACCCATGCGAAGATAAAAAATCAGTTGTGTTTGTCAAGGTAATCTAAAATTTCCGAATCCGCCGACACGCTAAATTTACGGGCAAATAATTTATCCGAACTGAGTAATTTATCCGCATCACCCATAGTCAGCACTTTAGGGCTTGCGCCGCCAGCAGACCAATCCGTGTATACCAGGTTATCGTTTACTATTGCCACTTTGTGGGGCGAGTTGTGCAAAATTGTTTGAAAGATCATCTCGTCAGGCGCCCAACTGCGCTTAAAGAAGCGTACCACTTCGGGGTGCTGTTCCAGGTAGTTAATAATGTAAAGGGCAGAGGCAGGTGTAATAGTGAACCATTGCGATTTACCAACCGGTATCAATCCGGCTGGTACTTTCCGTTTAGGAGCAATTGTATTTAATATTTTCAGTACAAAAATTTTCCCCGGGAAGTTATTATCGGGAAGGTGATATTCAGTGATCCTCCTTATGGCTTCTGGCCATTCATGCTCTACGGACATCGAAAGCATAAAATTTTTTCCCGCATTTGCAGAATAGAATTTATGTATCTCTTCGGTGCTTCTTAGCGGATAGTCCTGCCCGCTTAACAGGTTAATATGGCTGTACTCCTTACCAGACGCTGTGATATCCCTGAGGCCATTAAGCGTAGCTTGTACTATACTATAGCCTGCCCAGTTCACTCGCACTCTGTCGTTTATGAAGTAAACATTGGCGCTATCTTTTAAGTGGAGGAATGGACCGATATTTGTTTTTAGATCGACGTGAATATAAATGTCTGTATCCGAACAGGCCAAACGACTGATTAGCCTGCTACATTGTGCCGGGTTAGCATGAGTGAGTAGCAGGTGAGCCAGCCTCATAACTTACTGTTGTTTAACATGGTAATTGTCGCCGGTAAAGTTAATATATTTTTTGAGGCCTTAAACCTTAGAAGTAAAATTCAATCTCAGCTTCTACACGTCAAAATAAAGTATAAATTAGCGCCCCGAATGTACAGAGTATTGCTCATTTCCCTCGTTAACTGGGATTCACTTATTGAGATTCCGGCAATGCTGAAAGATGGTGGCTGTACCGTTGATGTCTTTGCTGCTGCAGGCTCGTGGACATTGCAGAACAGATCGTTCAATAAATGGATACCCGCTAGTGATACCCCCGACAAATTTCTGACGGAACTGCTGGCTTATATCGGGCTTCACGGAAGCGATTACAACTGGCTAATCCCCGCTGACGATATTATAATCAGGGTGCTGAATGCCAACATTTCTACCGAGGATATTTTTAGCAAAGTAATGCCGCTTACTAAAATAGAGAACCGAGCTCTTTTGGGCTCTAAAGCGGGGTTGTCGGACTTGTGTATCAAGTATGATATCAAAACCCCGCGCTATCTTGTTTATGATGAGAGTCTTACCCCGGCGGCCATTGGCGACTACATCGGCTTCCCACTGCTGATGAAACTGGATCAGAGCGAGGGAGGGTATGGTGTTTACCTTATCAGGAATGAAGCGGATCTGGCCGAACGAATGGAGCACACTGCCAACAAAGACCAACTCGTTTTTCAGCAGTTCATAAAAGGGTTTGATGCAAATACGGATGCGCTTTTTAAAAACGGTGAGCTGATCATCTACAGCTACTCCCGGACGCTTACGGTGATGCGGGAGTTTGGGGTTTCTACGCAGCGCCTTTTTTATAGAAATGAGGATGTGGAAGCGGAACTCATAAAGATGGGCAGAGCGCTTGGGCTAAGCGGATTTGCCAACATCACATTCATGTATGACGAAAAGGATGGTGAACACTATCTTATAGAAATAGATATGCGCCCGAACGCCTGGATGTATTATGGAAAGTTCAGGGGCAATGATTTTTCGGAAGGGATAAGGCGTGCAATAAATAATGAACTGGAACTGGTGAAACCGGCCGCTATACATGATGGTAAGCGAATAAAGATCAGTCTTTATAAAAAGGACGTCTACCGGTGCCTTGTAGAGAAGGATATGAAAGGATTGATGGGATGGATGTCTAATAAGGAAGCGAAATGGAGATATATCCCTTTTTACGACCGAAAGCTACTTTTTTCGTGTAACCGCTTTTTGTTCAGAACGTTACGTGAACTTACAACGCAGAAAATAAGAAAGACTTTTAAAATGTAATACTACCTTGTTTGCGGCGGTTTACGTCGCAGTGCGTTTCATTGTAATGTTTAAAAAGAATAAGGCTGTACTTCAGGAAGTACAGCCTTATTGCAGAACGAAGTTTAAAAAGGATTATTTCTTTTCCATTTTCTTGTCGCCCTTAGCATCTTTCTTGTCAGCTTTTTTCATTTTTCCTTTTTCCTCTTTCTTATCGGCCTTAGTGTCTTTCTTGTCCGATTTTTCCATTTTCTTGTCAGCCTTTTTGTCTTGGGCGAAAGAAGTGCCTGTAGCAGTGATGCCAATAGCAAGAAGTGCGAATACGAATAATTTTTTCATAACTGGTTAGTTTGATTTTAAGGCTCAAATATAACGCAATTATTCAAAGGTGTATAGCTTTTTGAAGATTTTTACCATTTTGCTATTCCTGCCATAGGAACGGGAATAATATAACACCAAGCACTATGACGAGGAAATCAAGTGCAATGAGCACCAATGCCATGCTCCACCAACCGGGCACATAGACCGGCCCCAAGGCTTTCACAGCCAGCTTGCTAAGTATCATGAGCACAGGAGTAACCAGCGGGAAGCCGAGAATAGCCATAAGGGCAGAGTTTTGCTGCGCCCGGGCCGCAATTGCTGACAAGAAAGTGAAAACGGACGACAGGCTAAGACTACCAGCAAACGTGATCAGCACGAACAGCCCGGTTTGCTCCAGAGGCCAACCAAGCATCACGTCGTAAAGAAGAAGGCTAAGCATACTCATAATAAACATCAGCACAATGCTATAGACCATTTTAGCCATCAGAAATGTGGCTGGTTTGACAAGGGTAAAATAATAACGGAATCGGTTCGGATGCTCCTGCAGAAAGCTCTTAGCAACAGAGTTTACCGCTACGAACAATTGGGTGAGCCAGAAGAGCGAGTTCCACATTTTTGCCTCCGGTTGCCCGCTCATCATATACACCACAAAGACCGTGGCCCCCACATAAAGCAATACGCCAAACAGCGTATGCTTCTGGCGCCACTCCATGAGCAGGTCTTTCTTTACAAGGGAAATAAATGATTGCAAGCAGTTAAATTTCAAATTAAAATTCCAAAAGCCAGAGTCGGGGTTAAACTCAAAAACCCGATTCAGATATTGTAATAACAAGCAAAAGTAATACTCTCATTGCAACCCAAGTTTTTTTGTTTAAGCCATATTCTAGGGTTTAGAAATTGGGATTTGAGATTTGGATTTTTCTATTTGGAATTTGGATTGGCATAATGATTAATTTTTTACGTTGGTAGTTTGTTTTTTTATGAATCAACCTCTATATTTGCACTCCCAAACAAGTAGTTGGCACAAGTTCTTACAATAAGCGGAAGTAGCTCAGTTGGTAGAGCACGACCTTGCCAAGGTCGGGGTCGCGGGTTCGAGTCTCGTCTTCCGCTCAAAAAGATTCCATTCGCCGTGCGGGTGGAATTTTTTATTTAAGGTTTTCCGGAAAGTTTACCACGGAAAATGCAATGTTGCCCTGGTGGCGGAATTGGTAGACGCGCAGGACTTAAAATCCTGTTTGCAGTAATGCGAGTACGGGTTCAATTCCCGTCTGGGGCACAGGTTACAGCCGTTTCGAGAGAAACGGCTTTTTTATTACTACAACAGTTCTACAACATTTATGTTGTAGAACATGGATGCTACTCGACAACAACAATATAGTTATAACGGGCTTTTCACGGGTACATAGAGTGTTTTACACGTACAAAAAATGAAAAATTAGTTTTACTTTACCGCCTATTTGTTCTTAGGGAAGTAATACGCCTACAACATGAAGTCGTTTATGATATGATTTGGCGAACTATTAAGCTGGAATATGCTGAAAAAACTTCGCTAACGTAAATGGGTATTGTTAGTAGTATAACATCCTCTAAGGGATAATATATCGTAAAGGGAAGGGAAAAGTAATGTCCCTCATTTCACGCTTGCCTTATTCCTAAAAAACATCCTTAATATCATGTAAAATCACACAATCTGAAAAGTAAACCGAATGGCAAAAGCAACCAAAATTGAACAGGAAGAAGCATTAGAGAAAAAGCTATGGAAAGCGGCTGATAAGCTGCGTAAGAACATGGACGCTGCCGAATACAAGCATGTTGTGTTGGGGTTGATTTTCCTGAAATACATTTCAGATGCTTTTGAGGAGCTATATAACGCCCTGAAAGATGGAAAAGGCGACTATGAAGATGCAGACCCGGAGGACAAAAACGAATATTTAGCAGAGAAAGTGTTTTTTGTGCCGCCCTTCGCTCGCTGGCCTTACCTACAAGGTAGGGCAAAACTCCCTACTATTGGTAAAGATGTTGACGACGCAATGGATGCAATAGAAAAAGACAACCCTTCACTAAAGGGTGTTTTGCCTAAAGTGTATGCTCAGGAAAAATTGGATAAACAAAGCCTTGGCGGCCTTGTTGACATGGTGAGTACGGCTACCATTGGCACGAAAGAGGCCCAAAGCAAAGATATTCTTGGACAGGTTTTTGAGTATTTCCTTGGTGAATTTGCCCTTGCCGAAGGAAAGAAAGGCGGTCAGTTCTACTCGTCACGCAGCTTTTGCAGGGTAGTATGTGATTTGATATTCAGGAGGTGCATGGCTTCCTCATCTGAAACCCAGTTGTCTTTTTTCTCGTCATGGGCATGACTCAGTCGCTCCACGACCTGGTCGATCATGGTATATAGTGCCGCATCTTCAAGACATATCACTTCCATGTGTGAAAATTTATACGGGGTAACAACAAAAAATCAGTACGCCTAATGTGTAAAAAATATGTCCGTTATATAACGGTACAGGCTTGTTCTAAATAAGAGTATTCTACTAATCCGGTCTAAATAAAAAGGTGCTATTCAGCCTGCATAAATGTAAAGGTAAAATATTTGTTGAAATTTCAGCTTAGTTATTATTTAGCGGCATGATTTTTTAACCCGCAGTTCAAAAAAAAGCTGATAGCTATCCTATAAGTATAGAAAATCAAGTTTTTTTAAACTACAGGAGTGAATTTAGTTCATTGTTCCATGTTGAGGATATAAGACGTACTTCTGCCACCCGCAGGCTCTTTAATTAAAGCTTGCTTGTCCATCAAATCCTGAATATCCCGCAAGGCGGTGTCCTGCGAACATTTGGCAATCTTCGCCCATTTTGAAGTAGTCAGTTTTCCTTCAAAACCATCCAGCAGTTTGTTGAGTAGCAATGTTTGCCTGTCATTAAGAGAAGCGGCAGGAAATCTATCCCAAAACCTTGCTTTTTCCAGCACCTTTGCCAAAAGAACATCAGTGGAATCAAGCGAACGATTGAGACATTTTAAAAACCAGTCCAGCCAGTCCGAAATATCCAGAGTGCCTTTTTGCGAGCTTTCAAGAATATTGTAATAGTCGTTACGTTCCCGCTGAATTTGGGCTGACATGCTGTAAAATCTTTGCGAACTGTCATCCGCTCTTGCAAGCTGCATATCCGCAATCGCCCTTGCCATACGCCCGTTGCCATCTTCAAAAGGGTGAATGGTGATAAACCATAGATGAGCAACAGAGGCTTTTAAAACTGGGTCTATGTTGGTCTTGCCGTTAAACCACTCTAAAAAACGGCGCATTTCAGTTTTAACAGCCTTCGCAGCAGGTGCTTCAAAATGCACCTTTTCCCGACCATAGCCACCAGAAACAACCTGCATCGGCCCTTTATCATCGTCCCGCCATGCACCCGTTTTTATCTTGTACATGCCGCTTCTGCCTGTGGGGAACAGGGAGGCGTGCCAGCCGAATAAACGTTCCTGGGTTAAGGGAGCTTTGAAATTCTGTGTAGCGTCCAGCATCATTTCAACAACGCCGTCAATATTTCTGTCCGAGGCTACCAGCCCCCCTATATCCATGCCTAACCTTCTGGCTATGGAAGACCTTACTTGTTCTGGATTGAGTATCTCGCCTTCAATCTCGCTAGTCTTTAAAATATTGATGGTCAGCGTTTCCAGTTGGGCTTCCGAACGCAGGTCAAAGCCCAAAGCCTCCATGCGACCCAACAGCCGACCTTGCTTGTTCCTTATTGAAGCAAGCAGGGCGGTCAGCTTTTCATCGTTCCAATGAAACTGAGGCCATTCCGGTTTTTGATAGATATATTTGTTCATATTATTCGCCTTTGCGGAGATTATACCCAGTATTCACCGCAAATGTAAGGGTATTCTCCGCATATTATGCGGAGAATAAGCCCGTTATTCGCCGCACGAACCAACCCAATTCTTGAATTATCATGGCAAAACAATAGTTTAAGCCCCGATTACAGCCTCCAAAGCCTCATCCGCATCTTTGTGTATAAAATTAGCCTGATAGCCGATAGTCGTTGTTATTGATGAGTGGCGATAAAGCTTTTGCAGCATCTGGATAGGGATGGTATCGCCGGATATATTGCCAAACGTGTGCCGCGCAATGTGCATGGTGAGCGGTGATGTGATTTTGGCGGCTTTTGCCACGTCCTTCCGCAGGTACTTATCAATCATACCATTGCGGGAGGCAATAATACGCTCCATCTCAAAGCGGTTGTCCAGATCAACGCCACGCAGTTCACGGAATATCAGGTCGGTATCTTCGGCTTTGCTGGCTTCGTATTGTTTCAATATCTGCATTACCTTTTCAGGCACCTTTAAAGAACCGCCCTTTTCGTTTTTCCCCATCGTATAATACATACGTCCATCCTGAAAATCCGACCACTTTAACCGCAGCACGTCAGAAACACGCATCCCGGCGAAATAAAAAGACAAGAGCCAGAGATTGCGGGCATGGTTGGCCTCGTCTGAAAGCGCGGCAGTTTCTATTTTCGCAACGTCATCTTTACTGAGACCGACCTTTTTACTATCAGGAAACTTGATTTTTATTTTATCCTTGCCAAAAGGGTAGTATTTGGCATCGCAAACACCCTCTTTTATTGCTTGGCTGAATATGGAGCGCACGACGACAAGATGATTGACGGCTGACCGCTCGGAGAGTTTCTTGTCACCCGATTTTAAGGATGCCTTAAACCTTTCCAGCATGGGAAGGGTAATGTCCGAAAATGCAGTGTCATTTTTCAGGAATTCTTTTAAGTGTTTCACCCTTGGCTTGTCTGCACTGTAACGGTTAAATTTTCCGTCTTGTTTAAGACGTTCAAGATACAGGTCGGCTTGGTCAAATATTGTGCTTTTTGTTTTAGGCTTGATGCTTTCAGCTAATGCCTTTGCTGAAACGGAACTTTTTTTAGTCTCATTCTCTAAAGTATTGTCGTTTGCCTCTGCCAGCTTCTTGATGAGAAAATTATTTAGGCGTGTGGAATTAGGATGAGATTTCTTTACGCGTTGCGCGGCCTTATCCCAATCGGTTTGCTTGATACTGTATTCAAGATATATGTACGATGATTTTCTGTCTTTAGTGATACGGATTGCCAAAGGGCTTGTGCCGTCTTTTTTTGTTTCCTTCCGAAGAATTACCTTTACGTTAGCCATATTGCAGCGATTTTTACTACAACAAAACTACAACATTTAGACATTTTACCTGTATTTTGTTGAACTTTATTTTTAAGAAATGCAGTAAAATAAGGTGTTTCAGACCAACTAAAACCATGTGACACCATATTTTGCAGGACTTAAAATCCTGTTTGCTGCAAGGCGAGTACGGGTTCAATTCCCGTCTGGGGCACTAATGATGAACTTGAAATCCCTGTAAACTTGAAAATTATCTGTCTATTCTTATTGTCAATTTCAATTTTGCCAAAATTTTCCAATACCGATTGTCCAAGTAGAAGCGGTGCATTAACATTATCAATTACAGTTGCCTTAATATTTTCTAAAATTAAATTTCCAATTTTTACGGTTCTTAAATTGATTTTGGTTCCTTCTGAAATTTTACCAGTTGCGTCTTGGAAATATTCTTTATCTAAAATGTCTTCCTTTCTGAGTGTTCCTTGTCTGTATAAAACTGTTGCTTCTGAAATCGAAATACAGATACTACTTGCACCTGTATCGAATATGAACCTTAATCTAATTCCATTAATTTCAATCCAAACATATTTCACACCATTTTCGGTTTCCATTTTCAAGACGTTCAGATTGTCAATCGCTACTTTAGGCGGCTCTATTTTTTCAATATTGCTAACACTGCTTTCACCTGATTTCGCATTTCCTTCTTCAAATTCTTTTAATTTTGTCGTAGCATTTTGATTCCTTTCAAAAGTTTTATTTTCGGGATGGTCGCACCCTGAAAATAAGTGAAGAATTAGAAGTGATTTCAATAATTTCATTTCTCTTTTTTAAAGGACGGAATATGCACCAAAATGCCCTTCACAAAGAAAAATCTATTACTATCTTCTCTAAAACAATCTTTATTTAACTCGATAATTTTCTTGGAGTATTCTTCAAACTGCGTTGAGTAAGTGCTTTTAATATCAATTGGATTAGCCTCGAATATTAGCTGAACAATATCTTTAACAGGCATATCCTTAGTTATTTTTTTACTTAAAAAAATATAGTCCGTTCTTGTTAGTTCGGAATTTGGTTTCGGATTTAATTCTTTTGGAGGAACGGGCTCGGCTTTGGCTTTAGGTGGCTCAACTGTTTGTATTTGATTTTCCTGTAACTGCGTTTTTGCAACATCGTCTTGAGTGGTATGAAAAAACAAGAAAAACACTATTGTTCCTATCCAAAGTAGAAGAAAAACAACAGTTAATACTTTGAAAGTCCCTGAGTTATTCCTTTCAGTATGTCTTTCCTTTTCTCTGTATCCACGATCATCCGACGAGTCTCTTTGATATTGTCTCGGCTCATGTGGTTCCTTTAAATTTGTTCTTGTATTTGGTTTATAAATTTTATTAATAAAATTGGGCTTCGTTTGTTGATTGACGCTATCGATAAATATTCTTTTGTTTTCATTGTGCAACTGTCTAACTTGGTCAAGTTTTTTGCCTGATCTCAGGTTATTAATTGACTCATCAATTTTTTTTGAAAAAGATTCATACTTCTGATTGACCTGGTTTAATTCATTTTTCGATTCTTCAATTTTCCTATAATTCTCTTGATGCGATATTTCGTTTTGTTCTATTTGATTTGCATACTCTTCATTTAGTTTTTTTCTATCAGATTCTAATTTTTGTTTTTCATTTTCAAACTCGGAAATGGAAGATTGAGTTTTTTGCATTCTTCCTTCTTGTAGTTTTTGAATTTCACGTTCAAAGCCGTCAACTTGTACTAATTGAAAAATTCCCTTCTTATTTACATAGGTTGCAACTTCTTCACTGTCAGTAAAATAAATTGTGTCAAAAACGTTTAGTAAATCAATAGATTTCTCAATACAAGACGCATTTTCGGATATCCCGGAGACGGTATCAACGGATTAATGGGCGCTATGAACCGGGAGAAAGAACGTGTAAAATTTGTTCAAGTGCGACATGAGGAGAATGCCGCGTTTATGGCGTGCGGACACGCGAAGTTCACAGGTGAGATTGGTGTCTGCATGGCCACTTCCGGCCCGGGCGCAATACATTTGCTCAACGGCCTTTATGATGCCAAGATGGACCATCAACCTGTAGTAGCCATAATAGGCCAGCAGGCACGTGCGGCAATGGGTGGCAGCTACCAGCAGGAAGTAGATCTGAATAGTTTATTTAAGGATGTGGCACACGAATTTGTGCAAACGGTAACACTGCCGCAGCAACTGCGACATGTAATAGACCGTGCCATGCGGATTGCTAAAAACGAGCGCACGGTGACCTGCATCATAATGCCAAATGATCTGCAGGAACTGGAATACGAAGAACCCGCAAGAATGCACGGCACCGTTCACTCCAGCCTGAATTATTCAAAACCGGTTATTGTTCCACAAAAGTATGATCTGCAGCAAGCGGCGGATATCTTAAATGCGGGCAATAAAGTGGCAATGCTGGTAGGGGCAGGCGCGCTGAATGCAGCAGATGAGGTCATTGAAATAGCAGAATTGCTAGGTGCGGGGATTGCAAAAGCTCTGTTGGGAAAAGCTGTGCTGCCAGATGCTATTCCATATGTTACCGGAGCTATAGGCCTGCTGGGTACCAAACCAAGCTGGGACATGATGATGGAATGTGATACCCTGCTGATGGTAGGCAGTAGCTTCCCTTATTCAGAGTTTCTTCCTAAAGAGGGGCAGGCCAAGGCCGTGCAAATAGACATAGACGGAAAGATGCTCGGTATAAGATATCCTATGGATGTGAACCTGCAGGGCGATAGTAAAGAAACACTGCGGGCCCTTATTCCGTTGATAAGAAATAAAGCTGACCGTAACTGGCGACTAGGTATAGAAAAAAATGTGGCAGAGTGGTGGCGGGTATTGGAAGCGCGAGCTATGAATGATGCAACACCCATAAATCCGCAGCGTGTTTTTTGGGAGCTGTCAAAGCAGCTGCCGGAAAATTGCATACTTACTGGGTATATAGCACAAGATTTGCCTCATGAAAAAATACGTTTTTTTATTTGCTGCCTTTTTTTTCGCGGCTCCCCTCTTTGCCCAAACTAGCATTGATCTGTATGCTACCGGCGTCAGTGGCTCTTACACTACGGGCTCTGCAACCGCCTCCACGCGCACGGATGGAGACATTTTGGTTACCTCAACCACGGAGAATGGCTATGCCGTTTTTGATCTCAGTTCCATACCGGCTGGCTCGGTGATCACAGCCAGCAGCCTGGTCTTTTATACCTCATCCTATACCGCTGGTGTTGCCGGCCCATGCGATACTTACGGCTACCCGGGCGATCTTTCTACTGTTACCGTACCGGGCACTCTGTTTTCAGACATCACCAGTGGCAGCCTGCTATTCAGTGCAACCCCACCTGCCCTTGGTAGCTATGGTACCGGCGGCTACGATTCTATTTATGCAGACACTGCGGGCGCGCCTATCATTGCTTTTGTTCAGGCCAATATTGGTAACAAAGTATCCATAGGGTTTACCGGGGGCGGCACAAATGTATACACCATCACCGGTGAAGGCGCCACACCGGGTTTTGCTCCTATTCTACGGGTCAGTTACGAGCCTTCGTGTACTGGGACACCCTCACCTGGTTATATCATTTCCACTTATACGGAAGCATGCCCGACCACTACGGTTAATATTGCTAATGAAACATCTTATGATGCAGGCGTCACCTACCAGTGGCAGTCATCACCGGACAGTGCCACATGGACTAACATTGCCGGGGCCACAATAGCCAGTTATAACTTCACCGGCCTTGCGGCTACTACTTACTATCGCTGCCAAAATACCTGTACCTATAGCGGACTATCTGTAAACTCGGCAGGGTTCAAAATTACCTACATGACCACGTGTTGCACCGGTACACCTCCGATAGGTGTGGCGTCTGCCAGTACTACCTATTGCAGTTCCTGTTCGCTTACACTCAATTTATCTGGTTATGCGATAGCCGCAGGGATGAACTACCAATGGGAGATGTCTTACGACAATGTTACCTGGGGCAATTTATGGGGAGCTAACAGTGTGTCGTATACATTCTCCGCTTTTGGCGCCTGCTATTACCGCTGCAAGACTACGTGTGGTTATAGTGGCTTATCGTCCTATTCTTCAAGCGTATTTGTAGGGTACCAATATCATATTACAGCAGACAGCATCACTTACCCGTCTCCATATGCCTGTGATCCTCCGCAATTTTATACTGAAGTGAATGGGTCTTCTTCATTATTGGCTATAAAAACCTATTATGGAGATGGCACTACCGATTCGGTTTCGTTGGTCAATGATACGGTAAAATCCTATGCTAATACTCCTCATGTCTATTCATCACCCGGGACATATACAGTGAAACGGGTATTATATTATACTAATACCGCTCAGGATTCGGCAACGGAATACTATACTTCGGCAAGCTGCAGTAGGTTCCCTATAGGTTTTTTTCTCGATGCCAATGGCGACTGTATAAAAGAAGATTCTGAGCGATACAATGGATTACCCATAAGTGTAAAAATTGATTCCAGCGGAGTGCCGGTTGACACTGTTTCTAGTACCAGCGGTTTTTACTACGTTGCGCGCGGTCCCGTAGGCACTATTTACTCATTCGCGGTTCTTTCTGTACCGGGTGTGGTGTATGTTTCGTGCCCGTTGTCCGGCGTGCTGTATGATACTGTTCACTACGCTACCGGTACATATGCAGGGAAGAATATCGGGTTAAGTTGTACGGCTGCTCCTTCCATATTCGATCTTGCAGTTTACGATGTAATTCCGGTAACTGGTGAACATGATCAGTGGGGAAACATATTTGTGAGTAATAACTATTGTACCCCAACTGATGCCACGGTTGTACTACATTACAGTAAGAAATATAACGTACGAACCTATGGTGGTTATCTTGATGTTGCGCCTGTGCCAGCATCCTATACAGATTCCACTATTACTTGGAATTTGATCAACCTGACATCTACAGAGCCCCCTGTTGATTTGTATTATGCGATTTTATCGGACTCAGGATGTTGTGGATATTTAACTCCGGGCGACACCACAAATACATATGTCACTGTATCCCCAACCTCCGGCGATGTTGATATTTACAACAACTACATGATCATTGTGGATACAGTGAGGGCCAGTTGCGACCCTAATGAAATGTCCGTTACCCCATCTGGCTGCATCACTTCAGATACCGATGGTACCGTACTGCAATACACGATCCACTTTATGAATGTAGGTAATGATACTGCTTTCAATATATACGTAATGGATACCTTGTCTGACAATGTGGACCCAAAGAGTCTACAAATATTGATGGCGTCCAACACGATGAATATTGCAACATTCAATAACGGCTCCCATAATATTGTCAAGTTCGATTTCCCGAATATCAACCTGTTGGACAGCTCCGCTTGTCCGCGATGCAGTGGCTCTGTTATCTTCAGCATAAAAACAAGGCAAGGCTTGCCCGAAGGCGCCACCATATTCAACCGCGCCGGTGTATACTTTGACTATAACCCCGTTGTGATGACGAATACCGTTGAGGATGTAAAGGGTGGCTGCTTTGCAAATGCAGTCAATAATGTAAAGCCAGCAAGTACCGGTGTGCAGATACTTCCAAACCCTGCGACGGATGAGTTAACCATAAAACTTATCAACTTGTCAACTTATAACGTATTCATGATCACCAACAGCATTGGCCAGGAAATGCTGAGCCAGCCCCTCCCGATAGCTACCGGGACAACCAGCACCAAAGTGAACATAAGCCGGTTGCCCGCCGGGCTGTACTATATTACTTTCAGAGGAGAGAATGGCACGGAAGTGAAGAAGTTCGTGAAATTGTAAATACGGGTTGCCTGGAAGTCGGTAAATCAGTTAATCTTGGTTAATCTGAGGTCCAGCCCCTACCTTTGATCCTCGTATGCTGAAAACGGATTTTCTCATTATAGGGTCGGGTATTGCGGGGCTTACGTTCGCCGTAAAAACAGCACGTAAATTCCCCGAAAAAAGTATCACAATTCTCACTAAGGCCAACACGGATGAAACCAACACCAAGTACGCCCAGGGCGGCATAGCGGTGGTGAATGACCTGGAGCGCGACAGCTTTGAGAAGCATATACAAGATACGCTGGTAGCCGGAGATGGGCTCTGTAATGAACACATAGTCGATATCGTAGTAACCGAGGGGCCGGAACGCGTGAATGAAATAATAGAATGGGGCGCAAAATTTGACAAAGACACGGAAGGGGACTATATGCGGGGCAAGGAAGGCGGCCATTCGGAGTTTAGAATCTTACACTACAAAGATGTAACCGGGTTTGAGATAGAGCGTGCGCTGCTGGAAGAAGTGAAACGATACCCAAACATAGCCATACACAATCACTGGTTCGTGGTGGATATTATTACCCAGCATCACCTTGGTTACCTTGTCACCAAATCCACCCCGGATATTACCTGCTATGGTGTATACGCACTGAACCTGGAGAATAACAATATAGAGAAGATACTCGCCCGCTGCACGCTTATGGCATCGGGTGGGGTAGGGCAGGTCTATCGTACTACAACCAATCCCCGGATCGCTACCGGAGATGGTATAGCAATGGCCTACCGGGCAAAGGGGCGTATAGAGAATATGGAATTCATACAGTTTCATCCTACCGCGTTGTATGAGGCCGGCATAAGCCCTTCTTTCCTCATTACGGAGGCAGTGCGCGGTGATGGCGGTGTACTGCGCAATAAGGATGGAATCGCGTTTATGCCCGGCTATGATGCCCGCGCAGATCTTGCCCCACGCGATGTGGTGGCACGCGCCATAGACAGCGAAATGAAACGTACCGGTACCGAGCATGTATACCTGGACTGCCGGAATATGGACAAAGAAAAGTTCCTGGCGCATTTTCCCAATATATATGCAAAGTGCAAGAGCATAGGTATAGATGTGATGGAGCAAATGATACCGGTGGCCCCGGCTGCACACTATTGCTGCGGCGGTATTAAAGTCAATGAGGTGGGGCAGTCTTCAGTGATAAATCTCTACGCCTGTGGAGAATGTTCCAGCACCGGCTTGCATGGAGCTAACCGTCTCGCTTCTAACTCACTGTTGGAAGCGTTGGTCTTTGCACACAGATGCGCGGAGGACATGGCGCTACGGATCAATGACATTGAGCTTAAAGAAGAGGTGCCCGACTGGAATGCATCCGGCACTAATGATCCCAAGGAAATGATCCTCATCACGCAAAGCCTGAAAGAGCTGCAGCAGATTATGAGCGACTATGTGGGTATTGTACGCAATGATGTGCGCCTGCAACGAGCCATGAACCGCATAGACCTCATACATAACGAAACGGAGGAGTTGTATAAAACAACCACGTTATCCCCCCAGCTTTGTGAGCTTCGCAACCTGATCACCATAGGTTATCTTATTGTCAAGGGCGCGCAGTTCAGAAAGGAAAGCCGTGGATTGCACTTTAATACCGACTATCCATACAAGAGTAACTTGGTGCAGCAAGTGGTGTTGTAAACCCTTTATGGAGCCCTGGGTTATTCTTCCTCAGGCTCATGAATCGTGAGCTTCACCCGCTGGATACGCATCTTTTCCACGGCCAGCACAGTAAACTCATATTGTTGGTAACGGATCGTTTCATTGACGGCGGCGAACTTTCCGGATATTTCAATAATCAGGCCAGCCAGCGAGTCGCTTTCTCCGCGGGCAGTATCAAAGGTATCTGAGGGTACGCCTATTACACGGCACACATCATTGATGAGCGTTTTGCCTTCAAAGATGAAATTATGATCGTCGATCTTTTTGTAATTGAGATCTTCTTCGTCAAATTCATCCTTGATGTCACCTATGATCTCCTCCATGATGTCCTCCAGGGTGATGATGCCAGATGTGCCGCCAAACTCATCAACAACGATCGCGAAGTGCATTCGTTTTTGCTGGAATTCTTTTAGCAGGTCTTCTATCAGTTTGCCCTCATGCACAAAATAAGCCGGGCGTATTAGGGTGTGCCAGTTGAATGTATCAGATTCGATGTGTGGCAGGAAGTCCTTGGTATACATAATGCCTGCAACTTTGTCCAGGCTCTCTTTGTACACGGGTAACCGTGAGTAGCCGGCATCGAGACAATATGTGCGCACTTCCGCGAAATTCATATCAAAGTCAATAGCACTAACGTCGAGTCGGGTGCGCATCACCTGGCGCGCGGTTATGTTCCCAAACTTGAGTATTCCCTTAAAGATATTCACTTCCTCCCGGGTGGCCGTATGCCCCACGGTAAGTTCAATGGCGTGTTCGAAATCTTCACTGCTGATGTTCGCCGTTTTGGAGCCAATTTTACCCTCAATAAAACTGGTGGAATTGACCAGCATACGACTGATCGGGTTGAAGACACTCAATAAAATCCGCAGAAACGGTGCCGAAAACAGCGCCATCCGGAGGTTGTTCTGGCTGGCATAAACCTTCGGCAGCACTTCTCCAAATAGCACCAGCAGAAACGTTACAAAAACCACTTGGATAAGGAATGCGAAAATGGAGTTTACGTTTTGTGAAAATGCAGGGCTGATTATAATGTGGTGATAAGTATCACGCGGCAAAATAGAGCTGACAAAGAAATTGATGGTAATGACGATAGCTATGTTAATAAAATTATTGGCGACCAGGATCGTTGCCAGCAGCATTTTTGGTTGCTCTAGCAATTGGGATGCAATACGGGCACTTTGTTTCTCCTTGGTTTTTAAGAAATAAATGTCTTTAGCAGAAAGAGAAAAAAAAGCTGTTTCCGCTCCGGCAATAACTGCCGACATCAATAACAGCATGAGAATGGCAATAATAAGTATAGTGGCATTAGACGCATCGATGGTGGATGCCTGTAACAGTAAAGATGTAAGATGCGTATCGCCTTCGGTACTTTCCAAAATGTTTTATAGTTTGGTGGGTATCAAAATTAACAAAAAGCGAGAGATAACCATATTTCTCTCATTTTGTTAATAGATAAAAAATATACCATTAAAACGGAAGGTCATCTTTACCGATGTTGGCCGCAATAGCTGTGCCATCAAAATTTATATCTGGAAATGCGCTGGCTTCGGGTGCTGCGGCCTCCACAATTGGGTGGTCAGTTTGCTCTTTTCGTTTGTCCAGCATCACCAGGTTATCACCAATTATTTCAGCGCTGAAGCGGCGGTTCTTGTCTTTGTCTTCCCAGTTGCGTGTTCTTATGCGGCCTTCAATAAATACCAGGCTACCCTTGTGCAGGTATTTCTGGGCCAATTCTGCAAGCCCACGCCACAGTACGATCGTATGCCATTCGGTTTGTGAAACTAATGCGCCATTCTTGTCTTTATAAGTCTCAGTGGTGGCCAGCGGAAATTTTGCGACTGCTATATTTCCTTCCAGGTGTTGAAGATCTGGCTCTTTGCCAAGGTTCCCTATCAGTACAACTCGATTTACGCCTCTCATAGTAGTTCCAAATTTTTCAAATTGTAAAAATTATAACCGAATGACTATTAAAAGTATAAATTATTTTTTAAAAAAGAAACAAGTGTCTTGGGAAAAGCTATTTTTTTTAAGTCGTTAGCATTCAGCCATATACCGTTTACATTATGGATTGTTATCTTTTTTTCGAGATTTATACTGAAAAAATTGAAATTTATAAGCTGGTGGGTGAGGCGTTGGGTAGTTCTGCCTTCAAAATTAATTTTGAAATTTTGAATATGTAAATTTTTGAATTTTGAACTGTTTAATAAAGAAATTGCAGTAAGCGGTTGCTCGGTTTCTATGAGATATGGTTCATGCAGATTTCCCCAAATGTCACTATCGGTACGTTTGTGTATCCAAATCTTTCCATCACATTTTAATAACAGATAGTTAAAATAGCGGGTGCGCACGGTTTGTTTTTTACTACGCACGGGTAAAACATCGATCAATCCCTGGTTATAGGCAACACATTTTTTTTGCAAAGGGCATTCTTCACAACGAGTGTTTCGGGGTGTGCAAACGGTCGCGCCGAGGTCCATAATTGCCTGGTTGTATGCTCCACTGTTCTTTTTGTCGAGAAGTTCCTGCGCCAATTCGGAGAAGCTTTTTTTCCCAGCTGTAGTATCGAAAGGCGCATCAATGCCAAAGTAACGGGCCAACACTCTATACACATTGCCGTCTACCACGGCGTGAGGCAACCTATATGCAAATGACGCTATCGCTGCGGCAGTATATGGCCCAATGCCTTTTAACGCCAATATTTCTTCATAGGTTTTTGGGAAAACACCACCCAGGTTACTGCTAATGTGGCGTGCTGTTGCCAGCATATTTTTGCACCGGTTGTAGTATCCAAGCCCTTGCCACAGGCGGAAGGCCTCCTCATCGGCCGCTGCTGCCATGTCACGTACTGTTGGGTAGGCTTCCGTGAATGCCAGGTAGTAAGGCAAGCCTTGAAGAGCACGGGTTTGCTGCAATATCACCTCAGAGAGCCATATTTTATAAGGGTCTTGTTCGCTTTTCCAGGGTAGGCTGCGCTCATTTTCGTTAGCATGCCATGCCATGAGTTGTGCAGAGAAATATTTCTTATTGGCTTCCATTTTCTGTTGTTAGTTGGGGAAATCACCCGCCGAGGTATTTATACCAGTTTAAAATAGACTCATTTGCACAGTTTCGGCCGGTGAAATATCTGTGTTAGTTGCAGCGATTCCCGTAGGTACCCGGGATACTGGTGTTTCTTTGTACCGGCTGGCGACGGCTATGTCGGTATCTTCCGCAAATGATGCAAACAGATCCAAGGCCAGGTGGGGCGAATTGTTATCTTTGGAAAGGTGCGATAGATAAAGCAGGCTGAGTTCGGGATGCTTGTGTTTGATAAACAGTTCAAGCGCCTGATTGTTTGACAAATGTCCTTTATCACCACTGATGCGCCTTTTCAAGTGGATGGGATAGCGGCCATTTTCCAACATATACTCATCATAATTTGCTTCTAAAAAAGCTATATGGCATTTGCCGAAATTTTCGATCACATGTTTGCATGGGCTGCCGATATCTGTGAACACGCCTACGTTTACACCCTTATGACTTATTACAAAACTATGAGGGTCAATAGCATCATGCAGTTTAGGAAAGGCGAGGACAGACAGATCGCCAATGCTCACGGGTTCGTATGCGGCGAAACCACGTACAAGTTGGGTGTTGATACGGAGCCGGCTATTTGCAAGTGTGGCTGCGGTAATATAGACGGGTAGCCGGTACTTGTTTGCCAGTGTTTCCACCCCGCTGATATGATCGCCATGCTCATGTGATATGAAGACCGCTTTTATCTTACTCATATCCAGGCCCAGTCGTTTCATTCTTTTCTCCGTCTCCCGGCAGGATATTCCGGCGTCAACCAGCACAGCCTCTGTATCATTGCCTATGTAATAACAGTTGCCGTTACTCCCCGAATTGAGTGATGTGATAAAAAGTGACATGAATGGCAAAAATAAAGGAATTGGATGGGGCATAAAAAAGACAATTTCTTAAATCAATCATAACTGCTACTTTTGCAGCCAATTCCCTGGATAAAATGGAGATCAACCAACTTAACGAAATAGCTACACAGGTGCGCCGGGACATAGTGCGCATGGTGCATAAGGTACAGAGCGGCCATCCTGGTGGTTCACTGGGTTGTACGGAATTTCTTACAGCCTTGTATTTTGAGATCATGGACCGCAAGCCTGGCTTTGATATGGACGGTATTGGCGAGGATATTTTCTTTTTGTCCAATGGGCACATTTCGCCGGTGTTTTACAGTGTGCTGGCCCGCTCCGGTTATTTCCCAGTTAGTGAATTAGCGACGTTTCGTCATATAAACTCACGCCTGCAAGGTCACCCGGCTACCCATGAGCATTTACCGGGTGTGCGCATAGCCAGCGGTTCACTAGGGCAAGGTATGAGTGTAGCATGTGGTGCGGCGCTTGCCAAGAAGATGAATAAGGATTCCCATATCGTTTATTCTCTACACGGTGACGGCGAGCTACAGGAGGGCCAAAACTGGGAGGCAATTATGTTTGCGGCCCACCATAAAATAGATAATCTGATCGCTACCATTGATTATAATGGTCAGCAGATAGACGGGCCTACCACCCTCGTTATGAACCTGGGATCGCTGAAGGATAAATTTGAGGCTTTTGGCTGGCAGGTAATGGAGATGAATGGAAACGACATGACTGATCTATTGCGGGGAATGGCTGTTGCCAAAGCCTCAACCGGGAAAGGAAAACCTATCTGCATGCTTATGCATACCGTTATGGGTAAGGGTGTAGGTTTCATGGAAGGCACACATGAATGGCATGGCAGCGCTCCCAGCGACAAACAACTGGAAGAAGCGCTTGCGCAACTGCCCCAAACATCTTATGGAGATTACTAAAAACCTTGTTGAAAAGCGGTTAGTATATCATTTATCAGTAAATTTGTAATGCTATTCGGGCAAGGTGTTTTGTGAAACCGATAGCTGCAAACCAATGAGAACGCTTGTTGCAACATCAACCCTATTTCTTTTATTCTCGCTTGCGATCTGCTCCTGTACCAAAAAGAAAGAGCCGGATACTCCGTTCACACGCGTGATGGGAACCTGGAAGAAAGTGCAATATGCCACGGACGACAATGGAAATGGCGTAATAGATCAGCAAGAGATCAGAAATGTGCAAGCGGGCATGATCGATGTTTTGGTTTTTAAGTCGGATACTACAGGCTATGAAGCTATAAGTGTTGATGGCAGCAAGGATACTTCCAGGTTTACATGGTTTGTAGGCGGCGACTCGTTATTTGTTACTTATGATGCTCATTACTCGGTAGACTATTTGATATCTCACGTATCTACCGGCAACCTCGAACTGCTTACCGGTGATTCTCTTACACTTGCGTGGTATAGTTACAATAAGTACTGATTCCTATTGTTTTAATTCTTTTTGGCTACAATTAGTTATTTCCTCAATTATTGTTAGGGCGGAATTTTTGTAATTATACTTCTGCAAAATTTCCTCACGTGTGATCGTTTCTTCCAAGATCGTCCCCGCGGCCTTTTCTAATGCCGAGCTAATGCCTTTAATATCATCCGGGTCACAAAAGGTGGCATACCCATCATACAACTCCCGATAAACCGGGATATCTGAGCAGACAGCCTTACAACCGCAATACAGGCCTTCCAACACAGGAATACCAAATCCTTCATATAGGGATAGCGATACAAGGATCTTCGCCCTGGCATACATATTCATCAGTTCATCGGAACTTAGAGTGCCGTATATTTTTATGTTCGCGTTAGTCAAAAGACTTTCGTCAACCCCAGCCTCAGCAAATACTTTGTTTTTATCTCCGATGATGACCAATTGGTAGTCATTCCTTAAGTCGCTTTCTAAAAAGCCTTTCAGTAAATTTTGATGATTCTTCCTTTTGTTGAACGTGCCCACTGCTAAAATGATCTTTTCCTTTGGCGGTTTCTTTATTCCCAGCATCTGCGACGAAATGCCATTATAGGTCACCGATATTTTCTCCGGGTTTATTTTATAATCGCGGATGATTTCTGCCTTCACTGTCTGGCTGACAGTAAAGATATGTCTGCATTTTAACACCAGTCTCGGTACAAGGATATTGTACCACGTGGAAAATGTTTTAGAATTCCATTCAGGGTGGTGATAAAAGGCAAGGTCGTGCAAAGTGAAATAATTATTGTCATACAAGAGCGGGGCAGTATTGGCGGGGCTGAACAATGGTGGTTTTCCGTTGCGAGCAAGGAAGAAGGGAAGATCGACCTGCTCCCAGGTGTGCCCGGTATTTACGCCTATAACATGTACATTCAGCTCCTCCGCAATATCGTGGTGTAATATGTTTTTAGGTGCAAGGAATACTGTGTCCGCACGCAACTTTTTTATTTGTCTACTGCACTCAATTCCATACCTTTGTACCCCCGAAATGGGTTGTGTAAGGAAACGTGCGTTTACAAATATTTTCATTTTTGTGCGGAAAGAAAATTTAGCTGCCGCAAAGTATCAACAAAATCCACAACGTGCAAAATATTACCCGCATATATGCCTTAAGTAAGCGTAACATCATCTTAAGGTATAAAAATTCCCTGGTTGGTTTTTTGTGGGGATTCATGAAGCCGCTGCTATACTTGCTTATATTTATTGTTGTATTTAAGGCTAATTCGGGAGTGCACAATTACATACTTTATGTGACCTCAGGCCTGGTGTTGTGGTTCTTTTTTTCCAATGTCACCGGCCAGTCCGTTGGCAGTATCGTGGGGTCGTCCGGGGTGCTAAAGTCTTTAAATATACCTGCCTATTTTTTTCCCCTGGCTGAAACGATCAGTGAACTGTTCAACTTGTTGCTTACCCTTGCTGTTTTCCTGCTCATCATGCACTGGTGGGGCATTGTATACAGTCTGCAATTGCTGTTGATCGTTCCTTGTGTGTTGCTTTTTGCCATATTCTCCCTCGGTCTCAACCTCTTGCTGTCGTCGGTCAATGTGTTTTTCAGAGATGTAGGTATAATATGGGGCACCATACAGCCTGCCATCTTTTTTCTTACTCCTATCGCCTACGCTGAAACCAGCATACAGAAGCAATACCACCTGATCATCCAGTGTAACCCGATCTATTACTTTATTAAGCTCGGACGGGCTATTATGTATGATCCGGTAGCACCGTCGTGGCATATGTGGAGTCACTGCCTTATCATTTCCGCATTTATGTATATTACAGGCCAGTTTGTTTTCAACAGATTGAAAAACCAATTTATTTCAGCCATATAATTTGCCTCCGGTTTAATGAATTCAGACATCATAATAAAAGTTGAAAACGTACATGTTCGCTTCTGGCAAAACAATGTGGGCGTTTATTCTTTAAAAGATCTGATCACCCACCGCAAAAGCCCGTTTAAAACGAAGACGATACTCAACGACATTTCTGTGGAAGTGAAGCGTGGCGAAAGCATGGGTATTGTAGGCCGGAATGGGTCAGGGAAAAGTACGCTGCTGCGCACAATAGCTGGGATCATAAAGCCGACAAAGGGGAAAGTAACCGTGAATGGCTCTTTCGCCCCAATACTGGCGATAGGTGCCGGGCTGGAGCAGGAATTAACCGGGTTTGAAAATATTCACATGCTGCTGGCGCTCTACGGCACTGCAAGGAAAAACGGTAACGCAATTGACAACATAAAAGAGTTTTCAGAGCTTGGTGAAGAGGTGCTTAGAATGCCGGTGAAGCAATATTCATCGGGCATGGTGGCCCGCCTGGCGTTTTCTATATCGCTGGCAAATGCCGCTGATATTCTCATTATAGACGAGGTACTGGCTGTGGGCGATCAGGGTTTCCAGGCGAAGTGTATAGATAAAATACATCAGCTAAAGGCGCAAGGCACTACTATACTTTTTGTGTCCCATTTTCCTGAAGGCGTGCTGAAGATATGCGATACAGCCATACTTCTGGAAGCGGGACAGATAACCCATAGAGGGCCTGCCGCGGAGATCTGCGAGAATTACAAACAACTGTTTTAGCCTCCCGCGGTGCCCCTTATTTTGTTATCTTCACTTCTAAATGAAGACCAATCTTTCCAAAATATCAGATCCAGGCGAAGGAAAATTGAAGAGCATACTGAAGTTTGTTTCTTTTATTTTTACAACGCCTGGACTAAGGGTGTTGAAAAGGGCAACATCGAAATTTCTTCAGGGGCGTGGGATTGTAAAACAGCATATCCCCGATTACGATGAATGGATACGGTCAGCGTTGGCTCCTGCGCAGTTGAAAGCTGATTTTGAAGCTGAATATCCTACCGTAAGAACAAAGCCCGTTATAAAGGTCGTGGTTCCGGTACCCGGTGCGAATATGGAAAATGTACGGGAAACTGCTGATTCCATTTCTTCGCAATTATATCCCCATTGTGTTGAAGTGGTCATGGCTGATGCGCCCTTTGAAGCGGATATTGTCGGAGACCGGCGGCTGAAGAAAAATGATATCGAGGAGCATCCCGCTGACTATATTCTTTTCGTAAAAGAGGATTGCCTGCTGACTCAGAACTGCCTTTTTGAACTTGTAAAACACATCAATAAGCACCCGGAAGACGATATCATTTACGCGGACGATGATCTTGTGGGCGATCACGGCAGGTTCCGTGATCCTCACTTTAAGCCAGCGTGGTCACCGGATACGCTATTGTCCCGTAATTATATTGGCAACATCTTTCTTATAAGGAAATCGCTGCTGATGAGCCTTAAAGGCCTGCCGCGGGACTATGAATATAACAATGGTTATGACCTACTGCTGCGCGCCACAGAGCAGACAAACAAGATCGGACACATCCCGAAAATATTGGCGCATATTCGCCCCGAACATCCATCTGTGGCAAAGCATGCGGCTGCAAAAAAGGCAGTAAAAGAAGCATTGGTTCGGAGAGGACTTGCCGCAGAGGTATATGATATACATGGGACTTCAGACGTGTTCCTGGTAAATTACCAGGTCCGGTATTTTGGCAAAGTAAGCATCATTATCCCATCAAAGGATAATAGCGAACTATTGAAAACAGCGCTTAATTCTATCATTGAAAAGACAAAATACCCTGACTACGAGATCATTGTTCTGAACAACAACAGCGTTTCGCCAGAATTTTCAGATTTAATGAATGAGTACGCGAAAAAGTATCCGGCAAAATTCCGTTGTATTGATGCCAGCTTTCCTTTCAATTTTGCAAAGTTGATGAACCTGGGCGTAGCGGAAAGCAAGGGCGTATATATAATCATGTGCAATAACGATATTGAAGTAACCCATTCGGACTGGATGACGCAAATGGTGTCCTATGCACAACAAGAGAAAATAGGTGCAGTCGGGGTGAAATTGCTATACGGTGACAATACCATACAACATGCTGGCGTGGTGTCTACAGGAACCGGTGATACCAGTCATGTTTTTGTGAACATGAACAAAAATGTTCCGGGATACCTCAATAATCTTAATGCAGTAACCAATTACTCGGCAGTTACTGCTGCATGCCTTATGTGCAGGAAGAAGCTCTATAAAGATTCCGGCGGCATGGAGGAGGCCCTCGCTGTGGAATACAATGATATTGACCTATGCCTGAAATTCAGGGACCTTGGGTACTACAATGTGTATTTGCCCTCGGTAGAAGTATATCATCACGAATCTGCTACCCGGGGGCATCCGTTCAGAAGCAAAGAATCATGGCACCAGCACGAAAAAGAACTCGCCCTGTTCAAAAGCAAATGGCCGACATTTATGGATCGGGATCCATTTTATAGCCCCCATCTACACCTTGATGGTAGTTTTAAGGGCTGAGATCACTTTTTCTGAGCGCCGCCCTGTCCAAGCATCTGCATCGCTGCGTTCACGCCTTGCTGGGCGTTTGGATTGTCTGGCCTTAGTTTTTGTGCTCTCTGGAAACAGCCCAGCGCTTCGGGGTACTGCTTGTTTGTGAAATATGCACCGCCCATATTGTACCATATATCAGCATTTGTAGAGTCCACCTGCAGGCCTTTTTTGTATTCTGCAATGGCCTCAGGATACATGCCCTTTTTGCCATAGCTTTCCCACCCGTTTTTCAGGTAGAAGTCGCTGATGAGCTTATACATTCCAGGGAGGGTGGGATAATTGGGGTAAAGCGATCGCACGGTGTCAATGTTCGGTTTTGCTTTGTCCACATCTCCTAGCTTGTACCAGGCAATACCCCTGTTGAGGAAGCCGGCTACAAAGGTGCGGTGGATGTGAAGTGTGTGGTTTAGTATATCAATGGCGTCATGAAGATATTTTACGCGTTCACTATCCGTTTTTTGATAATCTGCAAGTGTAATATAGGAAGCCGCAACGTTGGCATTTACGAGTACACTGTTCGGTACGGTCTTAATGTCGGTGCCGAAAAGGGTGGCGTCATTTTTCCAAGCCCTGTTACGCGCCATCGTCTGTATCGCAAACAATATCCCTACAACCGTCATAAACCCTGCCAGTGTTGCTTTGGCCGCTGTTTTGTTCTGTATCTGCTCCATTCCTTTTACCAGCAGCCATGCCACCGCAATAGCAAAACCTACCGAAGAATGGTAAATAAGACGTTCGCCCATAGTGGCGCCGATATCAAAAACGATATTACATACCAGCAGGAAGTGTAAAAAGTAAAAGGCAATGGCGAAAAGGAATATCGAATAGGTATTTAAAGCAGAACTGTCTTCAGGAGAAATGCCAGTCGCACGGCCGTTTGCGGTTTGTTTTGATTTCAGATCTATGATCCTTTTGAAGAATATTATTGCGACAGCTATCATTCCTAAATGTACAATGATGGACAGCCAAACTTTCAGGTTGGAGAAATCAACATAGGGTATCGTATTGTACGAGTAATCAGCGGATAGCGGGTAGGGAAACAGAAGCAATTTCAGGTAATTGAGTGAAGTAGCTATTTCCGTAGCCAGTTTTTGCGTTGCGTCAGCAAATAGGTAGGGATTATTAAGCACCTCCTGTGCGGAACTTTCCGCAGGCGGGGGGACTGTCTTATAGCGCTGAAACAGGTAAAGGCCGGTGAAAAAGAAATAAGGGAGGAAGATCAGGATATTCCGCATCAGGCCGGAGTTGTCTGTGCCTTCAGTCTTTGGCTTTCTGACATAAAAAAATATTGCAACCAGTCCGGCCAGTGCACCGATCGTTGGAAATGCGGTGAGCATTGTAACTGCTGAGCTATCCAGATCCAGATGCTCGATGGGGGGCGCTGCGGAATTTACTCTTAAGCCCATATAAAGGGGGATGATTGCAAGGTAGGGTAGCGTGGCAGTTATGCTCCTGGAAATCGAATAATTTTTGAAGAGATAAAAGGCCAGAGGTAGTAACAGAGCCATTGTGATAGCATATTCCTTTGACAGGAAGGCAAAAAGGAAGCTTATTAAACTGCAAATCAGTATCCAGTTTTTCTTTCGATCCTCTTCATATTTAAAAGCAAGAATGAAAGTCAGGCACATAAAGAGCAGTGACATGATCTCATCACGGCTTTTTACATTGGCTACGACCTCGGTATGTATAGGGTGCATCGTGAACAACACAGCGGCAATAAAAGCCATAAGCGGATTATTCTTAAATATGATGTATCTCAGAAAATAAAGAAGGATCACTACTGACATCATATACAGCAGCACGTTGACCACATGCCGCACGTGCATGGCCTTTATCAAATGCGCCTGCTGCGGACCGGAGACACCATAAGAAATACTCTGTTTCAGTGTGCTGTCTATTTTATCCAGCGGCACGGCACCCATAAATTGTTGCTCGATCGCGAAAGTAACAATGGACAGCGGGCGGTAACGGCCACCTGACAATTGGTTCGTTGTGTTTAGCTGGCGGTAATAACTGTCATACGCATCCTTGGTCATTATGTCTTTGATGCCAGCGAAGCCCTCCAATACATATTCATTCTTCACGATCACAATACCATCGTCATGCGCAAATTCATCGGAAAAACTGTTTGCATAGATTACAAAGGCCAAAAGGGCTACAATAATAGCCTGCACTTTAAAGTCGTAAAACGACCACGGCTTGTAGGCCGGGGCCGGCGTTTCAACCACAGGTAACGGAGCTTGTTTAACTGTCTGCGCCGGTTGCGTTTTTATTTTTTTAGCCATGATTGCAAGATAATGCTCAAAAATAATTATTTATGGCGTTGAATGGAATAAAGGATGAAAGATAACAATTGCGTGATGAAAATTAGCAGCCAGCGAAATTTTCGACAACTTTTCTTAACTCCTGGGTCGCTATATCAAGATTTTCATTAATGATTATGCGGTCGAACTGCGGGGCGAACGTTAGCTCCAAAACCGCCTTGTTTACCCTTTCTTCCAGGCTATGCTCCGTTTCGGTGCCACGTGTTTTCAGGCGCTCGCGCAGCACCTCAATGGATGGAGCTTCAATAAAAATGGTCAGCGATATATCCGGGTATTTTTTTCTTATGGCAAGAGCGCCTTGCACGTCTATGTCCACCAACGGGCATTTACCTGCGCTCCATATACGTTCCATCTCAGATTTCAGCGTCCCGTAATATTTGCCCGTATAGACCATTTCCCACTCCACAAATGCATCCTCGTCTATCAGCTTTTTGAACTCATCTTCTTCGTAGAAATAGTAATCGCGAGCATGCACCTCACCGGGTCTTGGCTTGCGTGTGCAGGCAGAGATCGAAAATGCAAGGTGAGGGCAAGCTTCCAACAGATGTTTTACCAATGTTGTCTTTCCCGATCCCGATGGTGCTGTGATGATGATTATTTTCCCGGTGCTCAATGCTTAAATTATCTGCGAATAAAGCAAAAATAAACGGGTTTTTCTAATTACTACAAGACTTCAGATTTTCACGTCTCGATTTCCTATTTTTACCCTATGAACCAACAATGGCAGCAGCAGGTAGAAGCGGCTTATGCAAACCGGGAATTGCTGAAAGATGAAACTCATATCGCGGCGATAAGATCTGTTATTGAAGAAGTAGATAAAGGCAGGCTCCGCGTGGCTATGCCCTCCGCAGGTGGCTGGGAAGTACAGGAGTGGGTGAAAAAAGCGATCCTGCTTTACTTTGGCATACAACCAATGCAGACGTGGACCATTGAGCCATTTGAGTTTTACGATAAAATGCTGCTCAAAAAAGGATATGCCGAACTGGGCGTTCGTGCCGTTCCTCATGCTGTTGCCCGTTACGGAGCTTTCATTGCCCGTAATGTGGTGCTGATGCCATCATATGTGAACATAGGCGCCTATGTGGACGAAGGTACTATGGTGGATACATGGGCTACTGTAGGTTCTTGCGCCCAGATCGGGAAAGGTGTTCATTTGAGCGGAGGGGTAGGGATAGGTGGTGTACTGGAGCCGTTGCAGGCTAGCCCGGTTATAATTGAGGACGGATGTTTTATCGGGTCCAGATGTATTGTGGTCGAAGGGGTTGTTGTAGAAAAGGAAGCCGTTCTGGGTGCAAACGTTGTATTGACGCAATCTACCAAGATCATAGACGTTAGCGGCGTTGAACCAATTGAGTATAAAGGAAGAGTACCGGCACGTAGCGTGGTTATTCCCGGTAGTTACACCAAGCACTTCCCCGCCGGAGATTACCAGGTGAGCTGCGCGCTCATCATCGGCACCCGAAAACCATCCACTGACCTCAAAACCAGCCTCAACGACGCTTTGAGAGAATTTAATGTAGCTGTTTAATTGATCCACGATATATGCGGACTGTGCTTTTAGATATCGATTGGCGTTTTTTCGACCGTGTTTACCTGGGTGAGAAGGTTTCTAATTATTTGTGGTGCATAGGCATTATAGCTGCTACGTTGTTGCTGAAAGGCCCGGTGGCCGCTTTACTTACCCGCATCAGCAGCAGCCTCACGGCACGCTTCAGCTACCTGCAGCACAAGGTCACTATCCGTGAGATGCTGTTTAAGCCCATTGAAAGGCTGGTGCAGACTGTACTTTACTATATAGCTTTAAACCAGTTAGACAGCTTGCTGGACAGGGTCGCTATACATCATTCCATAGGCGGCAACGCAAAAATAAATATCCGCCTGGGGGATATAGTAGACCATGTATTCTACTTCCTGTTCATTGTGTTTTTCACAAAGGTGATCACCCGGTTCGTGGATTTTATATACTACCTGCGGATGAACCGCGCGCAGACGGAAAAGAACCAGTCGCGGATACAATTGCTGCCACTGATAAAGGAAATGACCAAGCTGATAACCTGGATTCTTAGCGGGTTCTGGATATTGGGCAGTGTGTTTCATGTGAATATACCCGCACTCATCACCGGGCTGGGTATAGGAGGCGTGGCCATAGCGCTGGCGGGCAAAGAAACTGTGGAGAATTTTTTCGCAGCGTTTACCATTCTTTCCGACAAGCCGTTTCAAACAGGGGAGATAATAAAGGTGGGGGATACTGAGGGGCTTGTAGAGCGTATTGGTTTCCGCAGCACGAGGCTCCGCAATATAGATGGTTCGGCATACGTCATCCCCAATCAAAACTTAGTGAGCCAGAACCTGATCAACCTTTCTGCTCGTGATACACGTGGTATGAAAGTGGTGGCCAACATTCGGTATGGCATCACTCATGAAACGCTTGCACAACTTATCCAAAAGCTAAAAGCCGCCATCGGGGCCATTCCGCCAGTAAAGGAGCCGGTGGAGATAAACATTGAGACCTTTGACAAAGAAACTTTCCAATTGGTTATTTCCTACCAATTGCCCCATCCTTTACCCACGAGCGATACACTGCTGGCGTTAAAAAGAGATGTGAACATGAAAGTGTTTGAGATCATCGGCAGCAATGCGACCCTGGGCACACCAGTTGGGACGAGTTAGACAGTTGGCAATTTGCAGTTTACAGTTTACAGTTGGCAATTTGTAAAATTGGCATAGACCTCACTGCTGATTGCAAACTGTAAACTGTAAACTATTCTCTAGCTCCTGTCCACAGAAAGCCGGCCGGCACCTACGAAGAAAAATCCGAAGAAGATAAAGCAAAGCTCCAGCGCGTGTGATGCATCATTTATACGTTCGCTAAGGCTGCCGATGCCGTATATGTGAACAAGAGCGGCAACAATAAAATTAAATAAGAGTAGAAGGCACACCAGCCGGAACCATAATCCAAGTATACAGAACAGCCCGCCGACGGTCATAGTAAGCGCAGACATAAAGCCCCAAAAAGAAGGCCAGAAATGAATATGCAGGTTGCCCATTGCCTCGCCAAGTCCGGCCCATTTTTCCGGGTGGGTCAGCTTTGGCAATCCGTACATGATCAGTATTGCACCAATACTGGCTCGCATTACAAAGAGTCCGAAATTGCTGTATTTGCCAACTTGTGAGAACAAAGCCATGTTGTGAAGGTAAAAATCCAAAATCCAAATTCCAAAAGTCAAATTATAGGCCCCGGTTGCATTGGGATTCGAATTTGCTTTTTGGAGTGTTTAGTCAAGCGATTTCGCCTTCCAGTTCAGGTCAGTGAATTTTTTTCTTTTCAACAGAAAATAATCCCAAACTATACTGCGCGGATATATGCCTTCCTCGTTGCGGCGGGTGATCATTTTTTTGTTTTCTTTACGGCGTTTCATCCATTTACCAAGGTCCCGGTATACGTGAAAGTGTGCCTTGACAATGATGAAAGTGTGCTTGATATTGCCGGTAAACAAGAGGCGCAAACCAGCCAAACCATCTAGCATGAACCGCAACGGGAACAACCAGGCCAGCCGGGACCCTTTTTCATTTTTGAGTAAAAGTATCAGGTTATTCCGGAAGTTGTAATAAAGCTTCTGCGGACTGCCATAGCTGATGACGCTACCACCTACATGGTATACCAGTGATTTCGCCACATAGCCTATTTTGTAGCCGGCATTCTTCAGGCGCCAGCAAAGATCAATTTCCTCCATGTGGGCGTAGAGGTCGTTATCCAGCCCACCCATTTTATGGTAAAGATCTGCGCGCATCATAATGCACCCTCCGGACGCCCAGAAAACTTCTATGTTGTCTTCATATTGCCCATGGTCTTTTTCAATGTCGAAGAAAATACGTCCGCGACAAAACATGTACCCGTACTTGTCCATAAACCCACCGCCGGCGCCGGCATATTCAAAAAGCTCCCGATCACGGTAGTAGCGTATTTTAGGCTGGCAGGCTGCAAGCATTTCATCGCGTTCCATAGCCTGGTGCAGTGGCGGGAACCAATGGTCCGTCACTTCAAAGTCTGCGCTAAGTAACACATAGTATTTGGCTTTGACTTGCTTTAAGGCTTCATAATATCCATTTGCAAAACCGTGGTTAACAGCTATTTGCAGGGTCTTAACGGAGGGGAAATTTTGCTGCACATATTGCAGCGTATCATCTGTGGACGCATTGTCCGCAACGATCACTTCGTAGCCGGACGTTGCCTGCTCTACGATCTTTGGCAAAAAAAGCTCATGCCATTTAGTTCCGTTGTAGCTCAATATTACAACGGCTGTATCCTTATGGCATACGATCATAGCGGGGTTTGTGCTATTGATAGATTATTTGTACTTAGGGTCGTAAAGGGTATTATCCGGCGCGGTTATTTTATCATTCCTCTGGTATTTGTGCTCATAAAGATTGTAGCAACCCGCCCATGCGAAGATGAAAAAGCCGAAGAAAGATAAAAGAAATAAGAAGCGCGATTTAGAGGGTTTATTAAGCTCTATATCGTGTGGGTTATCAATATCTGCCCCGTGATTGTTGTGTTGGATATCCATGAATTGTTAAAATTTCCTGCGCAAAAATAGTAGTAATTCCTTCAAAATCATAATATTTTTGACTTAAGTTCGTTATCGGGGAAGAAATATCATGCGTCAGTATTTAAATTGGAAAACATATCTTGCCGTTATTGCGCTGTTCATAGTGGGAGCCTCGCTCTATTATACGAGCCAACTGGCAGGTAAACTGGCCGATGAAGAAAAGAAAAAAGTGGAAGAGCTGGGGGGAGCGCTTAAAACGCTGATCAAATCGAACAACCTCCAGGAAACCGCGTTTGCCAGTAATATCATTGCCCAGAACACCACCATACCGCTCATCATACTCGATGATAAAGGCCAGATCGCCGATTCCCGGAACATAGATACGCTGCATTCGGTTAACCCGCGTGAGGTAGTAAAGGAAAAGTTGGAAGAGTTCAAGAAGAGCCATCCGCCTATTGTAGCAGATTATGGCACCGGCAAGAACTATGTCTATTATGGAGAATCCTACCTGCTCACGCAACTGCGATACTTTCCCTATGTTCAGCTCGCTATAATCATTATTTTTCTTTTGGTTGTTTTGTTTGCGCTTAACGTAGCCAACCGCAGTCTGCAAAACCAGGTATGGGTGGGCCTTTCCAAAGAAACAGCACATCAATTGGGAACCCCGCTTAGCTCCATCGAAGCGTGGCTGGAGCTGCTGCGCGACAGTGATGCCAACCGGGACGCAGTTACCGAGATGCAGAAAGACCTGGACAGGCTGAAACTAGTGGCCGACAGGTTTAGCAAAGTAGGCAGCGCCCCCCAACTGGAAGAACAGAACCTCATAGACCGCCTGGAGGACATTGTGGCCTACATGCAAAGACGGTCGCCGAGCAAGGTAATAATAAGCCTGTATAGCGAGCAAAAGGAAGTTCCGGTAAACATTAGCGGTCCGCTTTTTGACTGGGTAATGGAGAACCTGATAAGAAACGCCCTGGATGCAATGGGTGGAACAGGTAAGATAGATATTACCGTTACCAATACGCAACAACAAGTGTGGGTAGATGTACAAGACAATGGTAAAGGTATTCCCAGCTACCAGGTGAAGAACGTGTTCACTCCCGGATTTACCACTAAAAAAAGAGGCTGGGGGCTTGGCCTTTCCTTGTCCCGCCGCATAATAGAGAAGTACCACCACGGCTCCATATTTGTAAAGCACAGCGAGATCGGGAAAGGGACGACGTTTAGAATCATTTTGAGGAGGTAAATCCTTTCCTTATGAATACTTATAGAATTAGAGTGCATAATGGATACTATTTTATACTTGTTATCCTCCCCGCAGTGCTTATTCCATTATTTTTTGTCTTCCATCTTCCAGGTAGAATATCACTAGATGACTACATGATAATCCATGGATTTAGGAATTTGAGTAATTATTTTGCGTGTTATTTTATATTGTATATTTCAGGTGTTGTTACTATCTTCTACTATTCTATTTATGACTTTATTGATGTGAAAATTTCCAGTGAAGGAATTAGCACAAAGTGGCAAAAAGGATGTTCCTTTTCAAAAAAAGTGGAGCGGGAGATAAGGTGGGATGAGATCGAAAAAGTTGACTATTTACTCACCGCCAATTGGTGGAACGGGATAAAAATCACAACTAATGATAAAGAAAAATTCTCCTTCGCCTCCCTTTCTCTTCTATTTCGTCAAAAGAATTATAAAGCATTCCTCAAAGATTTTCAATCCCGTTATTCGGCAACTAAAAACAAACAATCCTGTTAATTTCCACAACGTCAAATTTTTAACCAATTACCTCTTTACCCTTTTAACTTTTTAACTATCTTTGCATTCCTCAATGCGGCGATGGCGAAACTGGTAGACGCACTACTTTGAGGTGGTAGCGCCTGTAACGGGCATGAGAGTTCGAATCTCTTTTGCCGCACATCAAAAATAAAACCCGCTTTTTAGCGGGTTTTATCATGCATATATGCCAAGCCACAACCTCTGTCATTACAGCTAACCTATCTTTGCAATAAAATAGCCCGCATGAAAAAAATATTTTTTCTCCTGGCTGTAGTGGCCGTGTTCATATGCTGTGCGGCTTCCAGTTACCATGAAAACGATGGGGCCAAGCCTACTCTCATTCCACCGAGCCCGCAACGTAGCGGCGATTCGGCACGCGGTTATGCCTACCTCACTACCGGCGATTTTCTCAAAAGCGGCTTCCCTTACGACTTTTTCATCGCAGCAAAAGGCAAGAGCACCAACTACCTTGGGCGCGATGGCAAGAATGCCAATGTTGATTTTGGGTATAACGTCGTTACCATTGCCGACAGCATGGATATTGTGATCCCGACGTGTATGCAATGCCATGCCGCGGTTTTTGATGGCAAGCTCATTGTTGGCCTTGGCAATGCTGCTATCGATTTCACCAACTTTGGCGCCAAAGCAAAACAGCTCGCCCTACTCAAAAACTGGAAGCTCACCGCTCCCCGAAAGTACAATGCTGTAAAGGCGCTGATCACCTCCATGGCCGCTGTGAACCCGTTTATGGAACCCGAGGTACGCGGTGTAAACACGGCAGACCGTCTCGCAGCGCTGCTTGTGGCCCACAGAGATCCGCAAACGCTGGTGTGGAGCGACGTACCCTTGCTTGATATACCAGCCACGGTGTTTCCTACCGATGTCCCTGCGTGGTGGCTCCTAAAAAAGAAGAACGCCATGTTCTACAATGGTTTTGGCCGTGGCGACTTTGGTAAGTTTCTAATGCTCAGCAATATTCTCACCGTTACCGATACGACAGAGGCCCGGGAGGTCTATAACCACTTCGGCGATGTGCTGGCGTATATCAGGTCCATACAGCCGCCGCCGTATCCGCAGCACATAGATCAGCGCCTCGCGGCAACCGGGAAAATATTATTTGAGAACACGTGCTCCGATTGTCACGGTACTTATGGCACCGATGGTATATATCCAAACCTTCTTGTGCCGGGTACTATCGCTAGGACTGACTCGCTATTATTCCGTTCCAACCAGCAAGCAAAACCTTTCGTTGATTGGTTCAACAACAGCTGGTTTGCCCAGGGCCCGAACGCAGCGCAGCTCGTGCCGGGCAATGGCTACGTGGCGCCACCGCTCGATGGCGTATGGATCACTGCCCCATACCTGCACAACGGCTCTGTGCCCACCATAGAGGCCGTACTCAATAGCAGGCTGCGCCCAACTTACTGGACCCGTGATTTCGATAATCCGGAATATGACTACATCCAAGTGGGATGGAAGTACCAAACCCGCGACCAACCAGATGGCCGCAAAGTTTATAACACCACGCTCCCCGGATATGGCAACTACGGCCACTACTTCGGCGACAAACTGAGCGATGATGAACGGAAAGCGGTGATAGAGTATTTGAAGACGCTGTAATAAGCAAGGCAAAGTTGCCAGCAACGGGTAGAACTAGCTACGAGCAGCCTGTTTAACGAATCTTATTGCGTCATCGCAATTCTTCATGGTGCGGTTGCGGAGCCCATCACCAAACTTGTCGTCCTCATGACTTAGGTCTTCCTTCGCCTTTTTTATCAGATCAATGCAATGACTGATGACGGCGGCATTGTCATCGCCGGGATTTGCTGCGTGCTGGTAATTTTGCTTCCTGGCACTGCCAGGAGATGCAGCATTAATTTCCCTCATGGTCTCATTAATGGTTCTTAGCGCTTCTTTTTCGTTATGGGTCATTGGTTTTCCTTCTATGTGCTTCAGAAATACCCAGCGGGCTTCCTGGAGTTCAGTGAGGGCCTGGGTACAATATGGGTGCTGTGCCTGTGCGTTTGCCGAGTTGAACATGAAAATTGCGGAGGCCAGCAAAATTCCAAAACCAATATTCCTGATGCTCATATGCGAGTGGTATTTTTTCAAAAATTAAACAATCTATTCTACAACAAGCTTGGCGGTGTAATTGGAATTGTCCTTTTGCACTACAATGCTATACACCCCCTTTGCTACTTCTTTCAGGTCCAATTCCTGCTTCGTCAATCCAGCTGCAGCATTTCCCGATTTAGTTATGATCACCTGGCCCAGCATATTCACCAGCTTCAGATCGTAGTTGCCGCCTGTTTCTGAGGAAAAAACTACTGCGGCTGTTCCCGATGCAGGGTTAGGGTACATATTGATGAACTTATCATTATACTGATTTACCTGTGCAACACCCGTCGGGTTACACGGGGTGAACGGTATGGAGGCAGATGCAACGCCATTGGCGATAACCACCAGGTTGTATGTTTCATAGGGCAAGCCAGCAGGCAATGTAAAATAAGTCGTATCGGGCATGCTGCCGGTCATAATTCCGGTGCTGTTCCAGTTGAAAGTCCGGGCGTAATGCACACTATCACCGTTTTCGAGCCTGATGAGCGGGTAATTCGTGGCCATTTGCCAGTCGTCACCGTAGGCCGCACCTTGTGAAATGCCATTAAAAAGTGTGCCCGTTGCCATAAATGTGTCGCAACTGATCATAGTAATGTTACTTACCACCGGCACTCCGGTAGTCACTGGTGTGCCGCCCGGAACATAAAGATAGTACTGATTGCTGTTTTGAATGCTGACGAGGATATTTCCGTCCGGCAGGTCCAGCATTCCCGTTTCGGAGCAGCGTATATTCATGGTATCCCCACCGGCACAAGCAGTTACTTGTGTAAAGGTATTGGTGAGGTAATCGAACTCATAGAACCATGCAGGAAGCAGGAATTCGTTGCCACTATCGGCTTGTCGGGAAAACGAGCAAAGTATCTTACCATTTGGCATCATTGCGGCTGCGGCATCCACAGCGCCAAGGCTGTCTGGTATTGGTGGGCCTGCGGTCCATGTCCCGTGGGATGTATCTCCCGATGGGGTATAATAAGCCGTGGTGGGTGTAGAGCCGAGAAAGAAAGCTCTTCCATCGGGCAGCACAAAACTGGCACCCGCTTCGTAACCCCAAACATCGTATAACCGCACTGGTAGCGTATCATCGCGCAGCCATGCATTCAGCGCAGGAATGTAACGTTCAGAGGTGTTTGAACCAATATCAACAAACAACACGCTGTTGTCAGGCAGTTTTAACCATGCAGCTTCATCAGCTCCACCCCAGCAAGACGGTGCCAATGCATAGGTATTGGTAAGGGGATTGAAAATAACATTGTCGGTAGAGCTTGGCAAAACACAATTCTGCAGTACACGGCCGTCGGGAAGCATCTCAGAGTTGCCATCTAAAATCTCTAACGTTCCCAGGAACGCCGGTGGACCCGGCAATGGTCCGGCCATAGTCCATGTGTCGGTAATGGGGTTGTAGGTTTCACCGTTCTTATAGCCCGAGCCGTATTCACCGCCGGCCATGTACAACCGACCATCCTTAAGCATCTGCGAAGAACAAAAAAGTCGGGTCTTGTTCATTCTGTTCATCACTGTCCACGTGCCGTTTGCATAGCTTCCGTGGGCATCTGGTGTCAGCTTTACCCACATATTTTCGACTGTATCGACACCACCAGTGCATACTTTCACCATTACAGTGCCGTCGGTCAGCAGCAACGAAACGCCGTCTGCATAGCCGGGGCACGCCGGTAGAGGCACCCAAGTACCCTGCGCATTGCATACAGTGCTAATAATAAAACTTAGGGCTAACAATGATAACCGGACCCTATTGATGGATTTTCTCATGAGTAAAACGTAAGATGACAAACCTAAGAAATATTTACCATACATTAAGCATTTCCTTTCTGCTATTTCGCCGCCTTTGGCCGAAGCAAACGGGCAGTTGGCAGTTGCGAGATATCCCTCCGGTAGACAAACTGGTAATTCCAGGGGTTAGGCTTCCCGTTTTCCGGGAATTCGTTAAATGCCTTATAGACGATCAGTTTGTTGTGCTCATAAACACCGGCAAATTCGTCAGTGATGTTTTTTTGAATTTCGTTGTTTTCTTTTTTCAGTGAGAGTGTGTCACTGATAGGCGTTTTGGTTAAGTACGATATCATAAGATACCATCCATCATTTACCAACTCGTAGCGGACTCTGAATATTTGGGGTTTTGTAGATACTTGAGCAAGTGTATAAGGCAAAGGATATTTCCTGTTTATCGAATCCTGTAACTTGTCATGAAACGCCTTCATTTCTTCCTCATTGTCGAATTTAAAACCAGGGAACAACTTTGAATCCATGTCAGATAGAGTCATAGTCAACAGCGCGTCAGTAAGATCATGGTCCACATAGAGGCGCCGAGCGTCCTTGTAAAAATCCTGGCAATTTTTTCCTTTAATTGAATAACCTCCGATCTGTAAAATATTGATCTTCCATCCGGTCTTATAGTGGCCGTATACAAGCGTTAATATTTCTGAATAATTTGAATCGTTCAACTGAAGCATGGAAATATAGGTTTCTTTTGTGAGGGCATTCAGGTTGATTTTAAACGCGTCCTCATTTTTTCCATCGGCTATTTTTATAGACGCAAAGTCATTAGAGTTCTCAACATAATACTCACGAAAGACATTGTAAGACTTTCCTGCAAGGTGCCCGCGCATTTTTGGGAGAAATTTTTTTTCCAGCTCATAAGACTGTAATTTTTTCAAAGTGTCCGAAATATATTCACTTAGGCCTTTATAGTCGCAGTTGTATGCGAGCGCCATGATTTTCGCATTGCGTTCAGCTATGTCATTTCTGATACGGGCATCTATATGGTCGTTGTCCCACCGCTTATAAGTGTTTATTTGGTTACAACTAATAAACAAGACCAGGAATAGCAAGCTGGCGGGCAACCACTTCTTCATTGGAATTCTGATTTTGCAAAAGATAGAAATTATAAAGCAGCACTTTCGTGTCATCGCACCAGCGATTCAAAATGGGAGTAAAAATAATTTTGTTCAGGTCGAAAGTTAGTTTGCCTGGCTATACTTCCTCATTAATGATCTCCCTTGCCAGAATTGTCTCCAGTTCTTTAAGATCGTCTGTAAGGGGATGCTCAGTGTAAAAGACTAGTTCGCCCGCTGCGTCATATCGCATTTCCATGGGGAATGGTTCACTTTTTTCGCCATCTACCATTATCGGTGGGTCCACTTCTATTTCGTAGCGCAGCACTTCGTTTTCATTGTGTACTGTGACATCGCAAAGCCATTCACCGCCACGTTCCAATTCAATGGCAAGTTCGTATTGGGTTACTATCATGGTATGAAGGTATGAATTGAGCGCGATTTTAATTTTGTTTTTGTGTTTCGGTACCTGCAGCCGGCCGTATCGGTTGCTTCGCGGCTTTAAGGCTCCATGTAATGCCCATCTTAAAAGTGCCCGCACGGGTTAACTCATAATTGTCATTATCTTTTAGAAAGGAGGAAAGCATAAACTGGTATTCCGGCCCGGCAATAATATTGAGCCGGTCATTCACCTTGTAACCTGCCTGTAGCCTTAATATCTCCCAGCCTAAAAAGCGGAAATAAACCTTGTCGAATTCGTCCCTCGTAAGCGGTTGGTTTTTCCCCGCGCCGGCATAATAATATACTCCTGTTTCTTCGAACTTTTCTATCGCGGTAGTATTGTAAGAAAGCGCAAAGCCAAAGCCCGGCCTGATGAAAAAGTGTTTGCCAATATTGAACTGCTCAGAGAAGATGAGGGGCACCATTACATGATAATAAAATTCGGTGATTTTATCGTTTGGCTCGTTAGAGCCCAGGTCAATAAAATATAATTGATCTTCTTTGTAACCCGTTTTTAAGAAGGAGATACCGGTAGTCACCGTCCAGCCTTTAAGTTTGTAACCGATCAGCAGTGATGGGTTATAGCTGAATATAACGTTAGTGCGGTTGTACCAGCCTACCGCCCCATATTGGAATGGGTAAGGATCGGGTGGGCTCGATGTTCTTACATTAGTTACGCCTAGTCCTAGTCCAGGTTCAAGGAAAAAGCCATTTTGTGCAAAAGCACTTATGCTCACCAGGCACAAGCAGCAGAGTAACGCCCTATTCATAAAAGTAAATTTAGGTATATTTCTTTTTCAATTAACTATCTCGCGGACATATTATTTCGTGGCTGTGCTTTTCCCAATTTTGTATTTTCTATCTTTAGCAGAACTATAAACCTATGGCCTGTCGCATTATTTTATCACTTGCGTCCGTATTTTTTTTGTGCATGGTGGCATGTAAAGTGGAGAACAAATCAGTGGATAGCAATTTGAAATCCGCGTTTAATTTCCAGCCGGGTACTTACTGGATCTACAAAGAAGCTATTAGCGGCGCCACGGATAGTTTTTATGTTTCCGGCGTATCGCTTACGAGCGGGTATGGGAAACATCATTCTTACACCTACGATATCATTGAAGAATACATTACCTCTGAAAGGATCGATACGCCGGTTTTGGTGAAAAACGGATCGTGGTATTTAACCATGCAACTGAACGAGTTCAACTTTCATTTCGATATGGAATTTATGGACAACGCTATTAACACAGACGAATATCTGAGCATCTATGATTTTTTAGCCTTCCCATTCTCAAAATATAGAGATGGCAAAGACTCAATTGATGCGGTGGGAACATACCAGGTGAACGGAAATAGTTTTGACAATGTGTGGGTCGCGCATTTTATCGAGCAGCCCGGCAATCCATCGTTCACTAATGATTACTTCTATTTGAGCAAGGATGTGTATCTGGTCAGGATGATACTCAACGATTCAGTGCAAAACATTCACAAAGATTACCAGCTACTGAGGTGGCACATACAAAAGTAGCGGGCAGAAAGATTTTTGTTATATTTGTTATCTAAACTATAACCTTATGAAACTACTGTTTTCCTTTCTGTTACTTTTCCTGTTCAGTCTTTCTTTGCGTTCCCAAACAATGTTCGCCCCACCGGGTAGTGAGTGGTATCATGGTATGGGCTGGGGGGTATTTCACTCTTATTATGCAGGCGATACGGTAATATCGGGGACTGCGTGCCGAAAGATAATACGAAATGCGGATGTTGAGGAACCTGAAGCAAACCAGGGCTTGCATGTTGATGATCTCCCAACCCTTTATGTCTATAACACCACCGATACCGTATTTGTGTACAATACTATTTTCAGCCGGTTTACGCCGCTTTACGTTTTCAACATAAATGACGGTGATACGGTGCACTTACCAATATTGCCAGACGATATCTGCCAGCTGACATATGTAAGCACTGACTCCACCTTTACTTTCCGGGTAGATTCTGTTCGGACGAAGCAATTCGATACGGCTTCGCTGCGCACAGTATACACTAGTCCTCTAGGCACCATATCTTCAAATTATGTGTATGGTTATAGCGCCTTTTCTGATACTGTTGGCGCTTATGCAGAGCAGCTAGGTGCATTGCATATAGGCATAATGCCTTCTGGCGGTCCTGGCGCATGCCTTACAACCGAAAGCCTGCAACTTGCTGGTAACATACGCTGTTACACCGACCCCAGCCTTTCTATTCACATGGTATCCGGTTTGTGCGGCTTGCCCCCGGAGAAAATTATCGCTCAGGATGTCAAACAGGCAGTAACCGTGTACCCGAATCCTGCGGTTGACCATGTGACCATTACCAACTTGATTGGCTGCACCGCTATAGACTTGCAGGACATGGCCGGGCGGGTGGTGAGCATGGTAAATACATTCAACGGCAGTGGAGTAGTGCCTACTTCATCGTTGCAAACGGGGATCTATGTACTCAAGATAGCCCAGCCGGGCGTATCTCCCGAATACAGAAAGATAAATGTTGTGCACTAAATTTATTGCAGTTCTCTGTATGGCTTCAAATTTGGTATCCATCTTGGCACCTGCTTTTTGTATTTCGCATAGGGCTCTCCAAAACGATCCAGCATATCGGGCTCTTCCTTAAAGATAAAGAATGCGGTATTGACCAGTGAGAACATAACTGCCCATACAGCAATAGGCCGCGCATTGAGAAATAGTCCTTCGCCCGCCAATATCAGTAGCACGCCTGTGATCATAGGGTTGCGGCAATAGCGGTATGGCCCGCGGATCACCAGGTTTTGAGTGGGTTGCCACGGGGCAAGTGTGCCCTTGCCAAATTGTTTGAACAGCCAGGTGGTATACAATTGCAGTGGTAGCCCGCAGCAGAACAGCACCGCCCCAGCAATCTTAGCAGTAATGGGCTGCTCTTTAAACAGCGGCACACCAGCCCGATACATAAAGAAGGGGATCACTACTGTGACCATAAACGGCAGCAATACCATGTCCCGCAAATGAATAAGAATGGAAGGTTCTTTATCGGCCATGTTTCATGATTTTCAGGATAATAAAGTGACTAACGCAAATATAGTGATTTGTAAATATTTGGGTAGCTCTGATCAGCAGTTTGTAGAGTAGCATGTTGCAGGTGGGGTATCAAAACACGCGGAAATTTCCCAACTTATGGATCCATTTTTATAAACTTGAAATAGGAGCTCATTTGCGCGCACCCGTGGACCTACTTTCCACTATCTTTACTACTTTTACGCGCAATACATTTACATTATTAAATAAAATGAAGTTTGCATGGTGTATGTCGGAGGTAAGAACCTCTCCTTAAGTGATTTTTCAGAAATTGTTTTCAAAAAGCAAGCGGTCGGGTTAGATGACGAGGCCACGGCAAAAGTTGGCGTGAACTATGAGTTCCTTCAGCAGTTTTCCGCCAATAAACTGATATACGGGATAAACACCGGATTCGGGCCAATGGCTCAATACAAGGTCAGCCAGGAAAATCTTTTACCGCTACAGTACAACCTTATCCGGAGTCATTCATCAGGTGGTGGTAAGTTATTGCCCCGTTTACTGGTCAAGGCGCTTATGATAGCCAGGCTGAACAGCCTGATGCAAGGATATTCGGGGGTACATACAGAAGTAGCTGAGTTGCTTCGGGATCTGATCAATAAAGATATTACCCCTTGTATATATGAGCATGGGGGCGTTGGCGCCAGTGGCGACCTTGTTCAATTGGCGCATCTGGCCCTGGTAATGATAGGTGAGGGCGAAGTGATCTATGAGAACAGGATATGCCCTGCTTCAGAGGTACTTAATAAGGAAGGCATTAAGCCTATGTCTATTCACATAAGGGAAGGGCTGGCCATATTGAACGGCACATCTGCCATGACTGGCGTGGGTATGGTGAACATTATCCAGGCGCAGAAATTGGTGAGTTGGTCAATGCTTCTTTCTGCGATGACAAATGAAGTAGTTGCAGCATTCGATGATCATTTTTCCTACGAGTTGAATATTGTGAAGCACCACAAGGGACAAAATCATGTGGCGGCAGCACTTCGCGATATTTTGAAAGGCAGCAAAATGATCCGCAGCCGTTCCGAACATTTGTATCACTCAGAACCCCTGGAGCAGGATGTTTTCGAAGATAAGGTACAGGAGTATTATTCGCTGCGTTGTGTTACCCAGATACTAGGCCCCATTTATGATACCATTTGCCAGGCAGAAAATGTAGTTGTAAACGAGTTGAATTCAGTTAATGATAACCCGATAATAGACCACGAAAACAAAAACATTTTTCATGGGGGTAATTTTCACGGTGACTATGTGTCGCTGGAAATGGACAAGCTGAAAATAGCCATTACCAAGCTGTCAATGTTGTCTGAACGGCAGCTTAACTATCTGTTGAACGACAAGCTGAACCAGAAGTTTCCGCCTTTTGTAAATCTTGGTGTACTTGGGTTCAATTTTGGTATGCAGGGCATGCAGTTTACCGCAACATCAACCGTTGCGGAAAACCAGACTTTGTCTTTCCCGATGTATGTGCATAGTATTCCGAACAATAACGACAACCAGGATATAGTGAGCATGGGGTGCAATGCAGCCTTGATGACAAAGCGGGTTATCGACAATTCGTTTGAGGTGCTGGCCATACAGATGATGACTGTGCTGCAGGCGATAGACCATATTGGTTGCGCAGCAGAGCTGTCGCCGAAAACAAAGTTCTTTTATGATGAGATCAGATCGATCTTCCCGAAATTCGTTGAAGACAAACCTAAGTATAAAGATCTGGAGCGGGTAAAAGAGTATTTTGAAAAATCTGAGCCAGTGATTGCATTAGCGATGCGGTAGAAATGCTGGGAACAATAAAAATGACATTAATGAAGTGCGCATTAGTAACGGGAGGATCGAGAGGGATAGGCAAAGCTATTTGTATAAAAATGGCCGCTATGAGCTACTATGTGCTGGTGAACTATAAGAGCAACGAGACAGAGGCGAATGATACGCTTTCCCGCATCAGGGAGAATGGTGGCGATGGTGAACTGATTCAATTTGACGTTTCGTCGAAGGAGCAAATTCAGGATGTGCTCGGCAAGTGGATCGCTGCAAATCCCGACCGATATATTGAGGTACTGGTAAACAATGCGGGAATAAAAGATGACGGCCTGATGTTGTGGATGAAGGACGAGCAATGGGATAATGTGATCAATACCAGCCTGGGCGGTTTTTTCTACGTTACCCGCATGGTGCTTAGTGGAATGCTGTTAAAAAAATACGGACGCATCGTAAATGTCGTTTCTCTTTCGGGGCTGAAAGGGTTGCCTGGGCAGACAAATTATTCGGCGGCAAAGGCAGGGGTAATAGGTGCAACAAAGGCGTTGGCGCAGGAGGTAGGACGGAAGGGTGTGACGGTGAATGCGGTAGCCCCCGGCTTTATAAAAACAGATATGACGGAAGGGCTTGATGAAAAGGAAATGTCAGTGCTGGTGCCTGTGAGGAGATTTGGATTACCGGAAGAAGTGGCCAGCGCAGTGGGGTTCCTGGCTTCGCCTGAAGCAGGTTACATAACCGCTCAGGTACTGTCGGTGAATGGTGGGCTTTATTCTTAGTTGGCAGTTTATAATCTCCAGTTAGCGGGTGTTTTTTTGAAAAGAAATAAAGATCGTTTGATGAAATTTTTTACTAAGGAAACAAAGACGGCATTTAAAGCAAGGGAGATGGCTCAATGGATTTCCTTTGGGCCGGTGATCTTTCAGTCGGCGAGGGTGTTAAGAAATTCGGGTATATTGAATGTTATTGAAGAGAGTGGCGCGGATGGATTGCCCTTAGCTGATATTGCTGTTAAAGTGAAACTGCCGGAATACGGAGTACGGGTGTTATTGGAGTCGGGCTTGAGCCTCGGCCTGGTGCTCGTAAATGATGAAAAATATACACTCGCGAAAACGGGCTATTTTATTTTGCATGACGAGCTTACTAAAGTGAACATGGACTTCGTTCAGGACGTATGCTACAAAGGTCTTTTTTCGCTGGATAAAAGCATTGAGACCGGGAAGCCGGAAGGCCTTAAAGAGCTTGGACCATGGAAAACTGTTTATGAAGGATTGTCACAATTACCGTCCAATATTCAGAAAAGCTGGTTCAGTTTCGATCATTATTTTTCAGATGATGCTTTCCCCTTAGTGCTGCCCCATGTTTACAAAGATGGGATAAAGAATATCCTTGACATTGGTGGCAATACCGGCAAGTGGGCAACCATCTCTGCAAAATATTCGCCGGATATCCGGGTTACTATTATGGATTTGCCCGGTCAGTTGGGAATCGCAGAGGCTAAAATAGAACAAGAAGGCATTACGGGGCAGGTATCTTTTCTACCCGTAAATCTGCTCGATGAAAACGCAAAGATCCCCAAGGGTTTCGATGCTATATGGATGAGCCAGTTCCTGGATTGTTTTTCTGAAACGGAAATCGTCTCTATCCTGAAAAGGTGTCACGAAGCACTTGATGAAAACGGCTGCGTAATTATCATGGAGCCGTTCTGGGACAGGCAGCAATACGAGATCGCGGCATTTTGCCTGCAGCAAACCTCGTTATACTTCACGGCGATAGCTAATGGCAACAGCCAGATGTATAGTGCAGAGGTGTTCACCAAATGTATCCGGGAGGCAGGTTTTGAAATTGTCGAGGAGACTGATAATATCGGCCTTAGCCAGACTCTAATTAAATGCAAAAGGAGAAAATAATCGGTAACAAATATTATACGGGTATGAACAGGGAAAAAGTAGATGTACTGGTAATAGGTGCGGGCCCTTCAGGAACGGTGGCGGCGTCTATCGTTAACAAGGCTGGATATAAAGTTAAGATCGTGGAGAAGTTGAAATTTCCACGTTTTGTGATAGGAGAAAGTTTGCTGCCTCGCTGCATGGAAGCGCTTTCCGAGGCTGGTTTCCTGGATGCTGTAAAAGCAAAAGGTTTCCAAGAGAAATTTGGCGCCAAGTTTGTGAAGGACGGTAAAATATGCGACTACTCCTTTGCTGACCAGTATACACCTGGCTGGAACTGGACATGGCAGGTGCCGAGAGCGGAATTTGATAAAACATTGGCGGATACTGTGGAGCAAATGGGCGTACCGGTTTCCTATGAAACGACAGTTACAGGAATCGTTTTTAATGGCTCGGATTCGGTTACAACGGTTGAAGATATTAATGGTAATAAAAGTGAAATTGAAGCGCGGTTTATTATTGATGGCAGCGGCTATGGCCGGGTCATACCCCGCTTATTCAACCTGGACAAACCTTCGAATCTGCCGCCACGAAAGGCGCTTTTTTCACACATGGTGGATGTGAATCGCTCTATGGCCGATGAGCCAAACCGTATAACTATAGTGGTGCACAAGTTGGGCGTGTGGGTATGGATCATCCCTTTTTCCAGCGGCATTACTTCTTTAGGCTTTGTAGGTGACCCCGGTTTTTTTGATCAATATAACGGTGATAATGAACAGCAGTTGCGCGCGATGATTGCAGACGAGCCTTACCTCCGGGAGCGCTTCAAAAATGTGGAAATGGTTTTTCCGCCGAGGGTGCTCGAGTCCTGGTCGTCAACTACCGACAGGTTTTACGGGGATGGATTTGTGCTCACCGGCAATGTTACGGAATTTCTTGACCCCGTGTTTTCCTCTGGCGTTACACTCGCTACTGTGTCGAGCCAGATGGCGGCTCACTTAGTGATACGTAAACTTAAAGGTGAGGCAGTACACTGGGAAAAGGAATATACCGAGCAGATGATGCAAGGCATCAATACTTTCCGCTCCTATGTGATGGCCTGGTACGATGGGACACTTGATACAATTTTTTTTGCTGACAAGCAGGACAATGCCATAAAAAATAAAATATGCTCTGTGCTTGCCGGATACGTTTGGGACACAACCAACCCTTATGTGAAAGACCACAGCACGTCACTTCAGAAACTCGCGCGGCTTATTGAACTGGAGAAAAGGTTTAGCCTTGAACGATGAGCTGGCTTAGACAATTGCTCACTTTACCTTTATACTTCGTTATTGCCGATAGGAGCTTCGATCGATGTTAGCAAATTTTTTATTAAGTTCGTTTTTTTTTTTAATTTCACTCTCCACCAATTCAATACCTGCGATATGGGACAGCCGGCCGCACGAATAGGAGATATGCATGTATGCCCGATGATGACACCGGGTGTGCCACCTATTCCGCACGTGGGTGGACCTGTTACCGGTCCGGGTGCACCCACGGTGCTTATTGGCGGCATGCCAGCATCTGTGATGGGTGATATGTGCGTTTGCGTAGGTCCACCAGACACCATTATTCTTGGCTCAGCAGGCGTATTGATATGCGGTAAGCCAGCTGCCCGCATGGGCGATTCCTGCGCTCATGGCGGTACTATTACTTTGGGTTGCCCTACAGTGCTTATCGGCGAGGCTGGCGGCGGCGGCGGCGGTGGTTTAGGCGCAATACCAGTAAATGTCTTAGTGGACCTCATGGGTACAATGCCTCCCGCTGTCAGAAATCAGATGGCCCAGGTAGTAGCTATGAGAGAGGCGGCAGCGGATGGTATTCCGTTTTGCGAACAATGTGCAAAAGCAGTTATGGAGTCATAAACCATTTTATGGAACACGCGCACGAACATGAGCACACCCACGCATTTGAACACGGCCTGTTTATCATTAATGAACAGCAATTTAATACCATCGAAGCGGGTGTTATAGAGAATCTGGCCTATACGTTTTTCGTAAAATTGATTGAAGAAGGTTTTGAAGTGGCTGACAAGTCGGTTGTTTCTTATGTCATTCATGATGCGATGGGAATGGCTATTGAAGAGAACGCCCAGATCTACGAATATGCTAAAATTGCAGTCAATCATAAGGAACTACTCTCTGACCACAAACCCAGCTGGGCAATAAACATACTTTATTCCGACTCAGATACCGCGTCCAGGTTGAAATCTTTGAAGTCCTTTATTGCTAAAAATAATAAAACTGTTGTCAATGGGTAAAGCTGTAAAATCTTGCCCGCTGAATAAAACACCGGCAACACCGCCACCGTTACCGCCAAAACCCAACATGGCGAAAACTCCGCCGCCTTTACCTCCGAAAAAACCACTTCCGCCTCCCCTTCCACCCAAGAAGCTCAAGCCAAGTACTAAAATTTCGATAGCTTGCGGGCACGGCAGGACAAAGCCTTACCCTTTTGAAGGCCTTTACGAGATCGTTCCCGACGTTCCCGCCGGTTCACCTGGCGCGCCGCCAAGCACAGCATATAAGGAGACCGTCACGGTAGCCTGGAGTGCAACCGCCCCGGATCCGCCGCCGCCGCCGGAACTGGAAGTTTATGACCGCTTCTCAAGTGTGCTTAAAAAATATTCCGGGCCTTCATATAGTGTTGAGTTAAGCATCGATCCCAAAGATTTTCTTAAGACAGGTATAGCCGGTTTTTTCAAGGGGCTAATTACACGGGCGCATACCTACAACCAGAAGAAAACGTACGGTATTAATAGTTATCCTGGGTGGGTGAATAGCGATGAGGTAGTTATTTATAACCCCGAGATTTGGCAGTTGACCTTGGGTATCCCGGATGGCTTTTTCAATGCCAATTCAGACCTGATGGGAAACAATGCGTTCAACAGTGTTTACAAGACTGGTACGCCATACGATAATTCCCCGCCCGATAAAACAACAGCAGCCATAGGCTATGCAGATACATCTGCTGATTGGGCCGCGCAATCTGTTCAGCTTACTTGCAATGGTGCAAAGATCCAGTCGAAAGGAATGGAGGCGCTAAGCAGTGCGCTGACCATTGTGGCTACGATAATGGATATCGTCAATGCTATTCAGAATTTCACACCACAGGTTGGCTGGTATTTCCAGGTGCAATATAGTATCCTGCAGGGCCAGGTTCAGTTTACCTGGGGCTGGAAAGAATACACAGACCAACGTGCGTACTATTATTTCAAAGCCGGCGGAGAGATAAAAGTATTTTCACTTTCCATTGAGATCGGCGCAGGAGCAAATGGTGTCATCGCCAAAGTACAGGTCTTTGCAAAGGGCTCAGGCGATGTTACCTGGAAGCCAAGTGTAGAGCACAACCAGCCTGGGAAAAAATTTGATGTGGAAATGGCCTTTGCGGGTACTATTTCGCTTGCTATTGGCGCCCGGTTCGAGGTATTGCTTTTAATCAAGGTTGAAGCAACGCTGAATACGGGAATCACTATTACCGGCACATTCATCTTTACTCCGGATGATCCGCTCAAAAAAACGTTGGACGTGACCTTCAATGGTGTTTACGCAGAGTTGTCCATTGGTGTTGGCCCGGTGGGGGCGTTCGCGGTAAATACATATCGCAAGATCAAATCGAAGATAACCGGTGGGACATTCACCAAAGTGGAGCAGACCGACTGGAAAGGGACAATTAATGTTATTAATGCAAGAACCCTGGGCCATTGGGAATGGCCGGACGAGCAGAAGATCTCGCCCGATAAGCTGGCGCCAGCCACCATGAGGGATTATTTTGAAACTATGCTTCACGGAGGCTATACAGAAGAGAGCTCACTTACTTTCCGTAAGGATGCTGAAGGCAAGAACAAAAGTGAATATACGCTGCTGAATACAGAAGTAGTTCCGAATAGCGAGATCGCAAAGGCACTGCAGGAGAAGGCCTCAAAATGGGCTACCGACAACAAAGTGTTTTTTAAGCCACTCGATCCTTCAGGGGCAAGCTCGCTAAACGGCCTGCTCATAAAAATGCGTAAAGATCTCGTGGCGTTGGCCGTGGACACTTCAAAAATAATGTCTAAATATGTTAAGTACGACGACTTTGACACCTATCTGAATGGTGCATTCGTCACTACCCTAAATAAAAATTTGATCGGCATATCAACATTGGTAGCGCTTGCACCGGCAACACCGTGATAAATCCAACTGGGAAATAATTTTGTTTAACCGAAAGTGAAAAGACCATGCAACCAATATACTATATTGATTTTGATGCCCAGGCGTGCCACGTGGAGGTATTTGTAAATGGTTTTCCAGCGGTGAGGTCAAATTCCAAATTTTATTCCAACCATGCGGCAGCCATCAATCATTACCTGGTAGGACATAACAATATTGTGCGTATAGTTGCAGTGCCTACGGAGATAGATGCGGCAAGCGCGGTTCAGGCTGGGGCAATGAAGCAGGTAAAGCTGCATGGCGCAATCAAACAATACAAGCCAGGTGAGATTTCCTGCCCGGAAGGTGGGGAAGTGCTCGCAAAATTCAATTACGATCAAAAGCCAGGTGGCGAGTTTCATTTTGATAACCAGGTACATGACTTTTCTCACCTGCTGCTCCATAATGAGAAAATAAAGGACGCCGGATTCATTAAGGACTATGCACTTACTTTGTTTAAGTTTTCTTCAGACGATAATATGGAGGCGCTGTCGCATGAGTTTCTTCCAAAAATGAATGACTATTCCACTGCATATTTTCTCGATCAGCACACCACTTTTCATCAGTTCCGCACCTTCCTGGTAGATGAATTCTTTAAATATCCTCCGGAAAAACAACATCTGCTACGAGAGGAAATCTACGTGAAGCCTTATTGCGATGACCGCATTTTTGAGGTAGGCCTGCTGCCCGATGATCCATTACTGGCCAGATTCTCAGAAGAAGATCATGGCGACAAAGAATACCAGATGTCGATATACGTAGCCCTGGTAGATGGCAAACTCAAGGTGGTACGATAAACCACCGGTAAGATGCCGGCTGGATTTTCTTGAGTCATTTGAGATCACGGATGAATTGAAAAAGCTTTGCTTTAATCATACTTCCGATGCTTTACACCAGCATCGTCACCGGGTTCTCCAGGTGGGCTTTAAGCGTCTGGAGGAACTTAGAGCCTACTGCGCCATCCACCACGCGGTGGTCGCAGCTCAAAGTTAGTTTCATAATCTGGCGTATAACCACTGCATTATTCTCCACAACCGGTGTCGGTGCAATCTTTCCTACAGCCAGTATACATGCGTCTGGTGGGTTGATAATAGCCGTAAACTCATCTATATCCATCATTCCAAGGTTGGAGATGGTAAAGGTATTACCGGTAAACTCGGGCGGAGTGATCTTCTTGGTGCGCGCTTTTTCTATGAGTGTTTTTGCATCATCTGCGATCTGAGACAATGACTTCTGGTCGGCAAACTTTATAACCGGCACAATTAACCCTTCGTCTACGGACACCGCAGTACCAATATGGATATGATGGTTCTGGCGGATGAAATCGCCCATCCAGGAACTGTTTACCTCCGGATGCCTGCGCAGCGCCATAGCAACAGCTTTGATAACCATGTCATTGAAAGACACCTTCACCGGTGACATGTCATTGATGGCTTTACGGGCATCTATTGCTTTATCCATCGTGACGGACATAGTGAGATAGAAGTGAGGCGCGCTGAATTTGCTGCCTGCCAGCTTTTGAGCGATAATACGGCGCATCTGCGAGAGTGGTGTATCGGTATAACCCTCAGTGCCCACGGGTTGGTACTGTATTGCCGGCGCTGCCTTCGCAACCGCCGGAGCTGCTGCCGGTGTAAAGCTATCCACATCACGCTTTATGATTCGGCCATTATCGCCGGTACCTTTTACCGCATTTATGTCTACGCCTTTATCTTCAGCCAGTTTTTTGGCTAGGGGAGAGGCCTTTACTCTTTCATCAGGCGCAGGAGCTGCCTGTGCTGCGGGTTGCGGTTGAGCAGGAGCCGCAGCAGGCTGAGGCTGTGCTTGAGCCGTTGGTTGCGGAGCCGCCTGTGGTTGTGCAGGTGCTGCGTCGGCTGCAGGCTTCGCGCCCTTTTCGGCATCCAATATCGATTGGAAGTCTTCACCGGGTTTGCCTATTATCGCCATAATGCCGTTCACCGGCACTCCTTTTCCTTTTTCTACACCTATATAAAGAAGTGTTCCGTCCACATATGGCATCACTTCCATAGTGGCCTTATCGGTTTCTACTTCTGCAATTACATCGTCCGATTTTACTGTGTCGCCTACTTTTTTGTGCCATTCCGCTATCACACCTTCTTTCATCGTATCACTCAGCAAGGGCATACGTACTGCTTCCGCCATAATTATTCTATTTTAAAGCTCAAATGTAATTCATCTTAGGCGAATTTGGAACCTGCATGCCGATAAGGTTTTTTGGCATATGGAATTCATACTTTGGTTGTCTAATAGGCAGATTCTGAGACGAAACCAGAGATGTCTACTCACCAAATTGTCGAATTTTCAAATTAATACTCTATCGTCATTCCGAGTCCATCTTTGAGGGCAGCCAGGTTCGGATTTTTTGTGGCCATGGCTTCAAACATTTCGCTCTTGCTCAGCACGGTTATATTCTGAGCCGCCTTTATGTTTTCGTCTTCCTGCACCTCGGTGGTTATGCGCACGATCATACCGGTTTCCGCGCGGTAGTAATCTATAAGTGGGGTTTTCTGGTCTTTGGCATAGCCATCTGTAAACGCGCTCGGAGATATAAGCCTCACCTCATCTGGCGGGTGCACTTCCACGCGCATCATATTAAACTGGGAGTGCAGCACGGTCTTATTTGTAGCCTGCAGCCTGGTTTTGTAGGCCTCAAATAGTTGGTTGGCCATTTCGACCGTAAGCACTTTTTTTTCCTGGTTCTGATTGGCTGCGGCTTTGGCCACTTCGGTATCCAGGTCCTGCAGCATATCCATGCTCAGGCGTTTTGCACCAGTGGCCGGCTTGAGGGCAGGGGCACTTTCAGGAATTACTGTGGCTATCGGTGGTTCCGTATAGGCGGGCGGCGGAGCCGTCGAGGGAGTAACCTCGGCAACAATATTTTCAACTATATTATTTACGGCATATTCTTTTTCAATAGCCAGTGACTGCGCCTCTACTACCGACTGCGAAATCGTCCCAGGAGAACTGCCTACTGCCGACTGAAAACCGCTAACTGGTGTATTTCCTACACTACTAGAGTTTTTTTTTTACATCATCAGCCCCGCTTGTCATGGTGAGCCCAGCCGAACCATGGGAACTGGACACACTCTGTAGCAAAAAACACAGCCTGATCAGGCACATTTCCACGTGCAAACGCTTGTTGGTAGCCGTTTTGTATTGTAGTTCGCTGTCGTTTATCACATTTAGCGCAGACAGTACGAACGACGGCGGCGCCTGGTTGGCCTTCTCATGATACATCGGCCGGTGGTCATTGGGCACGTCCAGGAGCTTTGCCATACGGGCATCTTTGCATAGCAGCAGGTTACGAAAATGCTCCGCAAGTCCGTTTATGATCACATCGCCTTCAAAACCTTTTTCCAGTGCGCTGTCCAGCAACAGCAGCGTGCCGGCCACATCCTGGCTCAGCATACTATCTGTGATGCGGAAGTAAAAATCGGCGTCCAGCAGGTTCAGGTGCTCCATGGTATTGCTGTAAGTGAGCATACCATTGGTAAAGCTGGCTATCCGGTCCAGCATACTCAAGGCATCGCGCATGGCGCCCTCGCTCTTCTGGGCTATTACATGCAGTGCAGCCTCCTGGGCTACCATTCCTTCCTTGGTGGCTATGCTGTGCAGGTGCGACACAATATCGTGCGTAGTTATCCGCTTGAAGTCGAATATCTGGCAGCGGCTGAGTATGGTTGGGAGTATCTTATGTTTCTCGGTCGTGGCTAGAATAAAAATAGCGTAGGGTGGGGGCTCCTCGAGTGTTTTCAGGAAAGCATTAAATGCCGCCGCACTCAGCATATGAACCTCATCAATGATATACACCTTGTACTTACCCTGCTGCGGGGCAAAGCGTACCTGGTTCGTCAGTTCACGAATATCGTCTACGGAGTTGTTGCTTGCCGCATCCAACTCAAAGACATTGAAAGAAGTATTATTCTTAAAGCTCACGCAAGTATTGCACACACCACAGGCCTCCATGTCGGCAGTAGGGTGCTCGCAGTTTATCGTCTTGGCCAGTATGCGTGCGCAAGTAGTCTTGCCCACACCGCGCGGACCGCAAAACAGGTACGCATGTGCCAGGTGCTGGTTCTTTATGGCATTCTTCAGCGTGGTAGTAATGTGCTCCTGCCCCACAACCGTGTCAAACGTCTGCGGGCGGTATTTACGTGCTGAAACTATATAATTATCACTCATTCTTTTTGTAGTCGAAAGTCAAAAAAATGCTTAGTTGCATCGTATCAAAAGTAGAAAGGAAAAAGTACAATGAAAAAACAAGTTTTTAAATATTTCTTTAGCTATCCAGACGTCTTTAGCGTAATCGTATGCTACAAATATGTCTGATCATTTCAGGGACTTCCAAAAAATAATTTTGTCCTCTCCTTTTGCGTAGAATTCGGCAATTCTTGCCTCAACCCGGTAGTTGTTTTGCTCGTAAAAAGCTCTTGTTCTTGCAAATTCCGGCAGGCCGGATGTTTCTACCAGTAAGATTCGTACTCCACGATCCCTTAAGAATTCCTCAATATGGGTTAATAATTTTTTGCCGATCCCCTGACCATGAAAATCGGCATGGACAGCGATCAGGAACAAATTATAAGTTCCGCTGGTCATCCGCTCCGGGGCAAAATAGGCAATGGCAGTCGAGCTTTTGTCCGCCTCATAGACCAGCCAGTATTCATCCTCATTTTGCTGCTGAAAAAATGGAGAGATCATTTCGTCGAGCAAATCTGAAGGAAATAGTTCGTTTGAGTCGATTATATTTTTTAGGAAAGCCAGATCAGCTGGCACGGCTTGCCTGATTTTATTCGATATTCCAATGCTCATGGTAATTGATATTTTCGATCGTCCCGCGGAAATTTTTTATTTTTCAGAACGCATGCGAATTGCAGTCAGATTCGTCGCGAAGTTAAGTTTTAGGTTTGTCTTTATAATAAGTTGCCAAAACTTGCTTTTCTAAATCCTATTTTATAAATTGCAATCTAATCCTCAAAAAAACATAGACCATGATACTTAATGAGAATGTTGACTTCTCGAGTTTACCGATGGAGCACCAGAATGCTTTTATTCAAAGGAGTGGAGCTGGTCCTACTAAGGACCTGATACCACAGGGTACAAGGTTGTACAAATTCAATGGCGATACTAACCTGTCTTTTAACGATAGGGTCACTGGAAAGCCGGCAATGTCACAATGGTGGAGTCCATATAATGAATATAAACACGATGCGGGGTGGGGGCAGAAGCTCAGCATGGCCAGGCATTTTGGTGTGAGCATACGCGAGTATGGCCGTGTCACCTCCGCCGTAAAAGAGAACTGGAATTCGTTGGAATTCCTTTTGGAAATTACGCTTAGAGTTCCTGTTTATGGGTTCTTTGGCGGTTTTGCGTCAATGTCGCGGGTCGATGTCTATGAAGATAAAGATACTGGGAAAAAAACAGTAGCCCAGTCTCGCCGGATGAAGGGCGAAGGAAGTGGCGGCGGCAGGTTGCCTGGCGGAGCCACACAGTTCTATATCCCCAACCTTACTCCCGATCTGGTGGAGAGTTGGAACATTACCTCATTAGCCAATATGTAATAACAGGAGTTGTTATTCTTACCTTGTCCTCCCGGCTCATGCCGGGAGGTTTTTCTTTTGCCGAATTGCCGTAAATCATTCTACTTTTGTTGTTGATCTTAAACCAATTTTATGGGATTCTTCATTATAGGCGTTGTAATTTTTATTGCCGGCTATGTACTCTCCAAAATGCTTAATGATAAGCGTAGCGTATATGGCAAGCCCATCATGGGGCTTGGCGGCCTTGTTGTGATCATTGGAATTTTAACATCGTCTATTGTACAAATAGACGCCGGCCATGTGGGCGTGCAAAAGCTGTATGGCAATGTACAGTCAACTGTCTTGTACAGCGGCCTGCATTTTATTAATCCTTTACTGGATATAGAGCCTATTGAAACACGTACGCAAAACTACACCATGAGCGGGGTGCACAACGAAGGTGATAAAGCTGGTGACGACGCAATACGCGTGCTTAGCGCAGATGGCCTCGAGGTAACCATTGATCTCACTGTGCTCTTTCGCGTGATACCGGAGAGCGCACCCAATCTTTTCAAGCAAACCGGGCTGGATTATAAAGACAAAATAGTGCGTCCGATTTCCCGCACCAAGATTCGCGACAACGCAGTTTACTATGATGCGGTCTCGCTTTACTCAACCAAGCGCGATGAATTCCAGGCACGTATCTATAAGGCAATAGAAGACGACTTCGCTAAGCGAGGCCTGCTGCTGGAGAACCTGCTGATCAGGAACATAGCGTTACCAGCCTCCGTAAAAAATGCAATAGAATCAAAGATCAATGCAGAACAGGATGCCCAAAAAATGCAGTTCGTGCTGCAGAAAGAGCGCCAGGAGGCTGATAGGAAAAGGGTAGAAGCACAGGGTATTGCCGACTATCAGCGTATCATCAGCGAAAGCCTTACTGACAAACAACTTCAGTACGAACAAATAAAAACCATGAAGGAACTTGCCGCATCTTCCAATGCCAAGATCATCGTAATGGGGAAGGGTAGCACACCGATGATACTGGACACGAAGTAAATTCCTTTTCGAAATCTACAGGGGATTCGCCGTAATGTGAAAAGCTCCTTCTGTTAGCATCTGCGTACCAGATGCAGGGATGGCGTTCACATGAGCATTTAGCCGCAAGGTTACGCTGTCTTGTACCGCATAATCTTTGAGGTTCAATCCCGGGACGACAATAAGGTTAATTTTGGTTTGACCTTTAGGCACATTATACAAATAAGCCATTAGCACTTCAGGCAGGCCCTCAGTGGAAATGAACACCTGTATCGAATCCACAAAGTCAAAGTACTGCCCTGCAGGCGCGGTGATTTGGAGATCCGCATTGGCCAGGTTTGCTTCCACCAGGTTCTTACTGCTTGCGTGATACTGGTCAAATATCTGCTGCGCATTAATTGCTACTTCTACCGGAGGTATTGGCAGGTTCAGGCCACCGCCGGGTAGGGTAGCACCATACGGGAAACCCTGTACATCCGGTAACGTAACTGATTGCGAAAAGGGGATGTTAAAGTTAATATTAGCAAGGTTCTTTATCTTCTGACACGCTGCAAACAGCACCACTATCGCTATTGCACAAAAAACTATCTTTTTCATCATCACAGGCTTTGATACAGCAGGTAAAGAGTAAATACTGTGCCTCGATACAGTTCTATGGTATTTTTTGGCAGAGTATTGGGTGTTTTGAGGAAATCATTAAATTAGTAGCAACAAATCGATATGCCATGGCCACCAGGAAAAGAAAGCAATATTCCCGTTGAAAAATTGGCGCTCTATGATAAACTCGTTGCCACTAATCCTGATGTAGTACGCAAGGAAGATACCGTCCCGTATACCTCACTGAATGGCCATATGTTCTCTTATATCAATACGGATGGGACGGTAGTGTTTCGGCTTTCAAAGGACGACCAGGAAGCGTTTGTGGAAAAATATAAGACAGGCCCCGTGGTCTCTTATGGTGCTTTAAAGAAGGACTGGGTAAACATTCCCGATGACCTGCTGAAGAAGACAAAAGAACTTAAAAATTACTTCGACAAGAGTTATGAATATGCAAGTACATTAAAGCCTAAAAAGTAACTTGAAATCCAACAATTGAAGCTTATTTATGCCTTACAACGAAAAACTTGCCGATAGATTAAGAGAACTGCTTGCGGAGGTGCCCGAAGTAGAGGAAAAAGAAATGTTCAGGGGTGTCACCTTTATGGTGAATGGGAAAATGTGTATAAGTGTAAGCGGCATGGAGCGGCTGATGGTGCGCATAGATCCTGACTTGCATGATATGCTCATTGAGAAGAATGGTTGTGAGGAGGTGATTATGAAAGGCAAGTCGATGAAAAGCTTTGTTTATGTGTACGAAGAGGCCCTGAAAACAAAAAAAGAACTCGCCTGGTGGGTAAAGATCGCGCTGGACTACAATCCAAAAGCGAAGGCATCGAAAAAGAAGAAATGAGTTTACTCTGCCTTTTTAAATTCTACTTTAGCGAGTGCTATCAAATGCCGGCGGCCAGTGTTTATATCTGCTAACGACATAACGAGTATGCGCTGCTGCATTTGGCCGATGGTTTTACCGTCCATTTCGGTAACGATGTAAATATGATTGCCTACCTCTGTATTGAATATTTCGTTCCAGGAATAGACATTTTTGTAACCGTCTGATGCTATGAGTGAAATATAGAACTCGCTGTACTCCTTCGGCTTTTCAGCGTTCATTTCCACACTGTCCAGCATGATCTTCAACAGTATGCCTTTCAGTCCTCTTATGGTATCCTTAGGGTCACCACGGTGATTCCTGATCACAATATCACCAATGTACTCCTGGCGGTGCTTCTGAAGGTCATTAATGCTGATCGTCATTTCTTTTTTTATCGCACCGGTTACCTTAAATTCCTCGGTTGGGTTTATATTGTTGTGACGTTGGGCCAGCATGGTAAAGCCGGTCAGCAAAAAGAATACGGTAAGAATGTATCTCATGATAGAAACAGATGCTAGTGGAAAAATACAGATAAAACCTAAATCAGGCTACATTTTATCCACGGCATGGACTTTGTATGCTGCTAACTGCAATCATGGCCGCTGATGACGAGCGTCATACTTTGAGGCCTTGCTTGTTATACTTTTGTGGAATGCTTTCAACTTTTTAAATCATATTTTATGAACAAGACAACCAGAGTATTATTAGGAGTCGGTGCGTGTATTGCCATTGGCGCAGCACTTGGTGTACTTATTGCCCCGGAAGAAGGCGCCGAAACAAGAAAAAAATTGCTGAAGCGTGCCCGGAAACTATCTGGTACAGTAGCTGATGGTATTGACGATGGCAGGGAGTCCCTGGAAGAGATCAAGTCAACGCTGCAAAAAGAATTAGGTAAAGTTAACCGCAAGATCGAGGGCATTAAATTCTAAAAAACAGAAATTATGGGCAAGGCTAAAAACGTATTATATACTGTCGCCGCAGGAGTGGCCGTGGGAATGGTAACCGGTGTGCTTTTTGCGCCTGCCAAAGGCAAAGACATCCGGAACAAGTTGCGCGAACTGAAGCATAAACTTACTTGCTCGCACAAAGATATCGATGATAACCGTGAAGCCCTGGAAGAGCTAAGTGACCTTCTCAAAGAAGAATTGGCAATTGTGAATAAAAAGATAGACAGGCTCAAGTAGGTGTTCAACAATATGTTAAAAAGGCAGCTCTGCTGCGTTTATAGATTATTGCATTAAACTTTGGAAGGCTCTTTGCATCTATCTAGTGTAACAAAAAAACAACACGTTATGAAATTCAAAGTCATTGCAACCGCTTTCTTGATAATGGTATTATCAGCAGGTATTAGTTCTACCGCCAGTGCACAGCATTGGAGAGGTTATCATAGAGGAGGTTGGTATGTGCCACATCCGGTGGTTAGGGCATACATTCCTGCCCCCAGGGTATATGTACCTCCGGTTTATGTACCGCCAGTGCCGGTCGTTGTTGGTGGGGGATACTACGGCAGGCCGTATTATGGACATAGGTATTACGGACGTGGCTACGGTCATGGATATTACGGTCACGGACATTATGACCATGGCTACCGTCATTAATAATAGCGCCAATTTTAAGCACTTATACAGGCTGCCGCAAGGCGGCCTGTATACTGTTAGTATAGCGCCCTCAAACGTATATTGCTGTTCTTTGCTTAAATTTGCAGCCAGGTATTTGTTCATATTTCTATTATAGTAGTTGGTTTATATATCGTAAATGCGTCACCCAGGATTGAACAGGTACATTTTTATAGCTATTTTCTTTTTTTTGCTGGCAACAACTCCTTCAACTGCACAGGTGGGATACACAAAGGCTGAAGATCGCGCTGTCCGCCGTGAAGAAAGGAGAGAGAAAAAGGAATACCGCCGGCTAACCGGTAGAAGGGAAAAGAGGCGGCTAAGGAAAGCAATAAAAAAAGAAGAAAAGGCAGAGGATGCCGAAGACAAGGCGCGCAACCAACGTATCATTGACTATAAAAACAGGAAAAAGGAATAAAACTTACGCCTCGGTTTTCGCTGCTTGTTTTGCGTTGTGGTAGTGTCGTAGCGGGGCAATTGCAAACATTATACCCAATAGCCCGCACAGTCCGCCTGCAATGAATGGCATACCGGGAAATTTAAATGGAGCGTTATCTCCGGTAAACCAGGCAAACAGATTGTTCATGAGCACCGGGCCGAGGAATGCCGTAATACTCATAAGACTGCTTAAGGCTCCCTGCAGTTCACCTTGTTCGTTATTCGGTACCTGGTTCGCCATAATGCCGCCCATAGCAGGCCCACCGATACCGCTAAGGCAATAAGGAACCAAAAAGGCGAACATCATCCATCCCTGGTTGGCAAATGCAAACAATATCATTCCTACTACAAAAAAAGATAGCCCAGTAAAAACAGATACTTTTTCCCCAAGCCACGGAACAACAACGCGCATCAGGCCACCCTGTACCGCTGCAACCAACAGTCCGACTACCGACAGGGAAAGGCCAACCATAAGCGAGCTCCAGTTGAATTTATAGATCGTATAATAACTCCAGTTGGATTGCAAAGCATGTGAGCCAAGATTGATAAGGAAATAAGACACGGACAGACCAATGAGTACTTTATACTTCCGCAATTGTTTGAGCGTGCCGATCGGGTTAGCGCGCCTGATATCAAATTCTCTCCGGTTTTCCGGCAACAGCGATTCCGGTAGTACAAAGAAACCATAAAGCACATTCAGCAAGCTGAATACCGCTGCAACAACAAATGGCAGGCGAACTGTCCAGTCAAACATGCCAGTATGACCCATGTGCTTCCCTATCTCGCTACAGAAGCCACCAATCGCAGGGCCTATAATAAAGCCAAGCCCGAAGGCTACGCCCACCATTCCAAAATTTTGTGCGCGTTTTTCCGGAGCGCTGATATCTGCGATGTAGGCGGAGGCAGTAGTAAAACTAGCCCCGGTAATACCAGCAATAATGCGACCAATAAATAGTAAAGTGATAGTAGGCGAAAATGCCTGGAAAAGATAGTCTATACCTAATCCCGCAAGTGCAAACAGCAGAATAGGGCGCCTGCCGTATCGGTCGCTTAGGGAACCGATAAAGGGGGACGAAATGAACATCATAATAGCGTAGGCAAACGTAAGCCAGCTACCATACTTAGCAGCAACAGTGATGTCACCGCCGGTTAGCTGCCTGATAAGGGCAGGTAGCACGGGTATGATTATCCCGAACCCAATTACGTCGATAAGGATCGTAATGAAGATGAATCCCAGAGCGGCATTACGTTTTACGGTCATTTGCATTTGAATTGGCCGACAAAACTATAAAAGTATTTTGCTATGATGGGATCATCTACCGACCAAACGGAAACATTTACCGATAATAATAATTTTGAAGCACACGGTTGGGTACCTTTGCGCCAATTTCCATAGTCGAAGTCTCAGACTTACGACTAATGACTTACGATTTACGACTAGATTATGGCCAGACCACGAGGAGACAATAAGGAAGAATCACCAAAGGTGAAGATCAGTAAGGAATCGATAAAGGAGGCAATGGTGATATTCCGTTACCTGCGCCCCTACAACCGTGTTTTTATCCCAGGCCTTGTGTTTATTGGCTTGTCCAGCGGCACTACCATGGCATTTCCGTTCCTTCTGAAGAAGCTGATAGACAGCGCCCATGGGGATCTCACGGGGCCTTTCGCATTCACGCCCGGTACCATTGCCCTGATCATGATAGCAGTTTTGGCGGTGCAAATGGTTTTCTCTTTCCTCCGTATATACCTGTTTACTTATGTTGGTGAGCACACTGTAGCGGATATGCGCACTGATATCTACCGGCACATGATCATTATGCCTATGGACTTCTTTGCGCAGCGCAGGGTGGGAGAGCTTTCCAGCAGGATAACTGCCGACGTGTCGCAGATACAGGATGCGGTAACCAGTGTCTTTGCCGAAATATTGCGCGGCATACTTGTTCTCATTATTGGTATGGGCATGATCATGTATATAAACATGAAAATGACTCTTCTCATGTTATCGGTTGTGCCGGTCATTATAGTTATTGCACTTGTGTTCGGCAAGTTTATCCGCAAGCTGTCCCGCCAGGCGCAGGATCAGCTTGCCGAATCTGGCACAATAGTGCAGGAAACGTTGCAAGGTATAAGCAATGTAAAAGCATTTTCAAATGAGTGGTATGAAATAAAAAGGTACACTAAAAGCATTAACGATGTGGTAAAACTAGCTATCAGCAATGGCCGTTTCAGGGGCATATTTGTTTCATTCATGTTGTTCAGTGTGTTTGGGGCAATAGTACTTGTCGTGTGGTACGGTGCGGGCCTCATGCAGCAGGGGCATCTCTCTTTTGGCGACCTTACCGCCTTTGTGGTTTACACCGCATTTGTCGGCGGCACGATGGCTGGCTTTGCGGAGTTGTATTCGCAGCTTCAGAAAACGTTGGGCGCCACGCAACGTGTGCGTGAATTGCTGAAGGAGCCATCCGAAAATGTGGAGATAGCTGCAGTGGAGTTGCAAGACGAGTTCAGGCTTCACGGCAACGTTTCTTTGGAAAATATCGGGTTCAGCTATCCATCCCGAAAAGAAGTAGAAGTAATAAAAGATGTGACCATACAGGCCCGCAGCGGCCAGCAGATTGCAATTGTAGGTCCGAGCGGCGCTGGCAAAAGCACATTGGCGTCGTTGCTGCTGCGGTTTTATGAACCGGATAAGGGCCGGATTTTGTTTGATGGTAAAGAGGCCGGAACAATACCGCTCACACAACTTCGTAAGCAGATGGCATTGGTACCGCAGGACATACTTCTATTCGGAGGAACTATTCTTGAGAATATAGCGTATGGCAAGCCTGGCGCAAGTATTAAAGATGTACATGCTGCAGCACGAAAAGCAAATGCACATGATTTTATCATGGGTTTCCCTGAAGGCTACGAAACAGTAGTAGGGGAGCGCGGTGTAAAGCTTTCTGGTGGTCAGCGGCAGCGGGTGGCTATTGCCAGAGCTATATTGAAAGACCCCGTCATCCTGCTCCTTGATGAAGCCACAAGCTCACTCGATTCTGAATCGGAATCTTTGGTGCAGGAAGCTTTGCAAAACCTGATGAAGAATCGTACCTCTTTTGTGATCGCTCACCGACTATCCACCATACGCAATGCAGATGTAATAGTGGTGCTGGAAGAGGGAAAAGTGAAAGAAAGTGGCACGCACCAGGAATTGATAACTATAGAAGAAGGCCTTTACCGGAACCTGAACAAACTGCAGTTGTTTGAAGCCTAAGTAACCAGCGGTGCGTTAGTAGTTGATCACACAAAACTCAAATTTCTCCTTGAGGTTATCAATGATCACTTCCTTCAATTCTGCGTCATTAAGCCACTCCTGCAGCTCCGGATGCAACAGCCACAACTGCAACTTTGTGTGTTTGTTCACAGTGTGCTCCTTTACCTGGCAAATGACCGTAACCCTGTGGTCTTTGTATATATGTTTTACACGTGATTGAAATTCTGCCAGGCACCGTGGGTGGATCTTATCACTGTAATAATCGTATTCCACTATCATCTGTTCCATGTGTAGCGTTTTTGGGGTTACTAAATTACAACGGTTTGCTTAAATAGGAAGAAATTTAATAAATATTGTTTTAATCGATTTGTATTGGCCTAAACAGTAAATGGTGACTAGGTATGTGTTTTTAAATCTATTCCATGTTCGTTTTTCAAAATTTTGCAACGATACGATTTTCGAATATTTGGCCCTGCCATTACTTATTGAACTTATTCGTGTCCGTAAAATTGACTTTTCAGGAGTGGTGTATTCGCAGTTCTGCACATTGCAAATGCTTTATTTAACCAAAAGGTATAACAGGTGCCGAACCCAATATCACTTTTTGCCTTATCTTAGTCGCATGTCTGTACTGGATACCAAAAACCTTTCCCCTCGTTTATTGTCGTTCATTACCGCAGCGCTTATTGCAACTGCCAACGCGCTGTTGAGCTTGTTCTTACACCAACCGTGGTATACTCCTATCCTTGTTTTCATTGTTACTTTCGCAGTGATATATGGGATATATTATTACACGCTGACCCGGTTTATTTACCGGAAGATCAAGATCATTTACAAATTCATTTACCAGATCAAGGCAACAAAGAAGGAAGAGTTTTTTTATAAAAACATTTTGCCGCAAAAATCCATTGAAGAGGTAAGCGAGGATGTGGAGAAGTGGGCCATGCAGAAAAAAGACGAAATAGAGATGCTGCATGCCAATGAGCAATTCAGAAAGGAGTTTTTAATGAACCTGGCCCATGAGCTACGTACCCCCATCTTTTCCATACAAGGTTATGTGGACACCTTACTGGGCGGTGCCCTTGAAGACAAAGAAGTAAACAGGAAGTTCTTAACTAACGCATCAAAGAGCATAGACCGCCTGGTGCGCCTGGTGGATGACCTCGACGAAATATCAAAGTTGGAGTCAGGTAAAATACCGGTGATACAGGAATCATTCGGCATACAAGACCTTATAAAGGATGTTTATGAGGAACTGTCGCTGAAGGCAAAAGAGCGAAATATCCACCTGACCTTTAAAAAAGGCACCGAACGACCGATATACGTGAATGCGGATAAGCAGAAAATAAAGCAAGTACTGGTGAACCTTGTGGAAAATGCCATAAAGTACGGTAACGATCAAGGCTCTGTGATTGCAGGCTGCTACGAAATGGACGATAAGCACGTATACATTGAAATATCTGACGATGGACCGGGAATAGCGGAGGAACATCTGCCGCGCATCTTCGAACGTTTTTACCGAGCCGACCGTAGCCGGGCGCGTGCAATAGGCGGCACCGGACTAGGCCTGGCTATAGTGAAGCACATTGTTGAAGCCCATGGGCAAACCGTTAATGTAAGAAGCAAAGTTGGCGTCGGCTCGTCATTTGGGTTTACCTTGGACCGTACATCCGCCTAACATTTTCTGCGGATAAATTTGATGTACAATAATGTCGACAAATAATCAGACCTTTCCGCCCGCGCTAACCCGCTATAGTAAAATATGAACAGTAAGATATACATCGCCAAGTCAGGTATTAAGAACGCCGGAAGAGGGGTTTTTGCTTCAAAGGATATTAAGGTGAACGAAACAATAGAAATTTGCCCCATACTCATATTGTGGAGGAAGGATGCTGCCCTTATTATGAAAACTGCCCTTCATAGTTATGTATACGAATATGAGGGGGACTCTGTACTGATGGCGCTGGGCTATGGATCGTTATACAACAACATGGACAAGCCAAATGCAAAATATGAGCTGCAGGAGTATGAAGGTATGTCGAAACTGGATAGCGAATTACTTTTTACCGCGATTAAGCCGATTGCTAAAAACGAAGAAATATTTATTGATTATGGCATCAGGGACTATCTGAAAACGTTGAAACAGAGTTCCTGATACAATAGCAAATCACTATTTTTGCACACTAAAATCTATTACGCGGGAATGTTACAGGCCACAGTTAATGACAAGGATACCTTTTCGATAAAGCAGGAGGACGGGAAGTTTTTAATAAGTGATGTGGCTGTTGAGTGGGACGCAGCATGGCAATCGAATGGGCTCATCAGCATTTTGTACAACGGCAAAAGCTATACGGCTATCATTGAGAGTACCGACCGCAAAACGAAAGAGGTAATTTTAAGAGTGAACGGCCAGCAATATAAGATAAGCATACAGGAACCGATAGACTTGCTGCTGAAGAATATGGGAATGGATCTCCGGTCTATGCAAAAAGCAGAGCCGGTAAAGGCGCCGATGCCGGGCATGGTATTGAAAGTGCTGGTAACAGCAGGACAGCAGATAAACAAAGGTGATGCGCTCATAATACTGGAGGCCATGAAAATGGAAAATATACTGAAGGCGACGGCGCAGGCAACGGTAAAGTCAATAAAAGTAGGCGAGCGTACAGCTGTAGAGAAAGGTGCGGTACTAATAGAGCTGGAATAACCGGTTAAATTCCAAGTATAAATTCCAAATTCCAAGGTAGTAAATTGAGATGCGGTTAAAAAACATTTTGATCCTGGTATGTTTCGTTGTCTTTGTCTTTAAAGCGGCAGCTCAGCCGTTTTCGTACGTGTATATTCAAGGTGATAAGACCACTCCGTTTTATGTGAAGCTGGATGGGAAGATGCTGCCGAGGTATGGCAAGAACTACTGCATCATTTCAGAGTTGAAGCCCGGGCCAGTAAATATGGAGATATTGTTTCAGCAGCACGAGTTTCCGCGGGAAAAGTTTACCCTGCAGGTTCCGGAAAATGGCAGCAGGGGGTTTTTATTGGACAAGCGGGGAAGTGGGTTTGCTCTATATGATCTCGAAACAAAGAAATATCTAATGCCTGGAAACCAGGAAAAATAAGATGATGATAAAAAGTAACCGCGTAGATATACCAATGAGGAAAATAATCCTGGGTTCCCTTCTTTTTTTTATGGTTGCGTTCTTTTCGTGCAATCATAAAAAGGGGATAGTGGGGGTATGGCATTCGGTAAGGCTTGAAAATAAGGATATAGATAGTTTTTACATAAAGACCCAGCAATATATAGATACCATTGGCAAGAATGGCGATCCTGGCACCAATATGGCGCTGTACGGAGCAACGAATATGGATTGCCTGCGACAGGAAATACAGGTGCGTTTTGACAGTACAAAAGCGCTGCAAATGAGGAGCGTAACCAATACGATTATCACTTTTAAGCCGGATGGGATGGCTTACCTTTCGTTCAACGGCAATATGGATACCAGCAAATGGGCCCTCGGCGCGGATAATATGCTGCGCCTTACCGATATGAACGCTGAAATGCAGCATGACACCATAACCTGGGAAGTAACTGAGCTCACAGATACCAGCCTGGTCGTTAAAATGAAAAAAGACAGCTCATTCAGTAAGGTCACCTTTCATCCCGAGGGAAAATAACTTTGGTTGATTATCTTTGCCGCTCGGTTAGGAATTTGGAACCTGTCTGCCGACAGGCAGGTTGGTAGTTTGGAATTTGGATTGATATCCTTAGAGCACACTGCGAACCAATCCTAGGCCCTAACTTCAAATTACATAAATACATAAAGATGCGCACTATACCGCTAAGACAAGCATTAAGAGAAGCAATGGAAGAGGAAATGCGCCGTGACCCGGCCGTATTCCTGATGGGCGAGGAAGTAGCCCAATATAACGGCGCCTACAAAGTGAGCCAGGGCATGCTGGATGAATTCGGAGCTAAACGGGTTATTGATACGCCTATCTCCGAACTTGGCTTTGCAGCCATCGGTGTGGGGGCGGCAATGAACAATACTCGCCCAATAATTGAATTTATGACCTGGAACTTTGCCGAGTTGGCGATAGACCAGATCGTAAACCATGCGGCAAAAGTAGTGTCTATGAGCGGCGGGCAATACACATGCCCTATCGTATTCCGTGGGCCTAACGGTTCTGCTGGTCAACTTGCTGCGCAGCACTCCCAGGCATTTGAGAACTGGTACGCAAACGTGCCCGGGCTTAAGGTGATCTCTACCATTGATCCATATGATGCAAAGGGGCTTTTGAAATCAGCGATCCGCGACCAGGACCCTGTTGTATTCATGGAGTCTGAGTCTCATTATGGCGATACTGGTGAGGTGCCCGAAGAAGAGTACCTGATCCCGATAGGCAAGGCTGCCGTGAAGCGTGAAGGCACAGATGTGACCATCGTTTCTTATAATAAGATGATGCGGGTGGCCATGGGTGCTGCGGATGAGCTGGCCAAGGAAAATATCAGTGCTGAAGTGATAGACCTCCGCACAATACGCCCACTTGATTGGCAAACCATTGTGGAGTCTGTAAAGAAGACCAACCGCCTGGTAATAGTGGAAGAACAGTGGCCCTTCGGCAGTATAGCGTCTGAGATCAGCTATCGTGTGCAAAAGGAGGCATTTGACTACCTGGATGCCCCAATTCGCCGCATATGCTCTGCGGATGCTAATATGCACTATGCGCCGAATCTTGTGGCTCTGTATTTACCCGATGTGCCGCGTACTGTGAAGCTGGTAAAAGAAGTGATGTACGTTAAATCTTAAGAAATTATTCCTGGTGCTACCGGGACAATAAAAGGAAATGGCCGGACGCTCAAAGCTCCCGGCCATTTTTATTTGCAATCCGGGGAGGCTATTCATGCACGGTATGCAGGTACAAATGGGTCTGGTAATACTGGTTGGCCGCGCTGTTGTAGCCATAAAAGCTGTGGTACTCATAGTATGCGCTGTCCACAAGGTAGAAATACAGCAGGTAGCTGGTGCCTGATCCGGCAACAGTGGAATCATAGCGCACGGCATTTATTGTGTAATCAGTGTCACGATATATCAGCGTCATGTTCGGTATGCTTACTGCGAAACCGTTTACTTTCTGAACAGAAAAAGAGCTGTCCGTTATAATGCGGTTAAATATTTTCGCCCAGTCTTCATTAGCCGTAGCAGGAGGGATCAATGTGTCGCCCTTATAGTGCCCATCTGAGCTGCCAGACCAGCTTCTCATTTTTGAAGTGAGGCCGACCGTATGATCTGTCTGCGAATAGTCGGCTTTTTTGGTGCATGCATAGGTCATGATGCAGATCATCGCTGCAATAGCTAAATAGTAAATCGGGCGTTTGGCCATAAGAAGTTGTTTTGGGGGTAACGGAAAATCGCTTTTTATTAATTAAAAGACCATAGAAATATTAGAAAGGTTGGGTTTTTGATTGCTCGGGTAGTGTCCTACGTTTTTCGGGGTTCATTTTGTTAATCTTTTATGTAGTTGTCCAGTGCTTGTTTTCTCATTTAAAATTATTGTATACCTTTGGCTCAATGAATAAAAGGATCATTTTTATTCTTTTGCCCATTTTGTTCTTGCTGTTCAACACCGGCCAGGGCCGGGGCATTGAATTAAAATCCTTTACAAAGGAGCGTGGTTCAAGTTTTGTTTCACAAGCATCGCCCCGCAATACAGTTCCGTCTTCTTCCGATCTTAAAAATGGCGGTAGCAAAGTAAACAGGAATGCTATCCGCATAAAAGCCAAGAACGGATTCTTTGAGTTGAACATTCCTGAGGTTTGGTCGTTCACCGCCAAAGCTATTTATCCAACAAAGCTTTTTTTTGGTGTATATAACATATACACTGCCAATGCGCATCCTGCCATTTACAATTTAAGAGGCCCTCCGCCATTTGCTGTATAATTCTCACAGATTATTTTTTAATTTCTAAAGCTTTTCAGCTTCATTATTATTATTTTATGGATCACAAAGTATGCTGGTGCACCAGGATGCGCCGGTTTTTTGTCCTCGCGTTGTTGATACCGTTTGCCGGAAATGCGCAAACACTGAACCTCTATGATGCGGTGAACAAGGCAATAGCCTATTACCCGCTCATGCGTCAGCGGCAGTCGGAGGTATTGGCTGGCAAGGCACACGTAAATACCATAAATGGCAATCGGCTCCCATCTCTGACACTGCAGGATCAGTTAAACCTGGGTACTGACAATTCGTTGCAGGGGGCATATTTTTCGTTAGGCGTCGTTCCGTCCACACCCGGCAGCTATGCGTCGGTAAAAGACAACCCTAACGAAGGTAATGTTGCGATCTCCCTGTTGAAATGGGAGTTTTACACATTTGGCTATTATAATGCGCAGCAAAAAGTAGCTAAAGCCCAACTGGCTGTCAACGAGGCAAACCTTAATAGCGATAAATACAGCCTTACAGAAAACATAGTGTCGTTATATCTCGACTGGCTGAAAAAATACCGTCTCCTGCAGATCCAGAACGAGAACATGCAACGTGCCACCGTAATACTCACCGCTATCCGGGCTACGGTACTCAGTGGGCTAAAACCAGGTGTGGATAGCAGCACCGCCAGTGCTGCCTATTCAGAGGCCCGTATAAATTACCTCCAGGCGCTGGACCGGTACAACTACGACCGCATCACGGTAGGCGCTTACACAGGTATTAACACAAGTAATATTTTTCCTGACACATCCCTCATTGCGCCGGCTCTTTTGCAAAATATTACATTGGTTCCGCAAACGGATAGCATTTCGCCCGGTCATCCGCTGCTTGAGGTTTACCAGAAACAATACGAGCAGCAACTGGCAGACAATAACACCATCTCCAAAAAATACCTGCCTCGTTTTGGCTTTATTGGTGCTACCTGGCTGCGCAATTCGGGTATATCCACTTCCGGCGCATACCCTGAGAATCTCGCATATGGTATGCCGGACAGCAAGTATAATTACCTTTTTGGCCTCACGCTTACTTATAATGTCTTTGACTTGAAGCACCGCCACGATGAACTTGTGGAAGGCCGGTACCAGGCTGATGCAAAGCAGAGCGTATTGCAAACACAACAAACAACGCTTAACGCAATGGCGCAGCAGGCCAACTCCACTTATGAAACCACGCTGGAAAAATTAAAAGAGATTCCGGTGCAGCTTCAGTCGGCACGGCAGGCTTATGGTCAGCAGATGGCCTTGTATAAAGCTGGCCTGAATACATTGATAGATGTCACCAATGCCCAGTACGTGCTCCTGCAAGCAGAAACGACTTACGTAATAACGCAGGATGAACTGCTGCAGCTGCTCTACATACGGGCTGGGCTTAGCGGACAATTAGATAATTTCTTACAAAAATTTAAACAATAACTCATGAGCTTAGTATCAGCCTCGCTCAAAAGGCCTGTCACGGTACTGGTGATCATATCAGCAGTATTTTTCAGCTCAATTCTGGCGATCAGGACAATTCCAATAGACATCTTTCCAAAACTTAACTTGCCCGTTATCTACGTTATAGAGCCGTATGGGGGCATGACGCCGCAACAAATGGAGGGCTTTTTCTCTACCAGGCTGGCGGACCAGTTTCTGTATGTAAATGGCATTAAGAATATATCGAGCAAGAACATACAGGGCATCAGTATTTTAAAGCTCACCTTTTTTGAGAGTACCGATATGGCCGAGGCATCGGCACAAGTAGCGCTGCAACTGAACCGGGCAATGACCTTTTTCCCGCCGGGTGCGCTACCGCCGCAGGTGATCAGGTTCGATGCATCGTCACTGCCAGTGGGTACGCTGGTGTTCAGCAGTCCTACCCGCACACTGGATGAAATAAACGACCTCGCAGCTACCAGGATCCGCCCGTTGTTTTCTACAGTGCCTGGGCTTTCCGCTCCGCCACCCGTGGGAGCGAACATAAGAACTGTAGTCGTAAATATTGACCCCGATAAGCTGCGCAGCTTCAACCTCACGCCGGACGAAGTAGTGTCCTCTATAGCGCATAACAATGTGATGTCGCCTTCAGGCAATATCCGCGTAGGCAATATTATGTATATGGCTACCACCAACTCCCTGGAGCAGACCGTTAGCGCTTTTGGCGACATTCCGGTGCGAACAGATAATACAAACACCATTTTGTTGCGCGATATCGGTACTATTAAAGATGGTGCGGATGTCACAACCGGCTATGCTCTTATCAATGGCAAGCGATCCATTTATATGCCTATTGTAAAAACGCCGGACGCCTCAACTTGGGAAGTGGTTCAGAAGCTAAAGGCAAAAATACCCGAAATGCAAAGTCTGTTGCCGGACGATATCCGTATATCTTACGAGTTCGACCAGTCTGTATTTGTAATGAACTCGGTGAAAAGCCTGGTGACAGAGGGTGTCATCGGAGCCATACTTACCGGGCTTATGGTGCTGCTCTTTCTTAAAGATTGGCGCAGTTGCATCGTGGTCGTTGTGACCATACCCCTCGCGGTGCTTAGTGCGGTTTTTTGCCTGAAGATGGCAGGGCAGACGATCAACATTATGACGCTTAGTGGCCTTGCATTGGCAATAGGTATTCTCGTTGACCAGGCAACAGTGACTATTGAGAACATACACCAGCACCTGGAAATGGGGAAGCCGAAGCGCCAGGCCATTTATGATGCGTGTACCGAAATCTCGTTTCCACTATTCCTGATCCTTCTTTGTGTGATCGCGGTTTTTGCTCCGTCATTCATCATGCAGGGGGTGCCAAGGGCTTTGTTCCTGCCTTTATCGCTCTCGATCGGATTTGCCATGATCGCATCCTTCTTATTGGCGCAGAGCATTGTGCCTATAGTCGCTAACTGGTTACTGAAAGAAGAAATGTTTCAGTATCACCATGGTAGTGGGCATGCGCACGCCGGGCTGGCGCTCAATGATCCGGAGGTAAAAGAAATAGATCGCCATCTTCAACACGAAAAAAACGACCCTTCAAAAAATGACTTCTTTGAGCGGGTAAAAATTGGTTTCCTTGCCTCGCTGACGAAGATGATTACCAGGAAAAAACGAAATGTGAGTTTTTATTTGTTGATCGTCCTTGTATCAACGGGTGGATGTTTTTTGTGGATAGGGAAAGATCTGTTACCGAAAACAAACAACGGACAATACCAGGTTAAGCTTCGTATGCCAGATGGCACCCGGCTGGAACGCACCGAAGGTATGGTACTGGATGTATTGCAGATATTGGACAGTATTACTGATAAACACATTGAGATCAGCTCAGCCTTTGTGGGCATGACACCTACTAACTATGCCACGGCCAACCTTTATGTTTTTAACAGCGGTACTCATGAAGCATCCCTGCAGGTGCAGGTGGATGAGCATTTCAAAATGGGAAAAGACAAGTTCCAGGAAACGTTTCGTGCGGCAGTTCATAAAAAGCTGCCCGATGTAAAGGTCTCTTTTGAGCCGATAGAGCTTACCGAGAAAATTATGAGCCAGGGCGCCTCGACACCAATTGAGGTGCAAGTGGCAGGGAAGGATATGCGCGAGATAGGCGATTACGCCAACAGGCTCACCAATACCCTGAAGCAGATACCGTACATGAGGGATATGCAGATAGAGCAACCCTTGAAATACCCGACCGTGAGCATCATCCTCGATCGTTATAAGATCACACAGATGGGCCTGAAATTACAGGATGTATCCCGCTCCATAGCCGCGTTCACTTCGTCTAGCAGATATACAGAGAAGAATCTGTGGCTGGATACAAAGAGTGCTTATACTTACCAGGTGCAGGCGCAGGTACCGGAATATATCATGAACAATATCAGCGATCTGAAAGAAATACCCCTCCAAACAGGGCAAGCGGGCCTTTTGTTGCAGGATGTAGCCACTTTCCAGGTTGATACCTCGGCCGGCGAGTATGATCGCAGCGGGCCTAGGCGGTTTGTAACGGTAAGTGCAAATCTATACAAAATAGATCTGCATCGCGGTACCGATGCGGTAAACAAAGCAATTGGTTCGCTGGGCGAATTACCGAAAGGATTGGTGGTAAAGGTGGAAGGTATGTCGAACCTGCTTACCGAGACATTAGACAGCTTGCAGAGTGTATTGTTGCTGGCGATCATAGTTATTTTCCTGTTGCTTGCAGCCAATTACCAATCATTCAAAGTATCGCTGTCTGTGTTATGTACCATTCCGGCTGTGCTCCTCGGAGCATTGGTCTTCTTATTGATGACCGGTTGCACGCTGAATCTGCAGTCGTATATGGGCATTATTATGTCAACCGCGGTATCCGTAGCCAATGCAATACTGATCGTAACAAATGCAGAGAAACTGCGGATAGAATACAACAATGATGTCATAAAAGCTGCCACGGTCAGCGCGTCAGTCCGTTTGCGGCCAATCCTTATGACCAGCCTGGCTATGATAGCCGGGATGATACCCATGGCCAGCGGTATGGGCGAAGCAGGCGATCAAACGGCACCGCTTGGCCGCGCAGTTATCGGCGGCCTCATTGCCTCTACATTTGCTGCGCTTTATATAGTGCCCCAGTGCTACGCATGGTTGCAGCAAAAAGCCACATTAAAGTCACCATCATTATTACCCGAAAATTTAAATTGATAGTATGAAGTATAAGATTCAAATAACGGTAACATTATTCATGATTGTTTTATTCACGTCGTGCGGAGAGAAGAAGGCGGAAACAAAGGATACGGCAGCGTTACCACCCATGCCACCCGCTTATAAAACCATGGAATTGCAGCCTCGCAAAATCAGCGGCAATGTGCAGCTGCCCGGCGTCATGCAGCCATATGAGTTCGTACAACTATTTCCCAAGATCAGCGGTTTTGTGAAAGCCGTAAGTGTGGACAGGGGATCCGTTGTAAAGAAAGGAGAGGTGCTAATAACTCTTGAAGCGCCGGAAGTAGAGCAGCAGGTAGCCCAGGCCAGACTGAAATTTACACAAGCGGAAGCGACCTATATTACAAGCAAAGACCGCTATCGTCGTCTCCTTGAGACCAGCAAAACTCCCGGTACCATTTCGCCCTATGACCTGGATGCTGCGGCCTCAAAGATGCAAGGCGACAGTGCCACAGCCCAGGGAGAATATGCCAACTACAAGGCGCAGGAGACGATGAAAAGCTACCTTACCGTTACCGCCCCCTTCGACGGTGTGATCACAGAGCGTAACGTGCATCCAGGAGCACTTGCGGGCCCCGGCACCCAGAATGCAAAGCCTATGCTTGTTTTGCAGCAGTTGTCTAAACTACGGCTTGTAGTGGATGTACCGGAGCAGTATGCGGCGCAGGTTAACCATGGAGACAACGTGCACTACAAAGCGAACGCTTTGCCCGGGCAGGATTTTACGGGTGCAGTGTCGCGGTCCTCTCAAAGCCTGAGCAGCAACTACCGCTCGGAGACCATAGAAATAGACGTAGACAACAAAGACAATACTTTTAAGCCCGGCATGTATGCCGAGGTAATATTGCCTACCAGTGGCACTGCGAATGCTTTTGTGGCGCCACGTTCGGCTGTTATTACAACTACTGAGAAAAAGTATGTCGTAGTCTCCGACAATGGTGTCGCTAAATGGTGTGATGTGTCCGAGGGAAACCAATCCAACGACTCAACGGAAATATTCGGTAACCTCCGCAATGGCGATATGGTAGTCACCAATGCCAGCTATCAAATAAAGGACGGAGCTCAAATAAAATGAGATTTTCCTAACTTTATAGCGTAAAAACGTATCGGTTTCAATGACGTTGATCGCTATTATATTTCCCTGCTTATCTTTTCTGCTCCGTGGCAGAATGCTGCGGTTTGTTGTTTGCCTCATTCTGCAGCTTACATTGATAGGTTGGCTGCCGGCGGCTATATGGGCTGTCCTTGACCTTCAAAACAGCCGCGCAGACCGCAGGACACGCCGCATCATAAGGGTGATGAAGCAAGCGTGAACAAAGCCCTTTCGGAGGAGTGACTTTGTTCACTAGCTCATTTTTTCAGCGTTTTATATTGATTTTAAGGCAGCAGTGCTTTTCCGGACGCGCATTTTCCGGTATATGATCCAGGCGGCTGCAGACAACAACAACAATGGCCAGATGCGTATGAGTGCGATAGCAATGGCACTTATTAATTCTGACCAGGAATTGATCGCCGCCTGGCATCGGGCATAAAAGGGTATGCTGGTAATATGTTCGGGATTTATTATCGTTTGTACAAACACTTGCTCGGGCTGAGAAAAGGCAACGGTGACTGTTGCATACACGACATCATCGGCGAGCTGAAGGTTAGCTATTTTGCGAGCGATTTGTTGATCGTTCTGGTCGATTTCATACTGTCCCGCATCTATTGCGTCCTTGCTTTTTCTGGCTAGTCGCAAAGCGGTTGCAGTCGCATGCGACGCATTCAATTGGCCTTTTAGTTCATTAGCCATATACTGATAGGTAACATCGCTTTGCATTAATGTACGCGACTCCAGGAAGGTTGTCAATCCAGGGATGGCATTTATTATAGAGTCCAGTTGCTGAGATGGCACGCTTAGTGTGAGTAATGCGGTTGTCGTATAGGTCTGGGTTTGCCGTAGCGAGTCGGGTTTGTAATAAGCTGTTTTTATTTCTGAGTTGCTGTTTTCAATATGGCTTTCCTGCACAATTCCTCCATTGGCTTTTACAAGTTGTTCCAACGTGGTTACCGCGCTGAAAACATTCTGCACTTTGCAGTGGAAATCCGCGGTTCGCTTTATTTTGTGTTCTGTAGGATTTGGTGGAACTGTTGCTATTACGGGTGCCGCCGTACCGGTGGCACTGGAGTCAGCCGTTGCTCTATTATATTCTCTGTTGGCTCCTCCATTGCTGCAGGCAGCGGTCGCGAAGAGTGGTATTAGCCACAATAGTTTTTTAGTGTACATAGCAGTATGTTTTTGGTTATACTGTTTATGCTCCTTTTCTTGTTAGGTGATGCCGCTTCGGTGTTAAATAAATCGTAAGAATAATTGTTGTGCTATTATTCACCAGTATTTATATAGTAAGGTGTTCTGTATTTGGTTGTTTTTATTATTATTGTGTTTTAAAAATGTCTTTATGAAATTCAGTGTTTTATCAATTTGTTTCATTTTTGTTTCTTCAGTTTTGTCTTTTGCGCAGCCCGGCCAGCGCCGTGAGGAGGGTCGAAGGATGGACCATGAGTCAAGCGCGCTATCCGTATACTCGGAAAACGGGGAACAATTTTTTCTAGTACTTAATGGCATCAATCAGAATAACGTGCCGCAATCGAAGATAAGAGTCGAAGGTTTGCCGGAATATGGCAACGACGTGCAGATCGTTTTTGCGGACAACCGTACACCTGCTATCCGGAAAACCATAAATATCGCTGACCCGGTAGACGGTCGGGAAGTGAATATGGTCTTAAAAATTGTCAGAGACCGGGAGGGTTATGCAAAGTTGAGGTTTCATAAATGTGAAGAGATTGATCACAACTATCATGCGCCCCGTGACGAGTATGTCATGCGCTACGGTAAGCCACAGCAAACCAATACGGTAACAGAAACAACCTACACCGACCCTGCCACAGGGCAGGTGGTAACGCAGACAACCACTACGACGACGGACAATAACGGATATAATGGTTATAACAACGCACCACCTCCTCCGCCTGCTCCCCCCGCACCAACGGCCATGGATCCCCAAACATTTCGTGATGCCAAACAAAGTATCTCGGGTGCTTCTTTCGAAGATACAAAACTGTCTACCGCAAAAACGATCGTGGGTGGCAATTATGTGAATACTACACAAGTAATGGAAATCTGCAGGCTGTTTTCCTTTGAAGATTCTAAGGTAGCCTTCGCGAAGTTCGCTTATAACAGAACAGTTGACCAGAACAACTATTACAAAGTCAGCAGCGTGTTTGATTTTGATTCAAACAAGCAGGCGCTTAACGATTTCATCAGTCGCGGCGGGAAGTAGCTATAGTTAAAGCATCTTTTGGATAATCCGTTTCAGAGCTTTGTTTCTGCCGGCGAAGAATATCATATCCAACAGCCACGGCATTTTAGATAGGGACCTTTGGGCGCGGTATCGCGCTTTTAGTTCTTGCCCTATTGCCGTTAGCAAAGTGGCGTCGTACCCGCTCATGAATGTATCGCTAAAATTATTTTCTGTGAAACAACGGATGGCCTGAGCAGCGGCCAGTTTACCACTTAGCATTGCATTACCGATGCCGTCACCGGAAATCGGGTCTATTAGTGATGCTGCGTCGCCAACAAGCATAAAATTCTGCCCCGAAAGTGTTGTTATTCCTGATCCCAATGGCAGGCCGAAACCTTCAAGCAGACCTATTTGCCGCGCTGCAGCAAATTTCTCTTTCAGTAGCGGGTTTTCTGCTATGAATTCATGAAATGCAGTCTTAAGGTTGATCTTTCTTCGGGCTATTTCGCTGGATAGCATCCCGAAACCAACATTGGCAACATTGCCGGGCAGCGGGAATACCCATAAATAACTGGGCAGAAATTTGCGGTCAAAATATATTTCTGTTTTGCTACCCTCCATTCCCGCGACGTTGTAATAGTAGGCCCTCACAGAGCCCACGTGGTGGTCGCGGTCAAGTATTCTGCCTGTTAGTTGTTTTGCAACTGTTGATTGTGCACCATCGGCGCCTATAACTATTTTGGTATTGAAGATATCAGGCTTATTTTTAAAACTGATTGAAATGCTCGCGCCATTTGTAGAGAAGGAGTGGGGTAGTGTGTCGGTAAAAATATCGGTGGCGGTATGTTCTTTAACCAAAGAAAAGAGGAAATTGTCAAATTCTATACGGGTACATGTGTAGGCGTCGGCCACCCATTCGAACGTCAGGACGTTCCCTTTATAATGAATCGAAGTGCTTTTTGTGTCAAACTTTTCGGCAAATTTTTTAAAAGCGCTCCCATATTCATGGCTGATACTTGTTAGTGTTTTTATCGCGCGCCCGGGTATTGCGTCTCCGCAAACCTTATCGCGTGGGAACGTCGATTTATCCAGCATAGCCACTTTCAATCCCGAGTCCTTCAGTGACAAGGCGCACGCGCAACCAGCCGGCCCGGCACCGACTATCACGACGTCATATTGCCCCGTTTTAAGCTCCATTGAAGTTTCTCTGTAAATGTAAGTTACTCGTTATCGTAATTACTTCTAAATTCGTCAATTTGTAGCATCATTATTTTTACTTTTACCTACCGTGAGTTTTATTAAGGTCAACGTGTTTTTGGTTTTTACTTTTGAATTTTGAATTTTTAATGTCTCCACTGATACAGGAAATTATAAAAGACCCATTGGCTACTTTGCTGATCATTGGCAATTTAGTGCTTATAGAGAGCTTGCTTTCTGTGGACAACGCAGCGGTGCTGGCTACTATGGTCATGGACCTTTCTCCGCGCAATAGGAAACGTGCCTTGAAATATGGAATATTTGGCGCTTATTTTTTCAGGGGCGCTTGCCTGGTATTTGCTTCCCTTCTTATCAAAGTATGGTGGCTCAAGGCTGTGGGTGGCCTTTACCTCCTGTTTCTTGTATGGAAATGGCTGAGAAGCAAAATGAAAAAGAATCAACAGGAAAAACACGTTGAGAAAGACGGCAGCAGGCTGTACAAAATGACTGTTGGCAGGTTAGGTGTTTTTTGGGCTACAGTGATCTCTGTAGAGCTGATGGACCTTGCATTTTCTATGGACAACGTATTCGCTGCGGTTGCGTTTTCAAACAATATTCTCATTATCCTGTGCGGTGTATTTATAGGTATCCTTGCTATGCGGTTTGTAGCGCAGGGTTTCGTTAAATTAATGGAACATTATCCTTTTCTGGAAGCGTGTGCATATGCCGTTATCGGCATTCTCGGTATTAAGTTATCACTGTCCCTTTACCAGCATTTTTACCCGGATGCGCCGCTCAGTATTTTTTTTAATAGCCCACATGTCGATTGGGGAACGTCCGCCATTACGATCTGTATTTTTTTCATACCTGTTATTACAAGCCTTTTATTTAACTTACCTAAGAGAAGATGATATACTCTCTTTATTCTCTAGGCATCAATCGGTGTTTTTTGATCTTTCTTGTTCCTTACAGCCACTGTTAATCTGCTTACGCAAATTAATTTTTCCAGCTCATTATGTATTTTTATATCCCATACATGAGTAGTGCTGCCAATATGTAGTGGAGTGACAGTTGCCGTCACCATACCATTTTTTTTTGCCCGAACATGGTTACAATTTATCTCTATGCCTACACATATTTGGTTGTCCGTATCGATGACCATCCAGGAGGCTACACTTCCGGCTGTTTCCGCCAGCACAGCGGATGCCCCGCCATGTAACAGCCCATAAGGTTGATGAGTTTTTGGCCCTATAGGCATAGTTGCCTTTAGAAAATCAGGGCCAATTTCCGTGAATTTAATTTCGAGAAATTCCGCCATTGTATTAACGGAAATATTGTTAATGATTTCGGTAGAGGCGTCTTTCGTCTTCCATAAGGTATTCATGTTATTAAGTATTTAATGAATTGATTAAAAATATAGGTAAAATAGCGTTATGAAATTACTGGGATATACTATTAACTTTGGAGTAAGTTACATTGATTTTTACATTTTTTTGACAAAAAAAGTATGCAGACAATACTGATTGCCGGAGCCGGTAAATCATCAATTTATCTTATTCAATATCTTTTGACACATGCTCCACGTAATAAGTGGAAGGTCATAGTAGCTGACGGCGATGAAAATGCCATTGCTGAAAAGATAAAAAAAAGTCCTTATGCCGAAGCTGCGGTAATAGACATTTCTAAAGCATCCGATAGGGAGCCATTAGTGAAGCGAGCTGATATTGTCATTTCTTTGATGCCTCCGCATCTGCACATTCATCTCGCTAAAGACTGTCTCAAACACAAGAAAAACCTGATAACGTCTTCATACATTTCTCCGGAGATGAGGGAAATGGATAAGGCCGTGAAAGAGGCGGGACTCATGTTCATGTGCGAGATGGGGCTGGATCCGGGCATAGATCATATGACCGCAAACAAAATAATACATAGCATACATCGTGTTGCCGGTACCATCACCAGCTTTAAGTCATATTGCGGGGGACTAATTGCTCCCGAGAGTGATAACAACCCGTGGCATTATAAATTTAGCTGGAATCCCAAAAATGTGATCACCGCGGGTGTTGGTGGTGCCAGGTACCTGAGCGGAGGCAAAGAAGTGGATGTGCCATATGAGAAAATGTTTGAGCATAACAAAAAAGTAAAGGTTGGCGATCTGGGTATGCTTGCTTATTATCCTAACCGTGATTCTCTTCGTTACCTGGATATTTACGATGTGCCAGACATAAAAACGTTCATGCGTGCTACATTGCGTTATCCTTCTTTTTGTAAGGGATGGAATGCGATTATTACGCTGGGCCTCACAGCCCAGGATGATGCATTTGACACAAAGGGTTACACCTACGCCTCCTGGATAAAAAGCAAAGCGGGACAAAAGGATAAAATGCCCATTCAACAGTATGTTGCAAAAAAACTGGGCGTCGGTGAAGATGATAAAGTAATGTCCATGTTGCAATGGTTAGGCCTTTTTGAAGAAATATCGTTAAAACCCGGAAAACATACTTCGGCAGATATCCTCCTTGAATTGCTGCTGGACAAGTGGAAGATGGCGTCCATTGAAAAAGATATGGTAGCCATGCAGCATGAGATAGAGTATGTGCACAAGGATAGAAAGATAAAGCTTACCAGCTCAATGGTCATAAAGGGGGAGAACAGGGAATATTCCGCAATGGCACAAACTGTAGGCCTGCCTATAGCCATCCTGGCAAGGATGGTGCTGACAAATAAACTCAAACCACCTACTGGCGTTGTGCTTCCTATAATGGCGTCTGTGTACCGCCCTGTGCTCACAGAACTCAGCCACCACGGTATTACGTTTACCGATGAAGTGGAATGAGGTTAATTTGAAAATACTCGGGATTCGATCTCGTCGTTTTATTTTAGAATATAACTCTTTTGGAAACGGCTTGGGCCAGTTTTTTAAATCTGAGGATTGGAGGTAATGGTGGTGTAAAATGAGAATTGTTTCGGCAATTTTCAAATCTGGACATTTTCAAACCCGCCAGCCGGCAGGTAGCTTACTTCAGGTATCGTCTGATCTCCCTCTCCACGTCCTTCGATTTCATCGTTTCCCGTTTGTCGTGCAGGTTTTTGCCCTTACCTAGGCCTATCTCCACTTTCGCAAACCCTTTCTCGTTGATGAAAATATTCAGCGGAACGATGGTATATCCCTTTTCCTTCACTTTTGCCTGCCACTTATTCAGCTCTTTTCTCTGTAACAGTAGCTTTCGGTCATGAACAGGTATATGGCCTGCATAACCCGCATTGACGTACTCCGCGATGTACAGGCTTTTTATCCAAAGTTCTCCGTTATCAAAAAAACAGTAGCTGTCGTTGAAACTTACTTTGCCATTGCGCACTGATTTTATTTCCGAACCTGTGAGCATGATCCCGGCCTTTAGCCGGTCTTCAATGGCATATTCAAATGTGGCGGGCCGGTTCTTTATGAAGACATTTTCTGACAAAGCGATTTATTTGGAATTTGTATTTGGGAATTTGGATTGGGTTCGGGCTTGCAGCTATAATTAGGAATTTGGCTTCGGTCATGTTTACGTGAGGCTGGTATTGAAATTGCGTTTTGGAAGAAAGGGGGCGCGATCCTAATTTCAATTACTAACTCCCAATCTTAATTCCCAATAACCGCTTCTTCTTTCATAAACCACTCAATAGCCAGGCCAAGTTTATATTTCAGCGCTTTACGGTCTGCTATATAGTCCAGGAACCCGTGTTCCAGCAAAAATTCTGAACGCTGAAAACCTGCTGGCAGGTCTTTCTTTATAGTTTCCTTTATAACACGCGGGCCGGCAAAACAAATAAGTGCATTTGGCTCTGCGATATTTAGGTCACCGAGCATGGCGTAGGAAGCCGTTACGCCGCCGGTAGTAGGGTCTGTCATCAGGGAAAAATAAGGCAGCCGCGCCTTAGCAAGTTGGGTCAGTTTTGCGGCTGTTTTAGCCATTTGCATCAGGGAAAAAGCGCTTTCCATCATCCTTGCGCCGCCCGATTTGGAAATGACCATTAGGGGCAGCTTGTGCTTTATGCAGTGATCAATAGCCCTGCTTATCTTTTCGCCCACAACCGAGCCCATAGACCCGCCTATGAAGTTGAAATTCATGCAGGCAACCACAAAGCCCATGCCGTTGAGTTTGCCTTCGCCAACGGTCATTGCGTCCTTCAGCCCGGTGCTTTTTTGAGCTTCAACCAGGCGCTCGTTATAAGGCTTCATATCCACGAAACCAAGGAAGTCTTTTGGTGCAATGTTTTCAAAAAGCAATGTGTATTCGTTATTGTCAAACAGTATCTCGAAGTATTCGGTCGAATTAATACGGTTGTGATAGCCGCATTCTTTACATACATAGAGATTGTCATGCAGTTCTTTTACGGTTACGGTAGCTTTGCACTGCGGGCATTTGTGCCACAAGCCATCCGGGGTTTCTTTTTTTTCTTCTGTAGTGGTAAGAATGCCTTTTTTGTTACGACGAAACCAGGTTGATGACATAGTCAAAAATAATTTGAACGGAGGGCAAAGATACGGTTATGAGTTGATTAGTTAAAGGGTTGAAGGGTTAAATAGTTAATTGGTTAAAAGGCTAAATAGTTAAAGGGTTAATTGGTTAAAAGGTCTTCGCGTGGT
>CAIVEW010000099.1 GCA_903905065.1 uncultured Bacteroidota bacterium | reverse complement strand
ACGGAATTTTAACTTTTAAATTTAGTATTTCTATTACCTTTGGCAGCATCAATTCTTACTCCAAAACAATGAGGAAAAATATAGCATTGCTCGCAGGCGGGTATTCGGGAGAATATGTTATTTCCATACAAACTGCTGAAACCATCGAAAAAAATCTTGACGAGAAACTATATCATGTTTTTAAGATCATAATTACTAAGCAAGAGTGGTATTACCAGGCAGGTGATAAAAAGATAGACGTAGATAAGAACGATTTTTCGCTTACGGTAAATGGAGAAAAAGTAAAATTCGACTGTGTATTCATTGCGATGCACGGCACACCAGGCGAGGACGGGCGTTTCCAGGGATACCTTGATATGCTGCAGATACCTTATACCACATGCAATTCCATAGTATCTGCGCTTACTTTTAATAAGAGCTATTGTAACAAGGTCGTAAAGGCGTTTAATGTAGTCAATATAGCGAATTCCGTGCACCTGATAAAGAGCGAACCATACTCTATGGGCGCTGTACTCGACCAGCTTAAACTACCTGTTTTTGTAAAGCCCAATGAAAGCGGCAGCAGCCTGGGGGTAAGTAAAGTGAAGCATGTAGAAGAATTACTGCCGGCAATAGAAAAAGCGTTTAAAGAAGATAACCAGGTACTCATAGAGGAGTTTATTGAAGGTAGGGAACTAACTATAGGCGTCTACAAAGCAAATGGTTACTTACATGCGCTGCCGGCGACGGAGATAGTAAGCAAGAATGAATTTTTTGATTACGAAGCGAAGTACACACCCGGAGTGACCAAAGAGATCACTCCCGCCAAGATCGATAACAGCCTGAAAGAACAACTGGAAAGCAAAGCATCCTTTATTTACCGGCATTTGAACTGCCGCGGTATTGTGCGCATGGATTTTATATTGCAGCGGCATACCAACAAGCTTTTTTTCCTCGAAGTGAACACAATGCCGGGGCAGAGTGAGAACAGTATTGTACCTCAGCAGGTAAGGGCTTCCGGCCGCACGTTGATGGATTTTTACGGGGAATTATTGGAAGATTGCCTCAAAAACCATTCGGCATAGGTTAAAATATCTTTACTTTTGGAATAGCGGCATATGAACCAAAATATCAGGCAGTCTTTTGTTTTCAATCTCCTAATAGTGCTGGCGCTATGTTCCATCCTGTACGCCTGCTTTTTTGCGTCCCTGCATTGGTTTACAAAGCATGGCCAGGAAGTTTCCATCCCTGATCTCCGGGGAAAAGACGTGGGCGTAGCCGTAGCACAGCTAGGCAAACTGCATTTCGAAGTACTGGTGGATTCTACCTATGAGCCGACGGCCAAGCCGCTGGTGGTGCTGAAACAAGTGCCGGATACCGGAGCCGTTGTAAAAGAGGGGCGCACGGTTTTTCTCACCGTAAATATGCTCACGCCACCAAGGATACCAATGCCCAACCTGGTGAACCTCTCGATGAGAAGCGCGGAGATGATACTTAGGAACAATAAGCTACTGGTTGGCGACACAATATTCAGGCCGGATATAGCTGCGGGCGCCATACTGGAACAGCGTTACAAAGGCCAGCCCATACAACCCGGGGAAATGATCATGCAGGGTAGCAAGGTTGGGCTTGTGATCGGCAATGGCCAGGGTAATACGGAGTGGGAAGTGCCCGAGGTAACAGGGCAGACAGTGGATGACGCTACGACCATATTGAATCAGTTCAATTTGCAACCGGTCCTCGTAGTCGACGATATGGCGTCGGAGATAAGCGATACGATGCTCGCAACTATCGTGTGTCAGGAACCCAAAGCCTTTAAAAGCGATGGCGGGCATAACCGGATAAAAATGGGTGATGTGATCACGCTTCATATCAAGCAAAACCCAAAACCAGAAGAGATATGCAACTCGGGCAATACAACGGGGCAGAACGACGTTAAATAACGGCTACTAAAAAAGGATAATAATTGGTGAACAAGACGGCGGCAATATTGTGTTTGTTTATTTTGGGTGCATTTGCATCTTTAAGTCCTGTTTACGGGCAGGAGTATGCGGGCGCTACAAACTATAATGCTTTGCTGATTGGTGGGCCTGGTAATCGCGTAGCTAACAAAAACGCGAAAACGACAATAACTGCCGACACGCTTACTTTGCCTTTCTTTGAAGATTTTACCGGTTATGGTGTTTACCCGGATACCACAAAATGGGTTGATTATGAGGTTTATATAAACAACACCATGGGCGCCAGCCCGGTAAGCAGGGGAGTGGCCACCTTTGATGCCCTTGATGATCACGGCTACCCTTATGACAGTTTCAGCAATATCAACTTCCGGTATTGTGATAGCCTCACTTCTCAACCCATCAATCTGTCAAGTAGTGTTGTTGGAGATAGTATTTACTTTAGTTTCTTCTATCAGCCGCAGGGCAATGGCTTCTACCCGTTGCCCGGGGACTCACTGATGCTTTATTTTAAAGATCAGTACGGTGGTTTTGTGAAAGTATGGGCTACCAAGGGCACAACCCTACAGCCATTCCGGCAGATAATGATACCGATCACAGACACTATTTATTATCACAATTCTTTCCAGTTTCGTTTTGTCAATAAAGCGGCGCTCTATTGGGCTGATGCCGTATGGAATGTGGACTATATAAGGATGGACCGGAACCGCTACGCGGGTGATACCGTTATCACTGATGTTGCATTTACTACGGATCCGACTTTCCTGCTCAACGATTATTCGTTCATGCCCTATAACCAGTTTATAGCAAATCCATCGGGTGAAATCGTAACACAGGTGTCCGACAGTATAAAAAACTCAAGCCCGACATTCCAGAACGTTAATTACGGTTTTGCTGTGAATGATATTACAGGCGGTGCGGTCTTATCTCCCGCCGGTACGATAGGTGCCACTCTTATTTCCGGGCATGGGTCCAAGCAGGTTACCGGACCTTTGTCTGTAAGTGTCTTTCCGCCGTATCCTCCGGGAGCCAGTGTTGTTTTTCAGACACAGTATTCACTGTCGGCACCGTTTGGTGGCCCGTCTGCTAACGATACTGTTATCAAGAACCAGGTATTTGATAATTACCTGGCCTACGACGATGGTACCGCCGAAAAAAGCTACTTCCTGATCTTGTCGCCTACACTCGATGGCAGGATAGCAATAGAGTTTCACCTTAATGAGGCAGACACTATGCAGGGTATGGCGATATACTTTGGAAGACAGGCGCCGGCACCTAGCTATAAGAACTTTAATATATTCGTCTGGTCTGCACTTGGCAATGTTAACGGCGCAAGTGCAGACGTGGCCATAGACTCGCAAGAGTTTTATGTGCCTCAGTACACCGATTCGCAAAACCATTTCTGGGTGTATACTTTCGATAATCCACTCCCGCTGCCTATTGGTACGTTTTATGCGGGTACGCAACAACCGGCCTCCAGTGGGGACGATACACTTTATTTCGGGCTGGACGTGAACAGGATCGGCGCCAACCATGCATATTTCAATGTGTTGCATAACTGGCAGTCGTCGCTGATCAGCGGAGCAATTATGATGCGCCCGATACTCGGCAAGCATGTTATCGGCACATCTGTTTCTAACATCAGGCTCCAGCAACCAAAATGGCAGGCGACCCCCAACCCTGCTACAGACAGACTGCAACTGGAAATAGAAACCGAAACGCCGCAGGCTGTTTATCATATTACCGACATCCTGGGGCATTGTGTTTTGCAAGGTGCCGCCACTAACAATAAGGTGGTCGATATCAGTTCCCTGACGCCTGGTATGTACCTGGTGAATATTATAATTAACGGCGTTGCCGGTGCGCCACAAAAAATTGTTAAGCTCTAATATTATTTTATGAAGAATATTACTGTAGAAGAACTGAAAAAAAGGCTGGATGCCGGTGAGCAATTGCACATAATTGATGTGCGGGAACCTTGGGAATATGCCGAATTTAATATTGGCGGTAAACTGGTACCGCTGGGGAAGATTGCAGCCATGCAGACTGAAGAACTGGACGATCTGAAAGACGAAGAGCTAATCATTCATTGCAAAGCCGGCAGCCGGAGCGCACAAGCCTGTATGGTGCTGGAGCAACTGGGATTTTCCAATGTAGTCAACGTTACGGGCGGTATGCTTGCCTGGCAAAAAATGACCGGCGTGTAATGTGTATAGGTTGTTGATTATAACGACATATTTTTATTGCGATAGCATTACTTAGTAAGATTATTTCGCTATTTTTGCTCGTGCTTATTGTATTTTCGGCATGGTGTTCCGGTTGATCTCATGACATCTATTGTTAGATATAGTTGGGATCTTTTCGCCTGGCGCTGGGAATGTACTTTAATTACCGGTTGCAGTCAAAAAATTGAATAATTATGCGGATTTTATCCCTTATATCTTTAGTCATCCTGACCAGCGTTTCCAGTGTGTTTGGGCAGGTGAGGAGTGAGTATTTCCGCAGTTTATTTGTAGATGTTGATGTTAATGCGGGGCTAATGAGCCAACGAATTAAAACCAACGCTTTTTCTACTAATTATCCCCTTGCAATAAATGACGCTTACCAGGGCAAACTAAAATTCACCCAAGGTATGTCGCTGGGTTATGAGGCACACCTCGGTTATTATTTCGATCAAAAAAGAAGGTTCGGAGTAGAATCTGGCGTTAACGTTTATTATCAGTACGGTAAGCTCGGAATGGATTCGTTTCACGTAGAATTTGAAAAGCCGACCGAAGATGGCGTCGGGAATTTCAGGCAGATTATTTCAACCGACCATGCAATAAGTGAGACAATAAAGATGCGGACGACCAGCATTCCTTTGTTGCTTACTTACAAGTACACGTACAATGACAACCTTTTTTTTACGGTGAGCGCCGGTATCGTTTATAACGTTAAGGCAAGCAGCACCTACAAAACAAATGCAAATTTCGATTACGAGGCGCTATACCAGCTTAATGAACAGAACCTGCCACTGTATGACAACTCACTTATTCCGGACAGCACAGACTTCCTGGTGACCAAAGCGGGTTATAATGCTTTTCTTGCCAAGCACCCAAACAACATGCCTTTAAATGAGTTTTTTAAGTTTCAGGATAGTGTTGGAGTGGCAAGAGGTTCCGTCGGCCTGAATGAAAGTCCCAACAAAACAACAGGATTAGTGAAATACTCTACTGGCTCATTGGGTTATACTGCAGAGATCGCAGCTAATTACCGGCTGATGAAAAACATTTCAATAAGAGGTGGTGTATATTATACTGCCCAGTCTTTTAAAAATCCAACGAACAACAGTTCAGAGCGGCTCACAGACTCCAAGGTACAAGGTAAGCCCGGCCAGGATCTTGGTGTAAACTACAACTCACTGCTGAGCGAAGTAAATTCACTCAAAGGCAGTAACTACGGTATTACTATCGGTATAAGGGTTTATATAAACCGGACGGCCTGGAGATATATGGAGCCGGACATGAACCGGATCACGCCGGAAGGACCACATCCTAAAGACTAAGAACCTTTCAGGCCACGAATACTTAGTGAGTATCAAAAATATTCTACCATCATTTTGTGAAAAGATGTCGTTTCGTAGAGGCCGTCTCAAAAGCAATTTTGAGACGGTTTTTCTTTTTGCTGTAAAACGGAGTTGTTCCTGGTTGTATTATCTGTTATATTAGGTAATGGAAGCTGGGGGTTAAAAAAGTAGCTTTCTATGCTACTT
>CAIVEW010000098.1 GCA_903905065.1 uncultured Bacteroidota bacterium | reverse complement strand
CTGATCACTTTTATTTGTCTGTTTCTTATTAGATCCCTTTTTTATTCCATGAAATCCTTTTAAATCAGCCATGTGCAAATCCGCGAAATCCGTGAAATCCCCTAAATCCGTGATTCAAACAATATACGCTAGTCCTTCAGCAATTTTCTCACCTCACTACCACCATCAGGCTTTGTAAGCTGCAACAAGTAAACGCCCTTAGCAAGATCCTTGGTAGATATCTGTGCCTTGTTACTATTAATGATGCTACTGTACACCAACTGTCCAACAATGTTGAAAATTTTCACTTCAGCCGGTAACACTCGCGCTGTCCCCTCTCCTTCGGAGAGGGATAGGGTGAGGTCTTCATTAAACGGATTAGGCCATACTTTCACATCGCTTCCCGCCGTCTGCATATTATTTACACCCAGGGCCAGGCTCATACAAGCCACACTCGAATCCGGGTCTACACACAGTGCAGAACTATATGCCACAAAACAAATAACATCACCTGCGCTCACATTGCTGCTGGTATAGCTTATGGTATTGGCCAGTGGTATCTTTTGCCCGTTCCTGGTCCAGCCAAAGGCCAGGTTGGTGCTGCCCGCGGGCACATGGCCGGTAAAGGTAACCGTAGTACCACTGCTATAATATTGAGGAGATGAACTGATAGAAATTATTGGTGGCAGTGCAACAATAAGATGCATGGTCTCAGAATTACTGATAGCGGAATCCGTGTGCTGGCAAAATAGCGAACTATGTACTTCACAAACAAAGTTCTCATTATTGGTCACCGTACTTGCCAGGTAAACCGCAAAATTAGCACCGGGTATATTTACTCCATTACTCTTCCACTGGTACACCGGGCTGCCTGCATTGGCTGCCACAGCAGTAAGCGTTACACCTTGCCCCGCACATACCGAATCACCGGGATTACTGCTGATGCTGATAGTTGGCGGGCCTACCAGTGCATTCACACTCACACTGGCAATACCAAATTCTGTACAGCCGTTCAGGTTTGCAATTACGGTATAAAAACCCGCATAGTTAGCTTGTGCATTGGCTCGGTAAGTTGTCTGCGCATTCACACTAAAACTTTGTGGACCATTCCAGTAATAAGATACACTCGTCTGCGGATTAGCCACGGAGAAATGTATGGTATCGCCTATACATACCGGGCTATTACTATTGGCAACAGGTATATTGGGCGATGGTTTGGTATGAATGAATATAGAATCGCTGCTGCTGCACGCGCCTATAGATGCTGTGACATAATAATAACCCGAATCATTTAATTGCAAATTGTACAAAGTTGGACCGGATGTAGCATTCGTAAAATTATTGGGACCCGTCCATTGATAAGTAACACCGGTCATGGAATTATTTACAGACATATGCAAACTGTCTCCGGAACAAACCTGGTTATTCGCTGTTATTAAAGCTGAAGGATATGGATTCACTACAACTATCACAGAGTCATGGTAAGTACATGTATCTATTGTGGTAGTAAGATGATATGTGCCCGATGCACTGGTTTGTGCATTGGCGATAGAAGGATTCTGGAGACTGGATGAAAAACTATTCGGGCCTGTCCAACTGTAAGATACTGTACCGGTATAATTTGTAGACGCCGTCAAATGCAGGCTATCTCCTGCACATGGAGTATTTGCTGCTGCACTTACTATTACGTTGCATGCGCTCATAAAATAAAAGTCGAAAGCAATTCCCGCCGAGCCTGCCACCGTTTCAATATACTCAACCGAATTGATACCGTATCCCGGTTGTGCATCGAACTGGGCTGCGCCCGCCAACGAACTTGAGGTATCCACTATATTACCATTATACCCTATCACTGTGTTAGTGGGATTGCAGGAACCTGAATACGAGGACAAGTTTGAATTTGTCACGTTATAAATAGAATTATTGATTTTTACCGACATCGTGTCGTTCGGACCTACCGCTATAAAATGGGTACGTACAGCCGTAACAGGACTGGAAAACGAAAATTTATATGCAGCGCCGGCATTAGGTGTGCTATAAAATGGGTTAATACCACAATTGTTAGAATTGTTGTAAGCCACAGCACCGCTTGTCGTAACGGTTACAGTAAGATTACCGAAAGTCTGGGTACCATTAGCGGTAGTCACATGATAATATATCTGGCCATCCGATTCAAACGACGCTAAACAAATTCCTAAGGCAAAAGACAGGCAAAGTAAAAACTGCTTCATAAGTATGCTATAATATTGGATAAAGTTAATGATAAGCGCTTATATTAGCAGAATGTCTCTTTCAGCCTTAAACAAATAAAAAAATCCTAATGCATTGATGTTTTCAAAATATCAAGCCTCCAAAACAGGCGTCGAAAAACGGGAAGGTATCATTAACGTATAATCAACTATCTATCAATTAATTAGGCGCAAAAAAAGTTCTGTGATTGTACAGTTCCTGCCGTGCCATTGTACAGCTCCTGCCGTGTCATAGATCTTCGATTTGGCAGGTTTTGAGACAGGGTCTAACTTTGTTCAATTTTTTAAACCCCAAGCCTTATGGAAAATAATTTAAGCCAATGTCAAATGTGTCTTGATCATGGCATTCAAAAGTAGCCCTGACCTTTAGGTCGGGGTATTCGAAAAACATTAAACCGGCGCTTTAGCCAAATTATTCAAGCTGAATTATTTGTCGGATTGATATAGTTTAAATAATGCTGATATGCCGTCTGATATCTATTCCTTGTGCTGCAAATATTCGCATCGAAAAACAAATCCCTGGTCATGCAAAGGCGCCTTTTTTCAAGCGCCAGACCTGCACTTAGCAAAATGGGCATCTGGACCCATCCGACATGAGAACGATTAATAGTGCTACAAAGAAACGAGCTTCAGCGAGTTCATGAACACAAATAAAAAGAACAAAGTGCAGTTCATAAAAACCAGCGCCCCTTAATCGGGCTGCCAAGTAACACGCAGCATAGCTATCCCTTAGGCACGCGGAGCAGATTGCCTAAGGGGGCCCTTTTCTTTACTTACTTTTGGGCAAGCAAAAGAATTTAATTTAACTGGCCGCATTGCGGCCAAAAGCGGCAACAAGCGGCCAAAAAGCGGCAATGAGCGGCCAAATTTAGCCGCCTCATCTGACCGATATTTTCTGTCCAGGTTGGGACAAAAGCGGACATTTTTGGACACCCGTATTCTCTTAATTAATTGATAATCAATGATATAATTGAAACTCATGTCCTGCTCTTACAAAAAAATCCACAGCGGACATTTAATAGCAAGCAACCCAGACCGCTGCAGCTTGCCCCGCCACCGGCGGTGGTCTAAGCGTCTTTGCTGCCTGCCCCGCAACTTGCGGGGGTTAAAACTTAAACGAAACACAAAACCTACCTATGCGGAACAAAAGCGGAAATTTTTCCGCCAGCTGGAAATTCACACAAATACCCTCACAAACAATTAATAAATACGACTATAGAAAACAACAAAAACTCAATTTGTAGCAAACCCCCATCAAAAAGCGGAAACAGTTTCGATGAGCTAACTATCGACTCAAAAGCGGAAATTTTAAAAACTCGCGTCATTGCGCGGAGCGTAGTATAGCCATCGCCTGGCCGCGACAAAGCAATCTCACGAAATATGGGCCTTATCCAAGCCGAACTGGCACATTGAAGAGAAAAAAAGAGCGCCACAAAAGCGCTCTGTATAATTTAATGAGCAGGAAATGTTCTTACTTAGGTATATACATTTCCACATCTTTCTTGGTAATGGTCTTGCCGGATAGAATGATGAGGCGCTCTATCACATTGCGGAGCTCGCGTATATTTCCGGTCCAGTTATAGTTCTGTAATGCCTTTATGGCGTCTTTGTCTATTCCTTTTTCGGGCTGCTTGTATTCCTCGCTTATCTCTTTCATAAAGTGAGTGACCAAAAGAGGGATATCATCTTTCCTGTCATTAAGAGAAGGTACGTGGATAATGATAACACTGAGACGGTGGTAAAGGTCGAGGCGGAAATTCTTTGCTTCCACTTCTTTGAGCAGGTCTTTATTGGTGGCGGCTATTACGCGCACATCCACTTTTATTTCCTTTTCGCCACCTACGCGGGTTATCTTACTTTCCTGCAGGGCGCGCAGCATTTTGGCCTGCGCATCGTGGCTCATGTCGCCTATCTCATCAAGGAAGAGGGTGCCACCCATAGCCTGTTCAAACTTGCCAATGCGCTGTTTGATGGCTGATGTGAAAGAACCTTTTTCATGCCCGAACAATTCACTTTCTATGAGTTCGGAAGGTATGGCCGCACAGTTCACCTCTACCAGGGGGCCGTTGGCGCGGCTGCTCAGTTCGTGAATGTTGCGTGCCACCAGTTCTTTACCTACGCCATTGTCGCCGGTAATGAGTACCCTGGCCTCAGTGCAGGCTACCTTGCCGATGGTGTCTTTTATTTTCAGCATGCCATCGGAGGCGCCAACCATCTCATTGCTCTTGCTGATGCGCTTGCGCAATTGTTTGGTCTCGGTCACCAGGGATTTTTTATCCATGGCATTGCGTATAGTGATGAGGAGGCGGTTAAGATCGGATGGTTTGGAGATAAAGTCGAAAGCGCCTTTTTTTACCGCTTCTACGGCCGTCTCAATATTACCGTGGCCGGAGATCATGATCACGGGAGTGTCTGGCTTTTCGTTACGGGCTATTTCCAGCACCTCCATGCCGTCTGTTTTGGGCATCTTGATATCGCAGAGAATACAATCGTAATTGTTCTCCTTTATCTTTTTTACCCCTTCGGCACCGTCGGCAGCCTCATCCACCGTAAAGCCCTCGAAACTCAGGATCTCGGCCAGGGTCTTGCGAATGGCCCTTTCGTCATCTATTACTAATATGCTTTGCATAAGAACTTAAAAGTCAAAAATTGAAAAGTAAAAATAGCGTTAAAGTGAATATAAAGCAATTTAGCAATTTATTGCTTCTTTGTATTTTGGGGGCTTGGCTGTCACTTAAACCGGGATTTTTCTGCAATTTTGTCACATAAACAAAAGGGCGCTGAATTTGTATATACATGTATATACATTCATTTTTCTAAAAAAGGATTTTTATGGCAAAAACAGTTTTTCATTCAGCGGCTTCCAGGGGTCATGCCGACCATGGTTGGCTGAAAACATATCATACTTTCAGCTTCGCAGGTTACCACGACCCAAGCAGGATACACTTTGGTGTGCTAAGGGTTATCAATGACGATACAGTAAAAGGCGGTTTCGGTTTCGGAAAGCACCCTCATGACAATATGGAGATCATAACCATAGTGTTGAAAGGGGCGCTGGAGCATAAAGACAGTATGGGGCATACCGAAGCAATACGCCCTAACGAAGTGCAGGTGATGAGTGCAGGCACAGGTATACTGCATAGCGAGTATAACCACAATAAAGGTGAAGACGTAGAACTCTTCCAGGTATGGATGTTTCCGGACAAACATGGTGTTACGCCGCGTTATGACCAAAGGGTATTTGCACCAGAAGACAGGATCAACAAGCTGCAGACATTGGTTTCATCTATAGACAAAGATGAGGAGGGCCTGAAAATACACCAGGATGCATGGATATACCGCACCGAGCTGAAGCAAGGCAGTAGCATACAGCACAAGTTGCACACAGCAGGTCATGGTGCCTATGTTTTGCTGGTAGAGGGTAGTGCAACAGTGAACGGCCAAAAGCTGAATAGGAGAGATGCTGTGGGTATATCTGAAACCGACAATATAGAATTAGTGGCAGATGCAGACAGTGATATATTGGTGTTCGAGGTACCGATGAATGTTCAGTAAATTATTCGTAAATTCGGTTACATTGTTCATTATTGTATAAAGCGTTTTTAGATGAGAGACGTAACCAAGCACTATACCAAAGACGAGCTCACTGTGATATGGAAGTCGGGACTCTGCCAGCATTCCACGATCTGCTGGAAAGGATTGCGTGATGTTTTTGACCCGCAGAAGAGTCCCTGGATAAATATGGGTGCAGCCGAAAAAGAGCGGATAATAGAGCAGGTAAACCGATGCCCTTCGGG
>CAIVEW010000097.1 GCA_903905065.1 uncultured Bacteroidota bacterium | reverse complement strand
TGCATTTCCATAAATTGATTCTCTTTATAAAACAAAAGTTTTATCTTGGCAGAAGTGCTCTTGTGGCAATAAATAAAAACTTTCCTAAGACGGAATGAACAAACTGCCCCTCGTTTTTTTTCTTCTTCTGTTATTTTTTTCTTGCACAAATAAAAAGCAGGAAATCAATTCGTCAAAAAGCACGCATCCAGACAACCCAGCGGGAACTGTCGCTCCGCGAGTGACTGTATTGGCCGATCTGGCCGATAGCCTTCAACCTAAAATCGTAACACTGGAGGCAGCTCCAAAGCCGCTCACCATCGCCATACCGACTCACAAAGGTGGCACTTACACTGACCACTTCGGAAATAAAATAAGCCTTGAGCCGCCGGTCTGCACGCCGCTACCTGTTCTGCTGAATGAAAAAGCCGTGCCGGTCAAAGACAACAATGGCCATCCTTTTTTGATGGGTACTGGTGGCATCGCCAATTTCACAAACTTCACCACAGATAATGGGCTTCCGTTGGACGCGGTGAGCTGTTCAATAACAGACAAAAAAGGCAACCTCTGGTTTGGCACTTACGGCGGTGGCGTAAGCCGGTACGATGGTAAATCGTTTACAAACTTCACCACAGCGCAGGGCCTTGCAAATAATACAGTTTGGAGCATTGCCGAGGACAGATCAGGCAATCTCTGGTTTGGCACGGATGGCGGCGGCGTGAGCCGGTATGATGGTAAAGCCTTTACCACCATCAACGTTGCAAATGGGCTGGCAAACAATGTGGTTTATTGTGTCGCCGAGGATAAATCTGGAAAACTTTGGTTTGGTACATCTGGTGGGGGCGTAAGTTGTTATGACCCCGCGGGGACATCGCCAGGCGCAAAACACTTCACAACATATACAACCGCACAAGGCTTGACGAATAATGTGGTACATAGCGTTATCACCGACAGATCAGGCAAGCTTTGGTTTGGTACCGGCGGAGGTGGCGTCAGTTCTTTCGACGGCAGTGTGTTCAAAACTTTCAATATCGCCGAGGGACTGCCGAACAGTACCGTCTTTAGCATCGCTGAAGACAAGTCAGGAAAGCTCTGGTTTGGCACAAATGGTGGCGGCGTGTGCCGATACGACCCCGCTGCGCCGCCCGGCGACCCTAAAGCATTTACCACATTCACTACGGCCCAAGGGCTCGCGAACAACGTAGTCAAAAGTATTATCGAAGACATATCCGGCAATATATGGGTAGGGACAAACGGAGGGGGCATTAGTCGGTATGCCACCCAAGGTTCACCAGGAGGCCCTTCCGCTGACTCAAAATCGTTCACGACCTTTACCACCGCGCAGGGATTGGCGAACAATACTGTTTTTAGCATCACGGAAGACAGGTCCGGCAACATCTGGTTTGGCACAAATGGAGGCGGTCTAAGTCGTTACGATGGCCTCGCCTTTTCAACTTTCTCAGCCGCCCAGGGCCTCGCTAACAATATCGTATTCAGCATCACCGAAGAAAAGGACGGGAGCTTATGGTTTGGCACTTATGGTGGCGGGGCAAGCCATTATGACGGCAAGTCATTTACAAATTTCACCACGGTGCAAGGATTAGCTCATAATGTAGTCTATGCAATAACCGAAGACCGGGCCGGTAACCTGTGGTTTGGAACAAATGGCGGCGGTGCAACCCGGTATGACGGACGAAGCCTGACAACATTTACCACCGCGCAAGGACTGGCTAACAATGCAGTGTACAGCATAACTGAAGATAGAACAGGAAACCTTTGGTTTGGCACTAACGAAGGCGGCGTAAGCAGGTATGATGGCAAATCGTTCACTAAATTTACTACAGCTCAAGGCCTGGCAAACAATACCGTTCTAAGTATTACCGCGGACAAAGCAGGCAATATCTGGTTCGGTACACAGGGCGGTGGCGTAAGCATTTATAATGGCAAGTCTTTCACGACACTCACCGCTAGTCACGGACTTGCCAACAATACCGTAAATAGAATAGCTGAGGATAAGACCGGCAATCTATGGTTCGGTACACAGGAAGGGCTGAGCGTAATGAGCAAGGACGTTGCCACGAAGCTAAGCTCGGACCCTAAGGCCGTTTCCGGGGGCACACAAATTTTCCACACGTTTACCACGACCGATGGCCTTCCAGACAATCTTGTAACCCAGGTGTTAGAGACGCCGGATGGAAGAATGGCGGTGGGCACCAACTTAGGTATTGCCATTTTCAGGCCTTCCGGCGACCTGACTTCCCTCTCGGAGATCGACGTCTACAATTCGCTGACCGGCTACCCGGTGAAAGATATTAATGGCGGCCAGAACTGCATGTTGCTGGATAGTAAGGGTATCATTTGGGCTGGCACGGGCAATGAGAAAACAGCCCTCGTCCGTTTTGATCCATCTGCCCTGCACAGCAGCGCCGAGCCACCGCCCCTGGTCATCAAAAGCATTAAAGTAAACGAGGAGCAAGTATGCTGGTACGACCTCCCGCCTGCGTCTGCATCACCCAGGATCCGTAAATTGAGTGAAAGCACGCCACCTTCCGCAGACGACTATGCGATGCCCGCTAATATTGCCGAAGAGGTTACATCCATTGGCAGGATGCTCTCCATGAAAGAGCGGGACAGTGTCAGGAAGAGGTATAAGCATGTTCAATTTGACAGCATTTCGCGGTTTTATCCGATACCGGCCAACCTGGTGCTGCCCTATAACAAAAACCACATCACCATTGATTTTAATGCCATAGAAACCGGCAAGCCAAGTCACGTACTGTACCAGTATATGCTGGATGGTTACGACGATGACTGGAGCCCGGCACAACGGAAAACGAGCGCCACTTTTGGCAACATCCATGAGGGTCGTTACACTTTTATGGTGAAAGCCAAAGGCCCCAACGGGGTATGGTGTGCGCCAGTACTATATTCGTTCAGCGTATTGCCCCCCTGGTACAGAACATGGTGGGCGTATTTGATCGAGATACTGGTATTTCTGCTGGCCCTGCGTGCATTCACCAAGTATCGAGAGCGCAGGCTGCGCCGGGAAAAAGAGACGCTGGAGCGTAACGTAGAAGAACGCACAGCCGTGATAGAACGACAAAAGGAGGAACTGGTACATAAGAATATAGTTGTAGAGGAACAGAAAACTGAAGTAGAAAACGAGAAACGGCGCAGCGATGAACTGCTGTTCAACATTCTGCCAAAAGAAGTAGCAGAGGAACTGAAGGATACCGGTACTTCCCAGGCCCGGCATTTCGACAATGTTACGGTGCTATTCACGGACTTCATCAGCTTTACCAGCACCAGTGAACGCATGAGCCCGCAAGGCCTCATAGATGAGCTGCATACCTGCTTCCAGGCATTTGATGAGATCACCAGCAAGCATGATATCGAGAAGATCAAGACCATAGGCGATGCTTATCTCGCAGTAGCGGGGTTACCTATTGCCGACCCGAAGCATGCCGAAAACGCGGTGTTGGCCGCCATAGACATCAGCAACTTCATGCGCGAGCGTGTGGCCAAACTCGGTAAGGATACTTTTCACATTCGTATCGGAATACACAGCGGCAGTGTTGTGGCAGGCATTGTAGGGGTAAAGAAATTTGCCTACGACATATGGGGTGATACCGTAAATACTGCGGCACGAATGGAGCAAAGCTGTGAATCCGGTAAGATCAATATTTCACAAACCACCTATGAACTAGTGAAGAATACGATACCTTGTACCTACCGCGGCGAGATCCACGCCAAAGGCAAGGGTCACCTGAAGATGTACTACGTTGCCGGTTAATTCATCATCTGCCGGTATGCCTTAATAAAAATCGCACCGAGGTTTTTATAAGGCGGCACATAATCATCGTAACGCTCCAGCAGTTCTTTGTGCTTCGCGAAATATTCGTCCAGCTCGTGCCACATGGTTATCCAGTTTATATCCGCACCATCGAGGAGCATAGTGTTGAGTGAGCGTATAATAGGCTCGTTGATGGCCATGACACCTGTTTGTTTTGAAGATACTATGTGGGCGTCCGGCGAATGATCCAGCACAATAGACAGGTTATGATACCCGCCGCAGGAGCCCAGTATAACGATGCGCACCTGCTTGTTCAACTTAGATAGCGTGAACGGAAGATGGTAGCTGTGTCCCCTATGTATCATTATCGTAGGGTGAATATTATTCGAGTCCAGGTACCTGATAAGGCTGTCGGTGGCCTCTTCATCCTGCGGTTCCGGCAACGGGCGATTAGCATATATTTCAATTCGCTTGCCTTCGGTAGATGAGATCACCGTCCAGAACGAATCGTTAGTGATCTTCCACTTTGGATTTTTCTTAAAGTCGTCCATGTAGCTGTCGTAAGACGCTACCCCATCCTCGTCGCCAAAAAAGAATGCTTGCTGATACACGATACCGGAATCGCTTGTCAGCGCCTTAAAGGGCACCTTATTTATCGACGGCAGATGCAGCCTTGCCGAGGCCACCGCCGCACCGGTATCACTGCCTGATATCTTATTTCCTTCAAAAAGCATCGCAAGCAGGCTATACACCACTACCCCTTTCTTGCTTTCTTGTTTGTAAGACAGTTCATAATTCTCTCTTACTTTATTTTGCAGGAAGGCAGATAAGGCGGAGTCTTTTATGCTGCCAAAAGCGTCGGCCACGTCCACCGCGTCTTCCAGGTCATCAACTTTACCCTTTTGCAGGCCGGCAATAAAGCTGGTCATCAGCGCCGTCTTGGTGGTATCTTCCATTGTTCCCAGGAAATCTGACAATGTATTGTAGCCGGCACACATACGGATAAATGTGCGGAAGTGATCATAATGCAGGGAGGTAAGCAACTCATCGCCCCTGGCCGGTTTCATCCGCTCCATCATGCGCTTGAACGTACCAAGAAAGCTGCTCGTGTATATTTCATCTTGCCCATAGATCATGATGAAGTACAGCGCACCGGGCGACAGGCTATCCACACAACCAAAACGTACCGGCTCTTTAGCTTCATGCAATTCATTCATCTGCCGCACAAGGTCCGTCAGCGCCCTGTATTTAAGTTCCTCGGTATAGATGTGCCGTGCTATGGTATCGTTTTCAAGTTTCAGCCTTACGAGATTCTCAAAATAAAGATTGGGATGCGCTGCTATTGTGTCTATTTCTTCTATCGTCTTGCGGCCATAATATACATCTGGCAGCAACGGCAGCGCTTTCAACGGTGATTTCGAAGTAGCAGCAATCTTCACGATCGCCTGCACCAGTTGGTCCTGTGTGGCTGTCACTGCATTTTTCAAGAGCTCATTCGTAGATGTCGCATAGTTAAATATCAGGTCTGGCGCCCGCAATGCAGCCGCCTGGATGATCCGCCCTGCAAACGTATCCGTTGCAAAATCCTGCAGCCGCCTAGCCATCATCACCGGATCTGCCTTACCCATTTTCGTATACAAATAACTGCGTATTGCCGGCTGGTTGTCCAATAACACCTTTCCATTGTCCAGCGTATATACATTAATATTAGCCACAACAAACTCCCTCAGTTTATCGTCATTGGCGGCTATGAGCATATCGTGCATATTAGCCACCAGCTTATTATAAAAATCCGGTGTGGGCTTGGGGTCGCCATTGTACTGGCGCATCAATTCCCAGAGTGCCTGTAGATAACGTATCTTTTGCTGGTTCTCGGCCACCGAATCGCGACCATTGGCGGGCATGTTCTCTATGATGATCTGTATGCGGTCCACATTGTGCAGCAGCGCGTGGGTCATAATAGCCGTCGCTGCTGAATCATTACCATAGTGCACCTTCCAGTCGGGCGAACCATCTGCGTCGTCGGCGCGCTTCTGTTCCTTATCTATCTTATCATGAAAATACGCACGCTTCATCGGTATAGGCGCCAGCAGTGTATCCAGCGCATACGGGCTCACCCTAATGGTGTCCTTCTTCTTGTATTTATTAATGTGTACGGGAGGAGCGTGCGGCGCTATGTGTGCCGCCTGCGCAAACGAACGGGAAGCACACCATGGCAAACAAAAAATGATCAGCAGAAATAATAACTCAGGTTTTCTCATAATCATGTTCAGAAGCGGCAAATTAGCGAATCTTTTTTTCAGCTGTAGGGGTTTTATGGGTTTGCATGATCCACATTCGCCAATTGTCCACAGGCAGCATCAATGTCCTTGCCACGGCTTCTCCTTAAGTGTGCATTTACTTTGTTTGCTTTCAAATACTCCATGAATTCATCTACCCTTTCCTCGTCCGGCTTTTCAAAGCGGGCATTGTCTATGGGGTTATATTCTATGATATTGATAAGGTCAGCAGGTACTTTACGGTATATCTTTATAAGGTCGTCAGCATCTTTCTGGCTGTCGTTGAAATCTTTGAACAGGATGTATTCAAAGGTGATCTCGTTCCCCGTAGCCTTATAAAAATAATTGAGTGCATCTATCAGCGCAGCGAGGTTATTGCTCTCATTGATAGGCATGATCTCGTTGCGTTTATGGTCGGTAGCAGCATGTAGCGAAAGAGCGAGTTTAAAACGCACTTTATCATCGGCCAGTTGCTTTATCATCTTCGCCACACCAGCTGTGGATACCGTTATGCGGCGTGGGCTCATGCCCAGCCCTTCTGGTGAGGTGATACGCTCAATCGCCTTCATCATATTCTTGTAGTTGAGCAGTGGCTCGCCCATCCCCATGAATACAATATTCGACAGGTTTTTATTATAGTGTTTCTGCGCCAGTTCATTCAGCAGGGTCACCTCATCCACTATCTCGTCAAAGTCCAGGTTCCGCTTACGGTCCATATAGCCTGTAGCGCAAAATTTGCAGGATAACGAGCACCCTACCTGCGACGATACACAGGCGGTCATGCGCTTTTCGGTGGGTATCAAAACGCTTTCTACGTAGAAACCATCATGCAACTGCAGCCGATTCTTAATGGTGCCGTCGCTGCTGTACTGACTGTGGTGCATTTTCACTTTCGGTATGAAAAATTCTTCCGAAAGCTTCTCACGTAGCGCCTTAGACAGGTTAGTCATGTCATTAATGTCCGCGGCAAATTTTTGCCACACCCACTCATGCACCTGTTTTGCCCTGAATTTCGGTTCCCCAATTGCTGCCATCATCGCCTCAAGGTCCGGCAACGTTATCTCGCGCAGATTTTTCATGGCGCAAAGGTAGGTGAATACGTTAAAAAGATGATATGTTGATAAGTTAAATCGGTGGTAAGGTATTCGTAAAATTGAAATCGCCAGTACCAGTAAACAGCATCAGATACTTTCGGAAAAAGCAGATTTTTTCTGGATCACTTTTTTCTCCTTCCGGCTCTTGTATTGCTCGAACTGCTCCTGGGATAGAACAGCCTTGAACTCAGCGTCCTTGCTTCTGATGATCTCCCCTTTCTTCTTGCTGGCAATCGATTTATCCGGCATGTGACTTAGATTGTCCATGAGGCACGAGTAATAGATATTCAGGTCCTTTACCTTATCGTATTGCTCTGTGCTGAGGTAGAGGTTTTTTGTCATCCACCGGGTTTCGTCCCGGCCGCTCTCTTCACACTGCCTGTTTTTCTGGGGTTCCTGCTCACCGCGAACCTGCGCTATGCATGGCGTCATTGAAAAAAATAGCATAGCTCCCACCATAAGGCCGAAAGTAAAATTATTGACTATTTTTTTTATAAGTATCCCCATTAATGCCAAGGTTAGTACACTGCAAGCATTTAAGATATATGCAAGATAATCAATCGGTGCTGTAAAAAGCAAAGAAATGCAATGCATTTACCGGTCATTAACATTTGACTTATTATCGAAAATACCTTTTTAAATCACAAAAATGATATTTATACCTTTTTCAAAACCAGCCTGTCCAGGCTTTCCTGTGCCAGTGGATGGTAGTTTTTCCGGTAGCTGTTGTACAGCCGCTTTGCCATTTCTTCACCCTTCGGAGTTTTCATCATTTCTCCATATAGCGGCTCCAGGAACTTTCTGCGCCCTACTGAGCTGAGGAAAGTTTCCATTTGTGGAAACGCAAATGAATAATTGCTCCTTACCGACATAATAAACCAAAGATCCGCGATCTCACTATTCCCGGAGTTGGAAAAATTGAACGCCATATCCAGCTGGTGAAGCTGGTTAACCGACAACGCCGGCGGCATATTGCGCAGAAAATGCAACCATTCGTGTGTAGTCCAGTTCACAGTTGCCAGTTGCAAAGGCGGAACGTCATTTAGAAATTTATCACGTTCTGCATCCACTTTTGCGAACCGCTCTTGTCCTGCACGGGGGCAGTTGGCAGGTATGCCGGGGCCATATACCCATGCCTGTATATCCAGCTTTCTTTTCAAAACTGTATCATCTTTTATTAACGCCGTGTCCAGGTAAGTGAGGAAAGCCTCGGTAGTAATTGTCTTGAAAGCGTGATCATCAAAATACTTTTTCAGGAAGCGATCAAACTTATCCCTGCCTACATTTATTTCTATCAGTTTCAGGAAATGGGAACCTTTCTCATAGGGTATATCCGTAAGGCCATCGTCCGGGTCTCTCCCCTTCAGGTCCAGTTTCAGCCAGGTGTCGTTGCTTTTTTCTCCCAGAGATTTCACATTGTCTACGAGGTCCTGGTAGCCCAGTTCCCACAGCATATCTGAGTAGCTGCTGCCTAGCATCTGCTCCACAATGCGCCGCTCAAAATAATCGGTAAAACCTTCATTGAGCCAGAAATCGTCCCAGGTGGCATTGGTTACCAGGTTGCCGCTCCAGCTATGAGCCAGCTCATGTGCTATCAGGCTTACCAACGAGCGATCACCGGCAATGATAGTAGGAGTACAAAAAGTAAGGCGTGGATTTTCCATACCACCGATCGGGAAGCCGGAAGGCAAAACGATCACATCATATCTACCCCAGCGATAAGGCCCATAAAGTTGCTCGGCATAACTCACCATTTTGCCTACATCTTCAAACTCCCACCTTGCTTTATCTATCATCCCCGGCTCTGCAAATACTCCCGTGCGCTCATCAATATTCTTGAAGGTGATATCCCCTACCGCAAGTGCCATAAGGTATGCTGGTATGGGTATCGTCATCCGGAAATGATATATACCGCTATCGCTTTTCTCATATTGGTTCTCGGCGCTCATCAGCGCCATCAGGCCGGTGGGTACTTGCACGCGGGCATTATAACTAAAGCGTATACCCGGGCCATCGGCACAGGGTATCCACGAGCGCGCATAAATCGACTCTGATTGGGTATAAAGAAACGGAAAATGTTTATCATGGGTTTGGTCGGCACTCAGCCATTGCAGCGCGCGGGCGTCTGCACCTGTCTTATAGGTTATCTTCACCAGCCTGGTTTTGGCATCTATAGGGATATGCAGTGCGCTGCCAAGGAATTTTATTGGTGGGTCCAGTTTAAAAGTTGCGGGCTTACCGTCTACGGAAACATTATCAATGGTCAGGTCGTAAGTGTCCAATACCAGCTCATTTACATTGCATTTGTTGTTGATCTTCCACGTGGCAGAGCCGGCAATCATTTTCTTGTCCATATCCACGGCAATATCCAGGTCAAGGTGCTGCATATCAACATAGGCAGCATTAGAGAGGGTGTGAACATCCCGGAGCACCATTGAGTCAACCATATGCGCTTTCTTATATTCTGCGGTACGTTCCTTATAGTGGCAGGAAGTAACGGTGATCAAAACAAGAAGTAATAAAGAGGTGGTTCTTAGCATGGGTGTGAATATAACCGTAAAAATAGCAATAGAACCGGAATTATTCAGCTTCGCTACTCATCATATTTTCCCAGCTCGTATTACCATAACTGCCCAGTAACAGCCACAGCATTATTGCAGATAACACCAGGAAAATCAGCTTAAGCAAATACAGGTCAACACAGAGGTAGTGAATCCCACCCAAAGTGAAGGGTATCAGCATCACCAGAACTGATTTGGCAACCCTGCCCCCGCGATCCTTCATTTGCTCCATCATAGAAAATGGCAAGTGCCGCTGGCTGATGCGGGCAATGCAGGACAGAAATAGGGTTACGTTTACCAAGGCCAGAATAACGTCCGGAACCGCAGACGCCCCCCATATATACAAGACGAATAAAGAAATCAGTATGAAGAATGGCAGAAAATACTTTATCCAAACAGCCTTAAACGCACCTAACATTACTTTGCCCGGAACCTGAACGGGTGTCGCATAATACACCCATGCGGCTTTATACTGGTCAGATATGGCAATGTAATTCATCGCATTTATCATTACGAAGGACGACATGTACAGTAAGATTATGTGCTTAGGATGATCTTGCAGATGAAGTATTGCGTGCCTGAGGGTCGTGTGGTCCTGAGTGAGTATGTAGAAAAAGTAAACGGGAATAAACGCGAAAGTCGGGTAAACCTTCATTCTAAAAGCACGGCTGCGTGAAGACTGCAGCCAGGCCATCATAAAACCGGCGCGCGCATCGTCACTGCGGTTAAACGCATACGCCAACTTTTGATAGAACTTACCGGGGGCTTCGCGTTTTACCCTTGCACCTTTGTTTTCGGCTACATCTACCGCATCAATACCGGACATATGGCGGGAAAATGCCGGGGACAGCCACCTTACCAACGCATACATGAATGCTAAGGGACAGATCACGGCCAAGGCACTTAGAAAAGAAGTACCCGCCAGTGTGACCGGGTAACCGATCCACGACCAGCATAACGCCAGCCAGTAAGAAGGGACATATCGAACCCAGGGATAATCAGTAATACTTATGTTCTGTATTTGCTGGCGCCGTATCATAGGCAACAGCAAATAATAAGTGGCAAAGAAGATCACCATGATCGCGATCTGGAAATAATTAATTACATCTTTGAATTTCTCTGCCTTGGCGAGTTTAAGTACCAGCAAGTACACCCCATTTACAAAAAACAGCGCAAAACCGATCATCAAAAGAACCGTCAACGGAAAGAGCAACGCAGATTTCCACCCATCGAGAACGCCCAATGCTATCCAGCCGGGCAACGACATGGGTAGCACTATGCGGAAGATATAAATGAAAATATGCAGCATCCGGGACAGCACCAGCGTACGGTCGTTAACAGGCCGGGGAAACAATATGTATTTGTCGCGCGGATCGAAAAGCACACTGGAGAAATCGGTGATCAGCATCAATGTAATTATCGCAAGGAAGGCCGAAAAATAAAGGGTAAGACCCAGTATGCGGTCTTTTACGGTTACCAAAAGAAACATATAACCGCAGCCCACCAGGCAATAAATAAATATGCTGAAAATACTGTACTTTTTCTTGCCCTTCCTTTGCTGGCGGCCAATGCCTGCAGGCCGGCGATCATCCATCGTGAGCCGGACTTTGAGAATGGCACGCAGCTGCTCGATATCTGCCCCCATACCCCGCCATAAGGCGGAGAGCAGCATTACCATATTCAGGAGCAGTTTGTTCATTTTAAAGTCTAGAACACTCGGGTGTACACGAACCTATAAACCATTTAACCTGTTAACCTTTTAACTAATTAGCCTACCGGTCACTCATAGCTGCGGCGAGATCATCGGCTTTTTGCACCTGGCTGCCACCGGATGTCAGGCGCGAGAAAATCTGCTCCAGGGTATCCGCATTACCTGCCTGGCCGGCAGACAGGTTTTGCCTGAGTTCGTCTATCGTGCCATCTGCCACTATGCCTCCGTCATTCAACAGTACAATTCTGTCTGATACCTTCTCTACCACGTCCATCATGTGTGAACAATAAAAAATGGTTTTACCCTCCTGCTTCAATGCCTGAAGCAATTCTTTCACCAGTATCACCGCATTAGCATCAAGGCCCGAAAGCGGCTCATCCATAATTACAATGGAGGGATTATGCAGCAAGCCCGATGTGATGAGCACTTTCTGCTTCATTCCTTTTGAGAAGCTGTCCATGCGCTGGTCCATATTATCAGCCAGTCCAAAGGAATCCAGCATTTTTCGTGAACGCTCTTCTATTATATCGTCGGCCAGGTGATATAGTTTGCCAATAAATAAAAGGTATTCACGCGGTGTGAGCAAGTCATACAACTCAGCAAGCTCCGGTATGTAGCCCACTTTACTTTTTACTTCAAGTATATTTTCACGAAGGCTCTTACCAAACACCTTCACTTCGCCATCGTACTCCTGTATAATGCCGGTCAGTATTTTTACCGTCGTAGACTTGCCCGCACCATTAGGGCCTATATACCCGATTATCTTCCCCGGGTAAATATCCAGGTTGATATCTTTTAAGACAGTCTTCTCGCCATAGCTTTTCCTTAGCCCACGGACAGTTATGATTGGTTCCATATTGGATGTAAAGTAACAAAATTCAGACTGCCCCCGTTATGCCTTGATGAGCCGGAAAGCATGGCTCCATTGTCCCTGTAGCATACCTGGTATGCACCATAGCATGCAAAGTGGTTCAATAGCCCGCGCAGCGGTGTCTTTACCCATATCAGCAATCTCCCAACCAAACTGCTCCAGTATGTTGTGTACATCCTTCTTGGACGCATCATTATTACCGCAGATGAACATGGTTGGTTTTTCACCAAAAGAAGGATCTACCATAAACGCATTGCCTACGCTGTTAAAAGCCTTCACAAAATGCACTTCGGGGAACTGTGTCTGCAGCCGCTCCATCAGCGATTCTTCAAAGGTTGTAAAATACTTCAGTACCCCATTTTCCGGTGGGGCTGCATCTATGGGGTTAGTTGTGTCTATTACCGTTTTCCATTGCAGGTTTTGAGGGCCGGCTTCTTCTATCGCTTCCGCGGCTGCGCTGCCTTTTACGGCGAGCACCACTATCTTTCCAAACTTCGCCGCTTCTTCAAAACTCCCGATACGTGCTTTATCTCCGGCTTTCTCTTTCCAGTCGGTAAGTTTCGAGAGATCGCGAGAGCTAAGCATAACCTCGTAATTGTGTTTAAGAAACCCATTCCCCAATGCCTTTGCTACAACGCCAGAACCTATAATGCCTATTTTCTTCATGATTTAATTTTGAGGAAAATTAGTGTAAAAAATGAAGCAAAAAAGAAAACGGGTATTATTCTTTCCTATACAGATATTCGCGGCCTTTTTACCGGGGATTATATATACCGGATGTAGAGACGTTGCAGTGCAACGTCTCCTGCACGCGAGGTCGCAGTAGCAGCCAAATCATTGTGTATAGACGTAGCACTGCAACGTCTCCTGCACGCGAGGTCGCAGCCGTAGTATATAGAGGGTGTCTCAAAAGGGCACCCTCCTATTTTGTTTAAAAACTAAATGTCAGGTGCGTTTTTCCACATTTGGTGTGCATAAATAAAATAAGGCATAAGTCAATACAGGCAATAGTTTCGGCGTAAATTTGAGACATGTC